>NZ_JBVJPM010000026.1:0-100423 GCF_055582645.1 Streptomyces sp. NPDC107517 | reverse complement strand
GCACTTCTCGTTCGCGGCGTGCGCCTTCTTCGAGCGGGCGCAGCACTCGTTCCACAGCCACCGGCACCGCGCCCATTCCGCTTCGAGGGCGCCAGTTGCGGTGGACGACACGCGAAGGCGGAAGGTGTAGCGGGCATGCCCGACACCTGCCGTCTCCTGCGCCGCGGTCGTCATGAACAGCAACCTATCTGGGAGGACTGACAGTTGAGAGCTCTGATCCAATATGGGCTGCCTCGCCAACACGGCGGGTGGACGCCGATCCGCCCTGCCGGCGAATCGGCTTCTCCTGCCCTGCTCCGCAGGAGCCCGATTCCTCCCCGGCCTGAAGGCCGGGGCATCCTCGGAGGAATCCGGTGAAGCACCGCCGCACAGCCGCGTCCCTCATCCCCCTCGCCCTCGTGTCCGCCTCCCTGCTCACGGGCTGCGCCTATCTGCCGGGCGGAGGCGACGAGCAGCGCACGGTGACCGTCTGGCTGATGAAGGACAGCGCGTCGGACGCGTTCCTCAAGCGGTTCACGAAGAGCTTCGAGGACGAGAACCCCGGTCTGCGCCTGGACATCCGCATCCAGGAGTGGACCGGCATCGGCGAGAAGGTGAGCGCGGCCCTGGGCCGGGCGCAGGGCGCCCCGGCGAGCGAGGACGCGGCGGACGGACCGGCGCCCGACGTCATCGAGGTCGGCAACACGCAGGTGCCCCAGTACGTCGACGAGGGCGGACTCCTCGACCTCAGTCTGGAGTCCGCGCGCGACTTCGGCATGGAGGAGTGGCTGCCCGGACTCGCCGATCCCGGCATGTTCCACTCGCGCCAGTACGGCATCCCCTGGTACGCGGCCAACCGAGTGGTGATCTACAACAAGGACCTGTTCGCCAAGGTGGGCATCAAGCGGCCGCCCCGCACCCGCGCCGAGTGGCTCGACGACACACGGCGTCTCAACACCCATGGTGACCAGGGCATCTACCTGGCCGGCCAGGACTGGTACACGCTCTCCGGGTTCATCTGGGACGAGGGCGGCGACCTCGCGACGGAGGACGGCGGCATCTGGGAGGGCAGCCTCCAGTCACCGGCGGCGCTGCGCGGCATGGAGTTCTACCGGCAGCTCCAGGCCCTCGGCCGGGGCCCCAGGGACGCCGACGAGGAACACCCGCCGCAGTCGGGCGAGTTCGCGAAGGGTGACGTCGGCCAGATCATCGCCGTGCCCGGCGTCGCCCAGGCCGTCGAGGAGCAGAACCCCGAACTCAAGGGAAAGCTGGGCTACTTCCCGATCCCGGGCAAGACGGCGGCCAAGCCGGGGTCCGTCTTCACCGGCGGCTCCGACCTGGTCGTGCCCGAGAACACCGACGACCGCGACGGAGCCGTCGCGGTCGTCAAGGCCCTGGCCGGCGAGAAGTGGCAGAAGGACCTCGCCAGGACCATGAACTACGTGCCCAACAAGACGACGCTGAGCGACGCCGTCGCCGACGAGCCGGGCGTGGCCGCGATGGCGGCGGGTGCCGCACGCGGCCGGGCCACGCCCGTGTCCCCGCTGTGGGCGAAGGTCGAGGCCGACAACCCGATCAAGGCGTACATGTCGAAGGTGCTCGCCGGGGCCGACCCGGCCAAGGAGGCCGGGGCGGCTTCCCGGCGGATCACCAAGGAACTGGACGCCAGCGGACCGTGACCCGCCGCCTGCCACTGAGGTCGGGGGCGTCAGTCCACGACGCTGAGCGAGAGCGCGAAGCGGTTCTGCGCGTCCGTCCACCAGTGCGTCATGCGCAGCCCCGCGCCCGCCAGTTCGGCCCGCACGCCCTCCTCGCGGAACTTCGCCGAGATCTCCGTGCGGATCTCCTCCCCGTCCTCGAAGTCGACCGCGAGGCCGAGCGCCGGGATCTTGACGGTCTGGGTGGCCGTGGAGCGCAGCCGCATCTCGATCCACTCGTTGTCCGCGTCCCACAGGGCGACGTGCTCGAAGGCGCCCGGGTCGAAGTCGGCGCCCAGGTCGCGGTTGATGACACTGAGCACGTTCTTGTTGAACGCGGCCGTCACGCCCGCCGCGTCGTCGTACGCCGCGACGAGGACCGACTCGTCCTTCACCAGGTCCGTGCCGAGCAGCAGCATGTCGCCGGGCCGCAGCAGGGCGCGTACGGAGGCCAGGAACGCGGCGCGCTCGGCCGGCAGGAGGTTGCCGATGGTGCCGCCCAGGAAAGCGGCCAGGCGCGGCCCCGGGGTGTCCGGCAGGGTGAGCCCGAGCGTGAAGTCGGCGATCAGCCCGTGGATGTCCAGCCCTGGCCGCTCGGCGCCGAGCGCCTCGGCGGCGCCCCGCAGCGCGCTCTCGCTGACGTCCACGGGGACGTACGTCTCCAGGTCCGGCAGGTCGTCGAGCAGATGGCGGGTCTTGTCCGACGAGCCGGAGCCCAGCTCGACGAGGGTGCGGGCGCCGGTGGCGTCGGCGATCTCCTGGGCGCGGGCCAGCAGGATCTCCCGCTCGGCGCGCGTCGGGTAGTACTCGGGCAGCGTCGTGATCTCGTCGAACAGCTCGCTGCCGCGCGCGTCGTAGAACCACTTGGGCGGCAGCGTCTTCGGCGTGCCGGTCAGGCCGCTGTGGACATCGGCGCGCAGGGCGGCGCCGGTGGCGTCCTCGGGCAGGGTGCGGGTCAGCTGGTACGGGCTCACGCGGTGGGCTCCTTGAGCGGGGTCAGCAGGACGTCGGTGCGGCTCGCGGCGAGCAGGGTGCGGTCCGGCACCTCGCACCAGTGCGGATCGTCGTCGTACGGCTCGGAGGCGACGACGGTGCTGCGGCCGGGTTCGGTGAGATACCAGAGGCTGTCGCCCCAGGCGGTCGCGGTGATCGTCTCCCCATCGGTGAGGAGGAGGTTGAGCCGTGAACCGGGGGCGGCCTCGGCGACTTCGAGGACGGTGTCGGCGAGGGCCTGCCCCTCGTCGTCGCCCGAGCGCAGCCGGTGCAGCAGCAGCGCCCACACGAACGCCGAGTCGCAGCGGGCCTCCATGGACAGCAGGTCGACGGGCGGCACCGCTGTGGTGAGCGGGGCGAGCGAGCGCGGCCAGCCCTTCACCGCGCCGTTGTGGGAGAACAGCCACGGGCCGGAGGCGAAGGGCGCCGCCGCGGCCTCGCCGTCGGCGCCGCCGAGCGTGGCGTCACGGACCGCGGCGAGCACGGCCCCCGAGCGCACGACCCGCGCGAGGTCGGCGAACGACTGGTCGCCCCAGATCGGCCCGGCCCTGCGGTAGCGCGCGGGCACCGGGTCCCCGTCCGCGTACCAGCCCACGCCGAAGCCGTCGGCGTTCACGGTCCCGTGCCGCTGGCGGCGCGGTTCCCAGGACTGGCGCAGCAGGCTGTGGGGCGGCGCCACGAGCACGTCGCCGAGCGGCACCGCAGGGCCCAGATAGGCCAGTTGCCGGCACATCAGGCACCCTCCCCGTCGCGCGCCGTGCGGAAGCCGGCGAAGATCTGCCGGCGCACCGGATAGTCCCAGTTGCGGAACGTGCCGCGGCACGCCACCGCGTCCACGGCGAACGAGCCGCCGCGCAGCACCTTGTGGTCCGGGCCGAAGAACACCTCCGAGTACTCCCGGTACGGGAAGGCCGCGAACCCCGGGTACGGCAGGAAGTCGCTCGACGTCCATTCCCACACGTCGCCGATCAACTGCCGTACGCCGAGCGGGGATTCACCCGCCGGATAGCTGCCCGCCGGGGCCGGGCGCAGGTGGCGCTGGCCGAGGTTGGCGCGCTCCGGTGTCGGGTCCGCGTCACCCCACGGGTAGCGCATCGACCGCCCCGACGCGGGATCGAAGCGGGCCGCCTTCTCCCACTCGGCCTCGCTGGGCAGGCGCCGTCCCGCCCAGCGCGCGTACGCGTCGGCCTCGTACCAGCTGACGTGCACGACGGGCTCGTCCGGCGGGACCACCTCGGTCACCCCGAAGCGGCGCCGCAGCCACTGCCCCGCCTCACGCCGCCAGAACAGCGGCGACCGCAGGCCGTTCTCCCGCACCAGCGCCCAGCCCTCGGGCGTCCACCAGCGGGAGCTGTCGTAGCCGCCGTCCTCCATGAAGGCCAGATACGCGCCGTTCGTGACCGGCGCGGTGTCGATGTGGAACGGCGGGACGAGGCGCGCGTGCGCGGGCCGCTCGTTGTCCAGCGACCACGGCTCGGTGGTCGTCCCCATCGTGAACGGACCGCCGGGCACCAGGACTTCGGACGGTCCGCGGAACGCCGGGGAGACGGGGTCGGGATCCGGTGCCGTCAGCGCCGGCGCACCCGACCGGAGCTGATGGGTGATCAGCATCGTCTCGTCGTGCTGCTGTTCGTGCTGGGCGATCATCCCGAAGGCGAACCCCGCCTCGGTGAGCCGGGTGCCGTGGAACGGCGTGCTCTCCAGCACGTCGAGCGCGCGGCCCCGCACCTCGGCCGCATAACCGCGCGCCTCCTCGGGTGCGAGCAGCGGCAGCTTGGGCCGCTCGGAGCGCGGGTGCTCGAAGGCGTCGTACAGCGGGTCGATCTCCGGCCGCATCGCCTCGCGGCCCGCGACCGCGCGCAGGAGCCACTGCTCCTCCTGGTTGCCGATGTGCGCCAGGTCCCACACCAGCGGCGACATCAACGGTGAGTGCTGCGCGGTCAGATCGGGCCCCTCGACGCAGCTCGTGAGCAGCGTCGTGCGGTCCCGCGCGGTGAGCAGCGCGGTCCGCGCGCGCTCCCGCAGTGCCTCGGGGTCCGGGGCGGTGTCTTCGCTCTGTGCGGTCATGAGGTGACGGTCCTCCCGGGGGCGGGGGCATCGATGTGGTCGAGCACGTCGTCGGCGGGGCACCGGCCGCGCACGACATAGCGGTCCATGAAGGCGGAGACGGCGGCGAGCACTTTGGGTGACGCGCCGAGCCTCGGCAGCGCGTCGAGCGCCGCCGCGAAGCACGCGACGGCCGCCTCGGCGAGCTCGGGGTCCGAAGGCCCGAGCCGCGCCGCGTCGCGCCACAGCTGATTGTGCGGCGCGGGCAGCGGGCCCGCCCGTTCGGACAGCGGCTTCACCGTGCGGTACGCGGTCTCGGCGGCCTGCGGGTCGTCGAACAGGGCGGTCGTCACGGCGAGCGGCACGATCCAGCCGTCGTCGCCCGGCTGGGCGTCGATCATGCGCAGTTCGAGGTGGCCGCGCGGGCGCACCGGAGGGAACAGGGTGGACAGGTGGTACTCGACGTCACCGCGCGTGGCGGGCCGAGGCCCACCGGTACGCAGCCACGTCCGCAGCGACATGCCGTCGGGCACGTCCCAGGGCCCGCTGTCCTTGCGGACACACATCACCGGCGCGTCCAGGACGTGCCGGACCCAGGCCTCGCGCGGCTCCGCGTCGAGGGGCGGTGCCCCGGACCTGCCCGGGTCGATCTCCTCCCACACCGCCTGGCGGGTGGAGCGCCAGCCGGTCGGACGCCCGCGCAGCATCGGTGAGTTGGCGAACGCGGAGACCAGGACGGCGCCGAGCAGGTGCGAGAGCCGCCACCGTCTGCCGTGGCCGAGCGGCCCCGGCTCCTCGTACCCGGAGTCGAGGCAGACCTGCACCGACGCCGACGAGCACATCATGGCGCGGCCCGCGGGACCGGTCCGGTCGAACCAGGTCTCCATGGCGTCGTAGCGCGGCTCGTGGAGCAGCCGTCGCGGCGGGCGCCAGGGATCGGTGCCGAGGCCGGTCAGCGCCAGGCCACGAGCGGCGAGCGCGGTGCGGACCGCCGTCAGATCGGCCGAGACGGCCGAGACGCAGTCCATGAGAGATGAGGCGGGCAGGGAGCTGAGCTCCAGCTGGCCGCCGGGTTCTACGGTGAGCGCCGAGCTGAGGGGCAGGGCGCCCAGTGCGGCGTACGCCGCGTCGAGCCGTTCGGGTGGCACGGGGAGCCGCGGC
Organism: Streptomyces sp. NPDC107517; assembly: GCF_055582645.1. NCBI lineage: Bacteria > Bacillati > Actinomycetota > Actinomycetes > Kitasatosporales > Streptomycetaceae > Streptomyces > Streptomyces sp. NPDC107517. The sequence goes on along the minus strand of NZ_JBVJPM010000026.1, from coordinate 94,547 downwards.
CTGCGCGGCTCGTGGACGAGCCACTCCACCTCGACACCCACGGTGCGAGGCGGTCCGGTCTTGAAGCAGATCCCGCGGACCAGCGCCTCGACCTCGGCCTCGGTGACCAGGGCCGCCGTGCCGAGCTCCGTACAGTCTCCTTCGGGCATGTTCAGGACCCTCCTGATCTGTTCGCCTTCATCGTCCCCGGTAGGGGCCGTGCCGTCGACTCGACGGGGATGGGCCGGGCCGGGGCAATGCTCGTACCACCCAAAACCCTCACGGCGAATCGCACAAGAGTGCCCCTCGGACGGTGAAAATCTGTTGCTCGCACAGTCGCCCGGCGCACATCATGCGTTCATGAGAACGACCACGGGGGAGCGGGCGTGAGCGCCCGGCTGCGGGGGATCGCGCAGCAGACGGAGGAGATCGTCGCGGCGGGGCGGTACACGGCGCCGGGCGGCGCGGTCGTGCCGATCGCGGACGCGGTGGCGGCAGCGCGGGACGCGACCCGCACGTACGGCCCGGCCCCGGTCGATGTGCCCGAGCCGGGCCGGCCCGCGGACACGGCCGTCGAGGTCACCGGCGAGTCCAGCCTGGAGGCCGCGCGCCGCCTGGTCACCGCCGGTCAGGACCCGGTCGCCGTCCTGAACTTCGCCTCGGCCCGCAATCCCGGCGGCGGCTATCTCAACGGCGCACAGGCCCAGGAGGAAGCCGTGTGCCGGGCCTCGGCCCTGTACACGTGCCTGCTGCGGGCCCGCGACTTCTACGCTCACCACCGCGAGAACCGCGACCCGTTCTACACCGACCGCGTGATTCATTCACCCGGGGTCCCCGTCTTCCGCGACGACCGCGGACGGCTGCTCGACGAGCCCTACGCCGCGGGCTTCCTCACCTCACCCGCGCCGAACGCGGGCGTCATACGCCGCAGCACCCCGGAGCGGGCGGGCGAGATCGCGGGGGCCCTCGCGTCACGGGCCGAGCGGGTCCTGGAGACGGCCGCGGCGCAGGGCTACAGGCGCCTCGTGCTCGGCGCCTGGGGCTGCGGTGTGTTCCAGAACGATCCGGCGCAGGTCGCCGACGCGTTCCGGGCACTCCTCGACGACGGCGGACGGTTCGCGGGCCGCTTCGACCACATCGTGTTCGGCGTCCTGGACCGCACGCCGGACGCACGGACCAGGACGGCCTTCGAGCGGGCCTTCGCGGCCTCGCCGGCGGTCAGCGCCAGCCGTACCGCTCCCTGAGGCGCAGCACCACGAGGTTGAACCGCATGCGGTCCAGGGCGCAGGCCTCCCGCCGCATGCCCCGCTCGTGGACCCGGAGGACGCGGTCGATCGCCACCCACGAGTCGCGGCCCGCGGTGTCCCACGGCCCGCTGCCGATCGGCACCCACTCCCTGTCGTGGTCGTGCCGCTTGCTCGACAGCTGTACGGCGAGCAGCGTCCCGGCGGCCTCCCTGGCGACGACGAGCACGGGACGGTCCTTGCCGCGGCCGTCGTTCTCCTCGAACGGCACCCACGTCCAGACGATCTCGCCGGGATCGGGGTCGCCGTCGTGGGCGGGCGCGTACTCGGTGCGCACCCGGCCCACCTCGCGCGGCGCGGCCTCGACCGTGGCGGTGGCGCCGGCGCGGCCGGGGTGCTCGTGGGCATGCGGGTCATCGATGAAGGCAGTCACGCGGGTCACGTTAGGGCCTGACTGGCCCAACCCGCTGAGCGGGCCCGGCCGGTGGGACGCAGGCTCGGCGCATGAAGACACCCATAACCGCCCGAGCCGTACGACGCACGCGTCGCATACGCCCGGTCCCCCTGTCCTTCCTCGCGCTCACGGGTGCCCTCGTCATCGCGCTGTGGGGCGCCGCCCTCGCCCCCGCCCGGGGCGGCGCCGCGCCCCCGCCCCGCACCGTCTCGGCCTGGCTGCCGTACTGGGACCAGGAAGGCGCCTACCAGGACGCCCTCGCCCACGCAGACCAACTCCGCACCGTCAGCCCCTTCTGGTACGAGGCGAAGTCCGCGACCCGCATCGACGGGTACCCCAAAGCGGGGGAGCGGCGCATCATCGACGGACTGCACACCGCGGGCATCCAGGTCGTACCGACCGTCGTGGAACAGATGGAGCCCGGCGCCCTCGCGGCCGTCGTCACCAGCCCGGACCGCCGCGCGGAACACATCACGCAACTCCTCGCCCTCGTCCGCAGCCGCGCGTACGACGGGATCGACCTCGACTACGAGTCCATCGTGGCGACCGGCGACGCCGCCTACCGCACCGTGAGCGCGGGCTACACCGCGCTCGTACGTGACCTGTGCGCGCGGCTGCACGCGCTGGACAAGGTGTGCTTCGCCACCGTCACCCCCAAGACCACCACGACGGGCCGCATCTGGGACTACCCGAGCCTCGGCCGGGCGGCCGACCGCGTACGCATCATGGCCTACAACCTGCACCACGCCACGGGCACTCCCGGGCCGCTCTCCTCCACCGCCTGGTACGACGAGATCCTGCGCCGCGCAACGGCCGAAATCCCCGTGGACAGAATCGAGTTGGGCCTTCCCGCCTACGGCTGGGACTGGCCCGAGGGCAGTGACGAGCGCGCCCGGCACGTCACCTCGAAGGAGGCGGAGGCCCTGCGCGAGGCCGTCGGCGCGCCCTACGGACTCGACCCGGCCTCGCAGACCCCGCACTTCACGTACAAGGAGGGCGGCACCGTCCGCACCGTCTGGTACCAGGACGCGCGCGGCACCGAGGCGCACCTGCCCGTGCTGCGCCGCTACGGGGTGCGCAACACGGTGCTGTGGGCCCTCGACTTCGAGGACCCCGGCCTGTGGGCGGTGCTGGCCCGGGGCGCGTGACCCGCTCTACGAGCCGGTGCGCGACTCCTGGAGGTTCTCGGGCCACTTCTCGAACCACCGCTGATCCGCTTCGAGTTGGGCCGCGAGAGAGATGAGCTGCGGCTCGCTGTTCGCGGGGCCGAGCAGCTGCGCGCCCACGGGCAGCCCGTCGCCGGTGAAGCCCGCGGGGACGTTCACGCCGGGCCAGCCGAGGACGTTCCACGGCCACGCGTACGGGCACGCGGCGATCATCGCCCGGTCGGTGCGCCAGCCATTGAGCGCCGCCATCGCGCCGACGCGGGGCGGGGGAGTGGCCGTCGTCGGCGCGAGGACCACGTCGTACGTGTCGAAGACAGCGCCGACCCTGCGCTGGAGCGAGGCCTCGGCGCGCCGGGCGAGCCGCAGCGGAGCGCCCCCGAGTACCCGCCCCATCCGAGCGGACTCCCGGGTCCGCGGGTCGAGCTGTGAGGGGTCGGGAACGTCGCGCAGCCGGTCGGTGACGCCCGCGGTGGCGCGCGGCACGAACGCGAGGCCGATCTGCCCGTAGCGCGGGTCGGCCTCCTCCACGTCGTGCCCGAGCGCGGCGAGCCGCTCCGCCAGCGCGACGACACGGGACCGCACAACGGGGTCCAGTCGTTTGGGAGTTGCGGTGAACGGCATGCGCAGGGACAGCGCGACACGCAGCTTGCCCGGCTCGACGCGGGCCGCCTGCGCCGCCCCGATCCGCGGCGGACGGTGCAGGTCCCCGTCGTGCGGACCGCTCGCCGCGTCCAGGAGCAGCGCCGCGTCCTCGACGGTCCTGGCGAGCGTGCCGTTCACGGTGATCCCGTGGAAGGACTCCGCCCAGGGCCACGTCGAGATCCGGCCGCGCTGCGGCTTGATCCCGACGAGGTGCGTCCACGCGGCGGGGATACGGATGCTGCCCGCCCCGTCCGAACCGAGCGCGGCCGGCACGATCCCCGCGGCGACGGCCGCCGCCGAGCCGCCCGACGAACCGCCGGGTGTGTGCCCGTGATGCCACGGGTTGCGGGTGTCGCCGAACGCGGGCCCCTCGGTGAAGGGCCACTGCCCCAGCTCGCACGTGTTCGTCTTGCCGATCACGATGGCGCCCGCCGCGCGCAGCCGGCGCACGGCCTCCGCGTCCTCGGTCTTCGGCGGGAAGTCGCCGGGGCAGCCGAACGCGGTCGGCTCGCCCGCCACGTCCATATCGTCCTTCACGGCCAGCGGCACGCCGAACAGCGGCCGACTGCCTCCTGACGTGCCTTCGCCCGTCGCGCGTTCGCGGTCCGCGGCGTCCGCCTCGGCGAGCGCAGCCTCCCCGCGGACGACACGGAACGCGTTCAGGGCAGGCTGTGTTGCCTCGATGCGCGCCAGGGCCTCCTCGACGAGGACGCGCGACGACACGTCCCCCTCGGCGAGCGCGCGGGCGGTCGCGGCGAGCCCGGCGGCACGGTCGGACGCCATACGGACACCTCCTCGTACGGAATGCGGACTACGGAACTTCGGAAATTCGAACGCCTGAGTGCACGCACGCTAGCGGTCGCGGGCCCCCGCCGGTATGCCCGGCCGGGAACCCGGCCGCACCCGTCTGGAAAGATGCGGTGCGTCATGGTGCAGATACCGAAGCCGCAGTCCGCCCGCACATCACGGGAGTCCGCCGCGCCGAGTCCGGCGCCGACGAGCGCCGACGTCGCCCGGCTCGCCGGGGTCTCGCGCGCCACCGTCAGCTACGTCCTGAACAACACCAGCGCCGTCAGAATCAGTGAACCCACCCGCCGCCGCGTCCACGAGGCCGCGAAGGAACTCGGCTACGTGCCGCACGCGGCGGCCCGCAGTCTGCGCGCCGGGCACACCCGCATCGTCCTGATGCCCTCTCCGAGCGTCCCGGCCGGACCTCTCTACAACACGTTCTTCAACGACCTCCAGTGGGCGCTGAGCCGCCTCGACTACACGGTCGTGCAGTACGGCAGCGTCAGCCTGCGCGGCGACGACGCTGCGCGCGCCTGGGCGGAGCTGCGCCCGGTCGCGGTGCTCACACCGCCCGACCTGGGCACCGAGGGCGTCGAGGTGCTGCGCCGCTCCGGCGCCAGGGCAGTCATCACGATCGGCCCCGAGCGCGCCGAGGGCGCGCACGCGCTGCTCATGGACCACCGTGAGGTCGGCCGGAGCGCGGGCGCCCACCTCGTCGAACGCGGCCGGCGCCGCATCGGCGTCGTCCTGCCGACGGAGCCCGGCCTCGACCACTTCGCGCGGCCGCGCCTGGAAGGCATACGCAACGAGGTCCTCGGGACCGGCGCCGTGGTCTTCGAGCTGCCCCTCGCCTACGACGAGGATTCGGCGGCCCAACTGGTGCCGAGGGTCAGGGAGTTGGGTCTCGACGCCGTGTTCGCGTACAACGACGAGTACGCGATGCTCCTGATGCGTGCGCTCCAGGACGCGGGTGTCGGCATTCCGGAGGAGACGGCTGTCATCGGGGCCGATGATCTGATGCTCGGGCGGCTGCTGCGGCCCCGGCTGAGCACCGTCCGTATCGAGCTGCCGTCCGGGCAGGAACTCGCCGAGCTCGTCGACCGCCTCGTGCGCGACCCCGGCGCCGTCACCGAGTCGCACGACATGCTCCGGGCCCGCGTCGTGGCGAGACAGTCGACCTGACGACCGGGGCCCCGCACGGCCCACGCGACTAGGATGTTGCGTGCTCAACAACATGGGCCGGCGCACCGTCCCGCGCGCCGCCCCGGAGATCAGTGACCGATCGGAGATCCGGCATGCCCCTGCTCGACCCGAAGACCTGGCAGGCCCGCCCGCTGTCGGGCGATGAGCACGAGGTCACGGAGCCCGCCACGGGCGAGCGCCTCGCCACCGTCACGCTCGCCTCCCCGGACGACGTCCGCACCGCGGCGAAGGCCGCCGCGGCGGCCCAGGGCGACTGGGCCCGGCAGCCCCACTTCGCGCGCGCGGCCGTCCTGCGCCGCGCGGGCGACCTGTTCACCGAGCACGCCGACGAGCTGCGCACCTGGCTCGTGCGCGAGTCGGGATCGATCCCCGGCAAGGCCGACTTCGAGCTGCACGTCGCCGCCCAGGAGTGCTACGAGGCCGCCGCCCTCGCGTCCCGGCCCACCGGCCAGGTCCTGCCCAGCGAGGCGCCGCGCCTTTCGTACACACGCCGCGTCCCGGCCGGTGTCGTCGGCGTCATCGCCCCGTTCAACGCCCCGCTCATCCTCTCCATCCGCTCCGTCGCCCCGGCCCTCGCGCTCGGCAACGCCGTCGTCCTCAAGCCGGACCCGCGCACGGCGGTCTGCGGCGGCCTCGCCCTGGCGGCCGTCCTCGCCGCCGCGGGCCTGCCGCAGGACGTCCTCCACGTGCTGCCCGGCGGAGCGGACGCGGGCCAGGCGCTCGTCGCCGACCCGGACGTCCCCGTCATCTCCTTCACCGGCTCCACCGGCGCGGGCCGGGCCGTCGGCGAGGCCGCGGGGCGCCACCTCAAGCGCGCGCACCTGGAACTCGGCGGCAACTCCGCCCTGATCGTCCTGGCGGACGCCGACCTCGACGCCGTCATCTCCACCGCGGCCTGGGGCTCCTTCTTCCACCAGGGCCAGATCTGCATGACGACCGGTCGCCACCTCGTCCACGCCTCGCTCTACGAGGAGTACGTCGAACGCCTCGCCGCGAAGGCCGAGTCCCTCGCCGTCGGCGACCCCCACCGCGACCAGGTCCATCTCGGCCCCGTCATCGACGCGGCCCAACTCGCCAAGATCCACGGCCTGGTGGAGGCCAGCACCGCCGCGGGGGCGAAGCTCGCCGCGGGCGGCACGCACCGCGACCTCTTCTACCGGCCGACGGTCCTCGCGGGCGTGGACGACAGCACGCCCGCCTACGCCGAGGAGGTCTTCGGCCCCGTCGCGCCCGTCCGCTCCTTCACCGGCGCCGACGAGGCGGCCGCGCTGGCCGCAGCGAGCCCGTACGGCCTCTCCCTCGGCATCGTCACCCGCGATCCGGCGCGCGGACTCGACCTCGCCGAGCGCATCCCCACCGGCATCGTCCACATCAACGACCAGACGGTGAACGACGAGGCGGTCGCTCCGTTCGGCGGGGTCGCGGCGTCCGGCACGGGCGCCCGCTTCGGCGGCGAGGCGAACATCGAGGCGTTCACCGAGACCCGGTGGACGACGGTGCGCGGCGACGTGGCGGGCTATCCGTTCTGACCCCCGCGCGCACGTGAAACGGCCGCCGGGCCCGTACGGAAGTACGGGCCCGGCGGCCATCGTCATGGGGTCGGCGTCAGGCCTGCGCGCCGTCCGCGCCGTCCGCGCCTTCCTCGGCCTTCGCCTGCTGCTCGGCGATCGACTTGCGCACCTCGTCCATGTCCAGCTTCCTGGCCTGACCGATCACGTCGTCCAGAGCCTCCTGCGGAAGCGCCCCGGGCTGGGCGAACACGGCGACCTGGTCACGGACGATCATCAGGGTCGGAATCGACTGGATCCCGAACGCCGACGCGAGCTCCGGCTGGGCCTCCGTGTCGATCTTGCCGAAGACCAGGTCCGGGTTGGCTTCCGCGGCCTTCTCGTAGACGGGCGCGAACTGCTTGCACGGCCCGCACCACGACGCCCAGAAGTCGATCAGCACGAATCCGTTGTCCGTGACCGTCTGGTCGAAGTTCTCCTTGGTGAGCTCCACGGTGGTGCTGCTCATGATGTGCCCTCTTCCTGCTTCCTGGTTGCGGTGCTGAAGCCGCTGTTCACAACGGTCCCGGTATCGGACGTATTCCGCGCGCGTACCCGTGTGGCCCCGTCGCACACCTGCGACCACACTGGGCCCATGACGGATGAGAACACATACGACGTGGTGGTGCTGGGCGCTGGGCCGGTCGGGGAGAACGTCGCGGACCGGGCACGGGCCGCGGGCCTCAGTACCGCGGTGGTGGAGAGCGAGCTCGTAGGCGGCGAGTGCTCCTACTGGGCGTGCATGCCCAGTAAGGCCCTGCTGCGCCCGGTCATCGCCCGGGCCGACGCCAGGCGTCTGCCGGGCCTGCAGCGGTCCGTGGAGGGTCCGCTGGACGTGCCCGGGGTCCTCGCCCGCCGTGACGAGTACACCTCACACTGGAAGGACGACGGCCAGGTGAGCTGGCTGGAGTCCATCGGCGCCGACCTCTACCGGGGCCAGGGACGCCTCGCGGGCCCCCGCCGGGTCGCCGTCACCGGGCCCGACGGGACCGAGCATGTCCTGACGGCGCGGCAGGCAGTCGCCGTCTGCACGGGCACGCGGGCCGCGCTCCCCGACCTCCCCGGCCTGGCCGACGTCGAGCCGTGGACGAGCCGCGAGGCCACCAGCGCGCAGAAGGTGCCTGGCCGGCTCCTCGTGGTGGGCGGCGGAGTCGTCGCCGCGGAGATGGCCACGGCCTGGCAGGCCCTCGGCTCGCAGGTCACGATGCTCGTACGGGGGTCGGGGCTGCTGTCCCGGATGGAGCCCTTCGCCGGCGAGCTGGTCACCCAGGCCCTCGTCGAGGCCGGCGCGGAGGTGCGGACCGGCGTCTCCGTGAAGGGGGTCACCCGGGAGGGCGGCACCGTCGTCGCCACCCTGGACGACGGCTCGACCCTGGAGGCCGACGAGATCCTCTTCGCCACGGGCCGAGCGCCCCGCACCGAAGACATCGGCCTGGAGACCGTCGGACTCGAACCCGGCTCGTGGCTCCCCGTCGACGACAGCCTCCGGGTGGAGGGCAGCACCTGGCTGTACGCGGTCGGGGACGTGAACCATCGCGCGCTGCTGACCCACCAGGGCAAGTACCAGGCCCGTATCGCGGGCGCGGCCATCGCGGCCCGCGCCCTGGGCGTCCCGCTCCTGGAGACGGACCGCTGGGGCGCCCACGCGGCGACGGCCGACCACTCCGCCGTCCCGCAGGTCGTCTTCACGGACCCCGAGGCGGGCTCGGCAGGCCTCACCCTGGCGGAGGCCGAGGCCGCGGGCCACCGCGTCCGGGCCGTCGACTACGACATCGCCTCCGTTGCGGGCGCGGGCCTGTACGGCGACGGCTACCGCGGGCGGGCCCGCATGATCGTCGACCTCGACCGCGAGATCCTCCTGGGCGTGACGTTCGTCGGCCCGGGCGTCGGCGAACTCGTCCACTCGGCGACGGTCGCCGTCGCGGGCGAGGTCCCGATCGACCGCCTGTGGCACGTGGTGCCGTCGTATCCGACGGTGAGCGAGGTGTGGCTGAGGCTGCTGGAGACGTACCGCGGCTGAGGGTTGTCCCCGATCGCGTGGCTGTCCGGGCGGGTCACGATGCCCTCCGCCCGGACAGTCTCCCCCCGGTTGTCAGGGCGCGCAGAGTTCCCCGCGGACCGCACGGGCCGCCGCGACCACGTTCTCCAGGCAGGCGCGGGTCCCGGGCCAGTTGGACCTCCTCGACCTGCTCGCCGGACTCCGACCCGGTCTCTCATGCCACCGAGCCGGGCGAGCGCCCGTACATCCGTTTCCTGAGAACCTCCGCTTCCTGAGCAGGCCTTGCCGTACCGCAGGTCAGGAGGTCCTGGTGCCGGCAATGGCCAAAGTCACGCCGGGCGGCCCGGTCTTGGCCGTGCGCTCCGCACGCGGTACGGTCTCAGCGATATCGACGACAGCAAAGCGGAAGCCGGTGAGAATCCGGCACGGTCGCGCCACTGTGAGACGAGCTACTCGCCCGGACGGGCAGGGACCTCGCGAGTCAGACCCGCAGCTGTCGTACTTGTGCACCACCGAGATGGGACGCGAACTCCCAGAGGAGGTCCTGCCATGGCGCAGACCGTCGCGCAGCCGACAGCCACCACCCCCGTTCTTCCCGCAGCGTTGCCCTTGAAGGCGATCGCCCCCTGGGCGGTCTTCTTCGGCATCCTGATGCTGGTCCTTCTCTACTTCGTCGGCGCCGAGCAGGGCGCCACGGCCGTCGTCTCCGGCGAGGGCGTTCATGAATGGGTGCACGACGCCCGCCACCTGCTCGGCTTCCCCTGCCACTGACGAGGGACGCCGCGAAGCTCATGAACTCCGCAACAGTGAGAAACCTTCTCGTACGCGGCATGCTCGCCGGCCTCGCCGCCGGCCTGCTCGCCCTGATCGTCGCCTACCTCCTCGGCGAACCGAGCGTCGACAGCGCCATCGGCTACGAGGAGGCGCACGCACCCGCGCACCACCACGAGGTCGAACTCGTCAGCCGCAGCATGCAGTCCACCGGCGGCCTCGCCACCGGAATGCTGCTCTACGGCATCGCCTTCGGCGGCATCGCCGCCCTCGCGTACTGCTTCGCGCTCGGCCGCGTCGGCCGCTTCACCCCACGGGCCACGGCACTCCTGCTCGCCGGCACGGCCCTGCTCGCCGTGTACGTCGTGCCGTTCCTGAAGTACCCCGCCAACCCGCCGTCCGTCGGGGACCCCGGCACCATCAGCGAGCGCACGACGCTGTACTTCCTGATGATGCTGCTCGGCGTCCTCCTCGCCGTCTCCGCGGTGATCATCGGGAAACGGCTCGCTCCCCGCCTGGGCACCTGGTACGCCACCGTGGCCGCGGTCGCGTTCTTCGTCCTCACGATCGGACTCGCGTACGCCTTCCTGCCGGTCGTCAACGAGGTGCCGAAGGACTTCCCCGCCACGCTGCTGTGGCGGTTCCGCACCTCGGCCCTCGCCATCCAGCTCACCATGTGGACAGGATTCGGCCTGATCTTCGGTGAGTTGGCGCAGCGTCAGCTCGTCCCGCGCACCGAGGCGGTCGCGTCCGGCAAGGCAACTCCCGTACCCCACTGAGAGAACCGCGCCACAGCCCGGACCCCCAGACAGGCGATCAAGCGCAGAGGGCCGCCGGAACCACCCGGTCGGCCCTCTCGCTTTCTTCCGACTTTCTTCCGAGGGCGGAGATCCGCGTGGCCAGACACCCCCAACCGCGCCACATCACACTCGGCGGCCGCGAGGCGGTCGCGCTGTCCCTGGAGGAGTACGAGCAACTGATCGCCAGCAGACGGCAGATCGGCGGTCAGAGCGCGCGTGTACGCGTCCTGGCGCAGCGGGCCAAGGAGAGCGAGGAGCTGCTGAGGGAGATCGAGTCACTGGTCGGCTGCCCGTCGCACGGGTGCCACGGCCCGCGGGACCGACGGGGGAGTGAGGGCCCGGACGGCGAGGCGGACGAACCCGCGGGAGCGGCGGACGGCGACTGCCTGCGGTGTGCGCTCACGGCGCTGCTCCTGCGGCATCGGGCATCAACGGGCGTGCATCCGGGGGTAGTTGGAGGCAAGTGCTGCTCACCGTCGAGCCAGTAGGGGGCAGCGGTGAACGGGCGGTCCACTCCGGGACCCCTCCAGGACCACTCCGGGTCCCTTCCGGGTCAGCTCCCGGCTTCGCCCTCCGACGGGCCGAGCGCCCGTCCGAGCCGAATGTTCCAGCGCCCGGAGCGCCCGCTGACATCGGTCGCGGTCAGGGGCGGTACGTCGAGCCGCCAGAACGCCGATCCGGGCGCGTCCAGGATCGTGACGGCCACCGCCCGCACCACCTCCGGCTCCACAACGGCGAGCGTCCGGCCGCCGAGCTCCGCCGAAGCGTCCAGCAGGCGCGCGACCCGTTCGCACAGGGCACGAACGGACTCCCCGCCGTGTGGCGCGGCGCCGGGGTCGGAGAGCCAGAGGGCGATGCCGGCCGGGTCCTGGGCGCTCACCTCGTCGAGTGTCAGCCCCCGCCAACGGCCCGCGTCGAGCCCGGCCAGCTCCGGGGCTTCGACGGCGGCGAGTCCGAGCGCCGTCGCCGTCTCCCGGCAGCGTACCGTGGGGGAGACCAGCAGCCGCTCGGCCGCGGGCAGGAAACCGGCCGCCGCCCGGGCCCGTGCCGCGGCGCTCGCGTCGAGCGGACACCCGTCATCGAACCGGGCCTCCCGCAGCGACCGGCTCGCGGCGGCAGAGATCAAGGTGACGCGGCTGGTCACGGGTTCGGTCCTGTCCTCGATGTGCTGGGCGACCGGGGGACGCCGTGCCCGCGCGTCCCCCGCGTGGCGCTCGACGCGCCTATGAACGCGGCTCGCGCTCCTTCTTGACGGCGCGCAGGACCACGAACTTCGGGTCGCTGGCGATGAGTTCACTGTTGCCGAACAGACGGCGCAGCTTCACGTGGTAGCCGAGGTGGCGGTTGCCGATGACCCACAGCTCACCGCCCGGGCGCAGCGCGTCGCGCGCGTCGGAGAACATACGCATGGCCGTGGCCGCGGTCGTCGCCTGGTGCGAGTGGAACGGCGGATTGTTCAGGACCAGGTCCGCGCTGCCCGCGGGCAGCTCCGCGAGCCCGTCGCCCACGAGGAACTCCGCCCTCGCCTCGGGGTGTTCAGAGGGGTCGATGTTCGCCCGGTAGGTCGCCTCGGCCGACGCCACCGCCTGGAACGACTCGTCCGTGAACACGATCTCCGCCCGCGGGTTCTCCAGCGCCATGGCCGTACCGACAACGCCGTTGCCGCAGCCCAGGTCCACGACGCGCTCGGCGCCCTCGCTGCGGGGCAGGTGCTGGAGCAGGAACCGGGTGCCGATGTCGAGACGCTCCGCGCAGAACACCCCCGCGTGGTTGGTGACGGTCCGGCCCGACACGGGGCCGACACCGTCGGGCAGGGCGTACGTGTGGGGCCACGGGTTCCGCGGCCGGGCGAGCGCCGGGAACGGCGTGGTGAAGATGAGCCGCGCCTTCTTCTCGGCGAGGGACGTGCGGGTCGGGCCGATGATCCGTTCGAACAGCTTCAGCGTCGAGGTGTGGATCTCCTTGACCATGCCGGTGCCGATCACCACGGTGTCTTCGTGGACGGCGGGCGCGATGCGGTGCAGCTGGTCCTCGAGGAGCGCCAGGCTCTTGGGGACGTGTACGAGCAGGACGTCCACGCGCTCCGGCGGGGTGTCCTGGGTGGTCAGCAGGCGCACGGCGTTCTCGTCGAAGCCGGCCCGGTCGAGGTTGGCGCGGGTCGCCCGCTGCCCGAGGTACGAGTCGGAGATCGCGGTCGGCCGGTCGCAGTGCCCGGCCAGGGACGTGGCGAGCGCGCCCCACCGGTCGCCGATCACGACCACCGACCCTGAAAGATCGGTGGCGCTGTCGGCGAGATGCCGCAGCAGGTACTCGTCCGCGGCATCCCACGCGCGCAGCGGGTCGTGGGAATCCTCGGGGAAGCGGGCGAGGTCGAACTCGCCCCATGACGTCTCGAAACGGTTGCTCATCGTCCCGCCAGGCTAGCGGAGCCGCAGATCAGGGTGCCGGGGGCGGGGCCGACCGGAGGCCGACCGGCCCAGTGGCCGGCCCCCGGCCGTGGCTCAGGCGTCGCCGAAGTCGCCCGCGAACGCGGCCGCCATCCGCAGATGCGGTCCCGCCTCCTCGTGGCGGCCCTGGCGCTCCAGGGTGCGGCCGAGCATCAGACGGGCGTAGTGCTCGACCGGGTCACGCTCCACGACCGTGCGCAGCTCGGCCTCGGCGCGGCCCAGCTGGGCCGAGTGGTAGTACGCGCGGGCCAGCAGCAGGCGCGCCGCCACCTGCTCGGGGATCTCGGCGACCAGGTCGTCGAGAATCTGCGCCGCGAGCGTGTACTCCTTGGCGTCGAAGAACATCCGCGCGCGCTCCCAGCGCTCCGCGGGGGTGCCCTGCGTGTAGTAGTTGACCGTGTTCACCACTGGTGCCTCCTCGACGGCTGTAAACGGCACGGACCCGGCGCATATTCCGTCCTGGTGAGCGCGCGGGTCCACCCGTACGCATGCCTGACGGGACGGCCGGGTCGGGTCTAGGTTGTGAGCCATGAGCAATCTTGATCGCGAGGCGGTGCCGACCATGTGCGGCGGCCGGGGCTTCGTCGTGGCGGAGCCCGTACGCGAACTCCTCTCCCCCCGGCGCGTGAAGCTCGGCGAGTCCACCGAGGTCCGCAGGCTGCTTCCGAACCTCGGCCGCCGCATGGTCGGCGCCTGGGCCTTCGTCGATCACTACGGGCCCGACGACATCGCCGACGAACCCGGCATGCAGGTGCCGCCCCACCCCCACATGGGGCTGCAGACGGTGAGCTGGCTGCACGAGGGGGAGGTCCTGCACCGCGACTCCACGGGCAGCCTCCAGACGATCAGGCCCCGCGAGCTGGGACTCATGACGTCCGGACGGGCCATCAGCCACTCCGAGGAGAGCCCGCGCCCGCACGCCCGTCTGCTGCACGGCGCGCAGCTGTGGGTCGCCCTGCCGGACAGCCACCGCCACACGGAACCCCGCTTCGAGCACCACGCCGACCTGCCCCAGGTCACGGCCCCCGGCCTGAGCGCGACCCTGATCCTCGGCGAGCTCGACGGCGCCGCGTCACCCGGCACGACGTACACACCCATCGTCGGGGCGGACCTCAGTCTCACGCGCGGGGCCGATCTCAGCATCCCCCTCGAACCGGACTTCGAGCACGCGGTCCTGTCCATGTCGGGCGAGGCCCACGTCGACGGCGTCCCTGTCCTGCCCGGCTCCATGCTCTACCTGGGCTGCGGCCGTACCGAACTCCCCCTGCGCGCCGAGTCGGACGCTTCCCTGATGCTCCTCGGCGGCGAGCCGTTCGGCGAGGAACTGATCATGTGGTGGAACTTCATCGGCAGATCGCAGGACGATATCAGTCAGGCTCGTGAAGACTGGATGGGCGGGTCGAGATTTGGGGAAGTGAAGGGGTATGACGGGGATCCACTGGCTGCGCCGGAGCTGCCGCCTGTGCCGCTGAAACCTAGAGGTCGAGTGCGTTGAACTGGCTCTTTGTGGCGTGAGCTATGCGGGGCTGGGCAGGCGGCGTAGTCGACTTGCCCGGCTTCCCTTCGCTGCGATCGCAAACGATCCTCGGGGGCCTTGAATCCACGTTCGCGAGTTGCAGGATTCGTCACCCGTGGGCAGCTCTCATCAGACTGATGCTGACCCAATGCTGACTTTCCTGACGCCGCATCAGGTTTCTGGTGGCACAGAGACCTGGCCGATGCCCGACGATCCGAGCTCCCGTTTCAGGGCCCAGGCCGGGCGCTCCAGCGCAGGGCACAGGCGCTCATCCCCTATGAAGAGCGATTCCTTGCGGAGTGCTGCCGACTCGAAGGGGCGTTTGTGCGGTTCTCACAGATCGCCGCACCTCCAGTCCGCTCGGTCGGCACTCTTCATGAATGGCGATTGTGCCAGGCGAGATCCTCCGAGTCGGCGATGATGTCGGTCCGGTGCTGATCGGTGATCTGTTGCGGGGCGTGGCCGGTGTGATGGGCACCGTACGCAGCGCGGCCCGGCCGGGAAAGGACCTCGGCTCGACGCTGTGCGCGGCAGAGAGGAACTCCTCGGCCTGCTCCGGCCATACGCCGGGCGGACACGGGTGTAATGCCTCAGCCCGCAGCAGCCCTCGGCGTTCTCGCCGATGAGGAACCGAAGCGCGACAGCTACCTGTCCACTTGGCGGAGGCCACGAGAGTTGTCGACCTTGATGTGCTCGAGGCGCATGGCGCCCCAGGGGATGTTCCGGCCGAACGAACACCGTAGTGGCCAGAGTGGACCAACCGCTGATGTTCAGCCCGCCAAGGGCGCCCGGGCCCTGAGGACAAGACGTACAGCAGTACCGATGCTTGTAGCGTCGGCCACACTCCTCAGTGAACGACCATGGAGTGAGGCTCGGGTGCTTGTCCGGTGGCAGATCGTGGCCGCGCGCGAAGGGCAGCGAGGCTGATGAATGTCATTGAGAACAGGCCCGTCAAGGCGAACGCGATGAACCCCCAAGAGCCGTTCCCCGATGCCAGAAGCTGACCGCCGAGCCACGGGCCGAAGACGGCGCCGAACCGGCCCATGCCGGAGGTCCAGCCGACTGCTGTCGCACGGTTGTCGGGTGTGGAGCGGATCGACACGGTCGCATAGATCATGCTCTGCGCGCTGTTGAGGAAGAATCCGGCGAGGAAGACCACCGTGAAGGTGAGTGCGAGAGCCATGTGGATGCTCAGCAGGTAGACGCTCATCGCGGTGGCCAGGAACCACACGGCCGAGATGCGTGGTGCGCCAAAGCGGTCTGAGGCTTTGCCGGCAGCGAGCAGTCCGATGATGCCGCCGAGGTTGAAGACGACCACGAACTGCAGGGACGAGCCGAGGTCGTAGCCTTCGGAGCGCATCAGGGTGGGCAGCCAGGTGGCAACACCGTAGACGAGTAGCAGTCCGCCGAAGGAAGCCAGCCAGTACAGGAGGGTCTGGGGCCACTGGCGGTCGCGGAACAGGGCGGCGACCGCGTCTCCGCGGCGGGGCCCGTCGGCTGTGGCCGGTGGGTCGGGCAGGGGGGCGCCGTAGGTGTCAGCTGTCTGCTGTGCCTCGCGCGTTCGGCCCTTGGCCATGAGGAAGCTCAGCGACTCGGGCATGGCCTTGATCAGCACAGGCACGAACAGCACGGGTACGACGCACGCCCAGAAGGCCGAGCGCCAGCCCAGCGGCTCGACCACCCAACTGGCCACCTAGGCAGAGACGATGCCGCCGGTACTGTGCGCGGTCATGACGCCTCCCACGGCCAGGGCGGTGCGGTGCCCGGGGGCGAATTCGGAAACCATGGTGATGGCGGTGGGCAACAGACCGCCCAGACCGAGTCCTGCCAACGTGCGGCCCAGACCGAAGATGGCGACGCTCGGGGCGAGGGCGCACAGGCTGGAGGCCAGGGAGAAGATGGTGACGCACGCGATCACCGTCTTCTTGCGGCCGATGCGGTCGCAGACGGTGCCTGCGGCGAGGGCCCCGATGAGCATGCCGAAGGTGGCGTAGCTGCCCAGATCACCGGCTTGCCCTGGATCCAGCCCCAGGGCCTTGGTCTCGAGCATGTGCGGCAGTACTGAGCCGTAGATGAACATGTCGAGGCCGTCGAACAGGACAGCGGTCCAACACAGGGCGAAGACTATGGCGGTGCCGCGTCCAAAGCTGCGGACAGTTGTTGGTGGGGCAGAGGAGCCAATCGTTGTGTCCTCTCGTCCAAAGACTCTCAGCGGGTGAGAAGCGGAGGTGGCGTGCCTCCCGGACACCACCGCTTATAGACAGTGCTGAACATCGGCCGCCACGGTCGCCGCCTGCGGAGCCTCAGGCACAGGGGACCGGGTTTGGTTGTGGCCAAGCCCTTGACCAGCCGCAGGCAAGCGGTCCGGGCTATCCGGCCACCCTCCAGTTCGATCGGCGGCCTCGTGCAGCGCATCACGATGGTTCAGCTGAGCCATCGTGGGCGGAGCACGAGAAGGAGTCGGCCGGCGACCGGCCGGACGACGACGTGCGCGCGGCCGCATCGAGGGCTGGTGCGCACTGATCACACCGCTGGCTACAGAGCAGGCCGCACTCGAATGTGTCCTGATGCAGTACGAGGGTCGGGGCGCGGTCGAGGACTGCCCATGCCGTCACCGCCATCGGCGCGGACAAGGACGGCTTCCGGCATCGCCCAGCCGGGCGAAGACGAGTGCCCGAAAGACCCTGGTCGGTCATACCGGTGCACCGCATATAGTTCCGGGACAGGCAGCAAGCGGGGAAGGCGCAGACGATGGGCGCCACGCAGGATCGGTGGAGGGCGAATGGGCGGGGAAGCAGAGCGCGGCGTGAGCACCGGGCAGGTGCCGTCGGCCGCACACCGCGGGCCCATCAGCCACGCGATCTTCCGGGTCGCCCGACTGCACCGCATGATCGCCGGGCAGCTGCTGCGCGAGGTGGGCCTCCACCCGAGCCAGGAGCTGGTGATGATGGAGCTCTGGGAGCGCGGCGCGATGCGCCAGGTCGACCTCGGCCAGGTCGTCGGCTCGGACGCTGCGACGATCACCCGTACTGTTCGCCGTCTGGAGCAGGCCGGGTTCGTGCGCCGTGTGCCCTCGCCCACCGACAAGCGCTCGGTGATCGTCGAGCCGACTGCCGCCAGCATGGCATTGCGGCGCAAGGTCGAGGACATCTGGGCTGAACTCGAAAACTCCGCCGCCGGTGGCCTTTCCAAGAGTGAGCAAGCCGACGTGCTCGCCGCGCTCGAGAAGCTCGAGCGGAATCTGGCTCATGAGGCACGCGACGCCGAGCCAATCGGTTGCGTGGAGGAGCTCCCGGGCGACTGAGCTGCGCGCCACTTGATTGTTCAGGCAAATGAAGGTGCGGTCGGTCAGGGGGCCGCCGCACCCTTGAGTTTTCCCTGCAAAGAGCAGCCGTCCCGGGTGTGTTGAGGTGCGGTGCCGAAAGGTTTCTTAGTTCATACGTCCTGAAGGTTGCTTGACCAATCTTTTCCGCCGCACTACGGTCTCGTACACTGCCGAGGGAGGTCGGATGAGTTTCGACACACCTGTGGGTACCCGTGGTGCGCGCCAGCCGGGCGGCTGGCTGCGCTGGGTCAACAAACTTATGGCGCGCCGGATCCGCCGCAAGGGCGGAAAGGTCATGGGAGCCGATGCGCTGGTCCTCACGACCGTGGGACGCAAGAGCGGTGAAACGCGGGAGACTCCGGTGATGTGGTTTCCCGGTGACGGCGACAGGTGGCTTGTGGTGGCCTCCGCTGCGGGGGCGCCGAAGAATCCCGCGTGGTACCTCAACATCGCGGCCCACCCCGACCAGGTGGCGATCGAGGTGGAAGGGCGCCGGATCGACGTGGTGGCCGAGCAGTTGCACGGCGACGCCCGTGAGGTGGCATGGGAACGGATTACTGCCGCGTCCCCGCGCTTCGCCAAGTACCAGGAACAGACCGACCGATTGTTGCCGGTGATCCGCCTGACGCCGCGCGGCGCCTGAGACATCGGTTCGCCAGTCACTCCGAGGGCGTCGCCAGATGGCAGGCCGCCCAGTCCGCGATCGTGCGCAGCACGGGGACGAGGGCCCGACCGTGGTCACTGAGTCCGTAGCGGGTGCGGACGGGCGGGCCGGGATCCACGATCCGGTCGAGGAGGCCGGCCTCGGCCAGCTCCCGCAACCGGTCCGAGAGCATGCGCTCGCTGACACCGGACACGGTGCGGTACAGCTCGGCGAAGCCCAGCGGTTCGCGGCGAAGCGCGGCCAGGATCAGCCCGTTCCACCGCTTCCCCAGCACGTCGAAGGCGCGGCGCAGATCGCCCGGTGCCGGGCATTCGGCAGGCTGGGACCCGGTGCCGTACGCGGCCGGAGACGCGACCGGTGCTCTGGGCTCGACAGTCTCTGGATGACGGACGGGGATCGGCACGTCTTCCCGGGCGGCGGACAGCGCCCTGGGTCTATTCATGCTGGTCACCGCCTCCTCGGGCGTCCGAAGGCCCAAATCTTGTCCGGCCTAGAAATATACAAGCGTTGAGGTGAGTCGTCGAACGGCCCCGGCCCCGGCCCCGGCCCCGGCCTCGGCCCCGGCGTGCCGGGGCCGAGGGGCTCCGGTGAACTCGGCGCCGTGCAGTGGCGGTTGGAGGGCAGATGGGCGCGATCAGGGCCCAGGCTGCGCCGACCACGAGATGTATCGCGGCGAGTATGACGACGTCCTGTGTCGTCGGCCATGAGGAACGGCGACACGCTGGAGATCACTGCGACCGCGAGCCCGGTCCTCGCGAGCCGCCGCGCGAGGGCGGGGGTGTCGCGGCACGGGGAGGTCGATGACGGCGGCGCCGATCAGCAGCGGCGTGCGGAGGCGGCGGCCACCACTTCGACGGTGAGGTCGTACGGGCGTCGATCGTCGTCGCCGCTCCGGCGACGGCGGCGATCCAGTACGCGATGCGGTCGAGGGCGGCGGGTCCGATCACGGCGACAAGGGCGCGTGGGACGGCCGGAACCTGCCGGCCAGCGATCAGCGGGGCGGTGCGGGTGGTTGTTCTCGGGTGTTCCATGAGGGCAGGGCTACGGAGATCCCGGGCGGAACGGCCCAGCGGATATGTCAAGCTGCAACAGGTTCTCGGTATCATCCGCGCATGCCTCAGCAAACCCTGCGGATCCCGGGGATCGAGCGGCTCGACCTCCCACAGACGCGTGGGTCCATCGAACCCCTGCACACCTATTTGCGTGAGTGCATCCTCGACGGCCGGATCCCACCGGGCACGAAGCTGTCGCAGGTGGCACTCGCCGACCAGGTCGGCGTGAGCCGCACCCCCGTACGGGAAGCGCTGCGCATGCTTCAAGAGGAGGGCCTGGTCGAGGGGCAGGCGAATCAGCGTTTGCGCGTGGCCGGGTTCGACCCGGCGGAGCTGGATGGTATCTACGGCGCCCGGATCATGCTGGAGTGCCTGGCGATCGCCACGACCATTGACGGGTTCGGCCCGGCGCAGCGCCGTCAGGCCAAGGCGGCCCTCAGCGCGATGCGACGCTCCGCCAGAAGCCGGGACCTGTCCGCCTGGTTCACCGCACATCGCGAGTTCCACGAAGTGCTCGGCAGCGCTCCCGGCGGGGTGCTGCGCACCCAGATGCGTACGCTTGCCGACCGCAGCGCCCGCTACATCCGTATCGAGCAACATGTGGACCCCGCCGAGTGGCAGAAGGAAGGCGACATTGAGCACGCCGCGCTCCTGGAGGCCGTAGCCGCCCATGACGAGCGGCGTGCTGTCCCCCTGATGGCCCGCCACCTCGAACGAACAGCACGCCGCGTTCTCACCGACTGCGCCCCCGACTACATCTTGCAGGCTGTCCCCAAAGCGGTGGCATTGATCGGTCGGGGCGACGAGCCCGCTGGCTGAGGGATCCGCGGCGGCGTCGGTGCGGCGGGGCTCGGGGCGGGGCGCATTCCTGCAGTGTGCGCGGTGAGGCCCGCCACTTGGGCCCAGCGGCGGACGCCGGAGCCGAGGGGCGCGTCGAGTGATGGGGCGACCAGGACGGGGCATTGGCCGACGCCCCTACGGCGCTGATGACGGGCGTGAAGCCGTACGGCAGGCCGGCGAAGCCATTCACCTGCACCCGCACCTGCCTGACCATGCAACGCCGAGCAGCGCCCCATTGGCGACGGCGCAGATGTCAGAGGCGGATTCGCCCTGGGCGTCCGAGTCCGAAACAGTTCCATGGCCATGTCTTTGCACACCGGAGTGCCGGCGAATGCCGCGGAATTCGTCCGCAAGCGCATCATTGGCCACTCCGTGGAACCCATGGCGCGCGCCGTGGACGGCCCCGACACGCGCCTGAGAGCAGTGCTGAGCAGCGCCCTGATGAGGTGCGTCGCAAGCCGGCGGAATCTGCTCAGCAGGCCGGGCCCTGCCGGGGTCGACCTGGAGGGTGCGCTGCGCCTGGTCAGCCCGGTCCTGCGCGGTCTTCTGCCGCCGCACGCGGACAAGGAGCCCTCCGCGGGCTGATGTCAGCTGACCTTTGTGGGCGTGTCCAGGACCCGGTCATGGCCGACTTCCCTTACAGAGCCGACGAGTTGGGCCGTGGTGCGCAGTCGGATGTCCGTGCTCGACGAGCCCACCATGAGCTCGATCTCCCCCGGCTCCACGATGCGCCGCATGCCGGGGCCCGTGTAGGCGAGCCGGTCGGAGTGCAGGGTGAACGTGACGCGGCGCTGTTCACCCGGGGTGAGCGCGACCCGGGCGAAGCCCGTCAGTTGAGTGACGGGGCGGGGGAGCGCGGCGACGGGGTCGGCGGTGTACAGCTGGACGACTTCGGCGCCGACCCGCTCTCCGGTGTTGCGCACCACGCAGCTGACCTCGATCTGCCCGCCAGTTGCGAACTCATCTGCGCTGAGGGTGAGTTCGTCGTACGTGAAGGTGGTGTACGACAGGCCGTGGCCGAACGGGTAGGCGGGGGTGGGATCGAGGTTGCTGACGCCCTCGCTGTTGCCGCCGAGCGGCGCGTGCAGATACGTACCGGGTTGGCCGCCCGCCGTCCGCGGCACCTGCACCGGTAGCTTGCCGGATGGAGTGACGCGGCCGGACAGCACGCCCGCGAGTGCGCTGCCGCCTTCCTCGCCGGGGAAGAACGCCTGGACCACGGCCGCGGCGCGGTCTGTGTAGGCGCCGAGTGCGTAGGGTCGGCCGGAGACGACGAGCAGTACGACCGGTGTGCCGGTGGCGAGCAGAGCCTCTACCAACTCGTCCTGGACGCCCGGCAGGGCCAGGTTCTCGGCGTCACAGCCCTCGCCGGAGGTGCCGCGACCGAACAGGCCGGCGCGGTCGCCGACCACGGCGACGCACACGTCCGACTCGCGGGCCCGTGCCGCGGCCGCGGCGATCCCGTCGCGGTCGATGTCCTTGACCGGACAGCCTTGCTCGAATGTGATCTGAACGCCGCTGAGTTCGGCGTCCAGAGCGGCGAGCAGCGAGCGGGCCTCTATGCCGTTGTCGTGGCCGGGGTGGTGGGGCAGGACGTGGTTGGGGAACGAGTAGCAGCCGAAGAAGGCGTTCGGGTCGTCGGCGCACGGGCCGATGAGGGCGACCGTCGCGGTGTTCGGGGTCAGCGGCAGCACGCCGGAACGGTTGTCGAGCAGGACCACGCTCTGCTCCGCGATACGGCGGGCGAGGGCGCGGTGGGCGGGCGGGTCGAAATCGACGGGTCCGTCAGACGTATCAGCCTCCGGGCTGAAGTCGGCGTCGAGCAACCCGAGTTCCGTCTTCTGGCGCAGAATTCGGCGCACAGCGCGGTCGACCAGCCCCTCCGGGACGTCCCCGGCGCGGACGAGTTCGGCGAGCGGTTCGCCGTAGCAGAGGGTGTTGGGGAGTTCGACGTCGATGCCGGCGCGCAGGGCGCTGGCGCCTGCCTCGCCGTCGGTCGCGGCGACGCGGTGCATGGTGCGCAGGAACGCCACGGCCCAGTAGTCGGAGACGACCGTGCCCTCGAACCCCCAGTCTTCGCGGAGGAGGTGGGTGAGCAGATGTGGGTCGGCTGCCGCAGGGACACCGTCCACATCGGCGTAGGAGTTCATCACCGACCGCGCGCCGCCCTCTCGCAGCGCCATCTCGAACGGCGGCAGGATGACGTCGGCGAACTCGCGCGGGCCCATCGAGACGGGGGCGTGGTTGCGGGCGCCCTTGGATGCCGAGTACCCGGCGAAGTGCTTGAGCGTGGCGATGATCCCGGCGCTTTCCAGGCCGCGCACGTATGCGGTGCCGGTCATCGAGACGAGGTACGGGTCCTCGCCGAGGGTTTCCTCGACCCGGCCCCAGCGGTAGTCGCGTACGACATCGAGGACGGGGGACAGTCCCTGGTGGACGCCGACGCGGCGCATGCTCGTGCCGATCGCCCGCGCCATGTCCTCGATCAGTGCGGGGTCGAAGGTGGCGGCCCAGGCCAGGGCGGCGGGGAAGACGGTGGCGCGGTACGTGGTGAAGCCGGTGAGGCACTCCTCATGCGCGATGGCGGGGATGCCGAGTCGGGTGTGATCCATCAAGTCGCGCTGCAGGGCGGCGAGTTGGTGTGCGCCGTCTGAGGGTTCCACGGGCTTGGTGCCGAACGGGCGGGTGAGGTGGCCGAGGCCGTTCTTGCTGGCGGAGGCGAATTCGGTGTGCCGTGCGAAGACGTCCTGCATAGGGGCTACGTTGCCGCTGACCTGGCGCACGCCGGGCCAGGCACTGCCCAGTTGGGCGAGTTTCTCTTCCAGGGTCATCTCGGCGAGGAGTGCCTCGACCCTGTCGTCACGCGGGCAGGCCGGATCGGCCCAAGGTGTCGTCATGGTGCGTCCCTTGAGATGGGGTGTGGAATTCGGTTCAGGAGTGGTCGGGTGGTGGTGCGGTGGAGCCTCGGATGACCAGCTGGGTGGCCAGTTCCACCCGGTGGCTGTCCAGCGGTTGCTGTCCGGAGCTGAGCCGTAGCAGCGTGCGAAGGGCAGCAGCACCGATCTCCGCGAACGGCTGGCGCACAGTGGTCAGAGGCGGGGCAGAGGTGGTGGCCGCGGCGGTGTCGTCGAAGCCGACGATGCTCAAGTCCTGCGGTACGCGCAGGCCGTGCACCCGGGCGGCCTCGATGACGCCGAATGCCTCCAGGTCGTTGCCGGCGAAGACGGCGGTGGGCGGTTCGTCCAGGGCGAAGAGCTCCAGCGCGGCCTCGTAAGCCGGTTCGAAACGGAAGGCCCCTCGTTTGATCAAGCACGGGTCGGGGGTGATGCCCGCGGCGGCGAGGGCGGCTTGGTAGCCGTGCAGCCGCGCGGTGTTGCACACGGCGTCGTGCCGGCCCTCGATCATGCCGATCCGGCGGTGCCCGAGTCTGAGGAGGTGTTCCGTGGCGGCCATGCCGCCACTGAAGTTGGTGGCGCCGATGCTCGGTACGGAATCGTCCGGCACGTTCATCGGATCGATCAGTACGAGCGGGATGCCCGCTTTGGTGAACTGGGCGCGCTGCTGCGGGGTCAGCTCGGACGTCACGAGGATGACGCCCTCGCGCCCCGCGTGGCTGATCTTGCGGACCCAGCCGGCGCCGAGCGGGTCGTCGGGCGCTGTGCCGATGACGACGTCGACGCCGGCCGCGGCCGCCGCCTCGGTCACGCCCTTGGCGATCACCAGGTTGTTGGGGTTGACCAGTTGGTCGAAGGTGAGGTCGATGGTGCGGACCGGGGCCTGGACACCGCCGGGCCCGCGGGCCACGTAGTCGTGCTCCAGCAGGAGTTGCTCGATGCGAGCCCGGGTCTCGGGCGACACATCGCTGCGGCCGTTGACCACTTTCGACACGGTGGCCACGGAGACCCCGGCCGCCTCGGCGATGCCGGTGAGGGTGGTCCGACCTTGCTCGACGACTCTCTTCGCCATGGTGATCCTTTCGGCTTCTTACGGGGACGCTAGCGCAACCTTTCGCCGTGGTCCATAGGTTGTTGTGCAGGCAAGATTATTGGCTCAGACCGGTTGACCGGGTCGGGGAACGCTCTCTAATTTATCGGCCAGCGCACGTAGTTGTTTCGAAAACTTTCGAGCCGTGCAGTGTTGTCGAGCCTCTGAGAGCGAAGGAGCTCACGATGGCCCCGAGAATCACCACCCGCATACTGGTCCCCGCAGCCGCGACCGTCCTCGCGCTGACCCTGACGTCGTGCGGCAGCAGCGGACGCTCCACCGATGGCAGCGGCTCCGGCGACGGCACCCTGGTCTGGGCACTGACGCAGGGCTCTGAGGCGACGTTCCGCGCCTCCGCCAAGGAGTGGAACAAGACCCACCCGGACAGCAAGGTCACCTACCAGTTCTTCCAGAACGACCCGTACAAGCAGAAGCTGCGGACGGCGGTCGGGGCGGGCAACGGGCCGGTCCTGTTCGAGAACTGGGGCGGTGGCGCGCTCAAGAACTATGTCGACGCCGGCAAGGTCGGCGACCTCACCCCGGAGCTCGACAAGAGCCCGGAGTGGAAGAGCCGGATCTTCCCGAACGTTCTGCAGAGCACCACCATCGACGGCAAGGTCTACGGCGTTCCGGTCAATGGTGTGCAGCCCGTCGTCCTGTACTACAACAAGGAGCTGTTCCAGAAGGCGGGCGTCCAGCCGCCGAAGACGTGGAGCGATCTCCTCGCCGCGGTGAAGAGGTTCAAGGCCGAGGGCATCGCCCCGCTGTCCATGGGGGGTGGGTCCAAGTGGCCTGACCTGATGTGGCTGGAGTACCTGGTCGACCGCATCGGCGGTCCGGAGGTCTTCGCGAGGATGGCCGCGGGCGAGAAGGGTGCGTGGTCGGACCCGGCTGTCCTCCAGGCCGCCAAAAAGATCAAGGAGTTGGTCGACGCAGGAGGCTTCGCCAAGGGCTTCACCTCCGTCTCCGCCGACACGGGCCAGGCCGAGGCGCAGGTGTACACCGGCAAGGCCGCGATGATCCTGCAGGGCAGCTGGGGGTACGGCACGATCCAGACCGGCGCCCCGAAGTTCGTCTCCGGAGGTCACCTCGGCTGGACCGGATTCCCCTCCGTCCCCGGTGGCAAGGGCGACGCGACGAACGTCGTCGGCAACCCGGCCAATTTCGCCTCCCTCTCCGCGCAGGCCGGCGCCAAGGAGAGGAAGGCCGCGGTGTCCTATCTCAAGGACGGTGTCTACAACGCCAGTTACATCGACAGCCTGCTCAAGGGCGGCAATGTGCCCCCGGTGAAGGGTCTTGAGCCGAAGCTCAAGACCGCGGACAATCCGGACTGGCTCGCGTACGTCTACGGCCTGGCCAAGGACGCCAAGAGCTTCCAGCTCTCGTGGGACCAGGCGCTCAGCCCCGCGCTCGGCGACGCCCTTCTCACGCATCTCGATCAGCTGTTCCTGGGTGAGATCAGCCCGAAGGAATTCTGCGCGCAGATGGACGAGGCGGCCGCGTCGTGAGCCTTGCCGCTGGCAAGCGGACAGCTGGTACGGCCACCAGGGGCGGTCCGCCGTTCCTGATGGCCGTACCCGCCCTCGCACTCTTCGCCGTGTTCGCGCTGGTGCCCATGGCGATCGTGGTCTATCTCAGCTTCACTCGCTGGGACGGCCTCGGCAGCCCTGCCTGGGCCGGCACCGACAACTGGCACGAAGCGCTCACCAGCGACGTCACCCGGCACGCGCTGTGGCTCACCTTCAAGTTCATGGTCGTGTCATGGCTCGTCCAGACACCGATCAGTCTCCTCCTCGGTGTCTTCGTCGCCGGAAAGCAGCGCTACCGGGCCCTGTTCGCGGTCGTCTACTTCATCCCGCTGCTGATCTCCTCGGCCGCGATCGCCATCATCTTCAAGAACCTCCTCGACCCCGGCTTCGGCCTCGGCGCCACCCTCGGCCTCTCCCTCCTCGATCAGAACTGGCTCGGGGATCCTCAACTCGCCTTCTATGCCGTCGTGTTCGTCATCGCCTGGCAGTTCGTGCCGTTCCATACGCTGCTCTACCAGGCCGGTGCCCGGCAGATCCCCGCCTCCCTCTACGAGGCCGCGTCGATCGACGGCGCGGGACGCCTGGCCCAGTTCCTGCACATCACGCTGCCGCAGCTGCGCTACACCGTCGTCACCTCGTCGACGCTGATGCTGGTCGGCTCGCTCACCTACTTCGACCTCGTCTTCGTCCTCACCGGCGGCGGCCCCGGCTACGCGACCCGCCTGCTACCACTGGACATGTACATCACCGGCTTCCAAAGCAACGACATGGGCCTCGCCAGTGCCATCTCCGTGATCCTTGTCGCGGCCGGACTCCTCCTCTCCCTCGTCCTCGTCCGCTTCTCCGGCTTCTCCCACATGCGAAGCCAGCAGGCAGGTATGTGATGTCCGTGCTCTCCCACACCCCGGCAACCGGCTCCGAGGCGCGTACCGCGGTGCCGTCCGGCACCCCGGTCTCCGGCCGTCTGCGACGCCTCAACCCCCTTGGCGCGCTCGGCGGTTGGCTCTGGCTGCTCATCGTGATCGTCCCGGTGTACTGGGCCGTCGTCACCAGCCTGCGCACCCGCGAGGGCTTCTTCGAGGCCAACCCCCTGGCCGTACCGTCCGACCCGACCCTGGAGAACTACCGCCTCGTCCTGGACAACGGCTTCGCCCACTTCCTGTGGAACAGCGTCACCGTCACGGCAGGTGCGACGGCCCTGACCCTCGCCGTGTCGTTCCTTGCGGCGTACGCGATCGTGCGAGGCAGCGGCCGGGCCCTGCGCTGGTCCTTCAGCGTGTTCCTGCTCGGCCTGGCCATCCCGCTCCAGGCCACGATCATCCCGGTGTACTTCCTGATCGCCAAGG
Organism: Streptomyces sp. NPDC107517; assembly: GCF_055582645.1. Lineage (NCBI taxonomy): Bacteria > Bacillati > Actinomycetota > Actinomycetes > Kitasatosporales > Streptomycetaceae > Streptomyces > Streptomyces sp. NPDC107517. The sequence continues at coordinate 67,250 of NZ_JBVJPM010000026.1, read as the reverse complement.
CCCGGATGTACGACACCCTGCCCGCGATCGTGCTCCCCTCGGCGGCATTCGCGATCCCGCTGACCGTGATCATCCTGGTCAACTTCCTGCGGGACATCCCCGACGAGCTGTACGAGTCGATGCGCGCGGACGGTGCGGGACACTGGCGCATGCTGTGGAGCCTGGCCCTGCCGCTGTCCCGCCCCGCGCTCATCACGGTCACGATCTATGACGCGCTGAACGTCTGGAACGGCTTCCTCTTCCCTCTGATCCTCACGCAGAGTCCCGACAAACGTGTCCTGCCGTTGTTCGTGTGGAGCTTCCAGGGTGATTTCACCATCAACGTCCCCGCAGTCCTGGCCGCCGTCATCCTGTCGACGCTGCCGATTCTCGCGCTGTACGTGATCGGGCGACGTCAGCTCATCGGCGGACTGACCGCCGGTTTCGGCAAGTGACGGACAAGTTCGTCGACACGCGTGACAAAACTTGGCCGAGCAATGATATATCTGGTGGATCTTCGCGGGGTGTGTGTCACAGCAGCCTTAATCCTGGGCTGATCCTAGATTGCTGGCATCGTTTCGCGGCTGCCTGCGAGTGATTGTCCGGCTTAGTAAAGGCGCTCAGTGCAAGGGGAAGTTTCATGACCGATGGGCCCGTTCTTGTTGTCGGCGGCACGGGCTCACTCGGCGGACAGGTCGTCGACGCGCTGCTGGCCCGAGGGAAGACGGTGCGCGCTTTGGTGCGTCCCGGGTCGGACGCGCGGCGCCTCGAAGCCGCCGGGGTGTCCATCGCCCGAGGCGACATGCTCGACTTCGGTTCTCTTCTCAGAGCGTTCGACGGCGTCGACTCGGTCATCACCACGGCGGCGGGCTACACCCGGCACAGCAAGGGCGACAGCCCGGAGACCGATGTCGTCGGCAATCGCAACCTTGCCGATGCCGCAGCGACCGTCGGTGTCCGAAGGTTCGTACTGACCAGCATCCTCACCTGCGACCAGACCCCGGACGTCCCGCACTTTTGGCACAAGAAGCTCGCCGAGGACCGGCTGGAGGAACTCGGGGTCCCGTTCGTGGCACTGCGTCCAGGCGCGTTCCTCGACCAGATCACCCAGACCGGCGGTGACGGGTTCGCCAAGCGCCGGCTCAACTGGTTCGGCTCGGACCGGACGACGTTGACCTTCGTGCTCACCTCCGACCTTGCCCAGTACCTCGCTGCCGCGGTCGACGTGGACGCGGTCGACGGGGAGCGCATCGACATCGGCTGGGACCGCCCCATCTCCGTGCGGGAGATCGGAGACATCGCCCGCGGCCTTCTCGACGCGGAGATCAAGGTCCGCTCCTTCCCAGCCGGATTCCTGCGCGTGGTCGGCCGCCTGGTGGGGCGCATCGCGCCGTTTACCAAGGACATGTCCGCGATGGTCGATTGGTTTGAGACCGGCCGGTACGTCGCCGACACCGCCCGCCAGAAGGTCCTCTGCGGCGCCGAGCCGACGGCCAAGGACGCTGTCGCCCGGCTGCTCATCAGCCTCGGACATGCCGTCGACTGACGGGGCCGGCGGGTATAGCCCTCAGTGCTCTGGTGTCTTCCTGTTCAGTCATGAAATGTGTCGTAAGCCTCGCCTTCGAGGGGTGATGTCCCGGCTGGATGCTTTAAGCCTGGAGAGCGTTATGCCTGGTGGCGGGGCGGTTTCACTGTCGACTCCCCTCATGGTGACGCGCGTCATGCTGCAGCGGGAATGCGTGACTCGCTTTGCTTGTTTGAGCAACTAATGGCACGATGGATACCGGCCGAGGCGTCCTCCAGGGCGTCCGCACCTTGCACTGAGGAGATTGACGATGACGAAGGCGTTCGAGACCTACGAGCTGGGCGGCAAGCAGCTGGCGAACCGGATCGTGATGGCCCCCATGACGCGGAGCCGGGCGCATGGCCCGGGTGAGTCGGCCACGGATCTGATGGCCACGTATTACGCGCAGCGTGCGAGTGCGGGTCTGATCGTTGCGGAGGGTACGCAGCCGTCGCCGATCGGCCAGGGCTACCCCGACACCCCGGGTATCCACACCGCCGAGCAGGTCGAGGCGTGGAAGAAGGTCACCGCGGCGGTGCACGCAGAGGGCGGCGTCATCTACCTGCAGCTGATGCACACCGGCCGCGTCGGTCACTCCAGCTGGACGGGCAACCAGCCGGTCGCTCCCTCGGCTGTCCAGGCCAAGGGGCAGGTGTACACGCACAACGGGCCGAAGGACTTCGAACTGCCGCACGCGCTCACCGACGCCGAGGTCGAGGCGACCATCGCCGACTACGTGACCGCGTCCCGCAACGCCATCGCGGCCGGTTTCGACGGTGTCGAGCTGCACGGCGCCAATGGCTACCTGATCCACCAGTTCCTCTCGCCGAACACCAACACCCGCACCGACCGCTGGGGTGGCTCGCCCCAGGGCCGCGCCCTGTTCCCCATCGAAACGGCCAAGGCCGTGGTGGAGGCCATCGGTGGCGACAAGGTCGGCTTCCGCATGTCGCCGGGCAACCCGTTCAACGACATCGACGAGAGCGACCGCGCCGACGTCGAGGACACGTACACGGCGCTCCTCGACGGCCTGGCCCCGCTGAACCTGGCCTACCTGCACGAGATGGAGGCCCCGGGCCACCGAGACTTCACCGAGCAGGTGCGCAAGGCGTGGAACGGCACCTTCATCCTGAACCCGTTCACGGGCCAGGAGCCCACCGGTCTGAACGACCTCGGGCTGCTCGAGGACGGCCTCGCGGACCTGGTCTCCTTCGGAGCCCTGTTCATGTCCAACCCTGACCTGCCGGCCCGCCTTCAGCAGGGTGGCCCGTTCGCCACGCCGGACCGCTCCAAGGCCTTCGGCGGAGACGCGACCGGCTACACCGACTACCCGGCCCTCCAGGGCTGAAGCAGTGACGCGGCCGCGCAGCTGAGCTGATCGGCCCCTGCGCCCGCTCCGCCTCCAGGCGAGCGGGCGCCACGCCGTCTTGAACCGCCCACCCGGAGTACCCGGGCGGGCGGCACCCGCGGTGCAAGTGCCGGACCGCCAGAAGGATCAAGGAGGAAGAATGAGCGGCGGAACCGAATGCGGGGGAGCGAGCACCGCGCAGGTGCCGATCTGCGCACGGCGAGGCCCCGTCAGCCACGCGTTCTTCCGGGTGGCCCGGCTGCACCGCATGATCGCCGGCCAGTTGCTGCGTGAGGTCGGCCTCTATCCGAGCCAGGAACTCGTGATGATGGAGCTGTGGGACCGCGGCGCACTGCGCCAGGTGGACCTCGGCCGACTTGTCGGCTCGGACGCGGCGACGATGACCCGAACCGTCCGGCGCCTCGAGCAGGCCGGCTACGTGAGTCGTGTGCCCTCGCCCACCGACAAGCGGTCGGTGATCGTCGAACCCACCGCCGCCAGCAGGGCGTTGCGGCGCAAGGTCGAGGAGATCTGGGCCGAACTCGAACGGGCCTCCGTGGGCAACTTCACCGAAGCAGAGCAGGCCAAGATCCTCGCCGCCCTTGAACGGTTCGAGCGGAACCTGGCACACAGCGCCGGCGAGGCCGAAGCGGCGGGCGATACCGAAGAGGCCTCCGACGCTTGAGCGGCGTACCAGCCGCCCACGACCGGAGGCCCGAGACCCCCATCCAGTCACAGCCCGGGAGGGCACCCCATGCAATTCGGTGTTTTCAGCATCGGCGACGTCTCCGGCGAACTTGCCGGTGGGAACCCGCGTGCCGAGCAGCAGCGCCTCAAGAAGATGGTTGCGATCGCGGTCAGGGCGGAGGAGGTGGGGTTCGACGTGTTCGCGACGGGTGAGCACCACAATCCGCCGTATGTGTCGTCGTCGCCGACGACGTTGTTGTCGCACATTGCCGCGAAGACCAGCCGGATCATGCTGTCCACGTCGACGACGCTGATCACGACGAATGATCCGGTGAAGATCGCCGAGGACTATGCCGTGTTGCAGCACCTCGCGGATGGCCGGGTTGACCTGATGATGGGCCGTGGCAACACCGGGCCGGTGTATCCGTGGTTCGGCAAGGACGTGCGGCACGGCATCCCGCTGGCGGTGGAGAACTATGCGTTGCTGCACCGGTTGTGGCGTGAGGAGAACGTGGACTGGGAGGGCCGTTTCCGCACTCCGTTGCAGAGTTTCACCTCGGTGCCCAGGCCGCTGGACGGCACCCCACCGTTCGTCTGGCATGGCTCGGTGCGCAGCCCGGAGATCGCCGAGCAGGCCGCGTACTACGGCGACGGGTTCTTCGTGAACAACCTGTTCATGCCGACCGATCACTTCCGCCGGCTGATCGGTATCTACCGTGAGCGGTACGCGCATTACGGGCACGGCACCGCGGAGCAGGCGATCGTCGGCGCGGGCGGACTCGTCCACGTGGCCCGCAACTCCCAGGAGGCCAGGAGCCGGTTCCGTCCGTACTTCGACCGTTCACCGATGGCTGGGCACGGGGTGTCGATGGAGGAGTACCTCGCGCAGACGCCGCTGACCGTGGGCAGTCCGCAGGAGGTCATCGACAAGGTACTGACGTTCCGTGAGCACTACGGCGACTACCAGCGCCAACTGTTTGCCATGGACAGTGGCGGGATGCCGCTGGAGACGGTTCTGGACCAGCTCGACCTGCTGGGCGAGGAGGTCCTCCCGGTGCTGCGCAAGGAGACCGCCGCCCTGCGGCCCACCGACGTGCCCGCAGCCGCACCGATTCATCCGGCCGTCATCGCCGAGCGGAACGGAAAGTAAGAGGGCGCGGTGTACGCGAGCTCTGGGTGATCAACGGGCCGTGGCCGTGCTGACGGCGGATTTCCGCAGCAGCGGGACGAACGCAATTTGGAAATGCAAGGAGAACAATGGATCTGGGACTGCAGGGTCGACGGGTGCTCGTCACCGGCGCCTCGGGAGACATCGGGCGTACGACAGCACTCGCGTTCGCCGCCGAAGGCGCACACGTCGCCATCACGTACCACTCGAACGACGAGGCTGCGGAGAAGCTCGCGGCCGAGATCATGTCCGAAGGCGGTACCGCGACAGCCGTCCGACTCGACCTCGGGGACGCGTCGTCGACGGTGGAGGCGGTGGGTACAGTCGTGCGCGTCTTCGGTGGCATGGACGTGCTGGTGAACAACGCAGTCGCCCGCACACCGCGCGTTGCGGGCGGTGAGCTGTTCGAAGATTTCCCACTCGACGTCATGCGTACCTCGGTCGAGACGAATCTTCTTGGGCAGTACGCCCTGAGCCAGGCCGCGGTCAGGGCGATGCGCGACAACGGCTGGGGCCGCATCGTGCATGTCTCGAGCAGCCTGGTCGTCGACGGCCTCCCCGGCTCTTCCGCGTACACCACGCCCAAGGCCGCGCTACATGGCCTCACCCGCACCATGTCGCGTGAACTCGCGCCCGCGGGGATTTTGACAAATGCCGTACTGGCCGGCCTAGTTGCCCGCTCAGGCACCCCACAGGCCATCCTCGACCGCGCCACCCGCTCGGCCGCGATCGGTCGCCCGAGCACCGCGCGTGAGATCGCGGATCTGATCGTTTTCCTCTGCTCCGGCGTCAACACCAACATCACCGGCGAACTCATCCGCGCCGACGGCCACTCGCTCACAACAGCGTAGGCGGTTCACGGCCCAGGGCGGATCCGCTGTCTGGCGGGCGGGGCGTCGCAACTCGTGGAGCCCGACCACCGGACAGCGCTGAGGTCAGCCGAGGGTGGGGTAGTCCGTGTAGCCGTGCTCGTCACCGCCGCAGAAGGTCGCGCGGTCGGGCTGGTTGAACGGGCCGCCCTGGAGGAGGCGAGTTGGAAGGTCGGGGTTGGCGAGGAAGAGGGTGCCGAACGTCAGGGCGTCGGCGGTGCCGTCCTCGATCAGCTGCAGTGACGAGGCGTCGGTCGGCTTGGGGTAGGTGAATGGGTTGAGGACCAGGGCGCCGGGCCATTCCTTGCGCAGCCGCACCGTGAGGTCGCGGATGTCCGACATTTCCATGACGTGCAGGTGGGACATGCCGAGCGGGGCGAGGGCGGCGATGAGTTCTCCGTAGAGACCCGGGAGGTCGCTCTCGGTGGTGTCGCTGAGCGGGTTGGCCGGAGAGATGCGGATACCCACCCGGTGTCCGCCGATGGCCTCGGACACCGCAGTGGCTACCTCCACGGCGAAACGGATGCGGCCCTGGATACTGCCCCCGTACTCGTCGGTGCGCAGGTTGGCGTTGTCGGAGAGGAACTGGTGGATCAGGTGGCCATGACCGCCGTGCAGCTCCACACCGTCGAAGCCGGCGGCTATCGCGTTGCGGGCGGCATCGGCGAAGTCGACGACAGTCTGCGCGATCTCGGCCTTGGTGAGTTCCTTCGGAGTGACGAAGTCCTGTGGCCCTTGGCGGGTGAGGGCCTGTCCCTGGGCAGCCACGGCCGACGGCGCGACCGGCCAGTCGCCGTCGGGCAGCAGTGCCGGGTGGGAGCGGCGGCCAGTGTGCATCAGCTGGGCGAAGATGCGACCCCCGCGCTCGTGCACGGCCGTTGTGACCTTGCGCCACCCGTCCACGTGCTCGGGGCTGTGCAGGCCTGGGTTGTCGGCGTGTCCCTGGCCAAGGGCGCTGGGCTGGGTTCCCTCGGTGATGATCAGGCCGGCGGATGCCCGCTGGGAGTAGTACGTGGCCATGGCGTCGGTGGGGGACTGGCCTGGGCCGGTGGCGCGGTTGCGGGTCATGGGGGACATGAAGATGCGGTTCTTGAGGGTGGTCCCGGCGAAGTCGAGGGGTTCGAAGGCGGTAGGCATGATGAGCTCCAGAAAGCAGAATTCGTAATGAAGGAAGTGCTTGTTTCGTCGCGCTGACGTGCAGGCGGCTGCCTGTGGGGGATCGGGTGTCCGGTGTGGGTGTGACGGGCGTCGGTACGCGCGGCCGGTCAGGGAACAGCCGGGAACGTGCTGGCCTGTCTGGCGATGGTGGGCGTGGGCCCGGTCAACACTCGTAGTCGGCTTCTGACGTGGCGATCTTGGTCAGGAGGTCGCCCAGCCACGCGCGCACCTGTACGGACAGCGCGATGAAGGACGGTCCTCCACCTCGGCCAGGGACCTTGGTGGCGCTTCCTGTGCGGAGCTGAGCACGACGTGCCACAGGCCCGGGGAGCCAAGCCCTCCGGCCGTCTCCTCGTACGGATGCGGAGGCGGCCAGAGAGGTGGTGTGGGACAGGACGGGTGAGGATCAGGAGGTCGAGCCCGCTGTGAGGGCTGGGAAGCTGATTCGTCCTTCTTGCAGCTTCGCGTCGTGCGGTGCTGCGTCGAGGCCGCTGTCGGTGATGTAGAGGTGATTGCCCCGCACCGCGGTGGCGGTGGGGGATGCGACGCCGTCGGCCTGGGTCACGGCGACCGTCTTGGTGCCGTCCGGACGGATCACTGCGACTTCGTTCGAGGCGTGCAGCGCGGCGAACACCACGTCGGAGCGCCCGTTGAGGAAGTTGAAGTCGTCGATGCCCACGACGTCGGTGGCCACCACGGCGACGCGCCCTGCGGAGCCGTCCGGCGCCACGGGGACACGCAGAAGCGTGCCCTTGCTGAGGTTGGAGACCCACAGCGCGCCGTTGTGGAAGCGGAGCCCATTCGCGCCGAGCGGCCGGGACGACGACGTGTCCGGCGCCAGCGACGCGTCGGTCAGCCAGGCCGTCGCCGCTCCGCCGGCGGAGGGAACAGACCACACGGCGCCCCGGTCGCTGTCCGCGACGTAGAGCGTGCGGCCGGCCGGATCGATTGCCAGACCGTTGGGGAAGGTGCCCACGGGCAGGGCCGCGAGGCGCTCGGGGGTGCCGCCGGGGGCGAGCTTCCACACGCCGGAACGGGAGGCGTCCTGGGACAGGACGTTGAAGTACACGGTGCCGTCGGCTCCGCGGGCGTTGCCGGTGATCGCGTCACCCGCGGAACCCGTGGCGAGAGTCGTGCGCTCGCCGGACTGGCTGATGCGCACCAGTGTCGGTGCCTTGCCGACCGGGGCGCCCATCATCGACAGCGTGAGCGAACCGCCCGGGTTGGCGGTGATGTTCTCCGGGGCCTCGCCGGCCGCGAAGTCGAACGTGGCCGCCGTCTTCACTTGCGTGACGACCTGGGGGGACTTCCCGGATCCGGTCCCGGCCGTCGCCGCGGTCGCGTAGGGCGCCGAGACGAGGACGGTTACTGACGCGGCGGCCGCTGCTGCGAGCGTGAGCCGGTGGCGCAGGGCGGACTTCCTGATTTCCATTGCTCCCTCGTCCGAAATCTTCCTGAAGTGCGCTTCTTGAAGTGGCTGCTGCCGTCAGCGGTGGACCGACTCCACGGTGTAGAGGTGTGGTTCGAAGTGCTCGGCGAGCTCCCCGGCGGCGCCCATCTGTTGCCGAGCTTCGGGGTCGGCCAGGACGGCGCGCAGGTGAGCCTCGGTCTCCCACTGCGCGTAGGAGGCGACCCGGGTGCCGTCGGTGCCGGCATGCACCGTGGTGGAGATGAAGCCCTCGCGGTGACGCATCACGTCGTTGGTGGTCTTCGCCAATGCGTCGAGCAGCGCGCGCTGGTTCTCCGGCTTGACGGTGAACACGTTGATGAGCGTGGCCACTTGGGTTTCTGCGGTGATGGTGATCGTGGTGTCCATGACCGGTCGTCCTTCCGGGGGCGCTGTGGTCATGCCGGTCATGCGGCCTGGTCGGCCGGTCGGCGCTCGATGACGAGGTCGCGCTCGAAACCGTCCTTCAGCCACTCGCGGCAGACCTCGGCGTAGGCGATGGGGCCTCCGGGGTAGCCGGAGTGGATCAGTTCGGACTGCGCGTTGGGGGTGCAGTTGAGTTCGGGGCGGGGGAGGCCCGCCGCCTTCTCCTTGATCTGCTGCGCCCAGTTCTCCTCCGCCTCGGGGCGGACCTCCACGCTCGCGTACGCCTGGTCGAGGCAGCGGCGGACGATGGTGGCGACGTGGGTGGCCTGGTCGTACAACTGGTGCGTGAAGTTGATCGCGTGGGTCGCCTGGGGGATGCCGCCGACCACGAACAGGTTCGGGAAGCCCGAGGTCAGGACGCCGTGCAGGGAGCGGACGCCGTCGCCCCATGCCTCGGACAGCAGCTGACCGGCGCGTCCCGCGACGGGGAAGTGGCCGGCGTTCATGTCGAAGCCGGTGCCGAAGACGACGCAGTCGACCTCGTACTCCACCCCGTCGACGACGATGCCGTTCGCGGTGAGGCGCTCGATGCCGCGACCCTCGGTGTCCAGGAGGGTCACGTTGCCGCGGTTGTAGGCCTGCAGGTAGGTGTCGCTGAACTGGGGGCGGTTGCAGCCGAGGTTGTAGTACGGCTTGAGCTTTTCGGCGGTGTCCGGGTCGTCGACGACCGTGGCCATGTCGGCACGGATCTTCTCCATGGCGGCGTAGTTGCCCATGAGCATCCGTGTGGCCATGTCGGCGCCCTCGAGCCGGGCGGCGACCTCGGGCGGCAGGTTTCGCGGCAGCTTGGCCAGGCCGGTCAGCGAGTCGTTCAGGAGGTCCTTCGCGGGAGGCGCGCTGCCGGGCGGGCTCTGCACGACCGCGGTGAGGTTCTTGACGCGTTCCTGCTGCCAGCCCGCTTTCTGGCCCCGGAACCACTCGGGGTCAGTGGGCTCGTTGTTACGGGGTATGACGACGACCGGGGTGCGTTGGACAACGGTCACCTGGTCCGCGTACCGGGCCAGTTCGGGGATGAACTGGATGGCGGAGGCCGCGGTGCCGACCACCGCGACCCGCTTGCCCGCGAGCTTGGTCAGGCCGCCGCGCTCGTTGCCGCCGGTGTAGTCGTAGTCCCAGCGGCTGGAGTGGAAGACGTGTCCCCGGTACTCATCGAGTCCGGGTACGTCGGGGATGCTCGGGTTGTCGAGCGTGCCGCCGCCCAGGCACAGGAACCGGGCCCGCATCTCGTCGCCGCGGTCCGTGGTGACGGTCCAGCGGTCGGCGGCCTCGTCCCAGCGCACGCCGGTGACCTGCGTCTGCATCAGGGCGTCCGCGTCCAGTCCCTCCTTCTCGGCGAGGAGTTGGGCGTTGGCGCGGATCTCGTCGCCCTGGGCGTACTTCTCGGTCGGCATCACGCCGGTCTCTTCGAGCATCGGCATGTACGAGTACGCGTCGACGTCGCAGCGGATGCCGGGGTAGCGGTTCCAGTACCAGACGCCGCCGAAGCCGCCGGCCTTCTCGATCAGGCGGACGCGCTCCACGCCCGCCTTGCGCAGGTGCGCGCCCGTGATGAGGCCGGTGTGGCCGCCGCCGACCACGACGACATCCACCTCGTCATGCAGCGGTTCGCGCGCGAAGCCCGGCTCGACGAAGGGGTCCTCGACGGACAGGACGGCGCTGTGTGCGACCGGCCGCCCCGGCGTCGGCTTTCCCGAGCGACGCTTCCTGCTCTCCTCCAGGTACTTGAGGCGGATCGCCTCGGGGTCGAAGCCGGAACCACCGGGCGTGGCCGAGGTGTTGCTCACGTCGTGTCTCCTTGTTGTGCAGTTCTGATTTTGGGCAGGCCGGAGCCGCGCGCCGGGTCTCGGGAGGTGCCGGCGCCGCGGAGGGTTGCGGGCAGCCGGGTACGGCGAGGCGGTGGCATGCGGCCGGGCCCCGGATGGGGGCGCCCGCCGGCCGTGCGTTTCGGGCGGTCGGCGAGGCGCTGGGTCAGGCGTCGCCGTGCGCGTCGCCCTCGTGAACGGTCCGCTGAATGCTCACCGGCTGGTCGTGCCGGAACGGCTCGCCCTTGAGGTTGAAGCTCCACGACAGCGTGGGCGTGATGCGCAGGTAGCGCGCTGTGCCGAACTGTCCGTCGCGTTCGACGAGTTCGGCGGTGCCGTAGACGCGCAGGTAGCGCGGCGTCCACGGATCGACGGCGGGCAGGTCGTCGATGACGAGGGCGACCTTGGTCCTGCCCGCCTCGACGTTCAGGAACTTACGGGTCTTCGCGGGGGCGATGCCGCCCACGTACAGATATGTACCGTCGAACTCGTACCCGACCGGCACGACGTCCGGCTGGTCGTCCACCGAGACGGTGGCGATGCGGGCCAGTCGCTGTGCGTGCAGGTAGCTGATCTCTTCTTCGGTGAAGGACATCGGTGTCTCCTCTGTACGAAGGGAGCGATGGGTGCGATCAGTGACGGTCGTCGCGCGATGTCAGGCGGCGCTGCCTGTGAACAGCTGGCCGAGGCGGCCGGTCAGCAGGTCCGTGCCCTTGAACTGAGAGGTGACGTCGGGCCCCGCGATACCGCGGCCCGGCAGCTGGGAGGCGCCACCGGCCGGACCGAGCGGGAGGATGATCGCGGCCGGGCCCGGCTGGTATGCGGCGAGGTCGGTGCGGCCCGCGATGAGGGCCTTGATGTTGCCCGCCACGACCTCGACGTGGCGGTTGGCGGCGCTGGCCTGCTTGGGCTCGGCGACGTCGGTGATGTCACCGAGCGCGAAGACCGCGTCCTGCCCCTTGACCTGGAGCGTCTCGGTCACCGCGAGCTGCCCGTTCGGCTGCCGTACGTCCGCGAGCGCGTCGGCGACGTAGTTGGTCTGCGGGACGACGCCGAAGCAGCGGAACCAGATGTCGGCGTCGATCTCCGTGCCCACGGCGGTGCTGACGTGGAAGGCGCCGTGCTCGCCAGGCTTCGTGGACGGGTCGGTCGCGAGCGGGGACCCGAGGACGAGGCGGATACCGAGTTCGTCGAGCTGGCGGCGGATCTCCTCACGCAGCTCCGGGTCGTAGCCGGGGAGGATGTCGGCCATAGGGTCGACGATCGTGACGGTCTTCTCCGGCCAGGCGGCCTTGATCTCTCCGGCGAACTCGAGGCCGACCGGCCCTGCACCGAGCAGCATCACGTCCCCGGCCGCGAGCAGATTGCCGCGTGCCTGCTGGTACTTCTCCTGCGCCTTAGCGGTGTCGTCCACGTCGCTCTTGGCGGGGAAGGGGTAACCGGAGCCGGTGGCAAGGACGATGTAGTCAGCCACCAGTTCCTCGCCGGAACCCAGCGTCACGCGGCCCGGCTCCACCCGCACGGCACGGTCGCGGATCACGCGCCCGTTGGTGAGCAACTGGTCATAGGGGAAGAAGACGCGGGGCAGAAAATCTGGGTCCACGGCCGCGCGCAGGGCGCCTACGGCGTGGAAGAAGGCTTCCTTGGGCTCGACCAGGACGACATCGGCGACGTCGTCAAGTGCCTTCGCGGCGGCACTGCCGCCGTAGCCACCGCCGACAACCACAACGGACTTGGACATGGAGCTCTCCTCAGAAACGGTGATAGGTCAGGGTGCGGTCAGCAGGCCGTGCATGGCGCCGGACTGGTAGCGCTCCACGGCGTCGATGACGCGTGACTGGCTGGACATGCAGAACCCGCCGTACATGTAGGCGGGACTGTGAATGGGGCGGCCCGCGCCGAAGAGGAACTGCGCGCCCTGCTCGCCCGCCTCGATCTCAACGGCCCCCTCGCCCTGCTCGAACACGGCCAGGCCGGACGGGCCGAGGTCGCCGCGGCTCGACGGCGTGGCGATGCGCCCGCCGCCGCTGACCGTCATGGCGAAGCCGCGGAAGTCCGGGGCCACGGGGATCTCGACGCGCGCTCCAGGCTGCAGGAACAGGTCGTAGACATGGGAACCGGCGGCCTCACGGACGGGCGAGCGCATCCCGAACGCCTCACCGGCCACCACCCGCAGCCGCACACCCTCGGCCAGTTCGCCGGAAGGCAGCTCGTCCGGGGTGAAGTGCATGCCGTACGGGTCGTCCTCCTCGGCGGACTGCGGCAGCCGTACGAAGATCTGCACGCCGTGCCCGAGGCGGCCGGTCTCCTCGACGACCTCGTCGTGCACGATCCCGGATGCCGCGACGGTCCAGTGCAGTCCGCCCGGCTCGATCAGACTCGTGTCGCCGAGGCTGTCCCGGTTGTGCAGCCGGGTGACGGAGCTGTCGAACATGTACGTCGCCGCGGAGAAGCCGGCGTGCGGGTGCGGCGCGAACGTGGGACCGGTGATCTCGAACAGGTCCATGTTGATGAACGGGTCCAGGTCGACGGTGCCGCGCGCACCGCGCGCCGCGAACTGGTCTCCGATTCGGTGGGTGTCGATGTCAGTGACGGTCGACAAGACGCGGGGCTCACGCATGTCGTTCTCCTCGATGCCTTGGATTGCCGGGGATTTCCGGGCGAGCCGGTCAGACGGAGGCGATGCCGAACGCCAGCGGCGCCAGGGACAGGACGGTCAGGACGACCGGGGCGCCAACGCCCTTCTTGTCACCGGCACGCAGGTGCGCGAGCACGGCGCCGACGAAGAAGAGGACGACGCCCACGCCGGCGGCGATGCCGAGCGGACGCGCGAACAGCCCGACCAGCAGACCGGCCGCACCCGCGAACTTGATCAGCCCCAGCGGGACGAACCAGCTGTCCGGGACGCCGATCTCGGCCATGCCGGCGGTCACCTTCTCGTTCTTGGTGGCGGTGGCGAACCCCGACCCGAGCAGTACGAGGGCGATGAGGACGGCAGAGATGGTGTAGGCGATGGACAAGGGTTGCTCCTGTGATGGTGCTCGATCAATGATGGAAGTACATCAACGATTTAAACACATCGAGAATCGGAACGCTTGTTAGGATCGAGAGCATGACGGAGAGTGCACGCGTTGAGACGGCGGATCGACTGGGACTTCTGTTGGCGCACCACGCGGGGACTTCCGGCGCCACGGTGCGGCAGGCGCTGCGCGCCATTGGCCTCTCCATCCGGCATGTGGTCGCGCTGCAGCGCCTCGCGGGCGGCCCGGTCGCGCAGCAGGCGCTCGCGGAACAGCTCGAGGTCGACCCGAGTGTGATGGTGGCCCTGCTCAACGACCTCGAAGGCAGGGAACTGCTGCAGCGCCGCAGAGATCCGGCCGACCGGCGCCGTCACATCGTCGAGATGACGGACGAGGGCGCGGCCGTCCTGCGGAAGGCGGACGCGGCGGTCGACGCGGCCGAGTCCGAACTGTTCGCGGACCTGACGGACCTTGAGCGCACCACACTGCGGAGCTTGCTGGCCCGCGTCCGGATGCCCGCGACGTTCGAGTTCGAGTGCACGGACAGGGACTGATCGGGCTCTTAAGTCCCCGTGCGGTGACAACCGTGCTGCCGGCTAGCCGCAGTGGTCAGGCCCCTGGCGTGCGGGATGGCCGAGGTCCTCGGCCATGGCGGTGGCCGAGCGGAGCAGCTCGGCGGTCATGTCGTCCATGATTTTCGGGGTGATGTGTCGGGCGGGCATGGCCAGCGCCACCACCAGCGGCAGCGAGTCCCCTGAGGTGAACACCGGGGCGGCCACGGAGGCGACGCCCGGTACGACGCCGCCGATGGTGGTCGCGACCCCGTCGCGCAGTACGTCGTCCTTGAGGGCTGTGATCTCGCCCGGGGACGGTGTCCGGCCCGCCTCCTCGGCCTGGGCGCGCAGTACCGGGCCGGTGATGGTTTCGGGCAGGTGTGCCAGGTAGACCCGGCCGATCGCCGAGGTGAGCAGCGGCATCGTCGCGCCCACCCGCACCGTGATGGGCAGGGCGTACGCCCCGTACTCCCAGCGCACGACCACGGGTCCGTGATCGCCCCACACGGCCAGATTGACCGCATGACCCGTGCGCTCGCGCAGGCCGGGGAGGTGCTCGGTCACCAGGGCCACCTCGTCCATCCGCCGCAGCGACTCGATGCCGAGACGTCGCAGCGCGGGCCCCATGTCGTACAGGCCGGAACTGGGGGACTGGGCGAGAAGTCCGATCCTGGTCAGGCTCACCAGGTAGCGATGCACCTTGCTGGGCTGCATGCCGCTCGCCGTGGCGATCTGCGTCAGGCTCATCGGGCCGAGGCCCCGTTCGAGCGCCGTCAGGACGGTCATGGCCAGCTCGACCGACTGGATGCCCTGACGGGGGGCCTTCTCCGCGTCGCCGTCAGCGGTTTCGGGAAGTGGCTGAGCTGTCACGGCGAGAGATCTTACCGACCCGGGGCGTCCCGGCAGGTCGGTGGGGCGGGGGGACGAGAGCCGCCAGCAGCGCGCCGAGGGCGCCGGGCACGACGAAGGCGTAGAAGTTCCACCGGGACGGGAGGTCGGAGGCGAGGATCCAGGCGCCCACCTGGGGGCCCGCAATCGCGCCGAGCCGTCCCGCGGTCAGCGCCCAGCCGAGGCCCGGGCCGCGGAGCGCGGCCGGGTAGCTGGTCACGATGAAAGCATTGACCAGCGCCTGGGAGCCGATGAACCCGAGACCGCTGAGGAACATGAGCCCGAAGAGCACGCCGAGGGGAGGTCCCGCGCTCAGTGCCACCAGGCACGCCGACCCGGCAACGAAGGCGATCACGACGACGGCCTTGGCGCCGATCTGATCCGCACCTCTGCCGCCGGCGACCATCCCGACCGCGGCGCCCGCCCACATGGCCGCGGTCTGCAGCAGGGACGAGCCGAGTGAGTAGCCCTCGGCGATCATGATGGCCGGCAGCCAGGTGCTGATGCCGAAGACCAGCAGCAGGCCGCAGAAGGCGATGCCCCAGAACAGGAGAGTGGCGGTGCGCGTGCCGCGCGCGAAGAGCGGTCGCAGTCCGAACAGGTCCT
This sequence comes from Streptomyces sp. NPDC107517, assembly GCF_055582645.1. Taxonomy (NCBI): domain Bacteria; kingdom Bacillati; phylum Actinomycetota; class Actinomycetes; order Kitasatosporales; family Streptomycetaceae; genus Streptomyces; species Streptomyces sp. NPDC107517. The sequence goes on along the minus strand of NZ_JBVJPM010000026.1, from coordinate 51,734 downwards.
GACGCGCGGCCGATGGCTGCCCTTCTGTTGTCTGAGGTGTCGGAACCCGCACGAGCAGCCGAACCGAGAGCGGCACCAGGGCCGTCGCCGGAAGCGCCCCGGCGGCGTAGATCCAGCGCCACGACTGACCGGGCAGCAGCACGCTGCCCAGCAGGGGCGCCAACAGCGCGCCCACGGGGTAACCCGCCATCATCACACCGATGTTGCTCCCGTGCCGATGCGGCTCTGAGGCGTCAGCGACGTAGGCCGTCACGGCGGGTAGGACCACTCCCAGACCGGCGCCGACGACGAGGCGCGCGGCCCCGAACAGCGCGAGGGACGGCACGAGCGCACACGCCAACATGCCCGCGGAGAACGCGGCGGTGCCGATCAGAATCAGCAGCCGATTGCCGAACCGGCGGATCAGCGCGGCGGCGAGCGCTGTGCCGATGAGCATCCCGACAGCGGCCAGAGAACCGACGGTGCCCGCGGCGGCCTTGTCCACGCCGAGACCGTGCGGGCCGAGGAGTGAGGGAACGGTCACCCCGTAGCAGGCCATGTCGTAGCCCTCGAATCCGGCGATGCCTGCGGTGAGCAGGGCGACGGCCGTCGGTGAGGGGCGGCCCCGCGGCGCGGAACCAGAGTCGGGACGGCGCACAAGTCCTCCTGTGTCTTCCCCGTGTTCCGGGGTTCCGGTGGGTAGTTCGGGTGGCGACGCGCCGCTACGGAAGAAGGGCGTGTGCTCCCGCGGCGGTGAGCAGTTCACCGGCGAGCGCGGCAGTGGCGGCGGGACCGGTCGCCGTGCCGAACACGTACAGGTCTGGCCGGACGGCCACGGCCGAGCAGCCCAGTTCCGCGAACCACCTGCGATACGTCCCGTCGACGTCGCGCACCACGGCGGCTGACGGGTGGGTGGCGGTGTCGGGGCCGGGCGCGACGACGCGCACCCCGGCTGAGCGCAGCGGTCCGAGGAACTCGCCGAGCGTGTCCAGGAGTTCGGGCTCGACCAGGAGGTGGAAGCCGCCGCCGACCACCTGGTCCAGGCGGTCGCGCCGGTGTCCGTCGTCCACCACGCCCTGAAGTGATAGCTCGCCTCGCCCAGAGCCGGAGACGCGGGCGAGAAGCCCGCCGCCGAGCCCGGGGAAGCGGACGCTCTCGGGCTTCTGGGAGGCCGCGCGGCGGTCAAGCAGTTCCCGGTCGCGGGCCGCGGCGCGCTCGGGGTCCCGGATGGTCTGGGCGCGTCCCAGCTCGATGCCCTTCTTGGTCACGGCGCGCACGTGGGGTTCACGCTCGCGCTGGTAGGTGTCGAGAAGTCCAGCGTCGGCGGCGCCACGTAGGACGAGATCCAGTTTGAAGGCGAGGTTCTGCGCGTCACGGATGCCCGAGCACATGCCCTGGCCGAGAAAGGGCGGCATCTGGTGCGCGGCGTCCCCTGCCAGGAGGACCCTGCCGCGCCGCCAGTGTTCGGCGGACAGCGAACGGAAGGTGTACGTCGCCACGCGGATGAGTTCGGCGTCGTCCTTGCAGAGGTAACCGGCGACACGGGCCCAGACTTTGTCGGGAGCGCTCTCGGTCTCGAAGGCCTCCGGGGCGTCGAGCATGAAGCTGAACCGGTGGTGATCGGGGCCGAGCGAGATGATCGAGGTCGGCCCCGCCGGGTCGCCCAGCTGCAGAGCGGCCGGGACCTCGACCGGCCGCAGGAAACGGAAGTCGCACACCATCCACGGCTCGGAGAACCCCAGGTCCAGCTGGCCGATGCCGAGCGCCTCGCGGACGAAGCTGTTTCCCCCGTCGCACGCCACCACGTACCGGGCGGTCGTCGTCTCGGGACCCTGTGGGCCGTCGACGGTCAGCTCGACGCCGTCGGCTCGCTCCTCGATGGCGACGACCGGGCTCGAGAAGCGCACATCGACACCGGGCGAACTGCGACAGGCGGCGTCGAGGGCGTCCTCCAGGTCGGGCTGGTACATCGCGTACCACTCGGCCCACCCGCTGCGGCCGGTCGTCGCGTACGGCTGCTCGATGAGCAGGTCGCCCTTGGCGCCTCGCCACTCATAACTCGTCTGCACCCGCAGCTTCGGCAGCAGGCCCTCCGCCAGGCCGAGGCGGGCGAAGGTGCGCATGGTCTCGTCGTCGAAGATCGCGGCCCGCGGCAGGTTGTAGAGGCCGGAGTACCGCTCGAGGACCCGCACCCGGTGCCCCGCCTGGCCGAGCAGCGCCGCTGTGACCATGCCCGCCGGCCCGTAGCCCACCACAGCGACGTCCGACGTCAACTCACCCTGGTCCCGGTCTTGTTCGCTCATCTCACGTCTCCCCGATGGCTATCAGTGACTTCGCGCGTGGCCTTTGACACAGCGGACCGTAGGCTTCACCATCAGTGAAGTCAATGCAGCATAGTGAATGGAGTTGTGGTGCGAACGAAGCGAACGATGCGGACGATCGGCCTTGAAGAACACTTCGTCACCCCCGAACTCGTGGGCTACGGCGCCGGATCGGCGTCGATCGCCCAGCCCGCCCGCTGGGAGGAGGCATCGCGCCGGCTGCTCGACCTGACCGGAGAACGCCTGGAAGAGATGGATGCCGCAGGCCTCGACCTGCAGGTACTTTCACTCAACGCCCCCGGAATCCAGGCGGAGTCGGACCCGGCCGTCGCCGTCGCCCAGGCCGCCGCGGTGAACGACCTGCTGGCCTCGGTGATCGCCGAACACCCCACCCGGTTCGCCGGGTTCGCCGCGCTGCCGCTGCAGGATCCCGCCGCCGCAGCAAAGGAACTCGAGCGGGCGGTGACCGGACTCGGCCTGCGCGGAGCCCTCGTCAACGCGCACACGCAGGGCCGCTACCTCGACGATCCGGATCTGCGCGTGGTGTGGGAGTACGCGCAAGGCCTGGACGTCCCGCTCTACCTGCACCCCGCCAACGGCGTCGACAGCGGCCACGTACTGAACGGCCACCCCGAACTCATCGGACCGATGTGGAGCTGGGGCACCGACACCGCGTCCCACGTACTACGGCTCATCTTCAGCGGCGTCTTTGACGACTTCCCGGAGGCGAAACTCCTGCTCGGGCACATGGGGGAGGGGCTGCCCTACATGCTGTGGCGCCTCGACTCACGCTGGGGCTTCCACAACCACCACGGCATCGAACTCCGGCGCGAGAACCCCTCCGCGTACCTGCGCCACAACCTCTACATCACCACCAGCGGCGTCTGCTCCGCGCCGCCGCTGCTCTGCGCCCTGCTCGCCCTCGGGCCCGAACACATCCTCTTCGGCACGGACTACCCCTTCGAGGACATGGGCACCGCCACCGACTTCCTGCGCACCGCCCCGGTCAGCGAAGCCGACCGCGCCAAGATCGCGCACGGCAACGCCGAGCGGTTGCTGCGCCTTTGACGAGGCGGTGTTGCGAACCCGCCGAGGCGCTGGACAGGGGCTCGGCGGAAGCGCAACTGATCAGGCGGCCGACCGTGTGCGCGATCTGGTCGATGACGGGCGCGCACCAGGCAGGGTGACGGAAGCGATCGGGAGGGCCGGACGTTCTGGATCTTCTGGGTGATGTTCGCCCTCGGGTTCGTCTTCGTCCTGCGGCAGGTGCCGGAGACGAAGGGGCGTACGGGCGAACAGGTCGCGGCCGCGCTCGGGTCGGTGTGAGGAGTCCAGTGAGTTGGGCCGCCGGATCGCTCTGCCGACAGGTATGGACCCGACTCACGTGCTCTCGCGGCCTGTTGGATCCGTGGTGCTGTGTGCGTAGATCAGGCGCAACGCCTCGGGCCGGTCGCGCCGGTCCAGCGCATCGACCAGATCGCGGTGCAGGGCGAGCCGCTGGGCCACATATTCGCCGAGTGGTTGGTCATCGGCAGGGAGTACCGCCAGGGTGTGGGACTCGATGACCTCGAGCAGGTTCTGGTACAGGGACCGCAGCAACCGGTTGGGGCTCACGGCCGCGATCCGCGCGTGGAGGCGCCAGTTCGCATGCACGAAGGCGACGGGGTCCGCTGCACGCTCGGCGCTCTCCATCGCGGCGACCTCAACTCGCAGGTCTGCGATGTCGGCGGGTGAGGCATGCCAGAGCGCGTCCTCGATCAACAGAGGGTCAAGAGCGTCGCGGATCCGCACGGCCTCCGCGACATCCGTCTCGTGCGCGTCCAGCGCAAGCACCGAGTGTCCAAGGCGCACCATCGGGGAGGGCATGGCCGAGAAGATCCCGCCGCCCGGTCCTGGACGTACGGTCACCAACCCACGTGCCTGAAGCAGCCTCAGGGCCTCGTTGAACGTTCCCACCGAGACCTGACACGCCTGCCGCAGCGCTTCTTTCGTGCCCAGCCGGGTCCCCGGCTCGGCGCTCTGTGCGAGCGAGGCGACATGCTCGGCCGCTTGCTCGGCGCGGCTCGACGCGCCGGCCTGGGCAGCATCACGTACTGACTCCACCACTTACTCCCACAGGGCGATCGCACTTCACCATGAAGGCCACTCACGGCCTTCCTCGTGGATGAACACCACCGCACGACAGCAGCAGCATAATCATCATGCATGATACGACGGCGCAGGCTTGTCGGCGTCACGCTTCCCTAGTCACGAGCCCGCAAGGGCCGCGGGAAGGTTACCGCCCGCCTCCCTCTCCCTCCTTGCTGCGCGCCCTTGTTGCCGGTCGCCAGGAAATCATCATGCGGATTTGTGTCGCATCTCTTGACGAGACTTCTACCTCGGCACAACATCAGCGTAATCATCATGCTCAATAGGTGCAGCACTGGGAGTACACATGCGTGTCGCCAATCTCGCCGGCCGGTCGGTCCTCCTGACCCGCGACGGGCGGGCGGTCGATGTCGAGCAAGCCAGCAATGGGCGGTTCCCTTCAGAACCGCAGGCCGTCTATGACCAATGGTCCGGATTCCGTGCCTGGGCGCACAGCGCCGCGCTCCCCGAGGGCAGCGCGTACGACCCGGCCGACCTCGGTTCGCCGGTGCCCGCTCCGCGTCAGGTCCTGGCCATCGGCCTCAACTACCGTGACCACGCCGACGAATCGGGTTTCGAAGTTCCCCAGGACCTGCCGCCCGTGTTCACCAAGTTCGTGACCAGCATCACCGGCCCCGTCACCACCGTCGCCCTGCCCGACGGTGGACACACCGACTGGGAGGTGGAGTTGGTCGCCGTCATCGGCCGCCGCGCCGATCGTGTGTCCGAAGCCGACGCCTGGGGCCACGTCGCCGGCCTGACGGCAGGTCAGGACATCTCCGAGCGGCGCGGTCAACTCGCGGGGCCCGCACCACAGTTCAGCCTCGGCAAGTCCCATCCTGGCTTCGCGCCGATCGGCCCTTGCCTGGTCACCCCGGACGAGTTCGATGACCCGGACGATCTGGAGCTGCGCTGCTCCATCAACGGCGAGGAGATGCAGAAGGACCGCACCAGGCAGCTGATCTTCTCCGTTCCCGCCCTGATCGAGCGGCTGTCGGCTGTCCTTCCGCTACTGCCCGGAGACGTGATCTTCACCGGTACGCCGGCGGGCGTCGGCCTGGGGCGCACGCCGCAGCGGTGGCTGAAGGACGGCGACGTACTGGTGTCGCAGATCGAGGGCATCGGCGAACTGCGGCAGACCTTCACGAGCACCCCGACCGGCGCCACGGCCTGAGCCATTGATCCCGTGCGCCCACCTCTGATCCCGACACAAGGAGTTCTGCCGTGCCCCTGCATCGCCTGACCTCCATCACCATGGGGGTCCCAGACCCCGCGGCGGCGGCCGCGTACTACACCGACTTCGGGCTCGGCCTCGACGGTGAGGGTTGGTTCAGCACCCGGGACGTCGGCCGCCAGCTGCGGATCGTCTACTCCCCGACCCGCCGCCTTGTCGAGGTCCGCATCGGTGCGGACGATCCCGACGATCTGCGTGCAGCCGCCTCCCGGCTTGAGCGACTGGGCATCGGTGCCGGTCTGACGGACACCGTCCTGACCGCTCATGACGGCCCCACCGGGGTGAGGGCCGTCGTGGAAATCGCGCCGCGCCTTACCCAGCGCCCCGTCGCAGCGACCCCCTACAACGGTCCGGGGCGCGTCGAGCGGCCCGGCACCCGGGCGCCGGGGGTGCTGCGGTCCGGCGGTGTCCGTCCGCGCAAGCTCGGGCACGCGGTCGTCGGTTCGACCGATTTCGACGCCACCACCGCGTTCTTCCGCGACGGGCTCGGCTTCAAGGCATCGGACTACATCAAGGGCGCGGGGGCGTTCCTGCGCTGCTCCACCGACCACCACAACATCCTGGTCCTGGCCGCGCCGGTGGCCTTCCTGCACCACACCTCATGGCAGGTCGACGACATCGACGAGGTCGGCCGCGGCGCCGCCGCGATGCTCGAGGACCACCCGGAGCGCCACGTGTGGGGCCTTGGCCGCCACCACGCCGGCTCCAACTTCTTCTGGTACCTCAAGGACCCGGCCGGCAACTTCTCCGAGTACTACGCCGACATGGACTGCATCGCCGAGGACCAGCTGTGGACACCGGAGGTCCTCGAGGGTGCCAAGGGCCTGTTCAACTGGGGCCCTCCGCCGCCCCCGTCCTTCCTCCACCCCGAGGACCTCGCCGCCCTCATGACCGGCAGCCACGGCACAGACGGCTGACTGGCGCTCCGCTCCACGCCCACACGTCGAACGAAGGAAAGCACCATGACGCCCGTTCTGGCGCAGCGCGAAGCGGCAGGAAGTCATGGAATCCCGCCCCAAGCACGTGCCTCGTAGCGGCACAGCGAGGAGGGGCACAGCGACGAGCGGCACGGCCAGAGTCTCCCTCCTTCAGGAGGGAGTACGAGTCGATGCCGGATGCTGTCCAGCTGATGCACGTCTTCGCCATCGGCGCTCCTTGACGGCTGTTGCTGTCGGAGCGCTGTCCGGCGCGGGGGGCCAGGCACTCTGCGGACGGCCACACTCGCTCGGTGTCGCGACCGCGCAAGGTTCGCCATCGGCCTCGTCGTGACCCTGCTCCTCTGCCGTCCAGGCCCACCCCCCATCAGTCGATGAGGAAAAGCCGTAGCGGCGTGAGGGAGAAACCGGACTGCGCGCGATCGTCAACCCCAGCCCACGTCCACGGTTGTCCACCGCCCTGGTCCGCCCTCCCGTACCGGGCACTGACCACTCCAGAGTCGGCCGAGTGGGAGGGCGGAATCCAGGGCCCTGCGGCGAGGCCGGTGACGGCCCCGCCGCAGGTGCGGAGCGCCCGGCGGGGGATCCAGTCCTGGCGGGCAGTCCGCGACTTGGGCGGCCCGTGATGGTGAGGGGCCGCGGCTTGGTGTGTGGAGGCGGGCGTTCAGGCCCGGATGAAGCCGCCGTCGACGGCCAGGGTCTGGCCGGTGATGAACGCGGAGTCGTCCGAGGCGAGGAAGGACACGGTCCCCACCAGATCGTCCGGCTCCGCCACCCGTTGGATCGCCTGCCGCGTGACGACCGCGTCGAAGACGCCCAGTTCCAGCTGCGGGCCGGCGAGCGTCCCCGGGGTCCGGACCAGGCCCGGTGCGATCGCGTTGACGGTGACGCCGACTTCGCCGACCTCGGCGGCGAGGGAGCGGACAAAGCCGATCACGCCGCCCTTGCTGGCCGTGTAGGCCGACATCCCGGCCGAGCCGTCGTGGAACGTCGTCGAGGCCATCATCACGATCCGCCCCCAGCCCGCCTGCTTCATGCCGGGCAGGAAGGCTTTGGTGAGATGGAAGGCGGAGTCGAGGTTGATGTCCATGATGCGGCGCCACGTCGCCCAGTCGATGTCGTCGAATGCGGCGATCGGATAGATGCCGGCGTTGTGGACCAGGATGTCGACGGTCCCGAACCGGTCGAGCGCGGCCTCGGCGAAGCGCGCCACGCTGTGCGCGTCGGACACGTCGCATTGCGCGGAGAAGACCTCACCCCCGCCCTTTCGGATGAGCTGCGCCGTCTCGTCGGCCGGTTCCAGATCCGCGATCGCGACCGCGTGTCCGTCCTGGGCGAGGCGCAGCGCGTAAGCCTGGCCGATCCCCGCGGCGCCTCCGGTGATGACCGCGACGCGCCTGGTGCCGCGCTCGCCCGTTGTTCTGGCGTTCAATTCGTCCCCTCTCCGAGTCTCCGAGCAGTCCCAGACAGTCAGGCCGTGGCCGGCTTCGCGGCCGGGAGCACGCCCAACTGCTGGAGGAAGCCGAGCTCGTCGCCCACTGCCCAGACCTCGCTGACCTTGCCGTCGACGACGCGTTGGTAGAGGACCTCGTGGAACTCGATCTTGCGGTGGGTGGCTGCGACGCCGAGGAAGTCGCCTTCGTGGGTGCCGGTGAACGTGACGTGGGTGATCACGAGGTCGCCGTCGACGACCTGCGGGCCGACGACGTTGTTCCGCATGTCCGGGAAGGCCTGCATCAGCATGGTGAACACAGCCTTGAAGCCTTCGACCGGATCACCGGGGAGATCGCCGTCGAGCCCCGAACTACCGTCCTTCTGTGGCGGGTTGAGGGTGGTCAGATACTGGGCTGGGCCCAGCATGCCCATGCGGCGCAGCTGAAGTTTGGGATGCAGGACCTCATGGGCGAGGTCGGGGCGATGGGCGTTGACGACATCCTCGATGAGGCGGTTGACCACCGCCCGCGGGTCGGTCTCCATGCGAACTCCTGTCTGCTGCTCTTCGTGGTGGGCGGACTTGTGGGATCGGGGTCAGCCGGCGAGCCAGCCGCCGTCGATGTCCAGGACCGTGCCGTGCACGTACGAGGCGGCGGTGGAGCTGAGCCAGACGACGGCTTCGGCGATGTCCTCCGGCTGTCCCATACGCCGCACGGCGGTGCGTGCCACGACGGCGTCGAGGTAGCCGACCCTCGCCGCCTCGGCGGTCATCGGCGTCAGGATGGGGCCCGGCGCGACCGCGTTGATCCGGATGCCCTCCGCCGCGTGGTCGAGGGCGGCCGAGCGGGTCAGGCCGATGACGGCGTGCTTGCTGGCCGCATAGGCCGCACCGGTGGGGACGCCGACCCGCCCCCAGATCGACGCGGTGTTGACGATGGAGCCGCCATCACCGTGCTGCCTCATGGCGCGGATCTGGTGCTTCATGCCGTAGAACACGCCGTTGAGGTTGACCTGGATGACACGGGCCCAGTCCTCGTCCTGCTGCTCGGCCACCGGTGCCGGGACGGAGATTCCGGCGTTGTTGTGGGCGAAGTCGAGGCGGCCGAATTTCTCGACGCAGGCCTCGACCGCGCGGGCTACGGCGTCGGGGTCACCGACGTCGGTGTGGACGTAGAACGCCCGGCCGTCTTCCTTCTCGATGAGTTCCACCGTCTCCTGCCCCTGGTCGGACACGTCCGCGACCAGGACGGACGCGCCGCGGCGGGCGAAGGCGAGGGCGCTCGTGCGCCCGATGCCGCCGGCGGCGCCGGTCACGAAGGCGGTCCGCCCGGCGAAGTCCTGCGCGATGTCGGCGCTGCGGGTCATGACGGCTTGGTTTCGAGGTTGTGGAGGAAGTCCTCGGGCATCAGCGGGCACCACACGGCCGGCGGGACGTCCCAGTCCTGCCCCTTCCAGTTCTCGGAGATCTGGTCGATGTCGGAGAAGTACTCGATCCAGCTGCCCCACGGGTCGCGCATGTAGTGGAAGAGGTTGGAGCCGAGGGTGTGGCGGCCCAGGCCCCAGCCGGTCGCGTAGCCCTTGTCGGCCATCGTCCGTGCGCCGAGGGCGAGTTCGTCGAGGTTGTTCACTTCCCAGCTGGAGTGGTGCAGACCGGGGTGGCTGGACTGGATGAACCCGAAGACGTGGTGGTCGCCGGGACCGGAGTTCATGAAGACGACCTTGCCGGTGATCCTGTCTGACAGGCGCAGGCCGAGCGCACGGGTGTAGAAGTCCTCGGAGCGTCCTACGTCGGAGGAGAAGATCAGCATGTGGCCTAGCCGGCGGGGGCGTGGCGAAGCGTCCGCCGTCAGCCAGCGCGCTTGGTCCACGCGGTGGTACTCGCCCGCGAAGTTGGTCTGCTCCGGGACCGTGTGGCGCGGCAGAGCCAGTTCCTGTTCGCGTACGTTGACGACGTTGCCGTCCGGGTCGCGGAACCACAGTCCGCCGTCGAGTCCTCCGGCCGGAGCGTCCTCCAGCACGATGCCCAAGCCCTCCAATTGTTGCTGGAGCGCGGGCAGGGTGCCCACGGGGGTGGCGAACGCCACGTGGTGCAGGCGCTTCTCGCGCCCTTCGACGAGCAGGGTCTGGTCCTGGTCACGACCGTCGCACCGCACAGCCAGTTGGCCGGGGCGCTCGTCGACGTCGAGCCCGAAGGCGGAGTAGAAGTCCTTGCCCTGGCTCAGGTCGGGCACTTGGAGGCCATAGTGCAGGAGGCCGCTGACGCGCATGGGGTGGTGCCACCTTTCGTGAGGCGTGCGTGCCTTGTACGAGGCACTGGTGCAGAAGTCGTTTTGTGACGGTGGTCAGGTCGCGCTGACGCGTCTGAGATGGGTCCACAGGCGGTCGAGGAGTGGAGGACCGGCCGCCTGCCAGGCGGCGATCTCGTCGGCGGACAGCAGCTTGGGCAGCCCCGCGGAACGGGCGGTGAGGTGGACGCGGCAGGCGATGTCGAGCAGCCACATGCGGGCCACCGCGTGGCCGGGTGAACTGCCGGTCGTCACCGCTCCGTTACCCCGTAAGACCATGGCGTCGGCCGCTCCCAGAGTCTGCGCAGCCCTCTGGGCGATGTCGGCCGAGCGCATCAGGCGTGCGTCGTCATGGACGGGGATCGCGGCACCGAGCAGCGCCCCCTGTCCGTGCAGAGCGGGAAGGGCGGAGGCAACGGCCCCGGCGGCGAAGGCCGATTCGGGGATGGCGCGTGTGACGGCCGTGACGTCGGGCCGCGCCGCGTAGATCGCCAGATGCGCCCACGCCTCGCCCGGGGCCGTCGGAGGTAGGGACGTTGCGGTGAGGGGCACGCGCAACAGCCCGTCCTCGGTCGCCTCGGCGAGGTCGATCGCGGGTGTGATGAGCATGTGGTCACCGTCGCGCGCCGATACGTTCCCGAACGCCGAGACGAATCCGAGCGCGGCCAACGTCCGGGCGGCGGCCACGACCGATGAGGCCGTGCGGCGGGAGGGCGCACCCGCGCGTACGGCGGATGCGCCCTCCCGGGCGGCCACCGCCTCGTGTGCCGTGAGCGGTCCGGTCACGAGGCGGCTCCCCCTTCCCCGGGCTCCTCGGCTCCGACGGCCGCCCAGAGGGGAGCCGAGTCCTGGTAGATGCGGAGCGAGGAGATCTGGCCCGCGGGGGAGCGGTTGACCAACGTGACGCACGGCAGAGGGACGACGGTGCCGCCGTGCGTCGTGTAGTGCACCCGGGCCTCCAGGACGGCGGTGCCGTCGTCGGACACCCCGCGGCTGAGCCATTCATGGCGCAGGCCGCCGATCGCGGACCAGAAGCCGGTGAGCGCCTCGTGGAGGGCGGCATGGCCGACGGCGGGCGGGTTGCTGCCGAACACCAACTCACCGTCGGGCGAGAAGCGTTCGAGGACCTCGCGCAGCCGCATGCCGTCGACGTCGGCGTACAGGCCGTCCGTCCACGCGGAGAGGTCGGTCAGATCGGACATCGTCACAGTCTCCCGTCGAGGGTCGCGTGTCGTGGTCAGGCGGCTTCGCCGGCGGCGATGCGGCGCAGCGCGTCCCGGGTGCCGATCACGCCTTGGAGGTAGTCGCCGGTCATGGTCTCGGCGAAGCGCTGCTCCTCCTTGGAGTTGCCGGGCGCACCGGCGACCACCAGGGAAAAGCTGAACCGGAGTTCCATGTCGGTGCCTTCGCCCTCGATCTCGTTGGCGATGGTGCCGAGCACCGGGCCTGATGTGCGGGTGAAGGTGACGCGGTGCGGTTCTTCGAGCGTGATCCGCTCGGTGAACTTCTGCCCGCGCACTTCCACGTCGCGGTCGAAACAGGTGTCGCTGTGGCGTGCCGTGACGGTGCAGGAGCTGATGGCAGGCACGAACGGGAGGGCGTTGTTGGCCTTGCGAACGAGGCCCTCCCACACGGCGGCGCGGTCCAGGAGCGGAGCGCCCGGCTCGTTGATCGGCACCGCACGACTGACGAAGATCATGAACGTACCCTCCTTCGATCGGCCGCATCGCCGATCGCGGTAACTGTATGCAGTATCGACCGCTGGCGGTCAAGAGGTATGTATGCAGTTTCAAAGCTGGTTCGGTATCATCCGCGCATGCCCCAGCAAACCCTCCGGATCCCGGGGATCGAGCGGCTCGACCTCCCCCAGACACGTGGGGCCATCGAGCCTCTGCACGCCTATCTGCGTGAGTGCATCCTCGACGGCCGGATTCCACCGGGCACGAAGCTGTCGCAGGTCGCGCTCGCCGATCAGGTCGGCGTGAGTCGCACTCCCGTGCGGGAAGTGATGCGCATGCTCCAGGAAGAAGGCCTGGTCGAGGGGCAGGCGAACCAGCGCTTGCGCGTTGCCGGCTTCGACCCGGCGGAGCTGGACGACATCTACGGCGCCCGGATCATGCTGGAGTGCCTGGCCATCTCCATGACGATCGGCGTCTTCGACGCGGGGCAGCGCCGGCAGGCCAAGGCTGCACTCACCGGGATGCGGCGCGCCGCCAGGAGCCGTGACCTGTCCGCCTGGTTCACCGCCCACCGCGAATTCCACGGCGTCCTGGGTCGTGCTCCGGGCGGGATGCTGCATGCGCAAATGTGCGCTCTCGCCGACCGCAGCGTCCGCTACATCCGTATTGAGCAGCACGTGGATCCCGGTGACTGGCAGAAGGAAGGCGACCTTGAGCACGCCGTCATACTTGACGCGATGGTGGCCCGTGACGAACGACGCGCCGTCTCCCTGATGGCACGTCACCTGGAGCGCACCGCACGACGGGTGCTCACCGACTGTGCGCCCGACTACACCCTGCGCGCCGTGCCCAAGGCGGTGGCCCTGATGGTGCGCGAGGACGACGTGCCCGGCGGGGTCGACTGAGTGGCGCAAGGCCGCCCCGCGGTGTGCGGCCGGGCGCCGTTCAGGCTCCTTCGATGTGCATCACCACCGCCTTGGGTTCGGTGAAGAACTCCCGGCTGAACGTGCCCCCTTCCCGCCCGATCCCTGAGTCGCCGACGCCTCCGAAGGGCGCCCGCAGGTCCCGTACGAAGAAGCAGTTGACCCAGACGGTGCCGGCGCGCAGAGCGGCGGAGACGCGGTGAGCGCGGTGCACGTTCTCGGTGAACAGCATCGCGTTGAGGCCGTACGGGGTGTCGTTGGCCAGGGCGACCGCCTCGGCCTCCGTGTCGAACGGGATGACCACGACGACCGGGCCGAAGATCTCTTCGCGGACGTGCCGGGCGTTCGGCCCCATCCCTGTGATCACCGTAGGGCGTACGGTCAAGCCCTCGCCCAGGCCTCCGGTGTGCAGGATGCCGCCCTCCTGCGCGACGGTGTTCACGTAGGAGGCGACCTTGCCGTGATGCTCGGCGGAGGCCAGCGGGCCGACCTGGGTCTTCTCGTCCCTGGGGTCGCCGATGACCATCGCGTCGGCCGCCGCGGTGAAGCGGGCGAGGAACTCGTCGTACACCTCGCGCTGGACATAGAGCCGTGAACCGGCGAGGCACACCTGTCCGGCGTTGGTGAACACCGCCTTGACGGACCACTCCACCGCAGCCGCCAGATCGGCGTCGGCGAACACCAGGTTGGCGCCCTTGCCGCCGAGTTCGAGGCTCACCGGCGTGAGGTGACGGGCTCCGGCCGCCGCGATGACGCGGCCGGTGCCGGACTCGCCGGTGAAGGTGATCCGGTCGACGTCCGGGTGCTCGGTGAGGGCCTGGCCCGCGGAGTCGGGGCCATAGCCGTGGACGACATTGAAGACGCCGGGCGGCATGTCGGCCTCAAGTGCTAGGCGAGCCAGCAGAGTTGCGGACACAGGGGTGTCCTCGGCGGGCTTGAGCACGACCGTGTTGCCCCAGGCCAGGGCCGGCGCGACCTTCCAGGACTCCAGCATCATCGGGAAGTTCCACGGCGCGATCGCCGCGACGACCCCGGCGGGGTCGAAGCGGGTGTACGCGTGGTGGCCCGAGTCCATCGGGTAGGCCTCGGACGTCGCGAGCCGGGCGTGGTCGGCGAAGAAACGGAAGTTCGCCGCGGTGCGCGGGACGTCGTTGCCGCGGGACTGCGTGACGGGCTTGCCCATGTCGCGGGTGTCCGCGAGGGCGAGATCGTCGGCCTGGGCCTCGATCAGGTCGGCGAGACGGTGCAGGATGCGGCCGCGTTCGGCAGTGCCCATGCGGGGCCAGGGGCCGGAGTCGAAGGCGCGGCGGGCCGCGGCCACCGCCCGGTCGGCATCGTCCGCGTTGCCGAGAGCGATGTCTGCCCACGGCGCGCGGGTGTACGGGTCGGTCGAGGTGAAGATGGCTCCGGTGCCGGAGGCCACTTCCTCCCCGTCGATGACATGGCCGTAGGACTCCATCAGCGCGTTCCCTCAGGAGAGTTGGCAGCCTCGCGCTCGGCGATCGTGACATCGCCGGCCGCCCAGTGCGTCGTGGGCAGCTCCCGGACGGCGACGCGGACGCTCTGCTGCGGTACGTCGAGGGACTTGACGACCGCCGCGGTGATCTCGTGGATCACGTCGCGCAGCTGCTGCGGAGTGCGGCCTTGGGTCAGGGTGACTTCGATGAGGGGCATGTCAGCTTCCCTTGAGGTGGAGTGAGCCGAGGTGGGTGAAGTGGACTGCGACGGTCGTGTCGGGCGTGACGTGCACGGCGTCGGTCATGCCGCCGGTGAGGACCAGCCAGCCCGGCTCGATCGCCAGGGCCCGCAGGCCGAGCTCGTTGGCGGCCAGGGCGAGTGCCTCGGCCGGATGCCCCTGAACAGCGGCACCGGTGGCGCTGTCGACCACCTGCCCGTTGATCTCGACCAGGGCGGCCTCAAGAGCGAGGTCGAGGCGCTCGGGCGGCAGGCCGACGGGGCCGGTGACGAACCGGGCAGAGGAGGCGTTGTCGGCCACGGTGTCAGGCAACTTGAAGCGGAAGTCGCGGTAGCGGCTGTCGATCACCTCGATCCCGCCGTGCACTGTGCCGACCGCAGCCAGTGCCTGCGCGGCGGTGACCCCGGGCCCCGCCAGCCGGTCCTTCATCACGAACACGATCTCCGGCTCGACGCGCGGATGGATGAGCCTGCCCTGCGGGACCGGCTCACCGGCCGGCAGCACCATCGCGTCGGTCAGCCACGCGGTGAGGGGGACGTCGATGCCCATGCGCTGTTGCTTGGCGCGCGAGGTCAGGCCGAGCTTGACCCCGACGATCCGCTCGCCCCGGTCCAGACGGCGCCGGAGCATTTCGTCCTGCACCGCGTAGGCGGTTTCCAGGTCGAGTCCGGGCCACTCGTCGGTGATCGGGCCGCGGCCGGTGCGGCTGGCCTCGGCATGCAGCAGGGCGTCGGCCGCCTGGACGAGATCCCAGGTCATCGGTTCGCCCCCACTGTTTCGCGGTCCTCGGCGAGCTGCAGGGCGATGTCGATGATCATGTCCTCCTGGCCGCCGACATAGCCGGCCTCGCCGACCTTCTCCAGGATCTCGTGGGCCGGTACGCCGTAGCGTTCGGCCGCCCGCTCGGCGTGCAGCAGGAAGCTGGAGTAGACGCCCGCATAGCCCTGCACGATCGAGGAGCGGTCCATGTGGGGCAGTCGCGGCAGGAACGGCTTGACTACGTCCTGCGCGGCGGCCAGTGCCAACTCCACGTTCACGCCGGTGGGGATGCCCATCCGGTCGAAGGTGGCGGCCAGGACCTCAGTGGGTGAGTTGCCTGCGCCCGCGCCGAGCGCGCACAGGGCGCCGTCGATCTGCCGGGCGCCGCCCTGGTAGGCGAGGACGGAGTTGGCGACGCCGAGGGAAAGGTTCTGGTGGCCGTGGAAGCCGACCTGTGCCTCGTGGCCGATCTCCTTCACGAGGGCCCGCACCCGCGCCTGTGCGTCGGCCAGCACCAGCGCGCCGGCTGAGTCGACGACGTATACGCACTGCGCGCCCGCGTCGACCATGAGTCGCGCCTGCCGGGCGAGCTGCTCGGGACCGATGCGGTGCGACAGCATCAGGAACCCGACGGTCTCCATCCCCAACTCCCGTGCGGCGGCAAAGTGCTGGACTGAGGTGTCGGCCTCCGTGCAGTGGGTGGCGACGCGGGCCACGCTCGCCCCGACGGAGTGGGCGTGCTTGAGGTCGGTGAGCGTGCCGACGCCGGGCAGCGTCAGTACTGCGATCTGCGCGCGGCCCGCCTCTTCCACTGCGGCCTCGATCAGACGGAACTCGTCGACCTTGGAAAAGCCGTAGTTGAAGCTGGAGCCGCCGAGACCGTCGCCGTGCGTGACCTCGATGACTTCGACGCCCGCCCGGTCCAGGGCGTGCACGACGCCTCGTACCTGCTCCTCGGTGAACTGGTGCTGCATGGCGTGCGAGCCGTCCCGGAGCGTCGAGTCGGTGATCCGCAGCCTGGGCTCGGTGTCAGGGGTCGTTTTAGGGTTCATGCGGTCACCGCCGTGTTCTTGGCGGCCGCCAGCTGCTCGCCGACGCGAGCCGCCGCGGCCGTCATGATGTCCAGGTTTCCGGCCCAGGGCGGCAAGTAGTCGCCCCGGCCGCGTACTTCGAGGAAGACGGCCACCCGGGCCTGCCCCTGCCACTGCGGTCGCGGGTCGTCGTACTGCGGGTCTGCGCGCAGCGTGTAGCCGGGCACGTACTGGGCCACGTCGGCGACCATACGCACGATCGACTCGCTGATGGCGTCGCGGTCGGCGTCCTCGGGAATCGCGCAGAACACCGTGTCCCGCATGATCATCGGAGGCTCGACCGGATTGATGATCATGATGGCCTTGCCCGCGCCGGCGCCGCCGACCTGTGCGACCGCGTGCGAGGTGGTCTCGGTGAACTCGTCGATGTTGGCGCGGGTTCCGGGGCCCGCCGAGCGGGAGGCGATGGAAGCGACGATCTCCGCATAGCCGACGGGCACCACACGCGAGACGGCGTGCACGATCGGGATGGTGGCCTGGCCGCCACAGGTGATCATGTTGATGTTGGGGGAGTCCAGGTGCTCGTCCAGATTGACCGGCGGGCACACCAGAGGGCCGATCGCCGCCGGGGTCAGGTCGACGGCCTGGATGCCGGCCTCTGTGTACAGCTTCGCGTTGGCGATGTGGGCCTTGGCCGAGGTCGCCTCGAAGACCAGCTCGGGCTTCTCGTCGCGGGTCAGCAGCCACTCGACGCCGTCGGCGGAGGTCTCCAGACCCATCTTCGCGGCGCGCGCGAGGCCGTCGGAGGCTGGATCGACGCCGACCATGTAGCGAACGTCGACCAGGTCGCTGTCGTGGAGTTTGGCCAGGAGATCGGTGCCGATGTTGCCCGGGCCGACGATGGCCGCGGTCACCTTCCTCATCAAGTCTCCGTACGTTGATGTCGTGCGACCCGAAGGGGCCGGGGAGGGGGAGTGTGGGTCAGCTGAAGTAGGTGGTGACGCTGCCGAGCCCGGCGAACGCCGCGGTCACCTGGTCGCCCGCGGCAACGGGCACCGAGGCGGTGATGGAACCGGGCAGCACGAGGTGGCCGGCCTCCAGGACGACACCTCGCGCGCCGACGGTATTGGCCAGCCAAGCGAGGGAGTTGAGCGGTGAGCCGAGCACGGCGCCGCTCGCGCCGGTGCCGGCCGGCTGCCCGTTGTGGTGCACCGTGCAGCCCATGAGGCGCAGGTCGAGCCGGTCGAGGGGGACGGGGGTGCTGCCGAGGACGACGCCTCCGGAGGACGCGTTGTCGGCGACGGTGTCGACGATGCCGATGCGCCAGTCGCGGATGCGGGAGTCGATGATCTCCAGTGCGGGCAGGGCGAAGTCGACCGCGGCCGCCGCGTCGGCGACGGTCACGCCCGGGCCGGTCAGCGGCCGCTTGAGCACGAAGGCGATCTCGGGCTCGATCCGCGGCTGGAGGTACTCGGCAGTCGGCACCGCCTGGTTCTCTGCGTGCACCATCGTGTCGAGGAGGTGGCCGAAGTCGGGCTGGTCGACACCCATTTGGCGCTGCATCGCCGGAGAGGACAGGCCGACCTTGTGGCCCTTGACCCGGGCGCCCTCGGCGAGCCGCCGGTGGACCTGGAGCAGCTGGATCTCGTAGGCGTCGGCGAGCGTGAGCCCCGGGAACTTGTCGATGAGCGGGTCCACCGGGACGCGGGAGGCGTAGGCGTCCAGGAGGAGTTCGGCGGCCTCCGTCAGAGCCTTCGACCTCATCGCGATGCCGCCCGACGTGCCCTGGGCGAAGGGGTGTTGACGTGCTTCATGGTGATCTCCGATCGGAGCGCGCGGGGCTGGTTCACGACTGACCCTGAACCGGAGAAGCGGCCCGCCTGGACAAAACTGTGTTCAGTTTCGGGTATCTGTGTCAACCCTTGACGCCTGATGAAAGTGTATGCAGTCTGATGTCAACCCCCCGGTTCCACGGCACGAGACCGCCGTACGAAACCGCAGTCGTGCCGCCTTGGCCTCTGTGGCCATCGGTCCGCCCGCCGCACTGCGACCGGGCGTCAGTCGAGCGTGAGGAGTGCATATGTCCGCATGGAGCCTGGTGACTTGCCGTCCCAAAGGTGCTGATGCGGCGACCTGTGTCGCCGTCGCAGACGCCACCGGGATGGTGTGGCACCACCCGGCGCTCGCCCCCTACCCGGACGTGGGAGCCGTCGTCCGCGCCTGGGACGAGGTCGAGCCGCTCCTGTGCGGCTGGAGCCCCGACGATGCTGAAACGATGCGGGATGTCGAGGTGATCGCCCCGCTGCCCAGGTCCGGCAAGCTCATCTGCGCCGGCGCCAACTACCGGGACCACCTGGCCGAGATGGGCGTGGCGACGGTGCCGGACGATCTCGAACCGTACTTCTTCCTGCTGCCGACCACGTCGATGGCGGCTCCCGGCGATCCGGTGGACTTGCCGGTGACCGCGGGCGCGCGCGTCGACTGGGAGGCCGAACTCGGCGTCGTCATCGGCAGGGCTGCCCACTGTGTCTCCGTCGAGCAGGCACTGGACTTCGTCGCCGGGTACACGATCGTCAACGACATCTCGGCGCGCGGACTGCACGCCCGCCCCAACCCCCTCGCCCCGCCGTTCGCCTTCGACTGGCTCTCGTCCAAGGGGCGTGACACCTTCACGCCCGTCGGCCCCGGGGTCACCCCGGCGTGGTTCGTGCCCGACCCGCAGGCGCTCCCGGTGCGGCTGTGGCGCAACGGCGTCCTGGAACAGGACGGCAACACCAAGGACATGATCTTCTCCGTGGCCGAACTCATCGCAGCGGCAAGCGAGTTGATGACCCTCGAACCCGGCGACGTCGTGGCCACCGGAACCCCCGCCGGCGTCGGCGTGGCCAAGGGCCAGGAACTGCGGCCCGGCGACATGCTGCACATCGAGATCACCCCCCTCGGCTCGCTGCGCAACCCCGTGCGGCGGGCGGCCGAACCGGCCACGGCCGAAGGCCCGCGGCCTACCGTGAGCAACCAGGAGCCCCGATGACGACCACGGCGAACAGCTCCTCCACCGGAGCCGGCGGACCAACGGGAGCCGCTGCGGCAACCGGAGCGACCGGACCAGCCGGAGCCGGCGCAGCCGACTTCGCGCCGCTGTTCACCCCGCTGACGGTGGGCAGCCGCAGCGCCCGCAACCGCATCGTGCACGCCCCCATGTCCGTCTGCTACGGCAACACCGACGGCACCATCACCGACCGGGAGATCGAGCACTACGCCCGCCGCGCCCAGGGCGGCGCCGGCATCGTGATCACCGAGAACTTCGCGGTGAGCGCGGCCGGGCGGCAGATGCCGCTGCAGACCCTGGTGTGCGAAGAGGAACACGTAGCAGGACTGCGCCGCCTCGCCGACGGCATCCGCCGCCACGGCGCCCTCTCACTCGTCCAGATCGTGCACGCCGGGCGCTACGCGGGCCCCTGGGAGGAGTACGAGAACCGGCGCAGGCTCGCCCCGTCCGCCGTACCGTTCGAGCTCACCCCCGGACGCACCGTCACCCCGCAGGAGATCACCGAGGACGAAATCGAGGAGAGCATCGGGGAGTTCGTGCGCGCGGCGCAGCTGTGCGAACGCGCGGGCTTCGACGGCATCGACCTCCACGCCGCACAGGGATTCCTGATCTCCGAGTTCCTCTCGCCGCGCATGAACCGGCGTACCGACACGTGGGGCGGCGACTACACAGGCCGCACCCGCTACCTGCGCGAGGCCCTGCGCCGCATCGTCGCCGCCACCGGTCCCGACTTCGTCGTCGGCGTCCACCTGCTCAGCGACGAGCGCGTCGACGGCGGCTGGACGCTCGCGGAATCGGTTCGCCTCGCCCGCGAATTGGAGGACGACGGCGCCGACTTCCTCTTCCCGGTCCCCGCCACCTTCGAGACCATGCGGCTGCCCGGCAACAACCTGCTGGCCCAGCGCGCCTACACCGCCGGCGACTGCGCGGCCCTGTCCGCCGCCGTCGGCATCCCCGTCATCGCAGGCGGCGGCCTCGCCGACCCGCACGACGCCGCCGCGATCCTCACCGGGCAGCAGGCCGCGGCCGTCGCCCTGGCCCGCCCCCTCTTCGTCGACCCGGACTGGCCGCGCAAGGTCGCCACCGGTGCGGCCGGAACCGTACGCGGGTGCCCGTGCAATCCGCCGACCTGCCTGCGCACCCAGCTCACCGGCGCGCAGTGCGACCACTGGCCCGAAGCCGTGAAGAAGCAGGGCTACTACGGCCTGCAGGAGCCGGTGAACTCACCGAAGGAGGCCGAGAAATGATCAAGCTCACCGACATCGCGTATGTGCGCTCCGGAGTGGAGGACCTCAAGGGCGCCGTCCAGTTCGCCACGGAGATCGTCGGGCTCGAAGCGGTCGACTCCACGGAGGACGGCATCGCACACCTGCGCGCCGACTCCCGTGGCCGCTGCCTCACGTTCGTCGAGGGCCGCTCCGGCGTGATCTCCTGCGGCTTCACGGTTGACGGACCGGACGCACTCGCCGCCGCCGAGACCGAGCTGGAGCGCCACGGCCTGAGCGTGAACCGAGGCAACGCAGCGGACGCCCGCTCCCGTGGCGTCACCGAGTACCTCGCCTTCGACGACCCCTTCGGCAACCGCGTCGAACTCGCCGCGGCCCAGTACCGCACGGCCGAACCGCTGCACCTGGCCCGGCCCGCCTCCGGCATCACCGAGTTCGGCCACCTCTGCCTGGACGCTCCCGACGTCCACGGCGCGTACCGATTCTGGTCGACGCTCTTCAACGTGCGCGTCTCCGACTGGGTCGGCGACGGCGCCTGCCTGATGCGCATCGACGAGGTCCACCACAAGTTCGCGTTGTTCCGGGGCGACGACGCGGCGCTGTGCCACATCAACTTCCAAGTCGCCTCGTACGACGACCTCTTCCGCAACTGGCGCTTCCTCCAGGACCACGACGTCGAGATCCTCATGGGCCCCGGCCGTCACCCCACCTCCGGCTCGGCCTTCGTCTACTTCCGCGGCCCGGAGAGCCTCACGTACGAGTACGCGGTCGGCGGCACCCTGATCACCGACGAGGCGGCATGGCAGCCGCGCGTATTCGACCCGGCGATCCCGTCCTCCATCGACATGTGGCGCGGTCCCGTCGCGCCGACCACGCGCCAGCCGCAGCTGACAAGGGAGTCGTCATGACGCAGGAGAACGCCCAAGAGCGAGCCCGCATCGACGGACAACCGCCCATGTGGGTGCGGGAGTTCTACGCGGCCATGGACGCCCAGGATGTACCGGGCGTCACCAGCAGGATGAGCAAGGGCATCCGGATGCGCTTCGGCAACGCGCCGGCCCTGGTCGGCCTGGACGCCGTGCACTCCGCCTCGATGCAGCTCCTCGGATCGGTCGCGGGCATGAAGCACCTCGTCCGGCAGTGCTGGGTGTGCGGTGGCGAGGTCATGCTCGTCGCCGATGTCGAGTACACCCTTCACGACGGCAGCGTGGTCCGGCTGCCGGGCTCCACTTACATCCGACGCGGCGACGACGGGCTCATCGACGACATCCAGGTGTTCATGGACCTGGCCCCCGTCATGCCGGCGTGAGGGCGCACGCACATCCGACACGAGAGCGGAGACACCATGGACACGACTTCAGGCCACGCGATCCAGGCGATCGCCGAGCGGGTCCGACGGTCCGTCGCCGAGGGCGACATGAACACCTTGAGAGGGCTGTTCGCGTCGGACGCACGGGTGTGGCACAACGTGGACGACGCGGACAAGGGCGTCGACGAGAGCATCGCGTTCATCGAACTTCTGCAGCGGACGACCACCCGCCGTTGGTTCGAGCAGGTGCGGGTCAGCCCCACGCCCAGCGGGTACCTCGCCCAGCACTACATGTGCTCGGAGCTGATCGACGGTACGAGGACCCGGGTGCCCGTCTGCATGGTGGTCACACTCGAAGGAGGCCGCATCAAGAGAGTGGAGGAGTACGTCGACGGACGGGTGCTCGGATCTCCCTCGGAGACGGGTGGCAACGGCCTGTAGGACACCTCCCGCTCTCACGCGGCGGGAGGTGTCCAGTTCGTCGTGCGGGATCACGAGCGCCGTTCCGTTTCTGCCTTGGCCGCGCCGACTGCCGCAGTCAACGTGCGAGAGGAGGCGCTGAGCGGGATTCGTCTGGCCTCAGGCGCGGTGGTCCGCCGCCAGCGCTTCGGACACGGCTGCGGCAGGCGCCCTGTGACTGGGATCGGCAGAGGAACGGAGGGTCAGACTGAGGGCCGCGGCGACGAGGTAGAGGCCGACGAACGTCCAGATCAGAGTCGCCATGTGGGCGGTGCCGCCGAGCAGGCCGACCAGTGCCGGACCGACGAACGCGGAGAGCCCGGCGGCGAGGCTGTAGACGGCCAGTGCATTGGCGCTGTCGGCGCGCGGGACGAGGCCGGGCATGAGGGCCGTGAGCGGCACGAACCCGGCGAGCCCGATGCCGAAGGCGCCCCAGCACAGCAGCGTGATCCAGAAGCTGGGGCCGACGGCCTGAGGCACGTAGTAGAGGAGGAGCAGGCCGATCGCGCACAGCACGCAGCCGAACCAGGTCACCGTGCGTCGCCAGCCGATCCGGTCGCCGAGGACGCCGAAGAAGAGGTTGGCGAAGATGTTGGCCGTGTATACGCAGGTGACGAGGAGCAGATAGGTGTGCTGGGAGAAGCCGATGGTGCGGGTGAAGTAGAGGGGTGCCACGACGAACAGTGCGAAGTTCGGGGCGGTGTTGACGAGTCGCACAAAGGCCCCGGCGGCGACCCGAGGGTCGCGCAGGATCGTGATGCCGCGGACGAGTCCGCGCAATGCCCGGTCGGTCTTGGCGTGCGGCGGTGGTCCGGCGTGGCGGAGGTCGCGCAGGCCGAGCAGGGCGGTCAGCGCTCCGACGGTGACGAGGGCCGCGGCGACCCAGAAGGTGCCGAACTCCCCGACCAGCGGGATGGAGGCACTGGCGACCAGGGAGCCGAGGGTGGGCAGGCCGGCACCGAAGACGAACCAGAACCAGCCGACGGACGTGCCGCGTTGGGACTCCGGGGCGGCCTGGGTGATCCAGACCAGAAACGCGTAGGCGAAGAAGGGGTAGCTGATCCCGCGCAGGCCGTAGAAGACGGTGACCAGCACGGCCGAGTCGCTGGGGATCGCCCAGGCGAGCAGGGCGAGTTCGAGGACGATCCATGAGAAGGCGCCGTGGAACATGACGCGGCGGGGGCCGAGGACGGCGGACAGGGCGCCGGAGAGCCAGGAGCCGATGGCGACGAACGCGCCGTAGATGCTGATGGCGGTCGCGACATGGCTGGAGGTGAAGCCCTCGTCCTCCAGGAAGGGGGAGAGGTAGTTGCTCTCGACTCCGTCGCCGATCATGAAGAGCAGGACGCCGACATAGCCGAGCAGCAGGGGAGCGGGCAGTCCGATTCTGTGGAGGAGGGGCTGCCCGGCGGTGCGTGGGCGTGGGGACGTGAGGGCAGGCATGGTGATTCCTTCGCCGTCGAAGGGCATGGTCGGCCGGATTATGTACGTACAGGCCGTACTGCCCGGACAGTATGTAGCTCGACTCCGTGCGTCAATGGCTGGAGGTCAGTCGACTACCTGGTGTGCGCCGTCCGTAGGCGCCGCATCCATTAATTTTGTACGTACAGTCCGTAACGTATAGACAGTCCGGCTCAACCGTCCTACCTTGCTTGTGTTCGCCCCGGTGAGGGACGCCGGCGGCGAACCAGCCGGCTGGGCTTCTCCGCTCAGCCCGAGCCAGTGAGAGGACGCGACGATGCGTGCGGTTGTCCTGGACGGACAGGGATCGCCAACGATCCAAGAGCTGCCTGACCCCGTGGCCGGGCCCGGTGACCTCGTGGTCGCCCCGGCCGCGGTCGGAATCTGCGGTACCGACCTGCACCTGGCCGTCGGTGACTATCCGACGGGCCGGTTTCCTGTGGTCCCCGGTCATGAATTCTCCGGCACGGTAGTGTCGGTCGGTCACGGCGTGGAGGGCTTTGCGCCAGGTGACCGGGTCTGCGTCGACCCGAACGTGGCCTGCGGGACCTGCGAGCAGTGCCGGGCGGGAGCGACGAACCTCTGCCCCGACCTGGTGCCGATCGGCGTGACCACGGACGGGGCCTGCGCCGAACTGGTGCGCGTCCCGGCGAAGGTCGCCTTCCACCTGCCCGACGGCCTCGACTTCGCGACCGGCGCCCTGGTGGAGCCGCTTGCCTGCGTGCTGCACGCTGCCTCGCGCATCCGGCCGGTCAAGGACCAGCGGGTGCTCGTCTACGGAGCCGGTTCGATCGGGCTCCTCGCGGTCGCATACGCCCGGGCACAAGGCGCCAGGAGCGTCGACGTGATCGAGCCCAGTGCCGTACGCCGGGGCGCCGCCGTAGAGTTCGGAGCCGACGCGGTGCACGCGCCCGGACAGCGCCCCGCGGGGCACGACGTCGATCTGGTCGTGGAGGCGAGCGGCCACCCCTCCGCCGTGGCCGACGCGCTCGACCGGTTGGCCAAGCGCGGCACCCTGCTGCAGATGGGCGTGGTCAGCCCGGAGGCCTCGATCGACCTGTTCCCCTACGACCTGTTCGACCGCGAGCTGTCCCTGGTCGGCTCGCAGTCGCTGGCCACGGCCTTTCCCGACGCGGTCCGCGCGGTGATCGACCTGCCGCGCCTCGCGGAGCGCATGGTCACGCACACCTTCGGGCTCGACGACTACGCGCAGGCCCTGGAAGCGGCCCGCTCCGACAGCGCCCGCAAGGTCCACATCCTTCCGCAGCAGTGATGCCGCACCTGCGTCGACTTGATTGGGGACACCCATGTCCGCATCCGCTCCGCCGGCCTCCGGCGACCAGGGCCTGATCGAACGCCTGGGCCTGCCACGCCCGCTCCTGTGGGGGTTCGTCGGCCTGCTGCTGTTCATGATCGGCGACGGCGTCGAGTCCGGATACATAGCCCCGTACCTGCGTGACAACGGGGCCGGTACCGCCACACGGGCAGCCGTGATCATCACCGTCTACGGTGCCGTGGTCACCGCCGGTTCCTGGCTCTCCGGCGCCCTGTCGGACGTGTGGGGGCCGCGCCGCGTCATGTGGCTCGGTCTGGGGATCTGGGGCGGCCTCGAAGTCGTCTTCCTCGCAGTGGCCCTGCCCGCGCAGAGCTACCCCCTGATGCTCCTGACCTACGGGCTGCGCGGCTTCGGCTATCCGTTCTTCGCCTATGGCTTCCTGGTGTGGGTGCTGGCAGGCAGCCCGCCGCGCCGCCTCGGATCGGCGGTCGGCTGGTTCTACTTCGCCTTCACAGGCGGCCTGCCGACCCTCGGCTCGCTCCTGGCCAGCGGCAGCGAACCGCTCATCGGCGAGTACGCGACCCTGTGGCTGTCCCTGGTCCTGGTGGTGACGGGCGCCTTCATCGCGCTCCTCGGCATCCGCAGCGCCCAGGGCGGCGAGCGCCTCGCGGCGCCCGGTGTGTCCGCGGGCCGCTCCATCGCCAACAGTGTCGCCATCATCTTCTCGCAGCCGCGCATCGCGGTCGGCTGCCTCGTGCGGATCGCCAACACGGCCCCGCAGTTCGGGTTCCTGGTCTTCCTGCCCGACATCTTCTCCGACGACCTGCACTTCGGTACGTCGGGCTGGTTGCAGTTGGTCTTCGTCCTCGGCGCGGCGAACATCTTCGCCAACCTGTTCTTCGGCGTGCTCAGCGACCGGCTCGGATGGCATCGCACCCTGCGCTGGTTCGGCTGCGTGGCCTCGGCGGTCAGCTCCCTGTGCCTGTACTTCCTGCCGACTCACGTCAGCGGTGCGTACTGGCTGGCCGTGGTGTGCGCGGCCCTGTTCGGGATCACCCTCGCCGGGTTCACCCCGATCTCCGTCCTCATGTCGCTGATGGCACCCGGACAGAAGGGCAACGCCATCGCCGTCCTCAACCTCGGCGCCGGCGCAGCGACGTTCGTCGGCCCGCTGATCGTGGCCGTCTTCCTCAACACGCTCGGCCCCGGCGCAATCACCGTGATCTTCGCGGCGCTGTACCTGCTGGCGGCGGTGGCGGTGCGCTGGCTGACGATTCCCGAGGAGTCGCAGCAGGCCGTCGAGGACGACGAGCCGCTGGCGACCGTCACCGATCCGGCGGTGACCCACTGAGCCCCGACCAGGGAAACGAGAGGGCCGCCGTGCGTTGCACGGCGGCCCTCTCGTCCGTTCGCTCGGTCAGGAACCGGTCGCGTCGACGTTGACCTCCAGCGGCACGATGTCGCTGCGCACCCATGTGTTGTAGACGTCGAAGTACTGACCGCTCGGCGTCCACGACGTGGAGCGGATGTGCAGCACCGGCGTCGTCGGCCGGATCTCCAGGGCCTGCGCGATCTCCGGTGTGGGCGCCACCGCCCGCACGGAACGGTGTGCGCCGCCCAGCGTGAACCCGGCCTTCGCCAGCACCTGGCTCAGGGCGGCCCGGCCCTCGAGGACGTCGTCGCTGGCGGCGATGACCGGCACGAGCTCGGACGGGCTGTAGTTGATGCTGTACAGCGCCGGGACGTCGTTGAGCTTGCGCAGCCGCACCAGCTCGTAGCCGGCCGTCTTCTCCGGCACCTTGAGCAGCTGGCAGGCGAACGCGGGCAGGATCGTGGGGCCGTGCCGCAGCACGTGCGTGGTCACCGACCGGTTCTCGTGGCTGAGCGCGTTCTCCAGGAAGCCCTGTGGCTGCTGGATCGTCCACCCCTCGTCGGCGGCCCGTGCCCGGTTGGCGAACACGCCGCGGTTGGCGATCCGGGTCACCAGGCCCTGCGACTCGAGCACCTGAAATGCCTGCCGCACCGTGGCCCTTGACAGGCCGAACTCCTTGCACAGATCGTTCTCGCTGGGCAGCCGCTGCCCCTGAGGGATCTGCCCGTCCGCGAGGCGCTGCTCCAGCGCGTCGACCAGCTGCTGGTAATAGGGCGTCGACGACTGCCGGTCGATGGCCCCCGATGGCGACACCATGCGTTCCCTCCGCTGACTGAGGCGGCATACGGCCGCCGCTCCCTATCGTAAGCCCTGTACGTACTGTCCGTACGGGACTTAGTGAGGGGATATACCACTCGGCTGGGCGGGGGAGCGACCCGTCGGCCACGCCCCCGCTGCCTCGGCGCATCAGGCTTCGTTGATCCAGTCAGTGTCCACGGCAGTGCCGTTCCCCGATTGCGCGGCGGCCGCCCCCTGCAGGATGATCGCCGCGGCCGTCGCGCCCGGATCCAGTACGCCGCGTGCCACCTCCCCGACATAGCTGGCACGGCCGCGGCGGGCGAGCAGGGCCGCCGTGCTGCGCGCACCCGTCACGGCCGCCTCGGCGGCTCCGGCCAGAGCCCGGGCGGCGTCCGTGGCCTGCGGGGCGAGCTCGCCCAGAGACTGCGCGGCGGGGACCAGCGCGTCGACCATGGTCTTGTGGCCGACCTCGGCCTTGCCGTAACGCTGGACGGTCGCCACCGCGCTGTGCAGGCCATGGGTGAGCTCGGCGAGGGTCGGCTCGCCCGCACCGGCGCAACGCGCGAGGTCGCGGAAGAACATGCCGAACAGGGGGCCGCTGGTGCCTCCGGTTCCCAGGAAGCCGCGCGACACTGCGGTGAGCCACCCCTGG
Organism: Streptomyces sp. NPDC107517; assembly: GCF_055582645.1. NCBI lineage: Bacteria > Bacillati > Actinomycetota > Actinomycetes > Kitasatosporales > Streptomycetaceae > Streptomyces > Streptomyces sp. NPDC107517. The sequence continues at coordinate 23,729 of NZ_JBVJPM010000026.1, read as the reverse complement.
TAGTCGCGCGGCGGCTCGGCGGCGATGGCCTGGTGCGCCCGCCCCAGGGCGGAGGCGATGTTGTTGCCGAAGTCGCCGTCGCCGGTGAGCTGGTCCAGCTTGCCGAGATCCTGGGCGCGTCCGTTCAGGAAGATGTCGAAGAGCGACTCCACCCAGCGGCGGCCGAAGCCCTCTGCGAGCCTGATGTCGGTAACGGTCGTGGTGGTCATGGCAGTTCCTTCTTTCGTCACCAGGTCAGGGCGGGTGTACGGACGGCGGCGTCCCACAGGGGCAGCAGGTCGTCGTCGGCGGGGAGCAGCGTCACGGAAACACCGTGCATGTCCAGGGAGGTCACGTACGAGCCCGCGAGCGTGCGGGCCACCGTCACGCCCTGCGTGGCCAGATGCTGGTGCACGCTGCGGGTGCAGACCGACAGCTCCAGCGGGGAGAGGCCTCCGAGGCCGTTGACGATGGCGATGGCAGAGGCCCCCCGGCGCAGTTCGAGCGCGGCGGACAGAGGGCTGACCAGTTGGGCGATGAGGGTGTCCGCGTCGGCGAACGGGATGCGTCCGGTGCCGCGCTCGCCGTGGATTCCGACGCCCAACTCGACCTCGCCGTCGGGAAGTTCAAATGCGGGGCCGTCGGCTCCCGGGTGTGTGCCGGCCCGGACCGCGAGGCTGAGCGTACGGGCCTGACGTGTCACTCGGCGCCCGAGCGCGGCCACTTCGCCGAGGTCGGCCCCGGCCTCGGCGGCGGCTCCGCAGATCTTCTCCACGGCGAGCACCGCGGCCGTACCGCGCCTGCCGGGACCGTCGCTGACGCTGTCGGTGGCCAAGTCATCGTCGACCAGGACGACCTCGGTCTTGACGGCGTCGTCCCCCGCGAGTTCGCCGGCGATCTGGAAGTTCAGCACGTCCCCGGTGTAGTTCTTCACGATCTGCACGACGCCCCGCCCGGAGTCGGCCGCGACCGTCCCGTTGAGCACCTGCAGGGCGGTCGGACTCGCGAACAGGGCCCCCGGTACGGCGACGTCGAGCATGCCGGTGCCGACGAACCCCGCATGCAGCGGCTCATGTCCCGAGCCGCCGCCGGAGACGAGGCCGACCTTGTCCCGGGCGGGCCGGGCGCGACGGACGATGCCCTGCTCGCGGTCGTAGGACACCAGGTGGGGATGGGCGAGGGCGAGGCCCTCCAGGGCCTCCTCTGCTGCGTGTTCCGGTCGGTTGGTGATGTGCCGGTGCATGGCGTCGTGCTCCTTCGGCTCGGGTCTTGACCGCACTCACGCTAACGCCTACTGTTCGGACAGTACAGACTGTACGTACAACTTTGGTGTGTGTGAGGCCCTGAGTCGCCCGACCTGCACCGATCTGCCGCAGCCGCGCCAGCGACTGCCCCGCAACTGCCCCACGACTGAGAGGGACAAGACAGCCATGTCCATGGAATACCGGATGCGCCGCACGCTGCCCAGCGACCGGGTCGCCATCATCATGCCCGTCGACCACGGCCTGATCTTCAACCGGATCGAGGGCCTTCAGACCCCCTCGGCGCCCTTCGCGACCTGGGGAGACAAGGACGTCACCGGCTTCATGATGACGCCGGGCCAGGTCAAGCAGACCGAGGGCTTCTTCGCCCGCAACCCGCACCTGACCCGCGTACTCACCATCGACACCTACTACGACGTCACCAACCTCGACGGCGGCGGCTCGCACCAGCTCATCACCACGGTCGAAGAGGCCGTCCGGATGGGCGTCGACGCCGTCAAGATGCTCTTCCCGTGGAACATGTCCCGCGCCGAGCAGGCCGCCATGTGCAAGCGGGTCGGCCAGGTGGTCACCGCCTGTGAGGCGTGGGACATCCCGCTCGTCCTCGAGCCGGTCATCATGGGCGCGCCCCGCACCGAAGAGGTCATCATCGAAGAGGAGAAGGTCGCGCGCATCGCGTACGACCTCGGCGCCCACATCATCAAGATCGCCTTCCCCGGAGAGGAGCGCACCCAGCGCCTGGTCGAGGAGCTGAAGGTCCCGCTCGTCATCGCGGGCGGCCCGCTGTCCGGCGCTGCGGGGGAGACCGTCGACGCGGTGGCCCAGACCATCCGTGCGGGCGCCCGGGGTGTCATCGTCGGCCGGAACATCTGGCAGCGTGAGCAGGCCGAGGCGGAGAAGGTGCTGTCCGAGGTCGCCGCCCTCACCCGTAGTGTCAGCTTCGACGACTGACCCCACCCCGCGAGAAGCAGGGGCCTGAGCCGCCGCGTCGATCGAAGGAGATGAACAGCACGTGGGAACCTCGGCGCAACGGGAAGATGCCGTCCTCGGCATCGACATCGGCAGTACGAACGTCAAGGTCGTGACCCTCGACTCTGCCGGGAACGTTGCTTCACGGGTACGACGCGCCACCCCGCGTCCCCTCGACGACCCCTCGATCGACGCCGCTCAACTCTTCGACACCATCGAGGAGATGGTCATCGAGGCGTGCGGCGAGCGTTACTCCGTCGCAGCCGCCTGCGCCGCCGGCATCGGTGAGGACGGCGTGCTCACCGACGCCGCGCTCACCCCGCTCACCCGGGCCCTGCCCTGGTTCGACCCCCGCCGCACCGAGCTCTTCGGCTCCCTGATGCCAGGCCTCGCACCGGCCGACGACCTCGGTACCGCATCGGACGCGGCCCGTACCTTCGTCGGCTGGTCCTGGGCCCGGGCCCAACCGCAGGCGCGGACCGCCACAGGCTGGCTGGCCGTGACGGACTATGTTGCGGGGCGATGGAGCAGCACTCCGTTCTTGAGCGACACCCTCGCCGCGCGCACCGGGGCCTGGTCCCCGTTCACGCGCTCGTGGCACGCCGACCGCGTCCACGCCACCCTCGGCCGAACCGCCCTGCTGCCGCCGGTGACGCCGACCGGCACCGTCGTCGGGGAGTTGCGCTCACCGCGACTGCGGCGCGCGGGGGTCCTCGCCGAGCACGCCCAGGTCGTGGCGGGCGGCCATGACCACCCCGTCGGGGGCTGGGGCGTGCACCTGATGCATCCCGGCGCCGTACTGGACTCGATGGGCACCGCGGAAGTCGTCGTCGCTCAGGCCCCGGTGTCCCCGGGCGGGAAGCCGGCCGGGGTGGACGTGTCGCCCGGCATCCGCAATCCGGCGGGCGCGACCGTCCTGCGTGTGGAGGAACTCGCACGCAACGTGCAGTGGGCCTCCCGCGAACCCGAGGTCGCCGCGGCGCTCGCCCGGCTCCTGTCGGGGGAGGCCGAACCGGACGCGTACCTCACGTCGGATGCCTTCCGGCCCGGGGCCGCGGGTGGCCGGACCCCCAGCTACGCTCCCGACGCTCCACAGGACCCGCGATCCCGGGCCTCGGCGGTCCTGGGAGCCCTCGCCGACCTGGGCGGCCGGGCCGTCACCGCGATCCGCGGTCTCACGGCAGCCGATGCCCCCAGCGCCCCGGTGTACACCGCGGGCGGCTGGGCCCGCTCCCGCGGCTGGATCGATATCAAGGAAGCCGTCACCGGCAACAGGCCGCACGTCATCGCGGAACCCGAAGTGACCGCGGTGGGGGCGGCGCTGCTTGCCGCCACGGCCATCGGCTGGAGCCCTAAGGTGGCTGGCTGTCTTGCGGCGCCCGGGAGCACAGGCCCCGGATTCTCCGCTCTCAGCGGCAGGGCGAGTGCGAGCGGGCTCGCCTAGCGTCACTGGCTTCGCAACGAGGCCGCAGGGGACGGCGGCGCCGAGAACCGGCATCCGGAGGGATCAGACGTCCCGGGCATCGACGCTCAAACTGTGGGCAGGGGTATCGCTCTGGGCGATGCCGAAGCTGATCACGCGCCGAGGGGTGATGCGGATCAGCGGTTCGTGCGTCCCGTCGGCAGAGATGGCGTGCGCGGTGCCACGGATCTCTACGCAACGCGGGCGCCAGGGCTCGACGGAAGCCAGGTCGTCCACAACGAACGCGACCTTGCCGTTGGCGCCCACGTTGCGGAACTTTCTGCTCTTCTCGAGGTTGTAGCCGGATACGTCGATGGTGTCCGTTTCCGGATTGTGGCGGAAGCCGACAGGGCTGACCTGGAGGGTGCCATCAGGTTTCTGGGTCGCGATGCGGCCCAGCCGCTGGGACGCCAGGTAGGAGAGTTCGGTGTCCGAGAACACACTCATCATGTCGCACTCCTTGTGATGAGGTCTCCGGCCGGAGACCGGTTCGGGTGAGGGTCGGGCAACGGTGGGGCGATGGGTGCCGCACCGCCTAACTCGCGCTCTTCGACAGCTTCGTGCCGCCGGATCGCTGGGACGGCAGGCCCTCGGCCAGGTCCTCGGCGAGGAGCCGTTTGGCGATCGCGTCCAGGGCCTGGCGCATCTCGGGGGTCGTGGGGCGTCCCTCGGACCGTTCGACCCGCTCGGACAGCCAGTCCATGGCGGACTGCTCGATGGCTGCGATCTCCACATCGCCCTGCGGTGTGGACGAGTAGAAGCCGCTGTGTTCGCTGAGGTAGCCGTCGGCCACGGCGCTGTCGAAGGCGGGCTGGAGGACTTCCTCCGGCATTCTGCGCCGGATCGCGATCTGGCTGACCTTCGCGAAGCCGACGAGTCTCGTGTACACGAAGACCTGCATCAGCGCCCAGGCGGCCGCTGGCGGCACTCGGGTTCCGGAGCGGGCCAGCACCTCGCGGGCGGCGCTCGGTGTGATCCGGGTGAGCAGTGGCGCGAGGGTCCGCTCCAGTACCTGACGGGACTCCAGGGAGGCGGTGCCGAGACTTGAGTTGAGGTCGCCCGCGCTGGCCTTGGCGGAGTCCCGCAGGTCGACCTGCTTCAGGAAGAGCGCGACGACGAAGCCGGCCAGGGCGACCGGCACGGTCCAGCGGAAGACGGTGCCGAGGGTGGTCGCGTAGGCGTCGATGATCGGGATGGCGGCGGCGTCGGGCAGCTGGTGCAGGGCGGACGGGTTCTGGGCCGCAGCGGCCAGCTGGTCCCGCGGGACGAGGCCGGTGGCAGCGGCCTCGGTGATGCCCGCCTTGAGTTCGGGGCCGAGCGTGTTGGCGTAGATGGTGCCGAAGACGGCCGTGCCGAAGGAGCTGCCCAGCGTGCGCATGAAGGTCACACCCGACGTGGCCGTGCCCAGGTCCTTGTAGTCGACGGTGTTCTGCACAGCGATCGTGAGGACCTGCATGCTCAGCCCGAGCCCGAGGCCCAGAACCAGCAGGAACAGCGACTCCAGCCACGGGGACATGGTGCGGTCCATGAACGAGAGGAGGAACAGGCCGAGCGCGGTGATCAGCGAGCCGTACACGGGGAACCAGCGGTACTTGCCGGTCTTGCTGACGACGTTGCCGCTGTAGATCGAGGTGCTCAGCAGGCCGATGACCATGGGCAGGGTGCGCACGCCAGAGAAGGTGGCCGAGGCCCCGTCGACGAACTGCATGTACGAGGGCAGATACGTCATCGCGCCGAGCATGGCGAAGCCGACGACGAAGGAAAGCACCGAGCAGACGGCGAAGACCGAGTTTTTGAACAGGTGCATCGGCAGCATCGGCTCGGCGGCCTTGGTCTCCACCCAGCAGAACAGCGCGAGCGCCACGACACCGCCGATGACGAGGCTGATGATCACGGCCGATCCCCAGGCGTACTCGTTGCCGCCCCAGCTGGTCGCGAGGATCAGCGCGGAGGCGCCGATACCGACCAGGGCGATGCCGAGGTAGTCGACCTTCGGCCGTCCCTCGGACCGCACGGACGGGATGTACCTGAGAGACAGGATCACGACGACGATCGCGATAGGCACATTTACGTAGAAGCACCAGCGCCAGGACCAGTTGTCGGTGAAGAACCCGCCCAACAGAGGACCGAGCACGGTGGAGGCACCGAAGACGCCACCCAGGGCGCCCTGGTACTTGCCGCGGTCGCGCAGCGGGATCACGTCGGCGATCAGGGCCATCGCTGTCACCTGGAGGCCGCCGCCGCCGATGCCCTGGATCGCGCGGAAGGCGATCAGCATGGTCATGTTCTGTGACAGGCCGCAGAAGAACGATCCGCCGATGAAGACGATCACCGAGAGGGTGAAGACGAGCTTGCGGCCGAACAGGTCACCGAATTTGCCGACCAGCACCGTGGAGATCGTGGAGGCCAGCATGTAGGCGGTGACCACCCACGACATATGCGCGCCGCCGCCGAGGTCCGAGACGATGGTGGGCAGCGCGGCGCCGACGATCGTCTGGTCCAGGGATGCCAGCAGCATGCCGGCGGCGATGGTGACGAAGACGATATTGCGTCGGCCTGAGTCCAGCACAGGGGGTTCGCCCTGCGGCGCCGCGCGGGTGTCCTGCGCTGTGGAAGTACTCATGGCGGCATCGTCACATCAAGCGTAGGTGTGCGCACTTTCAGCAACATGCCCGGTTGGGTGGTCGGCCGCGTTGCGCGACGGACTCGCGGCCTAGGCTGTGGGCCAACGCCCTCGCCGCACGGACACCTACTACGACGAAATCGACCTCGCCCACACCTGAAACGCGGCCACTACAGGGTGCAGCTCTTCTTAAGGAACCGGCCCGCACGCGGCAACGGTTCGCAGGACTTGGTCAGTGAGGCTGTTGGCGACGGTCAAGTATCTCGAAAGTGGGCTGACCGTTCATCGAAGTCCGAGAGCACAGCCTGGGCGGCCGTTGGTACGTGTGCTCGCTCGTAGTCCTCCCCCATGAACGTCTGCACAGAGGTCAGGGCGTCGAACCACATCAGAGTCAAGAACTCGACGTCGTCTTCCCGCTCGCGCCGGATCAGATCGATCGACTGAAACCCCGGGATACGACGTGCTTCGATTCCGGGGATGACCTGCCCGCGCACGATGCGCTCGTACACGTCGGCGTTTTCCCTCGTGGTCCAGCCACGCCACAAACGACAGATCACGGGCTGAGTCCACTGCGCAATCGCGTCGGTCCGTTCTGGATTCGCCGAAGGCACAGCCTGATACGTGCGCATGAACGTCGCTCGGCTCGCTGCACCCGCGTCCAATGAAGTCGGCAAGTTGCGTCTGTAGTTGGCCGAGTTCCGTATCCGCCGAGGTGGCGAGGAATCGCTTGTCCTGGGAGAACTGTGTTCAGTTTCGCGGGGTGCTTCGACCCTTGACTCGCCGTGAAACTGTATGCAGTGTTGTTCCGTGCGCACCGGACCGCACCGGGGAACAGGGGCCGCTTCCGGCGGCCGAGTCAGGCCGCGCCTGACGTCCCCGAAGAGGGCTTGCCACGCCCACACTCGACGCCTCACGGAGCCGCCATGACGCAGGGGAACGTACGGATCGACGCACAACCGCCCGTCTGGGCCGCGGAGTTCTACGCGGCCATGGACGCCCAGGACGTGACCGGCGTCGTCAGCCGGATGAGCCCGGACATCCGCATGCGCTTCGGCAATGCGGACCCCCTGACCGGGCGCGAGGCCGTACACGCCGCGTCGAAGGCGTTCCTCGGCTCCGTGGGCGGTGTGCGGCACGTGTTCCGTCAGAGCTGGGTCCATGGCGACGAGGTCATGCTCCTCGCCGATGTCGAGTACACCCGCCACGACGGCACTGTCGTACGGCTTCCCTGCTCGACGTATGTCCGCTGCGCAGAGGGCGGGCTCATCGACGACGTCCAGGTCTTCATCGACGCAGGTCCCATCATGGCGCCGCCCGCCGCGGACGCGGGCCGGACAGAGCCGACAGTGAGGTCAGCATGACGAAGGGCATTCCCGGTCCCGGGCGAGAGCTTGCCGGGGGAGACCTCGGCTTCGATCCGGAAGCGGTCCGCCGCAGGTACGAGGACGCGGCCGAGCACCGCAGCCCGCAGTTCCGTACGGCGGGCCGCCCCGCGTCGGCGGGCACCGAACTCCCGGCCGGTGATCCGTACGCGCCGCCGGACGCGCGGGCGCCGCTGCACGACGACATCGACGTGGTCGTGGTCGGCGGCGGTTTCACCGGTCTGGTGACCGGGGCCCGGCTGCGGGAGGCACAGGTGCCGGGTGTGCGGCTGGTCGAGAAGGCCGGCGGCTTCGGCGGCGTCTGGTACTGGAACCGCTACCCCGGCATCCGCTGCGACGTCGATGCGCTCACGTACCTGCCGTTCCTGGAGGAAGTCGGCACGATACCCAGCGAGAAGTACACCCGCGGGGACGAGATCCGCGCCCACTGCCATGCCCTGGCCGAGCACTACGGCCTCGACGGGACGGCCTGCCTGCAGACGCAGGTGACCGGCATGCGCTGGGACGAGGGTGCGCGACGGTGGCTCGTCGAAACTGATCGGGGCGACCGTTGGCGGGCGCGATTCGTGTGCCTGGGAGGCGGAGTCCTCGATGTGCCCCGCCTGCCGGACATCGACGGCCTCGACGAGTTCGAAGGCCACGTGTTCCACTCCAGCCGCTGGGACTACGGTTACACGGGCGGTGACGAGGGCGGCGGACTGACAGGACTGGACGGCAAGCGTGTGGCGGTGGTCGGCACTTCCGCCTCCTCGATCCAGTTCATCCCCCATGTGGCCGAGGTCGCACGGGAGTTGCTCATCATCCAGCGCACACCCGCCGTGGTGCTGCCCCGAGGGAACGCCCCGGTGGACCCCGACTGGTATCGCGCTCAGCCGGCCGGATGGCAGCGGGAACGGGTCGCGAACCTCACCGCCGTGACCCAGAGCCCGCCCGGAGTGCCGCTGCCCGAGAGGGACCTGGTGGACGATGCGGGCACCCGACTCATGAAGCGCATGCGGGAGTTGGCGGCCGATCTGCCCGGAGTGCCGCACGATGCGGACCCCGCCACGCGCATGCTGCTGACCAACTACGCGATGATGGAGCAGGTCCGCTCCGACATGGCGGCTCTGGTCGACGACCCGGCCACGGCCGAGGCGATCAAGCCGTACTACAACTTCGGCTGCAAACGCCCCCAGTTCAGCGACGACTACCTGCAGACGTACAACCGCCCGAACGTCACCCTGGTGGACAGCGACGGTCGCGGTGTGGAGCGCCTGACGGCCAAGGGTGTCGTGGTCGACGGCACGGAGTACGAGGTGGACTGCGTCGTTTTCGCCACCGGATTCTCAGCGGACGCGGGGCGCTCACGTGCGGGCGGATTCCCCGTGATCGGACGCGGCGGACAGACTCTCGCGGACAAGTGGGCGGGTGGTGTGCATTCCTTGCACGGCATCCAAGCCGCGGGCTTCCCGAACCTGTTCGTGATCGGCGGCATTGCTCAGGCGACGTACACCATCACGGGCACCCACACCCTTGACGAGCAAGCCGCGTACGCCGTGACGCTGATCAGGCGGTGTCTGGACGGTGGCATCGAGAGCGTGGAGGCCCGGCCCGAGGCCGAGGACCGGTGGGCGGCCCACCTGAGGGAGCAGGCGGCGCAGCTGCCGCCAAGGCCGAACCTGGCGTGCGTACCGGACAGCATCATGACGCTGATCCAGTCCGGCCACCCACGGGGCCCGCTGGCCTACATGGACGAGTGTCACCAGTGGCTCGTGGGTGACGGGATCGCGCGCGATCTGCTGACAGTACCCGCCGTCGCGCCGAACTGAGTCTTGCCGGATTGTCGGTGTCGGTTGCCGTCGTCGAGCACGGCGAGGAGGACGTCGGTTCGGCGTCGGGCGAGGTTGAACCGTGGGTGTGCCAGCATTCGCGGACGTTCGAGCCCGGGGCCGCGGGCGGTCGCACTCTCGCTGCCCTCCCTACGCCCCGACGGCCGCCATGTCCCGGGCGCTCGGCGGCCTTGGGGGCCTTCGCCGGTGCCCTGGGACACGTAGGCGGCGCTCCAACACGGCTCGTGCCGGCGGAGGCTGCGCAAGGAGCCATGGCCGCCGCCGCTCACATGTGAGTCGCTCCCGTCCACTCCGGGTGTCAGGCGACAGCGTTTGTGCTGAAGTCTTGCCCTGAGCTGGTCTATATGCGAGCGTAAAATCATTCAGGTGATGGAAACGTTTCCATAAGGGGATGGGGCGACGGATGGCCACGATCAAGGACGTTGCGGCGCGGGCCGGAGTCGCGCTGGGGACCGCGTCCCGGGTGCTCAGCGGCAGCAGCCAGACCTCGGCCGACTCCCGCGCGCGCGTGCTGGCGGCCGCCGCCGAGTTGGGCTACGTCGCCAACGGTCCCGCCCGCGCTCTGCGACGCGCCCGGACCGAGGTGCTGGGCCTGCTTGTCTCGGACATCCGCAACCCGTTCTTCTCCGAACTGGCGCACGCCGCCGAGCAGGAGGCCCGCAGTCACGGATATACCGTCCTCTTGGCCAACGCCAACGAGGACGCCGAACAGGCCGACGCCTACCTGCAGACCTTCGCCTCCCAGCGCATCGACGGCCTGTTGTTCGCGCCGCAGAGCACCGTCTCACCGCAGCTCGCCGCCACCGTGGCCTCCGGCCTTCCGCTCGTCTTCCTCAACCGCACCATCGACGGCATCGACGCCCCCATGTACGGGACGGACAACGCCCAGGGGGTCGGGCAGGTGCTCAACTGGCTGCAGGGGCGCGGACACCGCGACGTCGCCTTCATCGGGGGCCCGGACGGCATCTCCACCGGCGCGGAGCGCCGCGCCGCCTACCTCGCCGGGCGTGAGGCGCACGGCATCAGCACCGATGACGGGCTGCTCGAGGCCGGTGACTTCCTGGCCGACGGGGCGGCGAAGGCCATGGGCCGCATCCTCGACCGCGGCGTCCCGTTCACGGCCGTCTTCGGTGTGAACGGCCTGACCACGCTGGGCGCTGTACGAACGTTGCGCGAGCGGCTCGGCGCTGAGGAGGCGGCCCGTATCGAGGTCGTGTCCTTCGACGACCTCGACTGGTTCGAGTTCGCCTCGCCGCCCATCAGCGCGGTCCGTCAGGACGCGGCGGAGATCGGACGGCTCGGCGTACGCGGGATCGTGGACCTCATCGCCGGGCGCGCGGCGTCCGGTCAGCGCATCCCGACGTCCTTCGTCGACCGGGTGCCCAAGGACGACCAATGACCCCCGCGGGCCGCCATGGGCGACACGATCCCATGACGTCATCACAGGCTGGCTCTATGGCCTGCGAAGTTGCCGCATGTCGATTAGCTGGAGCGCCCTTGCCCTGAGCCCGGAAGGCCACTGCCACCGAAGCCAGCACACCCTTCCTCCGCAATAGCACGCTCCCTACGTCATCGCGATGTCCACCCGCGCACGGCCACCGGTGGCGCGATGCCGCATCGCTGCGTAGATGGACGGAACCAGGAGCCCATCGCGCGGCCTTGCGTAGCTGCCTCCGTACAAGCCCAGCGTGCGGTCACCACTGCGGGCTGTACTCGCCAATCCTTGCGCGGAACACGACCGCGCACAGCACCGCTCACCTCCAGCTGACTTGATGTGTCTCGCCGACGGGAGGAGCCGCAGAAGTCTGTTCCCGGGGGCATCTCGGACACACTCGAGGACATCGGTCGCCGAACCGCTGAGGTGTTGGGGCGCGAGGCGCTCGTCGCCCGTCGGCTTCCAGACATGCACCGGTCATGGTGCGACGAGGTGAGGTGCCCTCACCCGGTTACCGCGCTTGGCGCGAGCGCCTCCTCACCACAGCAGATTTCACACTCAACAAATGCAAACCCCCAAAGGAACAACCATGCGTATCGCACTCGGGAACGACCACGCGGGCCTCGGTCTGAAGCCTGCGGTCGTAGAAATGCTCGTAGAGCTGGGCCACGAGATCCAGGACTATGGAGTCCAGGACGAAACTCCCGTTGACTTCCCTGACATCACCTTCGCGACGTGCGATGCGGTGCGACGCGGTGAAGCGGACCGGGCGATCCTCGTGTGCGGCACCGGAGTTGGAGCCCTCATTGCCGCAAACAAGATCCCTGGGATTCGCGCGGGCATGGGGCACGACGTGTACTCCGCGCACCAGGGTGTCGAGCACGACGACACCAATGCGCTGTGCCTCGGCGCATGGCTGATCGGTCCCGCGACGGCGCGCGAGACGCTCGTCGCTTTCCTCGACGCGCGCTTCGACGACGACGAGGACACCCGGCGGCGTGTCGACAAGCTCCGCCAGATGGAGATCAGCGGGGCCCGCGAACTCGCCGGCCTCGTCTGATCGGACGAGGCCGCGCACGACTTTCCCCAGCCACGGCACACCTCACCCGCACACACCAGGGCAGGACATGTCAAAGAAGATAGTTCTCCGCCACCCCTCAGACGTACAACGCCTCATCAACGACGGCGTCATCAACCGCGGTAACTCGCGGTTCATCGTCATCATCGCGCTTGCCGGCATCTTCATGGACGCCTTCGACTTCACGTCGATCGCGTTCGGACTCACCTACGTACAAAAGCAGTTCGCCTTCACGCCGCTCGAACTCGGGCTCGTCTCCGGTGTCATCCTCGTCGGAGCGCTGGCAGGCTCCCTCTCCGGTGGCGTGCTCATGGACCGGATCGGGCGGGAGAAGGTGTTCACCGCCGACCTGATCATGCTCATCGTCGCGACGCTGCTGTGCGCGGTCTCCCCGAACGCCTGGGTCTTCATCCTTGCGCGCTTCCTCATGGGCTTCGCGGTCGGTGTCGACTACCCGGTCGCGCTGAGCTTCATCGCCGAGTACTCGGACAGCCGCCGCAAGGGCGGCGCCCTGAACATGTACGCACCTGTCTGGTACGTGGCGGTCGCCTCCACGTGGCTGCTACTGCTCGGCGGCTACTTCCTCTATGGCGCCATGGGCGCGGACATCTCGTCGCTGTGGCGCTGGGTCGTCGGCCTGGGCGTAGTCCCGGCCCTCGTCGTCCTCGTCCTGCGGCGCAAGTACCTTACAGAGTCGGCGAGTTGGCTCGCCCAGAACGCGGACCTGCACCGGGTCGCCGAAGTGCTCCGCAAGGCCTACGGCGCCGACGTGGAAGTCGCCCCCGATGCCGTCCTGCGCGTGGAGAAGACCACCGTTCCGGCCCGTCGAGCCTTCCATGTGCTGTGGACCTCGCGGTACCGGCTGCGCACCGTGCTGTCGCTCATCGTCAATTTCTGCCAGGGACTGGAGTATTACGCCGTCGGGTTCTCGATCGGTATCGTGGTGGAGCAGGTGCTCGGCGAGTCCGTGGTGACCGGGATCGTCGGACCGCTGGTGTTCAACGCGATCTTCGGTGTCGCGGGTGGCCTGGTCGCGGTCACAGCCGCACCGCGCATCGGCGTACGCAAGCTCGCCATGATCGGGTTCGTGATCACCACAGTGTCGATGCTGCTTGTCGGAGTGCTCGGGCGCGGTCTCTTCCCCGGCGCCATCGCGGCGGCCTGTGTCTGCCTGGGGACCTTCATCTTCGGCCACGCCGCCGGACCCGGCACCCAGGGCGTGGTCATGGCGACCATGTCGTACCCGACGTCGATCCGCGGCGCCGGCGTCGGCTTCGTCCAGGTCGGCAACCGACTCGGCGGCACGGTGGGCCTCGTCATCTGGCCCGTACTGACCGCGGCGCTCGGTCTCAACGCTCTCTTCGTGCTCGCCGTCGCGCCGTTCATCGGCCTGCTCGCCCTCCTCGTCATCCGCTGGGACCCGACGCACGTCGACGTCGACGCCGAAGACTTCGCGGCCCGCGAGGCCGTGGACCGCACCACCCTTCAGGAGAAGATATGACCACCGACCTCCGTATCGCGTTCCTCGGCCTGGGCGTCATGGGCACACCGATGGCCCTCAACATTGCCCGTGCGCAACTGCATGTCGAGGCCTACGACGTCCTCGACAAGGCACGGGAGCAGGCGCGCGCCGACGGGCTCACCGTCGTGGACGACGTGCGTGAACTCCTGCGGCGTGCGGACGTGGTCGTCACGATGCTGCCGAACACTCCGCACGTCGAGGCGGTCGTGCACGGTGCCGACGGCACGCTCGTGAACTGCCGCCCGGGCACCGTCCACATCGACATGAGCAGCATCTCCCCGGTCGCTACCCGCGAGCTCGGCGAGGCCAGCCTGGCCGCCGGCATCGGGTACATCGACGCTCCTGTGAGCGGCGGTGTGAAGGGCGCAAAGGAAGGCGCGCTCTCGATCATGGCCGGCGGCAGCGACGAGGACCTCGACCGCGTGGCCGACGTCCTCGACGCGATGGCCGCCCGTGTGACGCGGATGGGCCCCATCGGCGCCGGCCAGGCCACCAAGGTTTGCAATCAGGTCGGCGTGGCCATCAACATCCAGGCGGTGTGTGAGGCGTTCACGCTCGGACGAGCCCTCGGCGTCGACCTCGACAAGCTCCGCGAGGCTTTGCTCGGCGGGGCCACATCGAGCTGGGTCCTTGAAAACCTGGGTCCGCAGATGATCGCCGGTGACGACAGCGCCGGCTTCCGTATCGCCCTTCAGGTCAAGGACCTGCGCCTCGGCATCGAGGCGGCCCAGGCCAACAACGTGCCGTTGCCCGCCGCGTCCGGCGTGCTCGACATGTACCTCGAGGCCATGGCCCACGGTGAGGAGTCCCACGGCAACCAGGCCCTGACTCGAGTGTACGAGCGCCTGGCGAACCTGCGGATCGCCGAGCCCGCGGAGGGGGCGGCCTGAGCGTCGATACGTGTGTTGTCGGCGCCCCGTAGGGCCCCGACGGTAAGGGATGCAGCCGGGCGCAGCTGATCGTGCGCGCCCGGCTGTTTTGCTGCCTGCAGAAGCCAGCACGTTCCGCGCCAACCGTGGCGTGTGCGGCGGCAGTTGGCTCCGGTATGCGGTGACGTCGACAGTCTCATCTGGGTGACAGGGCGGGGAAGGGCCAGGTTTGTGTGGCAGCTGCCGCGGCCCGGTCGCGTCGGCCCGTGAGCCGCCTCCGAGAGAGGGCCTGGCCGCGGTAAAGCGCACTGGCGCCCTGGCAGGTCGCGCGGGCTGCTCGCCGAATCGGCCAAGAGTCATGTGGGACAGATTGCATACAGTTTCAGGGTGATGTCAAGGGTTGACATCACTCCATAACTGCATGCAGTTTGGAGGCGCCGCAAGGTCGGCAAGGGGGCGCCCTCGTCTCGGCTTCGTGGGCCGTGGGCCGACGGCTGCAAGGCCACTCGTCGGCAGAGTGTGACGGCATGTCAACTGTTTCCACGGGAGCATCAATGGTCAGAATCGGTGTCATTCTCGGCAGTACCAGGCCCGGCCGGAAAGGTGAGGTCGTCGCGAACTGGGTGATGGAGCATGCCGCGAAGCGCGCGGACGCAGCGTACGAGCTGATCGATCTGGCGGATTATCCGCTGCCTCACCTGGATGAGCCCGTGCCGCCGATACGCGGGCAGTACGCGAACGACCACACCAAGAAGTGGGCTGCGACGATTGCCCGGTTCGACGGCTACATCTTTGTGACGCCGGAGTACAACCACTCGACCTCCGGCGCGCTCAAGAACGCCATCGACTTCCTCTATGCCGAATGGAACAACAAGGCGGCGGGGTTCGTGTCGTACGGGGGCGCCGGCGGAGCTCGTGCGGTCGAGCACCTGCGTCTCGTCATGGGTGAACTGATGGTCGCTGACGTCCGCGCCCAGGTTCCCCTGAGTCTCTTCAACGATTTCGAGAACCTGGCCTCCTTCAACCCCACCGACCGCAGTACCCAGGCACTCGGGGCGGTGTTCGAGCAGATCGAAGCCTGGGCGGGGGCCCTTGCCGCGCTCCGGGCAACCACTGACTCAGGCGCCTGATCTCCTTCGCAGACGGGTGCTCCTGAGAAACCTTCACCGGCCCACCGCCTACAGGCGAGGGCTCACCGAAATCCAGGAAAGGGCAGTTCCATGGCTGAGTCGAAAAATGTCAAGACGGTCAGGCGGTTCTTCGATGTCGCCGACGGCAGGGTGACAGGTGACGCCTTCAAGATGTTCACCGAGATGTTCACCGAGGACGCGAGGATCGCTCGTCCGGGCTTTATCGGAAGCGGCCGCGAGGCGACGCTGTCCGGGAGTGACGACCGGGCGAAGTTCCGGCGCATGATCCATCACGCCGACGAGTTCGAGATCGTCGAGCAGGGTGACCGCGTCATCGTCGAAGGCACGACCGAGGGTGAGACGGTCACGGGCCAGACATGGGACGGACGGAAGATGGTCGCGGGGCATTTCTGTTCCAGCTTCGACTTCCGTGACGGTCGAATTTGCAGCATGCGCGTCTACTTCGACCCGAACTTCAGCGGCGAGGACGCGCTCCCGCAGGAGCCGGCACCGGAGGCCCTGGACGGGGGAACCGCCGCACCCGACACCACCGAGCCGCTGCCCGGTGTCCTCCGCCTGACGCCGACCATGAACGAGGTGCACTTCGAGCGGCACTACGACGTTCCGGCCGAACGGCTGTGGTCGTACATCGAGGACCCGAAGCTCCTGTCCAAGTGGGCCGGGCAGGTCGAGACATTCGAGCTCGCCCTCGACGGAAAGATTGTCATTGTCCACCACGTGGGCGGCGCGACCGCGACGATCACGTGTCAGGTGACCACGTACGAGCCCGGTCGGCTTTTGGAGATGACCTGGGACGTCCCGGCGTGGGGTACCGCTCCCGGCCCGCACTCGCCCGCTCTCCTGGGCACGACGATGCGCTGGGAGGTGCGCCCGGACGGGGACGGTTCGAAGCTCCTCCTCACCCACGCGCTTCCCAACACCGTCGGTAAGGAGCACATGCTGCTTGCCGCGTGGCATCTTCACTTCAACCAGCTGACTAGCCTGCTCGACGGGGCAGACAAGGCGGATATGCAGGCGCAGCGCATGCCCGGCCTGATCCGAGCCTATGTGGATCAGGAGTCGGCGAAGCGGCTCGACTACTACATGATGTTGCTCGGCCGGTAGTTCGCTGTCGACCGGCCCGCCGCGCTGCGGGCCCATTCATGACCTTCACCCCAGGGAGAACCCTGATGTCGAAACTCTTGGTCATCGTTGGCAGCACACGCCCGCACCGCGCCTCCGACCTCGTCACCCCCTGGGTCATGGAGCGCATCGGTGAGCACGAGGCGTTTGACGCTGAGCTGATCGACTTGCGTGAGTGGCCGCTGCCTATGTTCACCGAGCACCCCGGAACGCTCGGCGACATCAACGACCCTTCCTACTCCGAGCCGATCGTGCGAGCTTGGAACCGGAAGGTGAAGGAGGCTGACGCGTTCCTTCTCGTCACGCCGGAGTACAACCACAGTGTTCCGGCGGTCCTGAAAAACGCGATCGACACCGTATGGCTGTCGTTCGGGTTCCGGAACAAGCCGGTGGCGGCCGTTGGATACAGCGCTGGCCTCAGCGGCGGCATCCGGGCGATCGAGCATCTCGCGCAGATCTTCGTCGAGGCCGAGGCTGTGCCGATGCGCAACGCCGTCGTCCTGCCGACGGTCGGCAATGCGTTCGATGCCGACGGCAAGCCCACCGATCCCATCACCGAGGCCAGTCTGAAGATCCTCCTCGATGATCTCGCCTGGTGGACTTCGGCGCTCGAAAAGGCGCGCGCTGAGGGCCAGTTGATGCCGAGCCCGCTGCGCATGCGGGCGGCACGTCAGGCCGCGGGCCGCTGATCCGCGGCCGCTCTTCGTGCGGGGGTTGCCTGGAGTTGGTGCAGGCAGCCCCCGCACGCATCTCTTGGCTGGCTCCTTCACGCAGTACCTGGTCGAGGGCTTGGTGGCCGGCGCTGAGGGGAAGGACAGTTTCGTCACTGTCCACGAGACTGGGTGGGTCCGGGCCGTGGCATTTCGCCGTGCAGTCCGGAGGAGCCTGCGGCAGTGTGAAGCCATGTCGAACCACGCGTATCGCGTGATCGAAGTCGTCGGCACAATCCGACGAAGTGTCGACCAGGCCAACCGCAATGGCGTTTCACGGGCATCCCAGTGAGGTGTCCCGAACTTTCCGGACAGCTACCCAATAGGGTTGTCCTGACAAGGGCCTGCTTGTACAGCTGGTGGGTGAAGTTGATCGCGTTCGTGGCCTGCGGGATGCCGCCGACCACGAACAGGTTGGGGCAGCCCGCCGTCAGGATGCCGTGCAGCGACCGCATGCCGTCGGCCCACCGCTCGGATAGCAGTTGCTCGCCACGTCCGGTCACGAGGAAGCGTCCGGCATCGATGTCGAAGCCGGTGCCGAAGACGACGCAGTCGGCCTCGTGCCATACGCCGTCGACCACGATGCCCGTCGAGGTCAGCCGCTCGATGTCGCCGACGAGTTCGAGATTGTCGAGCAGGGCGACCGTGTCGTCGTCGAAGGCACGGCCGAGGGAGAGACGGTCGCGGGCCAGGCGTGGGACGGAAGGAAGACGGTCGCGGGGCGGCTCTGTTCCAGCTTCGACTTCCGCGACGGCCTCATCCACAGCATGCGCGTCTACTTCGACCCGGACTTCAGTGGTGAAAATGTCGTCCCACAGGAGTTCGCGTGGGACAACCTGGACGGGATCATCAAGGTGACCGCGACGATGAACGAGATTTACTACGAGCGGCGCTTCGACGCACCGCTGGATCGCCTGTGGGACTTCATCGTCGACCGCGA
The DNA here is from genome assembly GCF_055582645.1 of Streptomyces sp. NPDC107517. Lineage (NCBI taxonomy): Bacteria > Bacillati > Actinomycetota > Actinomycetes > Kitasatosporales > Streptomycetaceae > Streptomyces > Streptomyces sp. NPDC107517. Next base: position 5,396 of record NZ_JBVJPM010000026.1, on the reverse strand, counting down.
TCTGCTCGCGAAGTGGATGGGCGGCCCTGTCGACAAGCTCGACCTCCGTGCCGGTGGTGACGTCCTCATCCGTATCCACCCCGAGTGGGGCGCGACGGTCCACGGCAAGGTCTTCGCGTACGAGCCGAAGCGCGTCCTGGCATTCAGTGGGACGTCCCCGCCTGGGGCAACACGCCCGACCTGCTGGGCACGACGATGCGATGGGAGATCGAGGCCGACGGCGACGGGTCCAGGATCGGGCTCACCCACGGGCTGCCACACACGGTCGGACGCGAGCACCTCCTGATGTCCGCCTGGCATTCCACCTCGACCAGCTGAACTCGCTGCTGCCAGGGGTGGACGCCGACTATGAAATCGAGCGCGACCGCATCCTGGCCATGACGCTGCAGTACCTCGACGAGGAGACGGCCAGGGCGCGCGCGGTCTACACGGAGATGCTCGAACACGGGTGAGACGCGCGGTGAGCCCACCTGTCGCACCGCAGGGGAGAGCCTCAACTCCCTGATGTTGCCTCACCGTTCGGGGTGATGCGGGGCCAGGAGATGCGCTGGGCGATCGTGGAGCAACTCAGAGCGCCCGGCTTCGACGTAGATCGAGAGATCTACCCGAAGCCGGGGGCTCTGGCCGTGGCCAGGCGACAAGTCAGGTCGTCGTCGCTCGGTGCTGCCGGACAGCCGACCTGAGTCGGGCGCCCGGCAGCACACCACACCCGCCTGGATCAGGCGGGTGTGGAACCGCCTACGTAGTGGTGAGGGTATGGCCGTCGGCGCGGATGAGTTCGCCCGTGATGTTGGTGTTGGCGTCCGAGCAGAGGAAGACGATCAGATTCGCGATCTCGCGTGCGGAGCTCGGACGTCCGATCGCGGCCGAACGGCTGGCCCGGTCCATGACGGCCTGCGGCAGGTCCGGGCGGGGTATGAGGCCAGAGAGGACGGCATTGGTCAGGATCCCCGCGGGCGCGAGCTCGCGCGACATAGTGCGGGTGAGGCCGTGCAGTGCAGCCTTGGGCGTGGTGTAGGCGGATGAGCCGGGAAGGCCATCGATGACCAGGCCGCTCGAGAGGTGCACGATGCGCCCCCATCCCTGCGCGCGCATCGGCCTGACTACTGATTGACTCAGGGCGTATTGCCCGACGAGGTTCGTCTCGACCGAGGCGCGCATCAACTCCAGGGGAAGGTCCTCGAACAGATCCCGGGCCGAGCCGCGTGGCGGACGTGCTACTGCGTTGTTGACGAGCACATCGACACCACCGAAGTCACGCACGACCGTGTCCACCGTCTTCACGATCGACGACGCGTCGCCGAGGTCGAGCTGCACGACCATCGCGGTGCCGCCCCCGGCCGCGATCTCCGCCGCGATCTTCTCGGCCTCCTGCGTGTTCGTATGACAGGCGAGGGCGACGTGTGCGCCTTCGGCGGCGAACGCGAACGCTGTCGCCCGCCCGATGTTTCCAGAGGCACCGGTGACAAGCACCCGCCGACCCTGTAGTCCCAGTTCCATCGTGCTCCTTAGATACGTGCGGGGATCTTCCTGCTCGTGCGCGTACTGAACGGCTCAGAGGGCTGCCCCCTCGTCGACCACGTCCATGGATGCTTCCGGTGCGCACGGCTGGCGCCCCCGGGCGGGACGGTGCTGGTCCCATCGGGGGCGATGATGCGTTCCTGGCGCGGCACGGATAGCGCCGGCCTGGACGGCCTACGCTCCGCTGGGCTCCGTGGCCTGCTGGTACCAGGGGTACCGAGCCGTGTCCTCGGTGGCCACGTCGGGATCGAAGTAGACGTACATCCTGGAGATCCGGCCGTCGCGGAGTTCGAAGACGGAGCAGAATCGTCCGCCTACGGTCGTCCGCCCGTCCCACGTCCTGCCGGTGAAGGTCTCGCCTTCGGTGGTGCCCTCGACGATGACGCGATCGCCGTGCGCGTGGATCCTGAATTCGTCCGCGTGGTGCCTCAACCGGCGGAACCGCTTGCCGCCCTTGCCCGCGGCGAGCATGCGCTCCCGGCCGGTGGCGGTCCCGAACTTCGGGGTGAAGACCTGGACGTCCTCAGTGAACAGCTCGGCCATGTCGCCCGCCCTCCGGCGGTCGGCGAGTTCGTAGTACCGCTTGACCGTCGCGACATTCGGATGGTCCGCCATGTAGCTCTCCTCCACTGCAGCAGGTGCATACACTTTGAAAGTGTATGCAAGTTAGCACCGCGAAATCGGAGCTGGCAACAACGTTGCGGTCTGGGAGTGCCGCGGGGCGGGGCATGACTGTTCAGGCAACAGAATCGTGGATGTCGTGCCCCCGTAGAGGGCTGCGCGGGCCTTAGCGGGCTTCACTGCCCCTTGGTAGGGCTTGCTTCGCGGTCCAGGAATAGATCCAGCAAGGTGCATGTTGAGCCATTTGATTGACCGAACAATCAAAGTCTGCGGTTTCCAGGAAAGGCGCCATCATGACTGCTCAGCCGTTCACGATCGACAGCTCAGCGATCCTGCTCATCGACCATCAGGTAGGCACCATGGGCTGGGTGCGCTCCACCTCCTTCGAGGAGATGAAGGACAACGCGCTGGCGCTGGCCAAGGCGGCCAAGGCCGTGGGCATCCCGTTGGTGCTCACGTCCTCCATGGAGGAGTTCGCCCAGGGTCCGCTGCTGTCGGAGTTCGAGGAGATCGCTCCCGAGGAGTTCGCCGGCCGGATCAAGCGGCTCGGAGTGGTCAACGCCATGGACGACGAGAACTTCGCCGCCGCGGTCAGGGCCACTGGCCGCCAGAACCTGGTCATCGCCGGGGTCACCAACGACGTGTGTACCGTCTACCCGACGCTGACCGCGCTGGCCGAGGGCTTCCAGGTCCAGGTTGTCGCCGATGCGGGCGGCTCGCCGACCAAGCTGGCCGACGACATCGCCCTCAAGCGGATGGCCGACGCCGGCGCCACTCTCACCTCCACCAACCAGCTCCTGGCCGAACTCGCCCAGAACTGGACCACGGAGCGCGGCGGCAAGATCGCCCCGATCGTCATGGGTCTCATGCCCCAGGCATAGGACTCCACGCAGCGCAGGCTTCACCACGCTGCCCGCCCACCGCCCCCAACCCCTCGAACTCACCCCAAGAAAAATGGAGACCAAGTGACCGCCAATCGGCAGTCTGAACCCGGTCCGGTGCGGCTCGCGGTCGTGTCGGCAGGGCTGAGTACCCCTTCGTCCACGCGGCTGCTGGCGGACAGGCTCACCGCGTCGGCGCGCGGGCACCTGGCCGATGCCGGGCGAGACGTCGACGTGCACATCGTGGAGTTGCGCGACCTCGCCGTCGACATCGCCAAGAACTTCGCCTCCGGCTTCCCCTCGCCCGAGCTGGCGGACGCCATCGAGACCGTCACCTCGGCGGACGGCCTGATCGCCGTCACGCCGGTGTTCACCGCTTCGTACAGCGGGTTGTTCAAGTCGTTCTTCGACGTGATCGACAACGATGCGCTCACCGGCAAGCCGGTCCTGGCCGGCGCCACCGGGGGTACCGCGCGGCACTCGCTCGTCCTCGACCACGCGCTGCGCCCGCTCTTCGCCTACCTACGCGCTGTTGTCGTCCCGACGTCTGTGTACGCGGCGACCGAGGACTGGGGTGGCACCGGAGACCCACTCACTGACACGCTCCCGACCCGTATCGACCGGGCCGGCCGTGACCTGGCCGGGCTCCTCACTGGACGTTCCGCAAGGCCGGCCCGCCCGCCGGCGGAGAGCGACGTCGTCGTCCCCTTCGCACAGCAACTTGCCGCACTGCGGGCCCAGTAGACCGCGGACCTACGTCTCCGAACGTCATGCTGGTGGGCCCAATCGCCGCGGAAGACCACGCGGAGCCGCTCGGCCTCGGCCTCGATGCCTCGCTTGCGGCCGGCCCGCTTGAGCGCGGCTTGCAGCTGCGTGCGCGTGAGGCGCGCGGCCCGCGTGGGCGTCGGGGCCAGCTCGAGGACCTGATGAGCCTCGGGTCGGCAGAGGCCGTTCTTCCAAGGCTCAAACGCTGCCAAGGCTGACGGGTAGTACTCGCGCAGCAGCGAGCGGAGCTGGTTGGCGATCTGCTGGCGATTCCAGACGGTGTCCTGCTGGGCTTTGGCCAGGACGGCAACGGCGCGGACCAGATCAGTGTCCTGCGGCAGCGTCCTGTGGGCGTGCATGTCGGTGCGCAGGATGTTCGCAAGGACCAGGGCATCGCCGGGGTCGGACTTCTTGCGCGAGACACTGTGCCGATCACGGTAGCGGGCCGCGGCCAGCGGGTTGATCGCGAAGACTCGCCGGTCGCCGGTTCGCAGGACCGCCACCAACAGGCCCCGGGATGTCTCGATGGCGACCGGGATCGGGGTTTCATCCGTGTCGCCGTACTCGGAGAGCAGGTCCAGCAGAACCTTGTAGCCGACCGCGTCGTCGGTGATATGGCGCTTGGCTAACAGGCTCTAACAAAAGCTGTTGATCATGTGACTGTTGGCTTGTCGGATCGTTGGTCTGTTCATGGGGAAGCGTCAGTCGCGGCCGTGGATCGTGTCGGACGAACTGTGGTCGCTCATAGAGCCGTTACTGCCCAAGCCGGGCCCGAAGCTGGTCGAGGGCAGACCGCGGGTGCCGGACCGGCAGGCGTTGTGCGGGATCCTGTTCGTCCTGCACACCGGCATCCAATGGGAGTACCTGCCCCAGGAGTTGGGCTTCGGATCAGGCATGACCTGCTGGCGGCGCCTGGCCGCCTGGAACCAGGCCGGCGTGTGGGACAAACTCCACGCGGTACTGCTGAAGCAACTGCGCTCGAAGAACCAGCTGGACTGGTCGAGGGCGGTGATTGACTCTTCCCACGTCCGGGCGGCCCGGCGGGGCCCAAAAGCGGACCCAGTCCGGTCGACCGCGCACGTCCGGGCAGCAAGCACCACATCATCACCGACGGGCAGGGAATCCCGCTCGCGGTGTCACTGACCGGTGGAAACCGCAATGACGTCACGCAGTTACTGCCCCTGCTCGACAAGATCCCCGCCATCGGCGGCGTCGTCGGCAGGCCACGGCATCGGCCCGACCTGCTCTTCGCTGACCGCGGCTACGACCACGACAAATACCGGCGCCTGGTCCGGGCGCGGGGCATCCGCCCCGTGATCGCCGAACGCGGTCAGCCGCACGGCACCGGACGGGGCGTCTTCCGTTGGGTCGTCGAGCGGACGATCTCCTGGCTACACGGCTTCCGCCGCCTGCGCATCCGCTGGGAAAGACGCGACGACATCCACGAGGCCTTCCTCGGCCTCGCCATCTGCCTCATCACCCACCGCCACGTCCAACGCCTTTGTTAGCGCCTCTAAAAGCGTTCCGGTGTCGTCGACCAGAGCGACGTCATGCGTCTTTTCCGCCCAGTCGATGCCGCAGTAGATCATGATGGGTTCCTTCCCTGTG
>NZ_JBVJPM010000025.1:0-103298 GCF_055582645.1 Streptomyces sp. NPDC107517 | reverse complement strand
CAGGCATCTTTGGCCGAGGCGGCAGCGATATCGACGACGGACGACGAGAAATCCTTCGTGACGTAGTCGTAGGTCCAGCCACCGTGCTGCCCGCCCGGACCGGTGACAGGCCCTGCGCGGTGCTTCTTGGCGGAGTTGCCGCCGCCCGAGCAGCCGGCCACCGCACAGACCGTCACCATCACCAGCCCCAGAGCCCTGGTGCGCCATCGCCCCATCCCGCTCACCCCCGCCCGTGTGCCGGGAGTCTACGGTCATCCATGCGCCATGGCGCCACCTCGTGACCCTGCCCTGACTGCCCCTGAGCAGGAGATGACTGCGCTGGTCGGCGGGTCCGCCTCGTAGGGGCGGATGAGGAACGAGTCGAACCGGACAGTGGCGGACAGGGCGGCGAGTGCGCCCTGTCGACCGATTCCCGGCAGCTGCGACCAGGACGACCACGGCGACCCGAATCAGGGCCGCGCTCCTGGCGGACGGTTGCGCGCGGAGGGGACGAGTGCGAGGGCCACGACGAAAGGTTCGGTCAGCGCCGCGAGGCGGGCGAGCCGGTCACGGAGGGGTGACGGGAAGCGGTGGCGCAGGGCCGCGACGGCATCGGCCGCCTGACGCTTTCTCGGTTGGCCTTCACGGTAGCTTGATGCCTCGTGGGGACGGCCGGTGGGGCGGTGTCACATGTTCGGTGGAGGGGAGGGCAAGTTGGGTGCGGCGAGGGAGAGACGTCCCTCCACCGGACCTTGAGCGCTTCGGTTTCTTCGCCGCCCGCCTCTTGCAAGACCGAGTCCCGCCCCGACCCCGCCAGACAACGGGAACGCGCGGAGCGGGATCCCGATGGCGCGGCGGGCTGACCTCGCCTAGCCTGCCGCGCCCGCCGGGACCGCCACATGTCCCGTCAGAGGATCTGGATCAGTCCCACTGCGTTGCCGTCGGCGTCGTTGAGCCGGGCGACCAGCTTCCCGTCACCGACGTTGTGCGGCGCTTCCTGCACCGTCGCGCCCGCGGCGGTGAGGTCCTTGAGCGACTCCTCGATGTCGTCGACCACCCAGTGCGGCACCGGCGCGGTCAGGCCCCTGCGGTGTCCGTTCGGGTCGAGTCCGATGCGCTGTCCGTTGCAGTCGAAGCCGACGTAGTACGGCTCGTCCTTGACCGGACCGGCCCCCAGGAGGGCGGTGAACACGGCCTTCGCGCTCTCGAGGTCCTTGACGGGGTAGATGATCGTTTCGAGTCGGGCAGCCATGACGGCTCCTTTCGGTGCTGTGTTCTTCGGGGGTGCGAGCGGCAGGGCCAGGCGGGTCATGCGCCCCAGACCGGGCGCACCTCGGTCGATCCGTAGGCCGCGTTGGGGATACGGGCCGCCCACGCGAGAGCAGCGTCCAGGTCGTCCACCTCGATCAGGAAGAAGCCCGCGAGGAACTCCTCGGTCTCGGCGAACGGCCCGTCAGTGATCTCAGTCTCCTCGTCGCGCACCCGTACAGTCGTCGCCGTGTCCGTCCCGCCGAGTCCCTGCAGACTGCGGAAGACCCCGGACTCTTTGGCGTCCCGGTGGAACTTCTGCCAGCGCGCGGCGAACGCTTCCCGCTCACCCTCCGTGGGGTTGCTGTCGGCGGGCAGGTGGCTGAGCAGTGCGTACGTGGGCATGGTCACTCCCCGTAAGGGTGTATGAGCCGCGCCTTTCGCGGCTTCGTCAGCGACGACGCTCCACGCCCCGCGCATTCGACACCGCGCGACGAAAATTCGCGAGATATGACGCAGGACACATCTCGCCGGTGAAATCAGTCCGGGGTGTCGACCAGAGGGCCCCTGCGGCGTCGTCAAGGATGAAACCGGAGGCCGCATCGCGCCGGTCATCCACACAGGACACCGGTCATTCACACAGGACAGAGGAGGCTGCATGCCCCGGTACGCACTGCTGAACTACCAGCCGGTCGAAGGCGGCCCCGGGCCCGAGGAATTCCGGGCGGAGAACGCCCGCTGGCGCGCTTTTGACGAGGCAGTAAGCGAGGCCGGCGTGCTCGTCGCGCATCAGGGACTCGCCCGGCCCGAGACGGCCAAAACGGTGCGTATGCGCGGTGAGGAGCCGCAGATCACGGACGGGCCCTTCGCCGAGACCAAGGAGTACCTCGCCGGCGTCCTCCTGATCGAGGTGGACGACCTGGAAGCCGCGCTGGAGTGGGCGGCACGGATGCCCGGCACCAGCTACGCCTGCACCGAAGTGCGCCCGGTGTGGGGCACATGAGCGGCCATGACCGCGATCCGGCCACCGCCGTCGAGCGCGTCTTCCGTGAGGAGCAGGGCGCGGTCGTCGCCACGCTCATCCGTCATCTCGGCAACTTCCAGCTGGCCGAGGACGCCGTCCAGGACGCCTTTGCCTCTGCAGTCGCGACCTGGCCGCGTCACGGGGTGCCCGACAAACCCGCCGCATGGATCATGACGACGGCGCGCCGCAAGGCGATCGACCGGCTGCGCCGTGAGCGCGCGGTCGCCGACCGCACCGCACGCCTGGCCGAGCTGGCGCGTCTCGACGCGCAGGAGCACCACGGGGAGACGGAGGAGAGCGCGGTGGCCGACGACCGGCTCCGGCTCGTCTTCACCTGCTGTCACCCCGCGCTCGCCAAGCCCGCGCGAGTGGCGCTGACGCTCAAGACCCTCGGCGGCCTGTCCACCAAAGAGATCGCCCGCGCGTTCCTCGTCAGCGAGACGACGATGGCGCAGCGCCTCGTCCGCGCCAAGCGCAAGATCGCCGAGGCCCGGATCCCGTACCGCGTGCCCAGCGACGCCACGCTCCCGGGCCGTCTGGAAGGCGTCCTGTCCGTGGTCTACCTGATCTTCAACGAGGGATACGCGGCCGCAGAGGGCGAGCGGCTCGTCCGGGGTGAGTTGTGCGGCGAAGCGATCCGGCTCGGCCGGATGCTGCGCGAGCTGATGCCGGACGACGCCGAAGTGCTCGGCCTGCTCGCGCTGATGCTGCTCACCGACGCCCGCCGTGCGGCTCGTACCGACGCTCACGGTCGATTCGTCCCCCTCGACGAGCAGGATCGCCTGCGGTGGGACCGGGGGCGGATCCGGGAAGGGCTTACGGTGCTCGACACGGCCCTCGCGCACCACACACCCGGCCCCTACCAGCTGCAGGCGGCGATCGCGGCCCTGCACGATGAGGCGCCGAGCGCGGAAGCGACAGACTGGGCGCGCATCGCCGGACTGTACGGTGCGCTGAGATTGCTCTCCCCCTCACCGGTGATCGAGGTCAACCGAGCCGTGGCCGTCGCGTGGGCATCCGGACCACGAGCCGGCCTCGAACTCCTGGCCCCGCTGCTCGGCGACAGGCGACTGGCGCGCTACCAGCCGCTGTACGCGGCCCAGGCCGAGCTGCTGCGCCGCGCCGGCGCCGCCGAAGACGCCGCACATGCATATGAGCAGGCAATCGAGCTCACCGAGAACACTGTCGAACGAGCCGAACTGGAACGCCGGTTGGCGGGTCTGTCCCCCGGCGCCCGCTGACAGGGCTTCGGCATCCAGCACGGCTGACCTGGCTTCTCGGACGCTCTCACGCTTGGCCGCAGTGCGCTCGCCCGGCTGACAGTGCCTTGTTGAGGATTCGACCAGCGCGCGGTCTCGGCGTCAGGAGTCGTCGGAGCTCCCGAGTACGCGCCACATCGCAGGGAGCGCGCCCATCGCCAGGGCCGCCTTCACAGCGTCGCCCACCAGATAGGGAGCGGCGCCCAAGGCCACCGCCCGGTCCAGGGAAAGATGCAGGGACAGCGCGAGATACGGCACTCCGACGGCATACACGCACATGCTGCCCAGGGCCATGACACCGGCCGTACGCAGCGGGCTCCGGTCGCCGCCACGCACGGCCAGGCCGCCGACCACGGCGGCGGCGAGAACGAGTCCGAGCACGTAGCCGAAGGTGGGCATGGCCGCACCGGAGGCGCCCTCGGCGAACCAGGGCATGCCGCAGACGCCCGCGCCGGCATAGACGGCGAGGGCCAGCGCCCCGCGCCGCGCTCCGAGGGCGATGCCGACCAGCAGGGCGGCGAAGGTCTGCCCTGTCACCGGGACCGGTGACCCGGGCACCAGTACCGCGAACTGCGCGGCGATGCCGGTCACGGCGGCGCCGCCGAGGACCAGCGCGGCATCGCGCGCCCGGGTCAGGGCGGCGCCCTCGGTCGGCAGCAGGTCGGCGAGGACCCGTCCCGCGGGACGGGGTGTCGGCGAGATGATGGAGGAGACAGTGCTCACGTCAGGCGTGTCCGTTTCTGCATGTTCTGTGAGGCTGTTGTGCGAGTGCGAGTGCCGGTCCGGGCGCTGGTTATGGGTACGCGTAGAAGCCGCGGCCCGACTTACGGCCGAGCAGTCCTCCCTCGACCATGCGGGAGAGCAGCGGCGGAGCCGCGTAGAGGGGCTCCTTGAACTCTGCGTACAGCGCGTCGGCCACGGCCGCCACAACGTCGAGGCCCACCATGTCGGTCAGCCGCAGTGGGCCCATCGGGTGCGAGCAGCCGAGCACCATGCCTTGGTCGACGTCCTCGACGGTGGCGAAGCCCGTCTCCACCATGCGCACGGCGGACAACAGGTAGGGCACCAGCAGGGCGTTGACCACGAAGCCGGCCCGGTCCTTGGAGCGGATCGGCTGCTTGCCCAGGACCCGTGCGACCCATGACTCGGCCCGGTCCATGGTCACGTCGGACGTGTGCAGGGAGCCGACCAGTTCCACCAGGGACATCGCCGGTACGGGGTTGAAGAAGTGGGTGCCGATGACCTGGGACGGGCGGTTGGTGGCCCCGGCCAGCTTCATGATCGGGATCGAGGAGGTGTTGGAGGCAAGGATCGCTTCCGGGTCCTCGACCACCTTGTCGAGGGTGGCGAAGAGATCCAGCTTGAGCGTCTCCTCCTCGCGGACCGCCTCAACCACCAGCTGCCGGTCGGCCAACTCGCCCAGATCCATGGTGAATCCGATGCGTGCCGCGGCCGCGTCCCGCTCGGCAGCGGCGAGTCTGCCCTTGGCGACGGCGCGGTCGAGGGAGGCGAGGATGCGGTGCCGCCCGGTGGTCAGCGACGCCTCGCGGGAGACCACGACCAGCACGTCCATGCCTGCCAGGGCGCTCACTTCGGCGATTCCGGCACCCATGGCGCCCGAGCCGACCACTCCCACACGACTGATGGGGTTCATTTGATGTATCACTTCTTCCGTTTTGGTCTTGCCTTGAATGACTGGTGACTGGATGCGGTGGGGGAGTGAGTACGCGGCTCAGGCGGCCTCTTCGCTCTGCTGCGGCGCGATGACGACGAGGACCTGGTCGGCCGAGACGATGTCGGCGAGAGCGCAGCGGACCTCCTCGACCACGCCGGAGGCAGGGGCGAGCACCCGGTTCTCCATCTTCATCGCCTCGACGATCGCCACCGTGTCGCCCTGCTGCACGAAGTCACCTACACCCATGGGCAGTTGGACCACAGTGCCCGGCATGGGCGAGGTCACCGCGTCGCCGCCGGCCGCACTGTCGTCCTCGCCGACAACATCGAGAGTCAAGGTCAGCCGACGGCCGTCGACGACGAGTTCGCAGCCGTCCGCCCGGCGCAGGCCCGTCCACAGCGCCTCGCCGACCGTGCCGCGCATCAGCGCCCCGTCCGGCGTGCACGAGACGGTGAACGGTTCGCCCGCCACGGCCACCGTGAGTGCACTCTCCCGACGGGAGAGCAGCGCCGCTTCGAGGGAACGGCCGCCCACCCGGCAGGCGACCCGGCCCAGCGGGGCGTGCCGGTCGAGCAGTCGCCGGTCGAGAGCCCCGAGGGAACCGCTCCACGGTGACTCGGCTCCGCGCGCGGCGGGGCGCGCGGGCAGGCTCATCGCGGCCGCACAGGCGGCCGCCACCGGCTCGAGGTCCCGCCGGTGCTCGGCAGCGCGGGCGGCGAACTCGTCCACCAGGTGGGTGTCGATCAGCCCGGCCCGTACCCGGGTGTCGCGCAGCAGATCGGCGAGGAACCCGAGGTTGGTGGTGAGGCCGAGGAGGGCGGTGGAGCGTACGGCGTGCAGGAGTTGGGCGAGCGCCGCGGGGCGGGCGGGGCCGTGCGCGATGAGCTTGGCGATCATTGGGTCGTAGAAGACCGGGACGTCGCCCGCGCCGTCGAAAGCCGCGTCGACCCGCAGCTCGGTGGGCCACCGGGCGGCCAGCGCCCGGCCGGGGGCGGGTCGGAAGTCCGCATCAGGGTCCTCGGCGTACACGCGGACCTCGACGGCGTGACCTGATGCGGCGATCTCATGCTGCGACAGCGGGAGTTGCTCGCCCGCGGCGACCAGCAGCTGCCACTCCACCAGGTCGAGGCCGGTGATGGCCTCGGTGACCGGGTGTTCCACCTGGAGGCGGGTGTTGACCTCCAGAAAGTAGAACCCGCTGTCACCCGCACGAGCGCTGTCCGTGTCGAGGATGAACTCGAACGTGCCCGCGTTGGTGTAGCCGATGGCCTGTGCGCCGCGTACGGCCGCCGACAGCAGCGCCTGACGGACGTCCGCCGGGAGGTTGGCGGCCGGCGCCTCCTCGACGATCTTCTGGTGGCGGCGTTGCAGAGAGCACTCGCGCTCGAAGAGGTGCACCACATTGCCGTGAGTATCGCCGAAGACCTGGACCTCGATGTGTCGGGGCCTGCGCAGATACCGCTCGATCAGCAGGCGTCCGTCGCCGAAGTTGGCTCGGGCCAGGCGGACCGCGGCCTCGACGGCGGGGGCGAGGTCGTGCTCCCGCTCGATGACCTGCATGCCCTTGCCGCCGCCTCCGGCGACGGGCTTGAGGATCACCGGGTAGCCGATGCGGTCGGCGTGTGCCCGGATGTCGTCCGCCGACTCGGTGGCGTCCGCCGAGCCCGGCAGGACCGGCACGCCCGCCTCGCCCATCAGCCGCTTCGCGGTGGCCTTGTCGCCCATGGCCGCGATGGTGTCCGCGCCCGGCCCCACGAAGACCAGGCCCGCCGCGGCGACAGCGGAGGCGAACTCCGCGTTCTCCGAGAGGAATCCGTAGCCCGGGTGGACTGCGTCGCAGCCGGTCCGCAGGGCCGCGTCGATCAGGGTGTCTGCGCGCAGGTAGCTGTCGGCCGCGGGAGAGGGGCCGATCAGGACCTGCTCGAAGGCGCCGTCCAGGTGGGCCGCGGCGCCGTCCGCCTCGGAGTGGACGGCGACGTACTCGATGCCGAGGCGTCGGCAGGTGCGGGCGATACGGCGGGCGATCTCGCCCCGGTTGGCGATCAGGAGTCGTTTCACCATGATGGACCATCACATCCTGAACACGCCGAAGCGTGTCTCTCGTTGCGGTGCTGCCGCGGCCAGGGCAAGGCTCAGCGTCAGCCATTCACGGGTGTCGGCCGGGTCGACCACGGCGTCCACCCAAAGGCGTGCGGCGACGTAGAGGGGCTGGCCCTCGCGGTCGTAGTTGTCCCGGATCGGCTTCTTGAAGGCCTCTTCTTCCTCCGGGGTCAACGAGCGTCCCTGCTTGGCCAGTTGCTCGTTCTTGATCAGCGCCAGAACGGTCGCGGCCTGCTCTCCGCCGACCACGGACGTCTTGGCGTTGGGCCACATGGCCATCAGCTGCGGGCCGATCGAGCGGCCGCACATGGCGAGGTTGCCCGCGCCGTAACTGCCGCCTATCAGCACGCTGAACTTCGGGACGGCGGCGCAGGACGCGGCGTTCACCATCTTGGCGCCGTGCTTGGCGATGCCGCCCGCCTCGTACTCGGCGCCGACCATGAACCCGTTGATGTTGTGCAGGAAGAGCAGCGGGACGCCACGCTGCGAGCACAGTTCGATGAAGTTAGCGGACTTCTGGGCGCTCTCGGAGAAGAGCACGCCGTCGTTGATCAGGACGCCCACCGGGTAGCCGCCGATCCGGCCGGTGCCGCACACGATCGTCGTGCCGAACCGGGCGCGGTACTCGGTGAATTCGCTGCCGTCCAGGAGCCGGGCGAGGATCTCCCGCGCCGGGATCGGCTCGCGCGGGTTGGCGCTGACGATGCCCGGCAGTTCGGCGGGGTCGTACAGCGGCTCCACCGGCGTCTCGGGCGGTGCGGCCGGGGTGCCCGTGCCGCTTCGGGCTGCGATCTCCCGGACCAGGGTGAGGGCGTGCTCGTCGTCGAGGGCGAGATGGTCGGCGACACCGCTGGTCGCGGTGTGCAGATCGGCCCCACCTAGGGTCTCGGCGTCGACGATCACGCCGGTCGCGGCCCGTACGAGTTGTGGACCGCCCAGGAAGATCGACCCGTTGCCGCGCACGATCACGGTCTCGTCGCACATGGCCGGGATGTACGCGCCTCCGGCGGTGCACGAGCCCATCACGGCCGCGATCTGCGGCAGGCCCATCGCGGACATCTCCGCGATGTTGCGGAAGATCTTCCCGAAGTGGTTCTCGTCCGGGAAGATGTCCTCCTGCATCGGCAGGAAGACGCCTCCGGAGTCGACGAGATAGATGCAGGCCAGCCCGTTCTCGCGGGCGACCTGCTGGGCTCGCAGGTGCTTGCGGACCGTCAGCGGGTAGTACGTACCGCCCTTCACGGTCGCGTCGTTGGCGAACACGACCGTGGGCCGGCCCTCCACCATGCCGACACCGGTGATGATGCCCGCCGACGGGACGGCCTGCTCGTACACCTCGTGCGCGGCGAGCTGGCCGATCTCCAGGAATGGGGTTCCCGGGTCGAGCAGCCGGGTCACCCGCTCCCGCGCGGTGAGCTTGCCGCGCGCGGCGTGCCGGGCCTGTGCCTCGGCGCCGCCGCCGGCGATCGCGGCGGCGCGGGCCGCCGCGATCTGCTCGCGCAGCGTTCCGTAAGCCGCACTGTTGCGGCGGAACACCTCGCTGGAAGGGCTGATGTGGGAACGCAGAACCGCCATGTCACTTCCCTGCCTTGAGGACTGCCGTGGGCACGGCGATCCGGGTCAGGAGCCAGGCCGAGGCCCCCAGTGCGGCGGCGACCGTGGCCCAGGCGAGGTCGGCGTGCAGCAGCGCGGCGCCGGCCGCGGCCACACCCGCCATGGACTGCTGGAGGAAGCCGCACAGCGAGACGGCATAGGCGCCGTGCCCCTGCTGGCTGGTGACGGCGGTGGCCATGCTGTTGGGGAACAGCACGGACTGCCCGAACGTGGTCACGCAGTACAGCGCGACGAAGGCCACCAGAACGCCGGTGTCCGGCAGGCCGGGCACCGACCACAGCGCGATCATCAGCACGCCGGTCGCGGTCATCACGATCGATCCGGCGGTCATCAGGCGGCCCGAACCGGCCCTGGACACCAGCCGGTTGACGGTCATCGCTCCGGCGAAGTAGGCCGCGCCGAGCAGCAGTCCGAGGCTGCCGTACTGGTCTGTGGCGAGCCCGAAGTGTTCCTGGAAGACGAACGGGCTGACCTCCTGCAGCAGCACGATCGTGGCGAACCCCGCGCCGCCGGCCAGGGCCGGCAGCAGGAAGCCGGGCTGCCTGCTGATGGTGAGGCAGATGCGCAATACCTCCGACGGCCGCTGTACGGTGCGGCCCGACTCGAACGGCACGGTGAAGGTCAGGGCCGCCGCGACCGCGCCGACCGTGGCGAGGACGACGAAGCCGGCTTCCCAGTGCGCGTACCTGCCGACCAGGCCGCCGAGGAACTGGCCGCCACCCATCGCCGTGATGAACGCGATCGACAGCACGGAAAGGCGGCGGGCCAGTTCGTCGCCGTTCCAGCGATCACGCACCAGGATGCGGGCGATGATCGCGCTGCCCCCGGCGCCGATGCCCTGCAACGCACGCAGCACCAGCAGCCCTTCGGGGGACCGGATCAGTGCGATCGCCGCGCTGGTGAGCACGAACAGTGCCAGCGAGGTCAGCAGCGGGCCGCGGCGGCCGTACCGGTCCGCAGCCACACCCCACAGGACCACCGGAGCCGCGGCGCCGATCACGAACGCCGAGATGGAAAGAGCCGCATAACTGCGCGACATTCCGAAGTCGTGCGCCACGATGGGCAGCGAGGGCAGGTAGATGGTGGTCGCCATCTGGGCCATGAAGACCAGCAGGCACGAGAGCGCCATGATGCGACGGTTCACGTGATGAAGCGAGGCCTGCTCCGCCTCGTCCGTCATCGCGTCATCGACCGTCAGCGTTCTGCCGCGCTGTAGTTTTCCGTCGGCCGGGGATATCTTCTGCTCAGTCATTCTGGCTCCGCAGTTCATTGACCAGACGGCCGAATCGCTGGATGTCGGTACGCGTCATGTCCGCCCGGAGCATGATGCGCAGCCCCGCCTTTCCGCGGGCGATGACGGGGAAGAAGAGGGCGGAGGTGTAATAGCCCTCGGAAAGGAGAGCCTGACCGATACGGACGGTCTTCTCCTCCGAGCCGATGTCGATGAACCGGATGGGCAGTCCGTCGCCGCTGTTGGCGGTCGGCACCAGCGCGTCGAAGCAGTCGATGTTCTCCTGCAGCCGGTGCTGCAGTTCCTTGAGTTCGGGCGAACGGTGCAGTGCGGCAGAGGCGACGACCGCCCCGAGACCGGCGGTGTTGATCCGCTGTGACCAGGTCAGCGGACCACCGTAGCGCAGGGCGAGGTCACGGCGGTGCCGGGAGCCCTGCGGCCCCAGGAAGATCGCGCCGCCGGACGCGCCGAAGCCCTTGTTGAGTGAGGTGATGATCAGCGTGCGGTCGTTGATCTCGCCCATGGCGTCGAGGACGACGCCGCGCCCCTGGTCGCCGCAGGTCGACACTCCGTGTGCCTCGTCGAAGAACAGGAAGAGCCCGTACTTCTCCTGCAGGCGCAGGAGTTCACGGACCGGCGCCTGTCCGCCGGTGCTGTACACCCCGTCGGCCACGTAGGCGATGTTCCGGTGGGTGCGGCAGAGCTCTTCCAGGGCGTCGAGGTCGTTGTGCGCGATGGTGGTGACCTCGGCCTCGTCGGCGACGCTCGGCTTCATCGCGTTGAGACAGAAGTGCGCATGCTTGTCGAACACCATGAGCGGCGGCGCGTCGCCGGTGAAGGCGCCGGACGCCACCAGGGGCAGCGCGGACCAGGCGGCCGCCGCGCAGGAGGCGAGGGTGACCGCCTCGACCCGGAACAGGTCCGAGAGCGCGTCCTCGGCATCCTTGAGAATCCCGAAGTGCACGCGCATCCGGGAGACCGAGGTGTTCAGTGAGGCGTTCTCGGTGACGGCGTCGGCCGCCGCGCGGATCAGCGCCGGGTGGGAGTCCAGACCGAGGTACGAGTACGACGACATGTTCAGGAACTCGTGGCCGTCGGCCCGGGTGGCATAGCGCCCGGCACCGCGGTTTTCGGCGACAATCCCGGCCATCCCGGATTCGGCGGTGACGTTCCAGAAGTCGTTACTTATCCCTATCGTCTTCTTGATGTTCATGAAGGCATGCAAAATAGCTCCCGAAGTATTCCTCAGTCGAGTTCCGAGCCTGGAATCAAATCAGAGCGGAACGGACGGGTGTCACCACCGTCCACCGCCGTGCACTCCGCAAGCAGGAGGGCCCCTATGGGCTCGGTCTTAAAGAGATTCGCAACTCGGCGTAGCGGAAGTCAACGGATTCCGACCGGCAATGTTCTGCCGGTCGCCCTCGGGCGGCAGAAAGCGGACCGGCAGAAGATTGCCGGTATCCGGACCGGAAAAACTTTGCCGGTCGGCAACTGTTGAACGCGCCGCCGGCATCGGCCAGAGTGAGCGTTCAGCCGTCCAGGCGGCCGGTGCCGGTTGTCGCGTCGGCCCCCGGCAGCAGGCTGAGGAAGGTGAGCCGGAGTCCGGGATGGCCCACGGGATGCAGTACCTGGGAGACGACATCGACGGCGTGCGGAGCGAAGCGGGGGATAGTCAGACGGAACGTGTGCCCGTCCCGGTTGGCGATGATGACCGGGCCGTCGTCCCAGATCCGCCGGCACTCGGGGTCGGCGAGTGCCGTCAACAGGATCTCCGCGAGTTCGGGGTGCCCCGGGTACTGCGCCATGGCGTAGCGCAGCATCGCGAGGTAAGCCCGCCCGTGCTGGGGCCAGTCGGCCAACTGCCGACGGGCCTCCGGGTCGGTCAGCCCCCAATGGATCAGGTTGGCGCCGGGTACCTGCACCCACGGGAACCACTCAGCCATGGCCTCGTTGTGGGCGAGCACGTTCCACGCGTTGTCGGTGAGATAGGCGGGCTGCGCGGGCTGCAGGTCGAGCAGGTGCTGCAGCGGCGTCAGATCGACGCCGTCGGCGGGCGACACGGCGGGGAAGGGCTCCCCGCCGGCAGCGTAGAGGAAGAGGGTCGCCCGCTCGTCCGCGCACAGCCGCAGCGCGCCCGCCAGAGCGGTCAGGGTCCGGGAGTCGAGGCGGGGCGTCGCTCCGCGTTCAAGGTCCCGGTACCAGCGTTCGCTCATGCCGACCTGTGCTGCGACCTCCACCTGCGGAAGCGGTTTACCGAGGCCCAACTTGTGGCCTGCTCGCGCCCGCCAGGCCCGCAGTAGCACCGCGAGACCCACCTCTTCCTCCGGCAGATGCCTGTGGCGGGTCTGGTCGGTGGAGTTGTCGCGCTGCATGAATGTGGTCCTACTCTGGCTGCTTCCTGGTGCCGTGGCTCAGGTGGGAGCGGCCGGCGTGGGGTTCCGCGTACGGGCGGCGCCGACACCGTCGCGAATGGATCAGTGCAGGTCAGGTGCCCTACTCAAGGGTAACCCGGCGTCTCTGTACTGACTCCGCACGGACAATTGTCCCGGTCGGTACCGTTACCAGCACCTTCCGGCTGGGCACCGTCGCTTTGGGGACGCCGCCCAATGCATGGGCGGCGTCCCCAAATCAGGCGGCGAAGAGTCGGCTCCGTATCGGACCCGGTGATGTACGTGGCTTGTTGACGCACTCTCTCGCCTGTTGGTTACGCCTTAGGAACGCAACTCGGTCCCGAAGACCAACTTGCCGTGCGCCGCGGGCTGTCGGACCTTCAAGTTCCGAGGCCGTCCGCTGCCGCGTCGATTTGTAGACGCGTTGGTCTCGGTACGCGCGGGCGTGCTCAGGGACGCAGCCGATGCCGTAGGCGCAGGGGCAGGTGCCGACGGAGAGCGAATGGCGGGCGGGCGATGAAGGCGCGGTCGGCTTCGATGGCCTCGGCGGGGTGGATCGCTCATGGTGAAGTCGGGTGTTGAAACCGCGCGAGTACCCCAGGCTCATCGGTCCTGGATGTCCGGCAAGGTGGTGTCCGAGGCGGCGTACAGGAACTCCAGGAGTTTGCCGTATGCCTCGATGTGCGTTCTGTCCTGCTCCGCCCCGTGCCGCGGCGTCTCTGTTTCATGGTCAACCGCGTGCAGCCAGTCGATGACCGCGCCGAAAAACGGCACCAAAGCGCCTGTTGCCGCTTGCGCGGCGGTGCCCATCTCGCTGGGACCTTCCACGAAAACGATGTGCTGGAGACGGTCGAGCCGGCGGTTCTGAGTCCGTGCCTCGTTCCAGAGGCGGCGGGCGGCCTGCGGCGCTCTTCGCGTTCCTCGGGAGGGTCGGTTTCCGCGATGCCGCCGAGTTTGATGCCCGCTTCGCTCAGCGTTCCGTGTACCAGGTGACAGCCTTCGGCGAAGGCCAGGTAGGCACTCTTTCGTGATTCGCGAAGAGCACGAGTCCGCTCGGCGTCCATCTGAAGGCGGGCCTGCCTCAACTGCGTTTCGGACTGGACCTCGGCCTGTCGCTCTGCCTTCCTTCCGGTGATCCATGCGGATGCCGTAGCGCCGACTGCGCCGACTGCGGCGCCGATGACGCCACCGAGGAGTCCTGCAGGTCCTGCGTCCATGGCGTGATTCCGGCGGCCAGCGATGTGCGTTGCCAGGGGGGCGCGATGATGGTGCCCGGCCACTCGGTGAGGTCAATGTGGCCTCTGCTGCCGGCAGCGTAGGCGGCCCGGGGAGGCCCCCTTCCGCCTGAGGCCGCTGTCCCGGCAGAAGGGGGGCGCGTCAGGGCTGGAGGGGCATCGTTTGGCAGTTGGAGGTGGCCGGCTTGCCGGATAGCCGGTCCGTCAGCCAGGAGATCGCGTCACCCTGGTCGGTGATGAGAGGCACGAGGTGGTTGGTGAGGATCTTGTCGCCGAGGTTGGGCAGCTTGATGGCCTCGTAGGTCACGTCGGCACCCTTGGCGCACCAGTCCACGGCCTGTTGTCGGACCTGCGCGTGGGGCACGATGTCGTCCTGGACACCGGTGGCCACACGCACCGGTCCGGCCGGCTTACGTGTGCCGATGCGCTGCTTGTCCAGGGCGGCCTTCGCTCGGGGGTCTGCGGCGATGATGTCCCCGATGGACTTGCCGTTGCTGGTCCAGGTGCTGCTGTGGGTGAAGCCGAGGCCGAACAGCGCGTCGCCGACACACATGGTTGACGCGTCCTCGAGCGCGGCCCTGCCCGCGTCGCTGATGTTGGATTCCACGACCGCCCGCAGGTCGGGGTCGGCTTGGGCGAAGCCGTTGATCGACCAGGCCAGCGCTCCGGCCAGTGCGCTGCCGTCGATGCCCTTGATGACTGACGTCAGGTTCGCGGGTGGAGCGCCGGCGTAGGTTCCGGCAAGTTGCACGTCGGGGGCGTAGGAGGGCTGGAGTTCGGCGGCGGCCGCGCTGGCGCCGCCGCCCTGGCTGTAGCCGTACAGGCCGGTCGGGGAGTTCGTGGTGACTGACGCCCCGGGGACGGCACGGGCTGCGCGGGCCGCGTCCAACAGGGCGTGCCCCTGGTCGAGCCGGTTGACGTAGGTGTGCAGGCGGTCGGTGGCGCCGAGGCCGACGTAGTCGGTGATGACTACTGCTGCCCCGGTGGCCAGGATCCGGTAGATGGCGAGGGCCTCGTAGCCCACGGACACGGTGTTGCCGTTGAGGGTCAGCGGATGTTGCAGCGCGAACGAGGGTGCGCACTGGTCACCTTGGCCCATGGTGCCCGAAGCCACGGCCACCAGGGGGCGTGGCCCGGGCTTCTTCCAGGTGGTCGAGGGCTCGATGTAGGCCCCGGTCACCGCGACGGGCTGCCCGGCGGAGTCGGTGGACTTGTACATCAAGCGGGTCGCGGTGCCCGGCATGGGGCGGCCGTCCAGGCCGGGGATGCTGAGCCCGAGCGGCAACGCCTCGGTACGGATCAACGTGCCGTTGGCGGCGGGCAGTTCGGTCGGCGGGTTGTAGAACGTGGGGATGGTGACGCCGCGGGACACGACGGGCTCCGCGGCGGATGCCGAGGCCGGCGCCGTCGACAGGCACACGCACACGGCGCCCGCTACGACGCCGGCCAGCAGGCTCACGCGAGCCGGAACGGCACGGCAGGTGGGAGGTGTTGTCGACGGGGCTGCGGGGCTGCCGGAGCGGATGGTGCGGAGGGATCGGGAACGGGCTTCTCTGCGGTTCATGGCGTGCTCCTCGCTCGTCGTGGAGAGTTCAGATGACTGTGTCGATGTCGTGCGCGGTGATGGCGTCCATCGCCCGTTCCGCGACCGCGGCGATGGTCATGGACGGGTTGCACGCTCCCGTCGTGCCCGGGATCAGCGCACCGTCGAGCACGTAGAGGCCGCGTTGGCCCTGCACGCGGCCCTCCAGGTCGCACACCGTGCCCATCGGCGCACCGCCCAGGGGGTGCCAGGTGCTGTTGACGAGGGAGTTCGTGTCGGTCAGCACACCGATCCCCTTGGAGATGTCCGTAACCCGCTGCTGGATCGTCCGGTGACTGCCGGTGTCGCCGTTGCGGGGCCAGTGCAGCGACACGGTGTCGGTGGCGGGGTCGTAGAGGAACCGGCCGCGGTCGGGGCTGACACCGAAGCCGACGAGCATGGTCGTCCTGGTGTCGAGGCCCAGCGGCGGGAGTGACGCCTGGATGACAGTGTTCGCGGTGGCCGGGTCCTCCCATGCCTTGCTGCCGAAGACCACCGGGCCGCCCTGTTCGCTCCCGAAGTCTTCCTGAAGGTTCGACCACGTGTAGATCCGGTCGCCGTTGGTGCCCCAGCCCTCACCGAGCCCGTCGGGCAGATCGGGGATGGCGCCAGTGGCTCCCGCGCGGACGAGGAGCTTGCTGGTGTTGATACTTCCTGCCGCCATGATCAGGGCACGGGTGGAGAGGACCTTCTGCTCCAGCACACGTCCCGAGTCGTCGGTGCGATCGACATGCACCTCCCAGCGGCCGTCGCCGGCCCGCGCCACGGATGTGACGTTGTGGTGGGTCGCCACGGTGACCTTGCCGGTGGCCTCGGCCTGACGCAGGTAGGTCACGTCGACGGAGTGCTTGCCGCCATTGTTGACGCCGAGTGCGCAGTCGCCGTTCGTGTACGACGGCTTCATCTCGCCGCGCAGTTCGGCCAGGGCGTAGTCCCAGTCGATCGGCATCGGGATCTTCGAGACGTCGTATCCGGCCTTGCGGACCCGCTCGGCGAACACCCGGGCCGCGTAGTAGGTGGAGGTGCTGATCAGTTCCTCGGGCGCTGTCGCGACCCGGAGCATGGCGGCGACCCGCGGATAGTGGATCCGGTCCATGCGCCGGTAGTCGAGCTGTTCGGGCAGCCAGGTGTTGAACACCGGCTCCGAGGGCTGGAGGGTCATGCCCTGATAGACGAGCGAACCACCGCCGACCCCGGCCGCGCAGACGCTCAGGATGTTGTCGCCGAGCACGGGTTCCAGGAGCCCTGTGTAGGGAGTGAAGTCGAGCGGGGTGCCGATCAGCCGCGCGAGCGGCCTGGCGGCTGCCGGGAGGGTGCCGTACCAGAGCATCCGTTTGTCGAGCCCCGAGACATGCGGGAACGTCTCGGCGTTCGGTCCTGTCGGCCAGCGGCGGCCGCGTTCCAGGACGGTCACCGGCACACCGGCCTGTGCCAGCCTGAGCGCTGCCACGCCACCCCCGAAGCCGGATCCGATCACGACGACTCGGTGGTCTTCTTCGGTCAGCCGGACACGGGTCGGCGCGGCGGAGGCGGGTGATGCGGCCGTCGGCGAAAGGGCGCCGGCGGCTGCGAGTCCGGCGGCGCCGGCGAGTAGCGCGCGCCTGCTGGGCGTGGGCATGCGTAACTCCTTCGAGGGAGGGGGAGATGCCGCCGTCCGATCGGCGGCTGACCGTCCCCCGACCCTGCCGGTCGGGGGACGCGGTAAGAGGACCTACGAACGTGAGACGTGGCAAGTGGATCAGGCATTTGATGCGCACATGCCAAGTAGCGAGCGGGAGAACTGTGGTTACCCGCTGGTTACTTACGGCAGAGTAAGTTGACGTGTCACTGACTGACAAGACGTCTGCATGCGTCAGTTCCAGACGTCTTCGCTATGCTGCGCAACCGAGAGAAGGTGGTGGAGCGAGCGTGCGTGAGACGCCATTCCCGGACCGCGGGCGGACGGTGGAGGCGGATGCCAGGCCACTCCTCGCTCAGCGGCGCAAGGCGGCTCTCCGGTTCGAAATCGCCCACGAGGCGGTCCGCATGTTCACCTCACAGGGCGTCACGGCCACGACCGGCGAGCAGATAGCCCAGGCCGTCGGCATCTCCGCCCGCACGCTGTGGCGACACTTCCCCACCAAGGAAAGCTGCGTCCTTCCCCTGCTCACCGCGGGACTCGACTTCGTCATGGACCAACTGCGCCACTGGCCACCGCAGTCGAGCCTGCTGGAGTTCTTCACGGACGTCTGCCGGATCGGCGAGCTGCCCTCCACCACGCCGGTCATTCTCGACCTGATCCGCATGACGTCCACCGAGCCGGCCCTGCGCTCGGTCTGGCTCCAGGCGCATGACGACGCTCTGCCGGTACTGACTGAGCTGCTCGCCGAGCGATCCGGCGCCGGCTCGGACGACCTGCGCGTGAACGTCCACGCGGCAACCCTCAACGGCGCGTTGCGCGCAGCGGCTGAGGACTTCGCCCGACGGTACGCGGCCGACCCCGACGCGTCCGGCAGCGAAATCACCGCATGCCTCCTGGCCGCCTTGCACGCGGCGGCCGAAGGCCTGCCGTACTAGGGGCCCTCGTCTGGATCATGCCGGGCTTAGGGGCCCTCGTCTGGATCACGCCGGGCTCGCGAGGCCTGGCCCGGCCTGATCCAGACGAGGGCCCAGGCCTGACGTCGCGCTCGTCTTCGGCTGACCACGGGAGCCCGGAAGCAAGTCAGTCCTTCACCGCGCCGGCGGTCACGCCCGCAGCCACGTAGCGCTGGGCAAGGATCAACAGGACCGCTGTGGGGATGGAGGCGACGACGGCGGTGGCCATGATCGCGTTCCATTCCTGGTTGTTGTTCCCGATGTACTTGTAGATGCCGAGGGTGATCGGCCTCAGTTCGCCGCCACCGTCGAGAGTGTTGGCGAAGACGAAGTCGGACCAGGCCCACAGGAAGGTGAAGAGCGAGACGGTGACCACGGCGTTGCGGCTCACCGGCAGGACGATCGACCAGAAGGTGCGCAGGGCGCCGGCGCCGTCGATGCGTGAGGCGGCGATCAGCTCGCCGGGGATGCCCGACATGAACGCGGTGAAGATCATGACGCCGAACGGAACGGCGATGGTGGAGTCCGCGATGATCAGGCCCCACCAGGAGTTCAGCAGGCCGAGGTCGAGGAAGAAGCCGTAGAAACCCATCGCCATGACGATGCCGGGAATCATCTGCGCGACCAGCAGGAACAGTCCGAGCGCACCGCCGCCGCGCCGGCGCAGTTTGGCCAGTGAGTAGCCGGCGGGGGCGGCGAGCAGGAGGGTGAGGGCGACCGTGCCGAGACCGATGAGGAGACTGATGCCGAGATTCGGCAGCTGGTCCTGCAGGACGGCCTCGTAGCCCTCGAAGGTGGGGTGCAGCGGCAGCAGGTCGGGCGGGGACTTGCGCATGTCCTGCTGCGGGGTGAGGGAGACGTTGAGCATCCAGTACACCGGGAACAGCATCAGCGCGGTGAGAACGAGGCCGATGAGGGTGTGACGGCCGGAGCCGGTGCGCGGCTTCACGCTTCCTGCCTCCTCTGTACGCGGATGTAGAGCAGCCCGAAGACGAGCGCGATGAGAATGAGGATGTTCCCGACGGCGGCGCCCGGACCGAACTTCGGCAGCAGAGTGCCGAATCCGAGCTGGTACGACCAGGTCGCGAGAGTCGAGGAGGCGTCCCCGGGACCGCCCTTTGTCATGATCCAGATCAGATCGAAGACCTTGAGGGTGTAGACGAGGCCGAGGAGCAGCGTGATCGCCGAGACGGGTCGCAGCAGTGGAAAGGTGATGCGCCGGAACTGCTGCCAGGCGCTCGCCCCGTCCAGAGCCGCGGCCTCGTACAGCTCGGTGGGGATGTTCTGCAGGCCGCTGTGGAGGATGACCAGGTTGAAGGGGATGCCGATCCAGATGTTGGCGATGATCACCGAGGTCAGCGCCCAGTCGGGTGAGGTGAGCCAGCCGACCTGGCCCGCTCCGACCAGCTGAAGTGCGTAATTCACCACGCCTGATTCGCTGTTGAGCATCCACGACCAGGTGGACGCGGACACGATCAGTGGCAGCAGCCAGGGGACGAGGAACAGGGCGCGCAGCGTGGGGGCCAGGCGGAAGTGCCGGTTGAAGAAGACGGCGAGGGCGAGTCCGGCCGCGTACTGGAAGGCGATCGACACGAACGTGAACGTCATCGTGTGACGCAGCGCCGGACCGAACGCGGGGTCGTCCAGGACCGTGCGGAAGTTTCCCCACCCGCTGAACGGGGCGTCGCCCGCGACGAAGGAGCGGACCGTGTAGTCGCGCAGGCTCAGGTCGAGGTTCCGGTACAGCGGATACAGGTAGAAGGCGACGAGGTAGGCGATCAGCGGGGCGACGAAGGCCAGTGCCGTCAGGCGGCCGCGGCGGCGCAGCCGGCGGTGGAGCGAGGCGGCGGTGTCCCGCGCGCCGCCACCATGTGTTCCCCGTGGGGCCGGCCCCCGCGGCGGCAGGTCGACTCGGGCGATGGTCACGGTCGCCCTAGCCCTTCCGCGCGCTCGACTGAGCCGTGTCCAGCGCCTCCTTGGGGCTCTTGCCGCCCGAGAGCGCGGCTTGGACCGCCGTCCACATCGGCTGGGAGATCGTCGGGTACTTGACTCCGAGCCCGCCGCTGGTGCGACCGCGTGCCGCGGCCACGGCATCCACCCAGGGGCCCAGTTCCGGGCTCCGCTTGACCTGCTCGGCCTGGACGGCGGACGTGGGCGCCACATAGGTCAGTGTGGTGTCGCTGGCGAGGAGGTTGGCGTCGCTGATCAGACACGTGACGATCTTCTTGCTGACGTCATAGCGCGCGGTGTCCTTCTGCACGGGCACGGTGACGAACTCACCACCCGTCGGCACCGGAGCCGAACCGCCGTGCTGTCCCGGGATGTTGATGACCCCGTAGCCGAAACCGGCCTTCTTGGCATTGGCGAGCTGCCACGTGCCGTTCTCGCCGAAGGCGTAGTCGCCCGTGGCGAACTCCTGCCAACTCGTCGTCTGGGTGTTCTGCAGCACGTCTTTGGGAGCGAGGCCGCCTTCCGTCCAGCTCTTCCACAGGGACAGCGCGGCCACCCCCTTCGGCGAGTTCAGCTCGGTGAGTTCGGCGCCCGCGCCCCAGAACCACGGCAGGAACTGGAAGCTGCCCTCCTCCGTGTTGATCGCGGAGAACGTGATGCCCTTCTTCCCGGCCGACTTGACCTTCTTGAGCGCCGCGGTGAGGGAGTCCCAGTCCTTGACCGAGGCGGGGTCGACGCCGGCGGCCGACAAGACCTTCTTGTTGTAGTAGAGGGCCAGGGTGTTCGCGCCGATCGGGATGCCGTAGGCGGACTTGTCGACGGTGCCCGCGCCGATGATGTTCTTCTGGATGGACGAGGTGTCGAGGCCGAGGTCGGACGTCTTGTTGAGGATGTCCGCCTTGACGAGCGTGGAGACCACCGGGTTGTCCACGAGCATCACGTCGGGCGCGTTGCCCTGCTGAGCCGCGAGCAGCGCCTTGTTGCCGAGGTCGGTGGTGTCGTACGCGGTGCGCCTGACGGTGACTTCGGCCTTCGTCCCGCACCGGCTGACGCGCTTGCCCCAGGGGGAGGAGGCGTCGAACTGCGGGTACGGGTCCCAGAACGTGTACGTCCCGTCGGAGGCGCCGGAGGATCCCGAGCTGCCGGAGCCGCCTGAGCAGGCGGTGAGCGACGCGAGGGTGCCGAGGGCGGCGAGCGTGGCGAGGAGGATGCGGCGGGTCGGTGTCACGGGGAGTCCTCGTTGTCGTAGAAGGGGCGCGGCACAGCCGGGCGGGATGTCATGTGGTGGGCAGCCAGACGCGCATGCCGCCGTTCTCGCGGTTGGCCCACGAGTAGTAGGGGATCGCGGTGAGCTCGACGGCTTCGCCGTCGTCGGGAGCGGGGCGGGTGCCCGCTGGGGTGTACGGCCACCAGCCCCGGTCCGCGCCGGTACGTCGACGGCCGGCGGCCACGACCGTGGTGACACCGCCGAGCAGGTCCGGACGGTGTTTCACGCCGAGCGGTCCTGTGGTGTCCAGGACGATGTCGTCGAGTTCGCCGGCGGGGTGGTCGACGCCTTCGAGGCAGTAGACGAGCGGTCCCCGTTCGATGGCGACGCAGCCGCGTACGGAGTCGACACGGGGATCGGCCACGGTGAGCCGCGGATCCAGACCGAGTTCGAGGACGATCCGGTCGCCCGGTGACCAGGTGCGTTCAAGGCGCAGCCAGCCGCCGTCGAGGGGAGCGTCCGTCCGGTCGTAGACGCGCGATCCGCAGCTCACGCGGAATTCGCGGCACCACGAAGGGATGCGCAGGGCGAGGGTCCGAGGGCGGTCGGTGGGAGCTTCCTCGACGGTGAGCGCGACGGTGCCGTGCCACGGGTAGTCGGTCTCGCAGCGGAACGTGATGTCGCCTTCGCCGTAACGGCCGGCGATGTACTGATGGATCTGCAGACCTGTGTCGTCGGCGCTGGCCAGGTAGTGCTCCATGCTGGCGAGCAGGCGCATGGCGTTGGGCGGACAGCAGGCGCAGCGGAACCAGCGGGTGCGGCGGGCCGATTTGTCGCCTCCCTGATCGGTGTGGCCGTCGCGGACTTGCAGGGGGTTGATGTACAGCCAGCGCTCGCCGTCGAGGGAGACCCCGGCGAGGAAGCCGTTGTAGAGGGTGCGTTCGATCAGGTCGGAGTAGCACGACTCACCGGTGAGCAGGGCCATGCGCCAACTCCACTGGATGGAGGCGATGGCCGCGCAGGTCTCGCAGTAGGCACGCTCGTTGGGCAGTTCGTAGGGGTCACCGAAGTCCTCTTGGGCGTGGTGGGCGCCGAGACCGCCGGTGAGATGTGTCTTGGTGGCGGTCATGGCCTGCCACAACCGCGCGCCCACGGCGCGGAGTTCGGTGTCCCCGGTCTCGGTGGCCAGGTCGGCCGCGGCGGCGAGCAGGTACAACTGCCGTACGGCGTGACCTTCTACGTTCGTCGCCTCGCGCAGCGGGACGCGGTCCTGGCAGTAGACCTCTCCGCCGAGCAGGCCGTGGCCGTGCCGGTCGACGAAGTAGCCGGCCAGGTCCAGGTAGCGGCGCTCGCCCGTCTCCCGGTACAGCTCGACCAGGGCCGTCTCGACCTCGGGGTGGCCGTCGATCCCGTCGACGGGTTTGCCGCTGCCGGGCGGGCCGAAGACGGACGTGAGGTGATCGGCGAACTTGACCGCGACGGACAGGAGTTCGGAGCCGCCGGTGGCACGGTGATGCGCGACCGCGGCCTGGATGAGATGGCCCGCGCAGTACAACTCGTGGCCCCAGCGCAGGTCCTCGTAGCGCCGGCCGTCCTTCACCAGCTGGAACCAGGTGTTGAGGTAGCCGTCGGGCTGCTGGGCCGCGGCGACGAGGGCGACGATGCGGCCGACCTCGTCGGCGAGTTCGTCGCAGTGGGAACGGCCGAGCTGCCAGGCCGCCGCCTCCAGCCACTTGTACACGTCCGTGTCCACGAAGGGGTAGTCGCCCCGGAAATCGCCGTCGGCAGTTCCTGCCGCCAGCCGCAGATTGTGCAGGTTCCCGGCGGACTCGAGCAGTTCCGGCCCCTGGGGGATGGAGACATGCGCGTTGATCTCTTGGCGGGTGTACCAGAAGCCCGCCTCGATCAAGACGTTGGCGGGGCGACGAGCGGCACGTGCGCCCGGACCGAGGCGGACGGGTCCCGACGCGGGCAGGGCGGAGCGTGAGCGGGGCATGGCTCTCCGGGGGGTGACGGGCGGGACGAGTCGGTCGTGCGGCGGCTCTGGCGAGCGGCCTCCTGCCGTGGCACGCCGGGGTTGCGCAGGGGAGACCGAAGGCGGACGGCGGGATCGCGACGCTTGTTTGAGCAACCCTTTTCTCGCCGAGAAGTACAGGGCAGCCCACGTGTCGGGTCAAGGCATGCGGCAAGAGTTTCTCCAAGTTTCCCGGGGCTGGCGGATCCCCCTGCCCCCTGCCAGCATGTCGGGCGTACGCATCCCTCGAGGAAAAAGGTTTGCCCGTGACCTCTGCTCCAGGCTCCGCTTCGGCCGGCCGGGCCCGGCTCGCCGATGTCGCCGCCCTCGCCGGGGTCAGCGTCGGCACGGCGTCGAAGGCGCTGAACGGCGGCGGACGGATGCGTCCCGAGACGCGTCAGCGGGTGCTGCAGGCCGTGGAGGAGCTGGGATTCAGGCCCAACCAGTACGCGCAGAGCCTGCACAGCGGCCGCAGTTGGACGGTCGGACTCATGACGACGGACGGCATCGGCCGGTTCAGTACGCCGGTCCTTCTGGGAGCCGAGGACGCGCTCGGCGCGGGCAAGATCTCCGTGCTGCTCTGCGACACCCGGGGCGACTCCATCCGGGAACAGCACCACCTGCGCAACCTCATGGACCGCCGCGTGGACGGCATCATCGTCACCGGACGCCGTACCGACGCCCGGCCCCCGCTGCCAGGTGTCGGATCCGTCCCCGTCGTGTACGCGCTCTCCCCTTCCACCGACCCCGCCGACACCTCCGTCGTCACCGACGACCGCGGAGGCGCCCGCCTCGCGGTGGAGCACTTGGTGGCCACCGGGCGTACGCGGATCGCGCACGTCACCGGGCCGGAACACCACGCCGCCGCCCGCGAGCGGGCCCAGTACGCGGCCGAACAACTGGCGACTGCCGGACTGCAACTGTCCACCGGGCGAAGTCACTTCGGGGAGTGGAGCGAGGCGTGGGGGCGCAGGGCTGCCGAAGCGGTGCTGCGGACGGCACCCGACACGGACGGCTTCTTCTGCGGAAACGACCAGATCGCCCGGGGGGTGGCGGACACGCTGCGCGAGCGTGGTGTGGGCGTCCCGACAGACGTCGCCGTCGTGGGCTACGACAACTGGGACACCATGGCACTGGCCAGCCGTCCGCCTCTCACCACCGTCGACATGAACCTCGCCGAGATCGGCCGGATCGCCGCCCTGGAACTTCTGCAAGCCATCGAGGCCGAGCCACGACCGGGCGTGCAGACGGTGCCGTGCCGTCTGATCGTGCGGGAGTCCAGTTGAGGGCCTGCCAGGGGGACGGTTCCGAGCAGCCCCCTCGATGGCACCTGCGCGGCGGCGCCGGCACCCACCAAGGACCCGGCAGGCCCTGGTAAACGCTGCGCGCAGGAGCCCAAGGTAAGTCGGACGCCCTCTGACCGGTCCTGGGGCCGACCGGCCGGTCCTACGGGCCGAGGTAGACGCCCGGCGAGAGCCATGCCGGGCGGGGCAGGCCGAAATGCTCCTCGAGCATCAACTCGGCCTGGGTGAGCGCACCGTAGACCCAGCCCTGCCCCGTCGACCACGCCGATCCGCAGACATAGAGGTTGGCGTCGTGGAGCGGGCGACGCATCCGCGGCATGATCTCCCAGCTCTTCGCCCCCGCCCGCCAGAAGTGGTAGGCCGCCCCGTACGGGTCCTGCACCCAGTCCTGGAAGTGGGCCGAGGTCGGCTCGGGGATACGGGCACGGGGGCCGTGCAGCTCGCGCAGCTGGCGCTGGGCCTCCTCGACCAGTGTTCCCGGCGCCGCCGTGTCCATCGGGCGCGGCGGCCGGGTGACCGCCACCGGGGCCAGGCGTGTGGGCCGCTTGAGCAGCTCGTTCCAGAACTCAACGTCGCCGAGGTCGTTGTAGGAGGCCAGCAGCAGGGCGTTGCGGTCGGCGGGATCGGCGCCGCTCTGTCGGCCCTCGACGCCCCAGTAGTAGACCTGACGCAGGGGCAGGTCGGTCACCGAGCGGCCGGCCTGCAGACCGATGTCCTCCCACCACGGCCGGTCGTAGCCGAGGAAGAGTTTGGAGGCCGGCCTCGGCACGATCGAGCCGAGGTCGGACAGGAACTGGTCGCCGGCGAAGAGGAAGGAGTCCGGATCCAGCAGTTCGATCGAGCGCTGGGGCATCGCCAGGATGACGTGGCGCGCCCGGACGGTGAGCGGCCGGCCCCCGGGCCAGACGGCGAGGGCAAGGGTCAGCACCTGTTCGCCGTGGACCGTCTCCCGGTCGATGCGGCGCACCTGGTGGTGCAGGTGGACCTTCCCGCCCTCGGCCTCGAACCGCCGCACGAGTTCCTCGGGCATCGTCTGGTAACCCTTGTCCAGGAGCCGGAACTGCGGCGCCGGGGAGCCGACGAAGTCCGCCACCGACGCCTCCATGGCCTCGATGCTGTTGACGTTGTCCACCACCGAGCCGTAGCCGAGGCCGTCGCGGAGGAACGTCCACCCCTCCTGCCCGACCGCGTCGAGCAGCAGGTTCCAGAAGCCGATGTCGTAGAGGTGCCGGCCCTCGGCCGTCGCGGTGGGCTTGATCTTGTCCCACGCCTGGGGGTTCATTGTGGCGGCGCCGGGGACGAAGCGTTCGATGACCGACTGGAGCGCGTCGTCGGGAGACTTGCCCCGGATCGCGGCAGGCAGGTCGTAGGGCACGACCCGCGGGTCGCTGAACTGACTCAGCGTGAAGCGGTGCTGGCGCAGGTAGGCGAGGTTGTGCGGCTCGTCGACCGGGAAGGGGCGGGTCGGCAGCCGCAGATGGTCCACGAGGTCGGCCACCACCGGCTGGTTGGTCAGGTAGCGCATCCCGCCGAGCTCGGCGCGCAGGTGAGGCATGCCGGGTGGCGTCACGGACAGCAGGCGGCCGCCGATGCGCTCGCTGCCCTCGAACAGGCTCACCGCGAGGCGGCCGCCGCGGCGCCGGCGGAGCCTGTCCAGCGTGCTGCTGCGCCCGGCTTCGGGTCCCAGCAGCCGCCAGGCGGCATACGCCCCGGACACCCCGGCGCCGATGACCGCGACGTCGATGACGTCGTCCTGCGGATGTGCATGCGCCACTGTTCCCAGCGTCGCGTCGACGGCGGTGGCGGCGCTCAGCGCCCCGGCCCCCTTGAGTACGGCACGGCGCGTTGGTGTGCCCATCTGCGGCAGCCTCCTGGTGCGGATGTCCTTGGTGCTGCCGCCTGTTGCGACCACCAAGCTCCCATAAGCTACCAATCCAGACATCGAGTGGGCGGCCTGTGGCAGGCGCGTCGTCCGGCGGCCGGACAGCCGGCGACGGCCTTGCCTCGCTGCGCCTGCGGCGTGCACTCCAGAGCGGCGCGGTCGCGGTCGACCAGGTCCGCCGGCGCGGCGGTCGACCGGAAGGCCTCGTAGCGCCCCGGAAGGCATGTATCTGCCGGTGTCGCTGCTCTACCTGCTGCAGCGCACAGACCTGAGCCTGGCGGCGATCGGCGGGCTCATGAGCCTGGTCAACCCAGTGGTTCGCGCGAACCGGGATGATCCGGGAAGCGGGCGCCGCAGGCGGAGCGCTGCTCGCGGGCGCACTGCTCGCCCTGGATTCCGCACGCGTCTACGACGGGCTGATCCTGGGCAGCGGGCTGGCGTTCCTGCTCGCCGCCGGCGTGGTCGTCTGGCTGGTGCCCGCCACCCCGCACGTCCTTCCGCCACGCCGCCGCTGCGGCCGCGTGATCGCGGCTACGGTTCCCGGTCATGGGGTTCTCGGGGTCTTTCATCGTGGCGCGAGCCGGCCGGCCGCTGACGGAGTTGGCGGCGATACGCGCCTGGGCCGGTGTGCCGTTCTGGTGGGCGCGTGATGGCGAGTGGCAGATCCTGCAGGCGTGCCCTATCGCGGATCCGGACCCTTCGGTCGTCCACGAGACGCGTGCTTCTGTCCTGGTCTCTCATGTGGTCGACAGCGACTTCGCGACAGTTCAGGCAGCGAGTCCCGATGGTCTGTCGTGGCACTGTGCTTTGTCGCCGGAGATGGCGCGGGATTACGGCGTCCCCGGTGAGCGGATCGGCGATTGGGTCGAAGTAGGCGAACTGGCGGCAGCCTGGTCTCGAGGGGCCGGCCTTCAGCCGGACCCGGTGGCGCTCAGGGCTGCCCTGGTGGCTGAGTGTGATCCGCTGGCGGAGGACTTGGTCTTCGCGCTCGTTCACGCCCTGGGGTTCCGGTTCCGTGACGGGGTCGATCTGGAACCGCGAGCTGTGTGATCGGGGGGCGCCCGTTCGCGCACTGCACCCGGCCGACGCGCCGACCGTAGCGCTCGGCCCGTCGCACGACTGCTGCTCGTCGGTCCGCAGATTGTCTCCAAGGCCTGATCTTGGAGGTGGTCGTGGGACGTCGACCGAGTGTGTCCATCCGCCCGGTCACGATGAACGAGGGCCGGAAGCGGCAGCGGATCAGCCGGACCGCGACGGATGCGGTGAAACTTCGCCGGGCGATCGTGGCGCGACTCTTTGGCTCGTACGGGCCGGCCGCCCATTCACGCAGGGCTTGCGCGCGGTCCTTCGTCGGCCGGTGGATCTCGCCTCGGCGCGCAGAGCCCTACTGGGGCGAGGCGTGTTCCAGAAGGTCAGGTCTGTGTCTGTCGGTGAGGGTGGGGTCTGAGCGGATTGACGTACACCCTTTATTCATCGCATGATGAATAAAGGCACGGTCCAGCGTCACTGGACGGTCACCACAGGCAGGAAGGAACGCCATGCCGCTCGTCCTCGACTTCAGTTCCATTGACGTCACGATGCTGGACACCGTGGGCGGCAAGGCCGCGAACCTCGGCGAACTGACCAGGGCCGGGCTGCCTGTGCCGCAGGGCTTCTGTGTCACCACCGAGGCGTACCGGATGATCTCGGCCACGGACGGCCTCGCGGGCCTGCGGCCCGACAAGGCGAGGCGGCGGATCCTCGAGGCGGCGGTGCCGGGGGAGTTGAAGGAGGCGATTCTCGCCGCGTACGCGGAATTCGGCGACGATGTGCCCGTCGCCGTGCGCTCCAGTGCCACCGCCGAAGACCTGCCGTTCGCGAGCTTCGCCGGGCAGCAGGACACATATCTGAACGTCGTCGGTGCGGACGCCGTCTTCGACGCGGTGCGCCACTGCTGGGCATCGCTGTGGACCGACCGCGCGGTGAGCTACCGCGGGACCAACGGGATCGACCACGGCTCGGTCCACCTGGCCGTCGTCGTACAGCGGATGGTGGCATCGGCGGTGTCCGGCGTGATGTTCACTGCCAACCCCGTCACCGGCAAGCGCGATCAAGTGGTCATCGACGCGAGCCCCGGCCTCGGAGAGGCCGTCGTCTCCGGGGCGGTCAACCCGGACCACTTCGTCGTGGACGGAGCGGGCGGAGCGGGCGGCGGCGAGATCGTCGAACGGCGCCTGGGCGACAAGCGGTTCCTCATCTGCCCCCTGGCCGGGGGCGGCACGGAGAAGGTCGACATCGGCGAGAACCACGCGCCCTGCCTCACCGACCGCCAGGTCCTCGAGCTCGCCGAACTCGGCGCCAAGGTGCAGGCGCACTACGGAAGTCCGCAGGACACCGAGTGGGCGATCGATGCGTGGGGCGAGATGCATCTCACCCAGTCACGGCCCATCACGACGCTCTTCCCGGTGCCCGAACGCGCCGACGGCCACGACGGCTTCCACGTGTACTTCTGCTTCAGCCTCGCCCAGGGCCTGGAGCGGCCGATCACTCCGGCCGGTCGCGCCGCGCTCCGGGAGATCGCCGGGGCCGTCGGCCGGATCATCATCGGTGACCCGAGGTCGGACGGCTGCACCGAGTCGGCCGGCCGCGTCTTCATCGACGTCACCAACGTCCTGCGCAGTAAGACGGGAAGGGCCTTCGTCCCGCGCGTACTCGACGTCATGGAGGCGCGATCGGCACAGGTCCTGCGCGGCCTGTACGACGATCCGCATCTGTCCCTGACGCATACGTCACCCTGGCCCGCGGTCAAGCGGACGGCACGCCTCGCCCGCAGGTTCCACGCCCCCTCCACCGCGCTGCGCGCCCTTGCCAACCCCGAGGCGGCGGTGCGGCGCGTACGGCGCACGGAGACGAAACTCCTGCGGACCGCCGAGAAGAAGTCCATCGAGGAAGCCCTGCGCGACTGCGTGGTCCCGGTGCTGCCCACGGTCGCCCCGACCGCCCTGGTGGGCTTTGCGATGCTCGCGCTCACCAGCAAGCTCGTCCGTGCCGAACCCGGCGAGCTGCACACGGTTCTGCGCAGCCTGCCGAACAACGTCACCACCGAGATTGACCTCGACCTGTGGCACCTGGCGCGTACGATCCGTGAGGACCGTGACGTGGTACGGGTGTTCCAGGACGACGACGTCGAGGAGCTGGTCGCCCGCTATCGCGACGGTGAGTTGCCCGAGGACGCGCAGCACGGCATCCGCGCCTTTCTGAACCAGTGGGGTCACCGCGCCGTCGCCGAGATCGACCTCGGTCTTCCGCGCTGGTCCGACGACCCCACGTATGTCATCGGCGTCGTGCGCAACTACCTGCGTCTGGAGGACGAACAGGCCCGGCCGGACGCGGTGTTCGCGCGCGGAGCGGCCGAGGCGGAAGCGATGATCGACCGGCTCGCGCGGCGCGCGAAGGGGCGTGGCCGCCTGATCCGCTTCGCGTTGCACCGCACCCGCACGCTGGCCGGCCTGCGCGAGTATCCGAAGTATCTGGCGATCACGCTCTTCGGTGCCCTCCGCGAGCGCATCGCCGAGCGGGGAGCCGAACTGCACGCACTGGGACGCATCGACGCCGCGCAGGACGTCTTCTTCCTGGACTTCGAGGAGATGCGGGCGACGGACGTGGACCTGCGCCAGAGGATCGCCGAGCGGAAAGCGGACTACGACCGGGAGATGCGGCGCAGGCACATCCCGCGCGTCCTCCTGTCCGACGGGACGGAACCCGAGGTGACGCAGCACGCGCAGACCACGCCTCACGCGCCCGGTGACCTGGTCGGCACCGCGGCGTCGGCGGGCGAGATCACGGGCCGCGCGCGCGTGGTCACCGATCCGGTCGGAGCGCACCTGGAGCCGGGCGAGATCCTGGTCGCCCCGTCCACCGATCCGGGCTGGACCCCGCTGTTCCTGACGGCGGGCGGCCTCGTGATGGAGATGGGCGGGGCCAACTCCCATGGCGCGGTCGTGGCCCGCGAGTACGGCATCCCGGCGGCGGTCGGCGTACGGGACGCGGTGCTGCGGATCCAGACCGGCGACGTCATCACGGTGGACGGGAGCATGGGCGTGGTCAGGACGCAGGGGGAGGCCGCGGAAGGGCGGGGGCGGTGGGGGAGCGGAGTTGCGTTGAGGGTGACGCGATCCGAAGACGTACACGATTGAGGACGAGTGCGGGCTCGGCGGTGGCGGGAAACTTCTTGGCCCGCACGTCGGCTGCACCCGCGCCGGCAGGCGACAGGCGGCGCAATGGGTATTGCGCCGCCTGCCTTCGCACTGAGTTCCTTGCTCACGCCTCCACTCGGGCCGGCACGAGGATGAGGAAGACATACGGCGGGCCCGCCGTCAGCTCTGGCTGCTCAGTGCACGTTGTTGAACTGGTCCAGCATGGCCTGAGCTTCCGCGCGATCTTCGGCGGTGAAGCAGCCAGGGTTCTGCTTGATGAGGTAGGCGTGTATGCGCAGGCTGGCGAGCCTATCGTCCTGCCTGTCCTGGAGGCTCTCGAGTGCCTCTGCGTCTCGCAGCTTGTCCTGGGCGAGCTCCTGAAGCTTGGAGCAGTTCTCTTTGCCTTTATCGTCACTACCAGTTGTGGTGCCGCGACCGGCGAGGAACCCTCCGAGGGCAAGAACGACTGCGGCCAGTACGAGACAGAGGATCACCCAGGGCTTGGGTCCTCGTCTCGCGGATGCGTCGGGTGGTGTTTGGGCTGTGGTGTTATCCATGATCCCCCCACGGTGATGTGGCGCGAATTTTACAAGCGGGATGCTGATCGTCGAAGGCCCGCGGCAAGATGATGACGGCCTGTCGGCTCCTCAATGATCAGGCGATCAGGAACGGCCCTGCCGGCTCGGGGGAGACGCCACCACCCCGCACCACATCCTGTGCTCCCGCCACCGCCCGAACCCGTCGCCCGCACCGGTGGACATTGCCAAGTCTGGGCAGAGCGCGCTGCGTTGGAACCCACCGTGACACGCCACTGCCCGCACTGCCAGCAGCCCATCACCAGCGTCGTGCGATGGCCACCCCGGGAGCCGCCCGACCGGCCATCACCGTCCTCGTCAGGCACACGGCGGGCCAGTCTCGGATCTGTCAGAAGCCGTCCCGGCGACCTCGAGATGCAGGGGAAGCACGGACGCGACGACGAAAACGCCGAACGCCGTGAGAGGCAGCAGCCGCAGCAGCTGCGAAGGGTCGTCGCGAAGCCAGTGCCGATTGCCCACCAGTTGCCGACCCGGTCCGCGTGGGCCGGGCCTGGACCGGTCGTGCGCAGCCGCTCAACTCCCGTGCCATGCCCCGCCGAAGACGGATCGTCATCCCGGCAGCAATCTTAATAAATTGTGCCCTTCGGATGGCCCAAGGGTACGAGAATGGCGCGATGGACCATCACTTCGTCGGCATCCCAGAGTTGACTGAAGTTCCCCGTGTGGCTGTCGTCATCGACGTCATGCGCGCCTTCACCGTGGCTGCCTGGGCCTTCTCGCGTGGCGTCGAGAGCATCGTCCTGGCTTCGACTGAGAGTGAGGCACTCGCCCTGAAGGAGAGCCGGCCTGGTTGGCTGGCTCTGAAGGACGGAGCTCCAGCAGCGGGCTTCGACGCGGTGAACTCGCCTGGCCTGCTGAGGACTTGCGACTTCGCCGGCCGCACGCTGGTGCAGAAGACGACGGCAGGAACGGTAGGCGCGCTGGCCGTCGCGAACGCGCCACTGGTCTTGTGCGCGAGCTTCGTGGTGTCCGGCCCGACCGCGCGGTACCTGCGGACCAAGGACTCCGGTCCGGTGACGTTCGTTGTCACCGGCGACGGAGGCCAGGCCGACGAGGACCTGGCCTGCGCTGAATACATCGGTCAATGTGTGGCCGGAGACGATGTCGAGGCGGCCCCGTATCTTCACCGCGCCAGGACTTCTCGCGCCGCGGCCGATCTTGCCGGTGGACTGCGGAGCGGGTACCACCCAGACGATGTCGATCTCTGCCTCGAAATCGACAGGTTCTCCTTCGCGATGGTGGCTCGCCAGGAAGAGTCTCTGACGGTGCTCCGCCCCGTTCCGGTGCCTGACATCTCGTCGTCCAGTATTCGCTGACCTGCTGGAACGTTGGACTTTCAGCCGGCAGGGTGCACCAGAGGCCAGGCCAGGGCAGGCAGTGGCGAACACGCCTCGAACGACTCGCCGTATGGCGGTCCCGGTGCCGGTCTCCTGCTCGCGGGATGACGGGACCCGCTTCAGGCGTAGCGGTCGAAAAGGGCCTGTAGGTACCCCTCCAACCGTCGGGTCAGCAGGGTGGGAGTGAGATCGGCACGACCCACCTCGCGCCAAGGGAGGGCGACCTTCTCGGCGTCCGGAGCGAAGGCCAAGGCGTCCAGCAGTCGCCAGTAGAGATGGACGGAGCGATCCTCGTCCAGCGTCCCTCCAGCGCTGACATAGTGGTCGGCGAAGCGCATGCCCGTGGAAACCCCGTGCAGCAGAGCCAGGGCCGTCGAACAGTGGGCCACGTCCAGGTCGGCCGGCCCCCAGGAAGTCTCCACCCAGTCGACGACACCGCTGATCCGCAGACCTTCGCCGTCGCCTGTGAAGAGGACATTGCCCGGATGGAAGTCCCGATGCAGGAAGCGGGCCCGGTACTGCGGGGGCTCACGCCTGATCACGTCCACGGCCCGTTGCCACAGCTCAGGCTGATCGGTGTCTTCGGGCGGACTCACCCGCTCGGGAGAGGTCCACGCCTGATAGACGCGCGGCCGTGCCTCGGCGGTCACCGGCAGCCGGTGGATGCGCTGCAACTGGCTCGCCAGCAATCCGGCACGGCGCTCGGCCCCTTCGTCGCCCAAGCGCACGGTCCCGGGCAACAGGGACATCAGCAAGGAGGGGTGATCGCAGTACTGCGCTGTTGCGTCCACGGCCACCAGCCCGGCCGCGGGCACATCCGTGTCGTCGAGCAGACGCAGAACGGCTGCCTCGCGGGTCAGCAGGCCCTCCGCGTGCCGAACGAAGAAGGGCTTGACGAATGATCGCAGGACCAACGAGCGTCGCGTGCCGGCCAGATGATCGCCTCGGTGGTCGTCCGGCCCGCAGATGTCCAAGCGGCGCATCTCCGACGTCCAGCCGCCACGCAACCGCGTGACTCCCTCGATGCGTTCTGCCGGGGACAGCTTCTTCCCCACCCAGGCGCGCGTCGCACCCCAGTCCTGGTCCTCAAGATGGGAACCGATGGGCTCGGCCCGCTCGCCTGTAACCATGGCGGCAGGCTACCCGTGGGGGCGAACGAACCTGAAGGCCGTTGCCCAAGCCTGTCCGCGGCGTTCCGCTATCGGTGTTCAGGATTCTCGTAGTCGTGGCGGCAGCCGGCGTCCCAGGCGGTGCGCTGATTGCCGTAGGCGGGGATGCCGCCGAGATCTTTGAGCGCCCTGGCCAGGTGCAGCAGGTTCCAGGTCATGAAGGTGGTGTTGCGGTTGGTGAAGTCGTTTTCGGGGCCGCCGGAGCCCGGGTCGAGGTAGGAGGGGCCGGGGCCGGCCTCGCCGATCCATCCGGCGTCGGCCTGGGGCGGGACGGTGTACCCCAGGTGCTGCAGGCTGTAGAGGACGTTCATGGCGCAGTGTTTGACGCCGTCCTCGTTGCCGGTGATCAGGCAGCCGCCGACGCGGCCGTAATAGGCGTACTGTCCTGCGTCGTTGAGAAGGCTGGAGCAGGCGTAGAGCCGTTCGATCACTTGCTTCGTCACGGAGCTGTTGTCGCCCAGCCAGATCGGGCCGGCCAGCACCAGGATGTCGGCGGCCATGACCTGACGGTAGAGGTCCGGCCAGGCGTCGGTCTCCCAGCCGTGCTCCGTCATGTCGGGCCACACGCCCGTGGCGATGTCGTGGTCGACGGCCCGGACGACGTCGACGTGCACTCCCTGGGCTTGCATGATGGCAGTGCTGCGGTCGATCAGGCCCTGGGTGTTACTCGTCTCCGGCGAGCGCTTGAGGGTGCAGTTGATGACCAGCGCCCGCAGGTCGTCGTACCGGGCCGGAGGTGTGTCGGTGGCGGGTGATGAAGCGGTCATACGGTCCTCCTGGAGCCCGGTCGCCACCCGGTGCGCGGTGACTCGTCCAACTTTGCCCAGCGCGGAGGCCGGTCGGCGGCGACCGCCACAGCCGAGGCCTCCGAATGGCCCTGGTGGTTGCCCATGCGGGCGGCTGCCGAGGAGTGGCGAGTGGCTGGGCACATGGGCGTGGCCACGACTCCCACGGATGGGCTGCCTCTTCCGGCCGGTGATCTGTGGGCGGCTGAGCTGCCGGGCCGGAGGTGTTCGGCCACATGGGGGCGGACCCCGTGGCCGGGGTCCCGAGGCTGCGGCGGTGCTTCGGCTGGTTCCTGGCACGTCGGCGCCGGCAGCGGGGGAGGGCGTCCGAGCCGTCGGCTGTCAGTGCCAGATGTGGCAGGTGGATGTGATCAGGTCGTCTCGAAGAAGATCAGCACCCGGGGCAGGGTCCGGCCCGAGTTTCGTGGTGGGACGGTCGGTTGTGCCCCCGGCGATGCAGACCTCTCCGGCGAGCAGGTTGGTTTCCGGAGCGTGGGCGGAGTCGCCGCCACTGGACAGATGTGCGGAGTTGGTCCAGTGTTCTCGTCCGTGATCACCCCTTCCAATTCCCCCGGTCCAGAGACCGGCGCCCGCTCGCGCCAGTTCGAAGCCATCGCCGCTGTGGCGGAGGAGACGGCCGCCCTGCTGCGGTCGTGTGCGGACACCGCGGTGCCCATTCCCGGCGCGCGGTGGACCGTCGGCGAGGCCGCCGCTCACCTGGTGATGGCGAACGAGCTGATGGCGGGCCTCGCCGAGGGCCGCCGGTTGCCGTACGGCGACGGCACCCCGGGCAGCCTCGCCGCGGCCAACGACGCCTCCCTCGCCGCCTTCACCGAGCGCGACGGCGTCGTGCTGGCGGACGGCATCGTCCGCCACGCGCTCGCGTTCAACGAAGCGGCTTGCCTGCGCGCCGCGGACGAACCGACGCTCACGCCTCTGGGCCCGATGGATCTGGCGACCCTCGGCTCGTACCTCCTGACCCACATACTCGGCCACGGCTACGACATAGCCGTCGCCCTGCGCCGGCCCCACATGATCGACCGTGAACGCGTCGAGCTGACCCTGCCGTTCCTCACCCTGGCGATGCCCCGGGTCGTCAACGAGCGGGCCGCGGCCGGCCATAACGGCCGCTACGCGCTGCGCGTGCGCGGCGGCTCCCGCTTCGGGGTGACGTTCGCCGACGGCGTCGCGACCGTGAGCGCCGAGTCGCCGCACCGCCCCGACTGCACGATCGAGGCCGAGCCGGTCACGTTCTTCCTGCTGGCGCTGGGCCGGTGCAACCCGAACCGGGCCATCGCCCGCGGCAAGATCCTCGCCTGGGGACGCAAGCCCTGGCGCGCCCCGGGATTTCCCAACCTGTTCACGGCGCCGTAGCGGTTGCAGGAGCCGCCCCTCGCGGGGCGCCAGACTCATTGGGCCCAGCGGCGTGACGGCTTGGCGCTCGCCCCGAAGTCCGGTGAGCATGGCCGCGCATGCCCGGACGCGGCGGCCTGCCCTAGCGGTGGTAGCCCTCCACAGGATCCAGCCCGGCGCGCTCCGTTGCGTCCATGGGGCGGTAGAAGTCGTCCCCGTGCACCACAGCAGCGCCGCACAACTCGACGAGGGCCGTCGCCAACGTCGACTTACCGGAGCCACCCATGCCGTCGACAGCGACCAGAGCAGCGCCTCCGCAGCTCCGGGCTTCGACGGCAGCGGCAACTTGTTCGGCAGCAGCCGAGTTCATCGTCATGGCGGCATTCTGTACGCAGCGGGCGCCCCGAAAGAAGAGCAGCGGCTCTCCATCACGCCCACATCGCGACGTGTCGGCGCGCAGAGGCGTCCGCACTCCTTCGCTCGGTTGGCTTTCCGCTGGCCAGGCACATTACGCCGAGACGGAGCGCCGGTACTCCGTCCCTGACCTGGCATCGCGAACACGGCGGGCGGAGTTCGGCAGGTGGCTCCACGGTTCACCGCGAGGTCAGCTGCGGCGGGTGTGCTGGGCGCCCCAGAACACGGAGCGGGCGGCCCTGATGCGGGCTGCCTGGCGCTCGGGATCGCGAGCATGCGCGTACGCGGTGGCCAAGGTCTCGTGGTCGGCGAGGCGGCCGCTGCCGTCCGGCGGGGTACGCCACAGGAAGGCGTGGCGCTGAACGCCGGCGATCCCGTCTGCGCTGGGGGAGGGGAGGACCAGGTCCTCGCCGGTGGTGAGCAGCACGCTGTGGTGGTCGGACTGCCAGTTCCGGGCGGTGCCGGGCTCGGCGAGGAAGTAGAAGGCGGGGCGGCGCTGGAGGTGTTCCTCGAGGACCGGGACCTGCTGGGCCAGATCACCGAGTTCCCACAGAACGGTCAGGGCGAGCGGCTGGAACAGCCGCAGCACGTCGAACCGGACACCGGCGGGTATCGAGGCCAGGTGCGGTGGTTTCTCCCACTGCTCATACACCAGTGCGGGATCGGGGTGACATGAGGTCAACCACTGTGTCCCGTCCATGAGTTCACCGTATGCCTCTTCGGGGCGCATGTCAGGTGAATGCCAGGGGCAACGGATGCGGACTCAGCGGTGTCCGTCGGGGGCGCGTCAGGAGGCTGAGGAAGTACTGGGCAGTACCTGCTGACGTACCTGCGGGGTAAGTCAATGACCTGAGCGGGTTCTGTCGCGGTGTATCCCGACGACAGTCCATTTTGTCGTGCTGTGGTCTGGCTGGCACAGGTTGTCGTCCTGGGGGTGGAGCCGGGTTCCGGCGTGGCGATGAGTCTGCGGGCATCCGCAGGTCTATCTCT
Organism: Streptomyces sp. NPDC107517; assembly: GCF_055582645.1. NCBI lineage: Bacteria > Bacillati > Actinomycetota > Actinomycetes > Kitasatosporales > Streptomycetaceae > Streptomyces > Streptomyces sp. NPDC107517. Next base: position 66,211 of record NZ_JBVJPM010000025.1, on the reverse strand, counting down.
TGACGGATAAATCCGACTGATCAGGAGCAAAGCCATGGGTCTCATTCATATCGAGCTGTTCGCGACCCTCGACCTCGTCGGGCAGGCGCCCGGCGGTCCCGACGAGGACCCTGTGGGGTTCCCGTTCGGCGGCTGGCAGGCGCCCTTGCTGGACGAGGTTGCCGGGGCACAGATCGGTGCCGCGTACGAAGGCACGGACGCCCTCCTGCTCGGCCGGCGGACGTACGAGATCTTCGCCGCCTACTGGCCGCATCAGGAGGGGGGCGAGGACAACGAGATCGCTACGCTCTTCAACAGCGTCCCGAAGTACGTGGCCTCGCGCGGCCGGCCGGACCTCTCGTGGGCCGGGTCCACGCTGCTCGGCCGGGACCTGGGCGAGGCGGTGCGCGAGATCCGTGATCGCCACGAAAACGTGAAGGTCGTCGGGAGTCTGAACCTCGTGCAGACCCTCCTGCGCGAGAAGCTGTTCGACCGGCTCGACCTCTGGCTGCACCCCATCGTGCTCGGCGTCGGCAAGAAGGTGTTCGACGAGGGCGCGGTGCCCACCAACGTCACCCTCCTCGAACCCCCGACAGCCAGTCCCAAAGGCACCGTGTATTTGCGTTACGGGCTCGCCGACGGCACGCCCGCCACGGGAGACATGAGCGCACCTGATCGCGGTATCGGAAGCGACGACTGAAGCCCCGCGCCCGGAGGGCCCGTGTCTTCGCGGAACGGGTACGGCCCGCCCTGTCACGCGTCCGAGAGACCGCAGCGGGGTCACGATCACCGACGGGCCGCCCAGGCGCCGGCCACGGGCCGGCGGCGCCGGCCGGCCAGGCCTCCGTATCAATGAAAGCGTCGCTCGAGGTGAGCCGGGCAGGTCACCCAGCGTGACCTGGGGCCGGTGTTCCGGTCGCCCACCGTCGCCTCGAGACGGGTGGAGCGCGGCCCACGGGGCCTGCACATCCGCTGCGCCGTACGGCGCTACCCGAACCCGGCAAGTGGGTGTCCACATCGAGCCAGTCCGCATGTACCAAGGGGCGCTGGGCACTATGACGACTCGGTTGCCCGCAGCGGCCCCGTGGCGACCCTGCGGCGCAGTCCCGCGTCCATCGCGCAGAGCGTACGGAACAACACTCCTAAGCCGTGCTCTTCCCGTCGAGGAGCTGACGGGCGGGGAGCTCGCGAAGTGAGCGCAACGGCGACGCGATGGCGGCTGACGCACCGACCAGCATCATGCAGCCACTGGTGATCAGCGTGGCCCTGAGCCCGATCATGGATCCCAGCATGCCTCCGACCAGGGCGCCGAGCGACTGTCCTCCGAATACGAGGAAGCGCCAGGTGGCGTTGGCGCGGGAGAGCAGCGACGGGTCGATCACGGCCTGGCGGAGGGTCTGCTGGTTGACGCCGTAGATCGAGGGGCCGATTCCGCGCAGGACCTGCGCCAGAACCAGGACGGCCTGCGACATGGGGGAGAGGTCGACCGCAGCGGCGACCACGAGACCACCGGACGAGGCGAGAAGAACGCCGGAGATGAAGGCCCGGCCCGGTCCGACCCTTCGTGTGAACCAGGTCGCCATGGTGGCTCCGAGGATGCCTGCCACTCCGCTGACGGCGATCGCAGCTCCGACCAGGCCCGAAGACAGATGCAGGTCCCGGACGAAGAACAGCACCAGGACGACAGCCTGCAGCTGACCCGCGAACGCACCGATCGCGGCCGCGAGTATCACAGCGCGGAGGATCCGGTGGGAGAACACCGCGCGCAGCCCTTCGAGGATGTCGGTCCGCAGCGAAAGGTCGCGCGTGGTGCCCGAACCAGCGATCCGCCCGGAGTGGCGGATGGATGCTTTGCACAGCCCGGAGATCAGGAAGGAGAGGGCGTCGACAGCGACAGCCACCGGTGCGCTGAGCACCGTCACCAGAAAGCCGCCCAGGGCCGACCCTGTCGTGTTGACTGTCGCGTTGCTCAGCATCAGCGCACTGTTGGCAGGGAGCAGTTCTTCCCGCGGCACCAGCAGCGGGGTGAAGGACTGCGCGGCTATGGTCTCGAAGAGACTGGCAACGCCCGCCAGCGTCACGACCGCGTAGAGGTGCCACATCCGGAGCAACCCGCACGTGGCCAGGATCGGTACGGAGCCGAGTACCAGTGTCTGGGCGAAGTCGGTCATGGTGAGAATGCGTCGATACGGAACGCGGTCCGCCCAGACCCCGGCCGGTAGCCCGAGGATGAGATGCGGCAGCAGACCCATCGCACCGAGCAGGCCCATCTGAGTCGGCGAAGCGTGCAGATAGACCACCGCTGTCAGTGGGAGAGCCACCGTCGTGACACTCGATCCGAGCAGCGATATCGAGGTGCCGAGGAACAGCTTGCGGAAGTTGCGATGGCGGGCGAGCACCTCCCAGGGCCGAGTCGGGCGATCGGAGGGCCGAGTCGAGTCATCGGACTCGTCACGGATCTCTCGCGTCCGTTCCGAGGCGTCCCCTGCTGCTTCCGCCGGCATGACCGGACCCTAATGGCCAGGCAAGGTGTGATCCCTGCCGTTCGCCTTCGGCCGAACCGAGCGCTCGCTGCACTGAACACGTCGGCGGGTGCGGGGTCTTGAAGCGGCCAGGCACGCGGAGGCTCATGCGGCGGGACTTGCCAGGGGCGGTCTGAGGGGCAACTGAGGGGCGCCCCTGACAAGGTGGTCGTCTAGTCGACGTCCGCGCGGGACTGTCCCAGCTTCAGGTCGTCGATCCAGACGTGGGAGTTGACGCCGTTGATGCCGGTGCCGTACGTGCCCCATCGGGGGTTGTTGCCCATGTCGTCCCAGGTGCGGATGCCGGTCTTGCCTGCGGCCTTGGTCCCGTCCATCCACACCTCGAAGGAGCCTGTGTTGTCCGAGCGGGTGGTGATGCTCAGCTCGAGCTTGTGCCAGCTGCCGGCCGTCCACGGTACGGTGCCGACCGACTGCCACGTCTCACCCGGCGCGACGTACCAGACCTTCAGCTGACCGCCCTCGACCTTCATGATGACCGGGTAGTTCTGCTGCTGCTGGTCACCGGTGCCCCAGGACTTCCACTGGAACACGGTCTGGGCGTTGTCCGAGTTCGTGTCGAAGTACCAGCCCCACCAGTAGGTGGAGTTGTTGCTCCACGTGCGGCCGGCGGCGCCCGCCGCCTCACAGCGGTCGATCCCCGCCGGCTTGTTGAGGCTGAAGATGTCGCCGTGGCCGTCGTTCCAGTTCGTCGTCGAGATCTGTCCGCCGTCGCAGGCGGTGTAGTCGAAGGCGGCGGCGCCGGAGGCGGGGTCGGCCGTCCAGAGGACGGCTGCGTTGGCGGGCGATGTCGTCAGGAGTGTCATCGCGGCGCCGACGCCGGCCGGAGCGAGCAGGAACTTGCCGGTCCTGGCGCGCGCGGCGCCGAGGGCGGTACGGACTTTGCGTCGGTGCACAGTCTTCTCCTTGGTGGGGGGAGTTGCACGCGGGCCCGCCGCCGTCGGCGGGCCCGCGCGTGCGGGAGGTCAGCCCAGCCTGACCTTGATCTTCAGGGGTGCGCCGAAGGCGCCGGTGAGGTCACCGAAGGTGAGCTTGAGAGAGGATCCGGTCGTGGCGGTGACCGTGGTCGGCCTGGAAAGCACCTTCGACACCCGCTTGTGCCAGGTGACCTGGAGGGACAAGGCCTGGCGAGCCGGGTCGGAGACGACCACCGTGGCGGTGCCGTCGCGGTGCTCGCGGATGAGGACGGAGGCGGGGGCGCTCGCGGTGACCGTGTCCACCGTGCCCGCGGCCCAGAAGTTGACCGCGGTCAGGCCGAGCTTGGCGACGCGTACGCCCTGCCGGTCGCTGCTGTTGGCGAGAATCTTCAACCACCCCCGGTCGCAGGCGCGTTGGGCAGTAGTCCTTGCGCTGGCGCCGGGCAGGAGCACGTAGGCGTACGTGGAATCGGTGGGGTCGGTGCCGTGGTCGGTGTAGAGGGTGAGGTAACGGCGGGTGATCGGGTCGGCGGGGCCGCCGGTGTTGATGTCCTTCCAGGCGCCGGTGCGCTCCTCGCGGACCGCGCTCAGCCGGGCCCCGCACGGGAAGACGTATCCGGCGTGGCCCTCGATGTGTGCCCACTCGGCGTCCTCGAAGGTCCGGCTCCAACCCTGCTGCGCGGGCTGGGACCTGCCGTCGACCGTCAGCGCGGGGGCACCGGCGGCGCCGAGGGCGCGGTTGTCGACCGTGGTCTCCACCGCGTACCCGTCGGTGGAGGTGATGCCCGCTCCGAGGCAGACGACGGAGTCGTCGAGCCAGAACCAGGACTTCTTCGCGTTCATGGTGGATTCGAGGCCCTTGAGGTGCTGGCCGGTGGCGCCGAACTCGCCGTCGGTGGTGCCGCCGACCCAGTCGACGTCCGGGCACGGCTGACCCCAATTGCCGCCCTGGCCGTCGGCGAGCGGCTTGCGGGAGGCCGTGATGCCGGGGAGACGGTACGGGTCGACGGTGGGCCAGAACGCGTCGGAGTACTGACCCAGGCCGAAGTCGGAGCCCCACCAGGAAAGCCAGCCGGCACCGGTGTGGTAACCGCGGGCGTGCTCGCCGTTGCCGAACTCGTAGTGGGCGATCCGCCCGGAGGCCATGGAGACCGAGGCGGCCCAGCCGCGGCGGCGGTGCGTGACGCGGTCCATGTTGTGGAAGAGCCGGTGCTCGACGGGCTCGGGGGCGGGCTTGACCGTGGTGTCGTCGAGCACGGACTGGAGCTGCGCCGCCCGGGTCAGGCTGAGACCGGGGTTCTCCAGCGGCGGGGCGTACGAGTCCCGCTGCATCCAGCCCTTGACCATGCCTCGCCACCGGGCGTTCTCCTCCGGAGCGGCCCCTTGGCCGATCAGCACGAGGGTGCCGAGGAGGCCGATGGCGCGGGTGTGCTCGGAGGTCCCGAAGCGGCTGATGCCGCGGGAGGACACGTTGTCCATGATCAGGCCGTTGTGGATGAACGGGGCGATGGCCTTGTCGACGGTGTCGAGGAAGAGCTGGGTGTTGGGGTCGTTCAACTCCCAGTCGGAGCCGCGCAGCAGGGCCAGCAGGCGGCCGACGCCATCGTGGAGCACGGCGCCGTAGCCGCCGATGTAGGGGACGTTACGGTGCTGGATGAACGATCCGTCGGCGTAGAAACCGTCCCCGGTGGTGACGTACGGGAAGACCGGGGCCAGGGACCTGGCCGCGAGTTCGACCTTCGCCACGTCCTCGCCCACTATGCCGCGCAGGATGACGCTGCGGCACAGGTCGACGCGGTTGGCACCGGTGCTGGTGCCGGAGTAGTTGTCGAACACCGAGTCCGCGACGAAGTGGTCGACGGCCGCGCAGAACTTCGCGATCTGCTCGGCGGTGAGGTGGTCATGGACCAGGACGCAGGTGTCCATCAGGGCCTGAGGCGCGCCTATCTGGAAGTTCCACCAGTTGCCGTACTGCTGGGTGGCCGTGTTGAAGACCTCGGAGTTGACGTGGTCGAGGCCGGTGAGGACCGCGTCCAGCAGCTCGGCGTCACCTGTCAGGCCGGTGCCGGGCTGCGCCCACGCCTGGGCCATGGCGCCCAGCCTGCTGTAACTGTCGTTCATCTTCGCGGAGAAGGCGTACGACGCTGCGTCGGTGTTCGGGTCCGGGTCCGCCCACACCGCGTCGGGCCAGAGCGAGCCGCTCGCGGGGGCCATCGTGGAGAGGTGTTTCTGCGCGGTCGTACCGAGGTTGGCGAGCAGGGTCTTGAACGGCTCGGCCGTAGGACTGAAACCGGTCCCGAGGACGAGATCCCGCCACCTGGCTCGCAGAGCGGCGAACTCCTCGGTGCCGGCAGCGGGTTCGGCGGCAGAGGCGGCGGACGAGGAGGCGATCGTGGCGGTACCGGAGAGCCCGAGGGCCAGAGCGGTACCCCCGGCAGCGTGGAGGAAGGCACGGCGACGCACGGAAGTAGCCATGGGGAACCAATCTGTGCAAGACGGGAATCTCGCCGACTTGAGTGCGGCGTGTCGTTGCGCAGCTTGGATTCCGGCTTTGACCGGCGTCAAGACTGAAAGATGAAGCGGGCAATAATCGGTCAGTTACTGGGCAGTTGAACGGACTCCGGAGCGCCGCAGGACTTCCTCACCAGGAGCCGCGGGAGCCATTCCACGGCGGAGTGCTCGACGCCGGGATCCTCGATGCGGCGCAGCAGCAGCTTCACCGCGGTCTCGCCGAGCGCGTGGTTCGGGGGAGAGACCGAGGTCATGGGTGGGTCGGTGAGCGCCGCGATCTCGTCGTTGTGGCAGACGAGCGCGAAGTCCTCGGGTACGCGGATCCCTTGGGCCGGCAGCCACTGGAGCAGATTGGCCGCGTCGGTGTCGTCGTGGACGAGGGCGGCCCGGATCTCCCCCGAGGCGATGAGGGCGGTCAGTCGCTCGGCGTGGTGGTCGAACTCGACGTAGTGCCCGTGGGCGTCGGTCGTCGAGGAGATGTCGTCGTCCGGGAGGCCTAGCGTGTCCATTGCGGCCTGGTAGCCGCGACGGATGTGGGGCCAGGTGTGCGTGTGCCGGGAGAGCAGAGCGATACGCCGGTGCCCGAGACCGGCCAGGTGCCGTACAGCCATCGAGGCGCCGCCCGCGTGGTCCGAGGCCGCCCTGTCGAGGTTCGCCCCGGGCAGGCCGAGAGGGATCCGGCGTTCCACGAGTACGGTCGGCACCGCCAGCTCCGCAAGATGGAGGGCGTCCGTCTCGGTGGGGCCGTGGACGCTCCAACTGGGGGTGAGGAGCAGGCCGTTCGCGCCGGCCTCGAGCATGTTCCTGATCTGTGTGGCATCCCGGTCGCGGTGATACTCCGTGATGCCCACCAGCAGGCGCGCGCCGGCCGCGGTGGCGGCCTCGCGGGCGCCGCGGATGACCGACTGGTAGAAGTAGTTGGCCGTAGGGACCACCATTCCCAGCAGGAGCCCGCTAGGGGACGGGCCGGGGGCCTTCCGGGCGAGCCGCGCATCGCGCGCGTTGAGCGGCGCGGTCGGCCAGGCCACGGAGCCGTGGAGCCTGCGGACGCGACCGATGTCGGCGAGCGCCGTCACGTCCCGCCGCACCGTTTCCACCGATGCGCCGAGTTCCGCCGCGAGTTCGGCCACCCGGACGCTCTCGCGCTCCCGCACGATCCGCAGCAACCGCCTGTGCCGCTCCTCGACGCTCTCCCGCATCGCTCCTCCTTGCCCACGGCATTTGGTGCGAGGAGCATAGACCGGAGGGCGTGGATTGAGTGACCGGTTACTGACCGATTAAACTGGCGCTGTGTCCGAATGCAGGATGATATGCGGAGAAAGTGCTGGTACAGCTGTCGGCCGGGGCCGTGAGCCGGTCTAGTGTTTGGCTGCATGAAGGTTCTGATCATCGGCGGCAGCGGCTTCCTGGGCGCTGAGTTGATCCGGCGGGCCGTGGCCGGTGGGCACACAACAGCGGCGACGTACGCGACCAGGCCTGGCAACGCTTCCGAGGTCGAGTGGTATCCGCTCGACCTGCGGAGTGCCAGGGACGTGGACGCCGTCATGGCCGATGTCGGGCCGCATCTCGTGGTCAACGCGTCGAGCGGCGGAGCCGACTGGGCGGTCACGGCCGAAGGCCCGCTCCGCCTGGCGAATGCCGCGGCGAAGTATGGCTGCCGCCTGGTCCACGTATCCAGCGACGCTGTCTTCTCCGGAGCCCGCGTCCACTACGACGAACCCTGCCTCCCCGACCCTGTCACCCCCTACGGCGCGGCGAAGGCCGCCGCGGAGACGGGGATTCGCCTCACACACCCGGATGCCGTCATCGCTCGCACCTCGCTGATCATCGGCGACCGGCTGTCCACGCACGAACGCGTGGTGCACGACCTCGCGGCCGGCATGCGCGACGGTGTCCTGTTCACTGATGACATCCGCTGCCCCGTGCATGTCGGAGACCTGGCCGCGGCCCTGCTGGAGCTTGCGTCTGGTGAGGCGAACGGTGTTCACCATCTGGCAGGAGCCGATGCCGTGAGCCGTCATGAGCTCGGAGTCCTCATCGCCGAGCGTGATGGGCTCGACGTCTCCCGACTTCCTGCGGGATTGCGGGCCGACAGCGCGTTTCCCGGGGCGCTCGATGTCCGCCTCGACAGTCGCGCCACCCAGCGCGAACTGCATACCAGGTTGCGCGGCGCCCGCCAGTTCCTCGCCCTGGGCGCCTGAATGCTCCTGGATGCGACGCGGCCGACACGCTCACGCTTCGATAAGACTGCTTTTGAACAGCAGATCCGGATCGTCGAGCGGGTCTAGCCTGGAGGCGTCTGGATTCGTCCGGCTGTCGCCGCAGCGGTGCGGTCAAGTGGCACTTCGCGTTGGGGCTGGGGCCGCGGGCGGTGTGCAAATCGGGACCATTGGCGTCTTGAGGGGGGTGGTGTGCATGGGGAATCTCTTGGCGGGCCTTGCGGGAGCGCTCATCGGGTTGGCTGGTGTGTTACTCGGCACGTGGGTTACCGGCCGTAATGAAGACCGGCGTTGGCTGAGGGAGCAGAAGCTGAAGAATGCGGCAGACTTCATCGCCGCGGGCCTGCATCTCTACGAGTCCCAGCTCGACGGAAGTGACCAGCGCCACCTGACGAGAGCAGATCGGGTGGCCTGGCAGGGCAAGCTACAGACCGGCAGGTCGGTGGTGCATTTGTTGTGTCGCGCCGAGACACGCGAATCCGCCGATGCGTTCTCCCGGCTGGTATGGCGAGCGGAGGGCACCGAGAACGTGGCAGACCAATCAGATGTCGTGCAAGTTCTACGGACTTTCAATGTGCGCCTTCGGCAGGAGATTCGCTCCGATCGGTAAGCAAGAGAGCAGCGGAAGAAGCCGTGCCATGTTGCGATGCCGGCTCCTGCGCTGCTCCCTGAACTGGCCGAGAGCGAGGCCCTGCTGAGCTGCCTTGCAGATGGCTCGCAGCGCATCGACGACCTGCCGCACCTGCGACTGTGCCGATCTGGGAGCTGGCTTGCCGGCCGGGGCTGCGGGGAGACCGGGCCCATGCAGCTCGCCGCCGAAGCTGTTGCCGCGACCGCGACCGCGACCGCGCCCGTCGAAGTCGTGCGGATCCCCGCCGTTCCGACTGAACGGGGCAATCCTCACTCCGGGAAGACAGTCGCCCTCGTGCGTGACGGGCAGCGGTCGCGGCGCAGACTACGTGCGAGCTGAGCGGCCGGATGGACGCCACGCGATCAAGGCAATTCCGGTGCCCTCAGGTCTCCCACCGTCCGCCCGCTCCGTCAGCCGTTCACGGGCAGTTGGGCGTCGTCGCGCAGCATGAGTGGAATCCGGTCGAGTGGGGCGTCGACCGTGTGCCAAGCGCCTCCCTCGTACGGCGCGTCCGTCCAGGCGCACCTCCAGCGAGCGCCCGCCGGCAGATAGACCTCGCGGCGCGTCGCGCCGGCCGTCGTGACCGGAGCGACCAGGAGATCGGGGCCGAGCAGGAACTGGTCGGCGACCGTCCAGGCCGTCTCGTCCTCGGGGAACTCGAGGAAGAGCGGGCGCATCGGGGGCAGTCCCTCGCGGGTGGCGGTGGCCATCTGCTCGGCGACGTACGGGCGCAGGCGCTCGCGCAGTTCCAGGTAGCCCCGCATGATCTCGTACGCCTCTTCGCCGTACGACCAGACCTCGTTGGGGCCGCCGGTCATCTCGCCGCCCAGCGGCAGCCAAGGCAGCCGGAAGCCGTGCAGGCGGAAGATCGGGCAGAGCGCGCCGAACTGGAACCAGCGGACGAGGACTTCGCGGTACGCGGGGTCGTCGGGGTCGCCGCCGTGGAAGCCGCCGATGTCGGTGGTCCACCAGGGGATGCCGGACAGGCCGATGTTGAGGCCCGCGGCGATCTGGGCGCGCAGGGCGGAGAAGTCCGTGCCGATGTCGCCGGACCACACGGCGGTGCCGTAGCGCTGGCTGCCCGCCCAGGCGGAGCGGGAGAAGGACATGCCGTCGGTGTTGCCGGAGGCTGCCATGCCCTCGTGGAACAGCCGGGCGTTCTCGCGAGGGTAGAGGTTGGCGACCTCCTGGCCGTGGCCGACGTGGTAGCGGAGATTGGCCGGGTGGCCGGGCTTCATCTCCGGCTCGCAGGCGTCCAGCCACCACAGATTGATGCCGAGGCGCTGGTAGTTCTCCTGGACCTTGGACCATACGTACGCCCGGGTCTCGGGGTTGGTCGGGTCGTAGAAGGAGACCATGACGCGATGGTCGGCGCCCTTGTCGATCCACGTGGCGTGGGCCGGGGTGCCGTACTCGTTGGCGGCGAACAGGCCGCGGCGCTCCAGCTCGTCGTAGTTCTCGCTGGAGCGGTTGACCGACGGCCAGATGGAGACCATGAGCTTGACGCCGAGCTCGTCGAGTTCCCGGACCATGGCGGCCGGATCGGGCCACTCGGCGGGGTCGAACTTCCAGTCCCCCAGGCGGGTCCAGTGGAAGAAGTCGGCGACGATCACCGAGATCGGCAGACCTTGGCGCTTGTACTCGCGTACGACCTCGAGGAGTTCCTCCTGAGTCCGGTAGCGCAGTTTGCACTGCCAGAAACCGGTGGCCCAGTCGGGGAACGCGGGGGCGTGGCCGGTGGCGTCCGCGTAGGAGCGCAGGATGTCGGCGGGCTGGTCGCCGGCGGTGATCCAGTAGTCGATCTGGCGGGCGCTGTCGGCGACCCAGCGGGTTCCGGTCCGCACCATTTCGACCCGTCCGACGGCGGGGCTGTTCCACAGCAGGCCGTAGCGGCGGCTGGACAGCACGAACGGGATGGTGATCTCCGTGTTGCGCTGCACCAGGTCGATGACGGTGCCCTTCTGGTCGAGCAGGCCGTGCTGCCGCTGCCCGAGGCCGTACAGCCGTTCCCCCTCGTATGCCTGGAAGTTCTGCTCCAAGCGGTGGTAGCCGTGCCCGACGGGAGTGTGGACACGGGTGCCGGGCCACCAGAAATGGGCGGGGCGCTCGGCGAGAAGTTCCGTGCCGTCCTGAGTGCGGACGAAACGCAGTACGCCGTCGATGGTCAGCTCGGCGGTGATGCGGCCGTTGACCAGGCGGGCGGGGGGTACCGGGTCCGTGGGGGAGCCGAGGCCGTTCTTGAAGACGCTCAGGCCGGTCAGGTCCGGGACGGTGATGTCGGCCCTGGTGCCGGGGCGCTCCAGGAGGGCGCCGGGGATGTCGTCGCGGAGCGGGCCGAGGGAGGCCCGTACGCGGACGGAGTCGGGCCCCCAGGGCTCGATGCGCAGCGACTCGTGCCCGCCGTGCCACTCCAGGCCGCCGTCGTGTTCCCGGAAGGTGCTCAAGGTGTATCTCCTGTGCGAAAGAAAAAGCCCGTGCAAAAGAAGACGGGGGTGCTTGGTCCTGGTGTCCGGTTCCGGTCAGTCCTTGACCGAGCCTCCGGTGATCCCGACGGCGATGTACCGCTGGGCGATGACGAGCAGTACCGCCGCCGGGATGGAGGCGAGGACGGCTGAGGCCATGAGGGCGTTCCAGTCGGTGGCGTTGGCGCCGATGAAGCGGTAGATGCCGACGGTGACCGGGGTGACCGCGTCGCGGGAGGTGAGGGTGATCGCGAAGAGGAAGTCGGCCCAGGAGAACAGGAACGCGAACAGGCCTGCGGTGATGAGGCCGTTGCGGCTCATGGGGACGACGATGCGCAGGAAGGTGCGCCAGGAACCCGCACCGTCCAGCGCCGCGGCCTCGATGACCTCGGTGGGGATGTCACGCAGTTGGGCGCGGAGCAGTACCGCGGCGAACGGCACGGACAGCGTGGACTGGGCCAGCATCAGACCGACGGTGTTGTTGAGCAGCCCGAGGTTGCTGTAGAGCGCGAAGAGCGAGTTGGCCTTCACGATGCCCGGGACCATCTGCACGATCAGCAGGACGAACAGCAGCAGCGCGGCCCGGCGCAGGCGGAATTTTGCCAGCGACCACGCCAGCGGAGCCGCGAGGGCGAGGGTGATCAGCACGTTGCCGCAGGCCACGAAGAGGCTGATGACCAGGTGCCGTCCCTGGGTGTCGACGGCGGCACGGTATCCGTCGAGGGTGGGATCCGTGGGGAACCACTTGGGCGGGATGCTCAGCAGGGCATGACCGGGCTGGAGCGAGGCGTTGACCATCCAGTACAGCGGGAAGAGCAGGACGCCGACGATCACCAGGGCGATCGCCGTGCTGCTCCAGCGGCGGGCAGCACGCAGGGCTGCGGGAGACGACATCGGGACTACCTCTCGGACTGTTCGGCGCGCACGGCCCGCAGGTACACGAGCGCGAAGAGCATGGCGATGACGATGAGGACGTTGCTGACAGCGGCGCCCTGGCCGAACTGCAGGTTCGTGAAGGAGAGGGCGTACGACCAGGTGGACAGCAGCTGCGTGGAGTTCGCGGGGCCGCCTTGCGTGAGCACCATGACGACGTCGAACGCCTTGATGGTGTAGATCAGTCCGAGCATCACCACGACGGAGGTGGTCGGGCGCAGCAGCGGCCAGGTGACGTGCCGGAACTTCTGCCAGGCGCCCGCGCCGTCGAGCGAGGCGGCTTCGTACAGCTGAGGCGGGATCGACTGCAGGCCGCCGTAGAGGATCACCATGTTGAAGGGGATGCCGATCCAGACGTTGGCGATGACGATGGCGGTCATGGCGTGGTCGGGGCTGACCAGCCAGGGGACGGGGCCGTTGATGAGGTGCAGGCTGAGCAGTACCTGGTTGACCACGCCGTAGTCCTGGTCGAGCAGCCAGCGGAAGACGGTGCCGGAGACCAGAAGCGGCAGTAGCCAGGGCAGCAGGAGCAGGGCACGCAGCGTGCTGCTGAGTGCGAAGCGACGGCGGAAGAACAGGGCCAGGCCGAGGCCGATGGCGAACTGCAGGATCAGCGAGGCGATGGTGAACACAGCTGTGTTCCACAGGGACGTGGAGAACAGCTCGTCGGTGAAGATCGCCGTGTAGTCGGCGAGGCCGTTGAAGGGGGCACCGCCGTCGTAGAAGGACGTCACCGTGTAGTCCTGGAACGACATGATCAGGTTGGCGACGACGGGGTAGCCGAAGAAGATCACCAGGTAGAGGACGGCGGGGACGTAGAAACTCATGCGTGCCACTCGCGCCCGGCGTGCGGGGCCGGCGGTCCGGCGGTCCGGATGCGCTGCGGCGTGGACGGGCTTGTCCAGAAGAGTCGTCATGATGAAGGAACCTCGCCTGATCAGTGGTCTGCGGACCGGGCCTCGCGCTGAGCGGCGGCGAGGGCCTTCGCCGGGCTCAGCTGTCCGATGGCGGCGTGCTGGAGTGCGGTGTACAGCGCCTTGGAGACGGCCGGGTAGGCGGTGCCCAACTCGGCGGTGCGGGACCGGGCGGTGGGCGCGCTGGCCACGAACGGGGCGAGGTCGGGCTGCTCCTTCACCAGTCGCTCCGCGACCGCCGGGTCGGCGGGTACGTCGGCTCGCAGCCGGGCCCACTGGATCATGTGGTCCTGGCTGAGGACGCAGTTGAGGACCTGGACGGCCTTGTCCTGCTTGTCCCCCTTGGGCACAGCCCAGGTCTCGCCGCCGAGCGGGGTGATCGAGGGGCCGTCGCTTCTCTGTGTGGGGAGCGGCACGACGCCGTAGTCGAGCCCCTTCTCGGCAGAGAGCGCGGCGAGCTGCCAGGAGCCGTTGATCATCATGGCGGCGTGGTGGCCGATGAACTGCTCCGCCACGTCCGACTGCTGCCAGTTCAGCGCCGACTTCGATATCGAGCCGTCCTGGAAGAGCGAGGTCCAGTACGTCAGCGCGGACACGGACTCGGACGAGTTCAGGTGCGCGAAGTCCGCGCCCGCGCCCCAGAAGAAGGGTTCGTACTGCCAGGAGCCTTCCTCGGTGGCGACTGCCGAGAGGGCGAGACCGTAGCGGTGGCCCTCGGTGAGCTCGGCCGCGCTTCTCCGGAGCTCCTTCCAGGTGGTCGGCGGCTTGAGACCTGCCTTCTGGAAGACGGCCTTGTCGTAGAAGAGAGCGAGCCCGTTCACCCCCGGGGCGACGCCGTACAGCTTGTCCTTGTACGTGCCGGCCTTGAGGACGCTCTCGTAGAACCCTTCGCTCTTCACCCGGCCTTCGAGTGGCAGCAGCGCTCCCGTCGAGGCCAGCTTGGGCAGGTCCGGGTTGTCGCTCAGCACCAGATCCGGGAGGGACCGCGCGGCACCGTCCCTCAACAGCTTGGGCACGAGCTGCGCGCGGGGCATGACCTCGCGCACAACGGTCACGCCGGTCTGATGCCCACAGGAGCGGAGGATCTCGGTCAGTGCCGTGTTGCCCGGCTCAGCGGTGTAGTAGTCCGAGACGGTCAGGGTGTTGGGCGGCGTGTCGGCCGTGATGAGTCCGCAGCCGCTCAACGTCGTGGTGAGGGCGAGTGCGGCGCAGGCGGCAGTGGCTGCGCGGGTGCGGGGGGACAAAGGTGTGCCCTTCGGGGTTGTAGGGATGGCCGCGCGGACGACTGCGCCAGGGCACGGCGAGTTCGCCGTAGGGCACAGGCAGATGGCGGCAGAGATGCAGATCAGGAGGCCGGAGGCGGCCCGCTGCTGGCCCGTACGGTGAGCCGAGGCGCCAGCAGCGTGGGCGCCCCGCCGGTGTCGGAACTCCTTCGGTCGAGCAGCTGTCTGAGCAGTTCGACGGCTCGCTCGGCGAGTTCGGCGGCGGGGACTGCGATCGAGGTCAACTGAGGGGTGCCCGCGGTCGCCACCGCGTCGGAGCCCACGACGACGAGGGACATGTCCTCGGGCAGGGCCCGGCCGAAACCGCGCAGAAGGGGCGCCAGGTGCGGGGTCGCGGCTTCGTTCTGCACGATCAGAGCCGTGGCGTCCGGGCGCTCCTGGAGCACCCGCGTCAGGGTGCCCGCCGTGCTGTCCCAGTCCCCCTCGACCGACCGGTGTGTGAGCCGGACCCCTCGGACCGCGGCCCGCTCGAGGGCGCCGGCGACGGTCCGTACGGCGAATCCGGCGCGGCGCCGGTACGCGGCCTCGGGTGCGCCGAGCAGTATCACCTCTCGGTGGCCGAGGTCGGCGAGGTGGTCCACGCAGAGGCCTCCGGCCGCACGGAAGTCCAGGTCGACGCAGGTCAGGCCGGCCGGGTCGTGAGGCAGGCCGATGAGTACCGTCGGGACCGGCAGCCCTCGCACGGTCTCCAGCCGCGGATCACGGATCCCGATGTCCATCAGGATCAGGCCGTCGAGCAGGGCGGCGTCCAGCACACCGTGGTCGGCGTGGTCGGTGAGGAGCAGGATGTTGCTGTGGTGGCGGCGCGCGGCGACGCTCGCGGCCAGCATGAACTCGGCGAGGAGCGGCCGGTGCGCGCCGTCATCGACGCGCACGGCCAGCCCGATGGCGTGCGAACGGCTGGAGGCAGACCGCCGGTAGCCCAGAACAGCGACGGAATCGAGGACGCGCTGACGAGTCGACGGCGATATGGGGCGCTTCCCGCTGAGCACGTACGAGACGGTGCTGACGGCGACGCCTGCGTGCCGTGCCACCTCGGTGATGCCGACCATCCTGAGCTGCCTGTCTTCTCTGTCCTGCTGTTCCCGTGACCGAACCGCCATCGAATGCTTTCGACGCGTCGGTCTGCGCGTTCACCTGCGCAATGACAACGGAGAGACTAGGTACGGACCCTGGGGGCGTCCATGCATGGCCGAGATTTTCGACAATTTTCGACGACGCACGTCACACCGGTACGCCCCCGCCACCGCGGAACGCATGCGGCGACGGGGGCGGACAGGGTCGTACCGGGGCCATGAGGCCGGTCAGGTCGGGTCAGGTCAGGGGGCGGTGCCCCAGCTCAGGGTTCCTCCCACGTACACGCCGATCTTCGACGCGTCGGCGTACGCCGTGTTCGTGGAGCGGCTGTAGTCGTCGGCCTCGTTGAAGTTCGACCAGTCGGTCTTGTTGAAGCGCAACTGCATCTCTCCGGTGGAGGCCCCCGCCGCCAGGGTGCCGCTGCCGAAGCCGACCTCCAGGTAGTGGCTGGCCCCGGCGGCCGAGCTGCCTGACGTCGTCACGTTCTGAGTCAGGGAGCCGCACCCCATGACCGCGTAGTCGCAGGACGTGCTGAAGGTGCTCGCCCCGGACTCGGGAGTGAACCAGTAGCGCACCTTCACCGTGGACAGGTTCACCGCGGTGGTCCCGGTGTTGACCAGTTGCAGGCCCATCCGGATCTGGTTGTCGGTGGCAGAGGAATCATTGTTCTTGTACTGGACCTTGAGAGTGCCGGTGCCGGTTCCGCCCCCTTCGGACGTGGTGGCCGACACCGCCGAGGAGGCCGCCGAAACGTTCCCGGCCGCGTCGCGGGCCTTGACCGTGTAGCTGTACGACGTGGAGGCGGTGAGCCCTGTGTCCGTGAAGGAGGTGGTCGCCGAGGAGCCCACCTGCACCCCTGCGCGGTACACGTCGTACGCGGTGACAGCGGTGTTGTCGGTCGACGCCGTCCAGGACAGCGAGACGCTGCCGCTCGTCTTGCCCGTGACCGTGAGGCCGGTCGGCGCGGTGGGCGCCTGGGTGTCGCCGCCGCTGCTGCCGCCCAGGGGCGGGTACGCGTTGTGCAGCAGCTCCTGGAACTGCGCGGAGAACCAGTGGCCCGCCAGCGGCGAGTCGGGCAGCGCGCCGGTCAGGTTGTTGCCGTTGCGTCCGTTGCCCGTGTACGTCGGATCGCACATCTGGTCGAAGCCCTTGCCCTCGTCGTTCGCGATGGGCTGGCTGTTGCCGTCCGACTCGCCCGGGGGCTTGGCCCAGACGTACGCGTCGATGCCGGATTCCGGGGCAGTGGTGGGCCGCTCACCGATGCCGGCCCCCTTCTGGTTGCACCAGTTCCCCGCATGGATGCGCCGGTCGGTCCGGCCGCCGTTGACATAGTCGTCGACGCTCGTCTGCGGGCCGGCGGCGGTCGGCCGGGCGGAGCCGCCCCAGCCGTTACGGGCCGTGTCGATGAGCATGCCGATGTTCGAGGCGAAGCCCTGGTTGACCATTTCCGTGCGCAGGGCCTGCGCGTAGGAGAGCTCGTCGACGTAGAAGTTCCAGTCCACCCACTTGGACTGACGCACCGTCGTGCCGTTCACCGAGTCGGTGACCTTGAAGTACGGCTCCTTCAGAGCCGAGTAGTTGGCCGTGTTGACGATGAAGCCCTGGACGTCCGCGACGGTGGCGCCTTCAGTGGTCGCGGCCTTCTTGAACTCCTGTGCCGCCGGCACGAAGTTGGTGTCCCAGCCCAGCCAGCCGTGGTGCCCCGCGTCGACGTAGTTGTAGACGTTGGGAATGGCCCCCAGGGTGTGGAGCGCGTAGCCCACACCCTTCTCGTAGTTGCCGTTCGCCTTCATGGTCGCGCACTGGGTGGTGGAACCGGCGGTGCCGCCCGCGTTGGTGACGAGGTTGGGCAGCGAGTCAGGTTCGATGATGGTGACGATGCGCAGGTCCGCGTAGGCGGGGTCGTCGAGGATGCCGGCTATGGGGTCGATGTACTCGGTCTTGTACCGGTCGAGTTCGGTGGGGCCGAGTTCACCGTTGGAGGCCAGCGCGGCGCAGTCGCGTCCCGGGAGGTCGTAGATGACGACCTGGAAGAGGTTCGCGCCCTGGTCGAGCGCCGCGTCGAGGTGCTCGCGCAGGCTCATCGCGTCGCCCGCGCCCTCGATGGCCGCGATGCGGTCCATCCAGACGAACGAGGGCTCGTCGGCGATGGCACTGCCGCCCGGCTCCGCGGCGGCCTTGGCGGACCACTGCGGGTTCACATAGGCCTTGGCTCCGGTGTACGGGTTGTCGACGCGGGCCGCGGCGGAGGCCTGGGTGGGGACGGCCACGGCCAGGGCCGCCCCGAGCGCCAGGGCGGCGAGTGCGGCGAACCTTCTGCGGATCCCGTGCCGGGTGGAACTTCGTGATCTCATGCGGCTCCGTATTCCTTTCCTGCGTGCTCCTTCGGGCACTCCCCGAAGGCAGGTCGAGAGGTTGTTCCGGGGCTCCGGGGTGCTCACGGCTCGGTGCCCCACACCAGGTCGCCGTCGACATAGACCCCGACGTGCGAGGCGTCGGCGAACGTGGTGCCGGTGGTGCGGCTGTAGTCGTCGGCCTCGTCGAAGTTCGACCAGTCGGTCTTGTTCAGCCGCAGCTGGATCTCGCCGGTGGAGGCGCCCGCGGCCAGGGTGCCGCTGCCGAAGCCGACCTCCAGGAAATGGTCGGATCCCGGACCGGCGCCGGTGGAGGACATCACGCGGTGCGTGACACTGCCGCAGCCGATCACGGCCCAGTCGCAATTGGTGCTGTACGTGGTGGCGCCGCCCTCACCGCTGAACCAGTAGCGGACGGTGACATCCGCCAGGTTCACGGATTGCCCGCCGGTGTTCACCAGCTGCAGACCGGGTCTGATCTGGTTGTCGCCCACGGCCGTGTCGTTGTTCTTGTACTGCGCCTTCAGCGTGCCGCTTCCGGTGCCGCCGCCCGGCCCGGTCGTCGCCGTGACCGCGGCCGAGACCGCCGACGTGTTCCCGGCGGCGTCCCGGGCCCTGACCGTGTAGGTGTATGCCTTCGACGCGGTGAGTCCGGTGTCGGTGAAGGACGGGGTGGCCGTGGTCCCCGCCTTCACGCCGTCCCGGTAGACGTCGTACGCCGTGACGCCGGTGTTGTCCGTCGACGGTGTCCAGGACAGGGCGGCGGTGGTGCTGGTCGTCCCGGTGACCCGGAGGTTCGCCGGCGCCGACGGCGCCACGGTGTCGCTCCCGCCGGCGCTGTCGGCGCTCGCCGTGAAGGAGAAGCTCCTGGTGCCGAGGCCCTGGCCGCTCTGCCAGATCTCGAACCCGGCCTCGGCGTCGATCAGATAGTGCGCGGGATCGAGCGATCCGCGGGTGACGGCGTCGTCGATCAGGCTCTTCACATCCAGATCGGCGAACTCGGTGGCGCCCTGCTGCAGTACGTACGAGATGACCTTCCAGCCGGAGGCGCCGGGCCCCGTCCAGACGTCCCACGCCTTGCCGTCGAGTTGCACTGTGCCGGTGCGGGATCCGATCGGCTGGACTGCGCCGCGGCGGTTCATCCAGATCATCACCTCGGTGCCGTCCGGCTGATCGTCCGTGACGGGAGTCGAGTTGAACCAGAGATCCATCGCGACGTCGTACGCACCCGCGTCGGTCTGGGTCGTGGCCCAAGAGGTGCGCGCACTGCCGAGCGTGTCGACGCGCAGCGGCAGTCCGCTGTCCGTCGTGCACGCGCCCCAGTGGCAGCCCTTGTAGCTGGACGGATACGTGGCCGGGGCGCCGTTGGTCGGGAGAGAGAAGGACGACTCCGTGACGCTCCACGCCCCGGTCTCCGGGTCGACGTTCACGCACTGGCGCGCGGTGGAGTTCCATTCGTTCTGCTGGTAGATGTACTCGCCGCCCTGGAGCGCGGTCGTCCCCCAGGCGGTGCAGTCGGTCACCGGCGCGGCCGCGGCCACAGCGGCGCCGGTGAGCATGGACGCGGCGGCGAGCAGCAGCGTCGCTGCGGTGGTGGCAAGGACCGGGAACCAACGGCTGCGGCACCGGGCCGCCTCGGCCGTGCCGGGTCCGCTCACGGCTCGGCTCCCCAGGCGAGAGCGGAGCCCACATAGGCGGCCAGCCGGGGCGCGTCGGCGTAGGCGGTGTTGGTGGCACGGCTGTAGTCGTCGGCCTCGCTGAAGTTCGACCAGTCCGTCTTGTTCAGCCGCAGCTGGACCTCGCCGGTGGAGGCGCCGGCGGCCAGACTGCCGGCGCCGCCGGTGAAACCGACCTCCAGATAGTGGTCGGCGCCGGTCTTCGGGCTGCTGACCGTCACCACCGTGTGGCTGATGTTCGACGACCCGAGCGCGGCGTAGTCGCAGTACGTGGAGAAGGTGCTCGCACCGGCCTCGGAGCTGAACCAGTACCGCACCTTGACCGTCGACAGATCGACCGGTGCGCTGCCCGTGTTGACGACCTGCAGACCGAGCCGGATCTGGTTGTCGGTGGCCGAGGAATCCGTGTTCTTGTACTGGATCTTCACCGCGCCGGTGCCGCCGCCGCCCGACTTCGTGGTGGCGGTCACGGCCGTGGAGAGCGCAGAGGTGTTGCCGCCCGCGTCGCGCGCCGCCACCGCGTAGCTGTACTCGGTCGATGCGGCGAGGTCCTGGTCGGTGAACGTCCGTCCTGTCGCGTTGCCGGCCAGTACCCCGTTGCGGTACACGTCGTAGCCGGTGACGGCGACGTCGTCGGTCGAGGCGGACCACGACAGCGACACGCTGCTGCTCGTCGTCGCGGTGACCGCCAGCCCGGCGGGCACTGTCGGTGGTTCGGTGTCGCCGCCGCCGTCACCCTCCACCAGCAGTTCGGCGTAGATCGAGAAGGCCAGCGCGAGGGCCGCCTGGGCCCAGAACCGGTGGTACGTAAAGGTGGGCGCCGGACCGCCGTCCAAGTACGCCTGGACCTTGGGCCAGTCCGGGTCGTCCCGGTACCAGGACCGCATGCCGATGAAGGTGACGCCCGGTTCGACCGTGTCGCCGCCCGGCATCTCGCCCGACCACCCGTCGGGTACGAACACCTCGTCGTCGAACCGGTTGTAGTCGGCCCGGGTCTCCGGTACGGCGATGCCCTTGTCGTCGGCGTTCAGCGCCATCGCGTCGAGCAGGGCCTTGGCCAGCGCCCCGGCGGCCGCGTCACCCGACTTGGCGGCGTAGTAGGTCAGCGTCTTGACGTAGGCGGCGCCCACCCCGACGTCGTTCGAGTAGTCCACGACCGAGACATGCAGTCCCGCGTTGTTCCCGGGGGACGTCGGGTTCCAGGTGTCGGGCTTGCCCGCCCAGTTGAGGGTGGAGGGGAAGCGGTAGCTGCCGTCGGCCCCGACCGTGGTCTGGCCGGAGGCCCAGGCGACCCATTTGGACAGTACGGCCTTGGCGGTGGCGTTGCCGGTGACGTAGTAGTACGCGGCGACGCGCTCCATGCCCCACACCTGGAAGCCGAACCAGTTGTTGCTCGGCGGGTCGTGGTAGACCGGCTGCCAGTCGTACGCCATGCCGTAGAACGTCGGCGTGCCGGCCGGCGGCGCCCCGTACTTCCCGTCCCAGCTGTTGGTGCAGCCCCCGGCGAACGCGCCTTCGGCGGACTGCAGCCACTGCAGGAACTCCAGCTGTCTGGTCAGGCTCTTCGCCCAGTCGGTGCGCGCCGTCGCCGACTTGGGGGTCAGCGCGGGGACGTTGGACAGGGCCCATGCGGCAAGCGGGTTCTGGTAGCCCTGGTGGGAGGCACCGTCACCGATGCGCCAGGCCCACCCGCCGCCACTGCCCGCGGCCGCGCCGCCCCAGGCGTAGTACCACGACAGCAGATAGTGCTGGGAGTCACGGCCGGACGCGGCTGGGCAGGAGGTGGGATCCGTGCAACTGCCGATCCTCTTGAAGTACTTGTCGAACATGGCGTAGCGGAGGTAGTCGCCCATCTTGGCGGCCTTGGCCACCGACGCCGCGATCTCGTCCCCCTTGCCCTGGGCGGAGGCCCAGCGGTACGCCCAGTAGGCGGCCTGCACCGCGCGGGCGTCGGCGTCCGGGGCGTTGGTGTACTTCCACTGCTTGGCATAGCTCGCGTCGTCGACGAACAGATCGAGGAAGCCGTTGGGTCCCCCGTAGTTGAAGAGATCGGTGGTCGGCTGCGGGATGGTCTCCCACACCGACTCCTGCGCACCACGCTGGTAGGTGTTGATGAACGAGGGTCCGGCCCCCGGTCCCGACTCGCCGCCGGTGCCCGGCTTGTTGCCGTAGCCGTAGGTGTTGTCCAGGTCCATCAGCCAGTGCATGCCGTAGACGTCCATCGTGCCGTAGGACGAGGCCAGTTCCGTGGCGATGGGATCCGATCCGACCGGCACCGAACTGTCCAGGGCAGACGGGTAGTTGTCGGGCAGTGGCCACTCGGGAGCGTACGTCGCCGGGGAACTCGGGCTGTACGAGCCGGCGGTGGACTGATCGGCGTGCTGCGGGATGATCGTGCGCTCCGCGATCGCCCAGGCCTGGTTGAAGGGGTCCCAGTCGCCGGTCACCCGGCCGTACGCCGCCTCCAGCCACATCCAGAAACTGACGGCCTCGGAGGTGGTCTCGTGACCATGGTCCGGCGCCTCGACCATCAGTGTCTCGGAGGAGTGGTAGGGGAGGCCGTCCGGGCTGAAGTAGCCGTTGGCCGCGTCCTTGATCTTGCCGTACTGGGCGAGGAACGCCTGGGTGTACGGGTCGTCGGCCGCCGCGGTCCGGGCCGCGCCGCCCGCCGGAGCGGCGGGCCTGGCGACGGCGGTGCCCTGGGTGAGCCCCATCGCGATCAGGCTGCCGCTCAAGGCAGTGCTGAACGTTCTTCGTGAGATGGACACAAAGCCTCCGTTGGCGGGTGTCGTAGAGGGAGGGCCGTTCGGGTGGTGCCGATCGTCAGGGTTCGACGCCCCAGGCGAGGTCGCCGCCGATGTAGACGGCGACCTTCGGGGCGTCGGCGTAGGCGGTGTCGGTGGCACGGCTGTAGTCGTCGGCCTCGTCGAAGTTCGACCAGTCGGTCTTGCTCAGCCGCAGCTGGATCTCCCCGGTGGAGGCGCCCGCGGCCAGGCTGCCGCTGCCGAAACCGACTTCCAGGTAGTGGTCGGCGCCGGCCGTCGGGGAGGTCGATGCGGCCACCCGGAGGGTGATGGTGGAGCAGCCGAGCGGGGACCAGTCGCACCATGTGCCGTAGGTGGTCGCCCCGCCCTCGCCGGTGAACCAGTAGCGCACCTTCACCGTGGACAGGTCGACGGCGCTGCCGCCGGTGTTCACCAATTGAAGGGCGGGCTTGATCTGGTTGTCGCCGGGGGCCGAGTCGCTGTTGCGGTACTGGGCCTTGACCGCACCCGGTTCACCGCCCCCTTCGTCGTCGCCGCCCAGCGCGTTGCGCACGGCGGCGTAGGCGGCCTTCGGCTGGAGGTTCTCGTCATAGAGATTGGCCGCACCCTGCCCCGGGAACGCACCGGGAACCCACGAGTACTTGTCGGTGTAGTCCCAGACCGTGATGCCGACGCACCGCGCCACGGCCAGGCAGGCCTCGACGACGTTGCGGTAGTAGGTGGCCTGGGTGGCGAGTTTCGTCGCGTCGGCGGGCAGTTGCATGCGCACGTCGAGCTCGGTGACGGCCACGTCGAGCCCGAGATCGGCGAAGCGCTGCAGGTTCTGCTGCATGCCGCCGGGGAACCCGTACTGGACGGCCAGGTGCCCCTGGAACCCGACGCCGTCGATCGGCACACCCTCGGCCACCAGGTCGCTCACCAGGTTGTACATGGCGTCGCTCTTGGCGCCCAGACCCTCGGTGTTGTAGTCGTTGATGTAGAGCTTGGCGTCGGGATCGGCGGCGTGCGCGGCTCGCAGTGCGGTGGCGATGTAACCGCTGCCCATGGCGTTGTAGAACGGGCTCGTACGGAAGGTCCCGTCGTCGTTGAACGGTTCGTTCACGACGTCCCAGGCGGCGACCTCACCCCTGTAGTGACCGGCCACTTGGGTGATGTGATGCGTCATGGCCGCCTCCACCTGCGCCGAGGGCAGGGAGCCGACCCAGCCGGGCAGCTGGCTGTGCCAGACGAGCGTGTGACCGCGCACGGTCTGGCCGTGATCCCGCGCGAAGGCGGTGATCACATCGCCCTTGGCGAAGCTGAACTGCCCCTGCTGCGGCTCGGTGGTGTCCCACTTCATGGAGTTGCCCGGGGTGATCTGACCGAACTGGGAGCCGAGGGTGCCGGCGTACGCGGTGTCGGACAGCTCGGGGTTGTCGGTGGCGGAGCCGAAGTACTTGCCGTGCGCTACGGCAAGGTCGTGCAGGCTGCCGTGCTCAGCCGCCGCGGCCGGCACAGCCCCCAGGGGCGCGAGCACGGCACACGCGGCGAGTATCAGGCCGGGCAGCCTGCGTCGGCCGCCGGGTTTGGAGCGCTTTACCGAAATCATGACGTCCGCTTTCCTCGGCCGAGAGCAGCCGGGACACGGGCGCGCGACAGCGCCCATGCCTCGGGTTCATGCCTCGAAGATGTGGGGTGCAGAGGGTGGGGAAGCGCGCAAGTCTTGATGGTGGGAGCGCTCCCAAAGTGGCGCGGTGATGCGCACCTGTCAAGTGATGAATCACAACTGCCTTACGTATACGTAAACTTGAACGCAATCGAGCGGCCCAGCCCCACGCCCCGCGACGAAGCCCATGCCGCGGAGCGACCAGGTGATTCCGCTCTCCGGTGGCGGCGACAGAGCGATCCCACTCTCCGATGACGGCACATCCGGGCTCGCACCTCCGTCGCACTCCTCGGCGTGGACCGGTCAAGCAGATTTCCCTGAAGCGGCTGTTCAGCGGCCTCGTTCAGCGGCGCCCGTGCCGAATTCGCGTAGCGCATCCCGGTGTTCTCGTCGAGCCCGAACACCCGGTGGAGATGCGCACTGTTCGGCCGCCGACGACACCGGTGCTACGGCCGGTCCAGTCGACGTGCTCGGGAGGCGAGGTTGCAGCACGGAAAACTCGTGTGGCCCGACCCTGATACGGCAGGTGGGGTTACGGAAGATTTCGGCCCGTTCCGCTTGGCTCAGGTGAAGAGCGAGCGCAGAGCGATGAGTTGGTCGTCTGGTGGCCGTGCGGCGCGCTCCCTTCTCTAGAGGGCGAAGGGAGTGTCGTAAAGACCTGAACTTGCCATGCAGAGCGGGCGATAGCCGGTTTGGCGGAAAGTGCGCGCCTCTTCCCACTCTTCGGCATGTGCTGCGCTGTTCGTGAAGGTCATCCCAAAGGTGAGCCGGACCGTTCGCCTGGCACGTGCTGCACGCACGACAGAGCGGGGCGCCGTTGTCGGCCATGGAGTTCAAGGTGCCTCGCGGTGCGTGGACGAATCCCGCCGTGTGACTGGCCGGTTCGGCCGCGAGGTCTCCGCGGGCGAGGACGCCTTCGGCATGTCCGGTGATGAGTTCCGCAGACCGCCGAGCGCCAGGGCTGTCATCACCATGGCGGCCCCCGCCGCTACACCGAAACCGCCGTGCGCACCGCCCGCGTCCACCACTCGCCCCGCGACCGCCGCGGCACCCGCTATTCCTGCCGCGCTTGCGGAGTTGCCCCAGGTGAACGCCTGGGTGAGGACGGCCCGCGGGACCGACGACTCGGTGCGCACGGAGGCGAGGATCAGTAGGACCGGCACGGCGAGTCCGGTCAGGGCGAGGGTGGCGCCGACCGCGAGGGGCGCGTCGAGGAAGGTCAGCGGGAGGCTCGCGAGGGTGAGGCAGGCGGCGGCTGCGGCCTGGTGATGCCGGGGTGAGCCGCCTTGGCGCCATGCTCCGTAGACCCAACCGCCGGCCAGACTGGTGCAGTTGGATGCGAAGTAGAGCAGCGCTGCCGCATCCGGCGTACCGCGTCCGACGGCGTACGCCGTGACGGACACCTGCATCGCGCCGAAGAACACCCCGAGCGCGAGGCCGAGCGCGACCTGCCGCAGGAACGCGGAGCGGAGAAGGGCGCGTCCGGCGTGTCGGCGTTCGGCGCGTCCGGTGAGAGGCGGCATGGTGCGGCGCTGGGTGGCGAGGGCGAGCCCACCGCCCACGACGAGCGCGGCGGCGAGCAGCACTCCGGTGCCAGGGCGGCCCGCTGCACCGAGGGCGCTCACCAGGGCCGGGCCGGCCAGGTAGGACGCGCCGTTGGCCAGGGCTTCCAAGGCGAAGGCGGTGGGCAGTGCGGCAGCCCGTTCGCCGGAGAGCAGGGCGGACCAGCGGGCGGCGGACAAGGCACTGAGCTGGGGAAGCGTTGCCCCGATGAGCACTCCGGCGACTAGGTCCGGAACGGCGCCGGTGAGCAGAAGCGCCACGGCCCCGGCATGTGCGCCCAACGCGTAGGGAAGTACCCGCGCCTGCCCGAACCGGTCGACCAGATGGCCGATCTGGGGCCCGGCGACGGCGTCCGCGACAGCGAATCCGCCGGTGACGAGGCCCGCGGCGGCATACGACCCGGTGCGTGCGTGCACCAGCCAGACGATGCCGATCCCCGTCATGGCGATGCCCAGACGTCCGACAGCGGCGGGAAGGAAGAAGGCTGCGACCCCCGAAGTGCGCAGCAGGGTACGGTAGTTCGCCGAAGCCGAAGGCACGACGCATCCCTTTCGCCGCCCGGCGGGACGCGCCACACGGAGTCGCCGGCGTCCGGATGTGCCGACCCGTGGCTGCGCCTGAAGCCGTCCAGTGTGGCGTGGAGCGGGGACGCGCACCCCACGCCGACTCCGTCACCGGGCAGATGTCATGCGGTAGTTGATGACCTCCTCGAGAGTAGAGGAACGGCGCGCAGAAACGAACAGGGAGCGACAGCGTCCGACCGAACGCCGGCAATCACGCAGATCACTGAGCCGACGCCGGACGCCTAGCCCGGCCATCGGGAGCCTGGGGCCGCCTCAGGCTCCGCCCGCGCGTCGACATCACCCCCCCACCAGTGGCACGGCCGGTATTGCCACTGCCACGGCCACCGCGACGCCGTCGAAGTGCTGGCCTTGCCGACTGGCTCGGCTGAGTAAAAAGCGCCGGACATTGATCTGTGGCCGAGAAGGATCATTCCGGAAGATAACTTTGGTTCTTCTGCGGATCAATGGTAGCGTCTTGTACGGGGCGCTACAGTGGTGTCATGGCGAAGAAGCAGATCAACGTGCGGGTCGATGAAGCGGTGTACGCGGGCATCGAGGAACGCGCGGCCGCCGCCGGCATGGAAGTCAACGAGTACGCCCGCCAGCTCCTCGCTGACGAGGCCAACGATCTGCGCCACCGTTTCCTCGTCGCCGCCGACCATTTCGTGGGCGAGTGGGCCGACCACTTCGACGACCGCTTCGGCACCGACGGTCATGGCGCCGCCTCTGCCCGCAAGGACGGCCGCGCCGCGTGATCGTTCACATCGACCGGGCCTGGCTCCTCGACCTGGCCCACCGCAGCCTGCCCGGCGACCCGGAAGTCACCGACTTCGGCAGCCTGCAGGCGGCCGTCGCCCGCCACGCCGACAAGGTGATGGACGTCTACGTCTACACCGAACCGCACCATCGGGCGGCAGCCCTCATGCACCAGCTGGTGCGCGTGCCGGCCCTGGAGGCGCGCAACAAGCTGTTCGCCGCCGTTGTCGCCGCCGCGTACCTGAGCGCGTCAGGGCTGTTTGTCACCGTCGGCGCAAAGACGGCAGCCGACCTCGCCGAGCGCATCGCACGCGACGCCGTCGACGTAAGGAGCGCCGCGGCGGAGATCCGCACCTGGACGCGGAACTGAGAGTCAAGGTCATGGCGCTCGAGGAAGTGGATCGCGAGTCGATCTCAGGCACCCGCCAGAAGTGACAGAGTGAACGGCCCTTCGGGCGATGCGCGGTTTCTCGGCGGCCTCCTCGCCGATCTCGCACTCCGCGCCGAGCTGCGGAGCCAGTCGATGCCGGGCCTGCGCGAGGCGGTGCGGACTTCTCGGGCTTATCGAACTTCTCGGCCTTGTCGGCCGCTGTCGGTTCGGAGGTCATGTTCGCCCCATACTGGCGCTGCCCGGCGGTCAAGCGCCACAACCCGCTGAGTGCAAGCTGGCGCGCTCCGCAACGTCAGGACGGTTCGCACGAACGTCATGCCCGGGGAGGGCGGGGCGTCCCGCCGGGGTGCGACGAAGCCACCGCCCGCCCTCTGGTTCTTCCGGCGCTTGCTTCGCCTATCGAAATTCGATAGATTCTCATCGTAACTCGATGGAAGGATGGGTCGTGGGCAAGCTGACCGTGCGTGCTTTGCGCGCCGTGCTCGTGGTGGTGCTGGCCGGCACCGTGTTCGTACAGGCAGGGATGGTGTGGGTGTTGGTCAGCGGGAGTGACCCGGAGGACGGGACGCTGCCGCTGACAGCGATGCGGGTGATCACGATCCTGGGCATGGTGTCGGTCCAGGTCGCCGGGGTCTGCGTATGGCGGCTGGTGACAATGGTGCGACGCGGAACCGTGTTCTCCCACGCCGCCTTCCGTTACGTGGATGGTGTGATCGGCGCGATCGTGGCGGCTGCCCTGTTGTGGTTCGCGGTCACGGGCGTCAATGCGCCGGGCCAGCGGGACGACCCGGGCGTCACCGTCATCATGGGCGGGATCGGCCTGGCCATTCTGGGAGTCGCGCTCATCGTGCTCGTGCTGCGGATGCTGCTCGCGCAGGCTGTCGCGCGCGATGTCGAAGCGGCGCAGATGCAGGCCGAGTTGGACGAGGTGATCTGATGCCGATCGCCGTCGACATCGACGTGATGCTGGCCAGGCGGAAGATGTCCGTGGGCGAGCTCGCCGAGCGGGTGGGGATCACGCCCGCCAACCTGGCGGTACTCAAGAACGGCCGCGCCAAGGCGGTGCGCTTCGCGACGCTCGCCGCGCTGTGCGATGTGCTCAAGTGCCAGCCGGGCGACCTGCTGCGCTGGGAGGCCGAGGACGCCGCGGGCGGATGACGTGCGCCGGGGCGGGAGTGATCGCGCCTGGCACCGCCGGTCGTGACACGGCATGTGCACCGCCGGTCGTGACACAGCACGTGCACCGCATGGCAGCTGGACCCCACGGCACGTGGACTGAATGGGAGCTGGCCCCCCATGGCACCTGGACCCCATGGAGGTGGAGCGCCGATCACCCGCAGTACCGCCCCCGCCTCGTCGGGGAGACGTCTCCCTGAGGCAGCCGGCCATCGCCCTACCGGGCGGCGGCCGGTTCGCTCGGTTCTGGTATTGCTCGGGGGCTATGACGGGATGAGGACGGTAAGCCATTCCGCTTCGCGTGGGCGGTACCCGTAACGATTCCACAGCCCCGACACGATCGCCGGTACGTGGCCGGCCCCGTAGACGATGGCAACCCGCAGCGGTTCCTCGCCGCGCTCCGTGTGAATTTCGCCGAGCGCGTCGAGCAACCGCTGGTCGCGCCGCCCCGTCATCGCGTGCCCGACAGCATTGTCTGCCATCATCTCCGCCCGCAGCGTCGAGGGCAGGTCCTCGACCACCAGGTCCTCGTCGAGGAAGGCGCGCGGGCCGCGCAGCGCGAACACCAGGCCCATCACGGGCGCCGCGATCATGAGCAGCAGGTACGTCGAACGCGGCAGCGTCTTCAGTTCCGCGAGCGCCTCCGCCGCGGTCACATCCGGGTTGACGACGGGCACGCCCTCGGGAAGGAGCAGCCCGTCGCTCTGCTCCTGAAGGCCGTTGCGCCGCCGGCGTGGTGCGAACCGGTAGGCGAGAGTCAGGGTGCTCACTCCGGCCGACCTTCCTCGGATTCCCTCGACGACGATGAGGTCGCATTCTCTGAGCCTGAGACGGACTTGGGAGTAGAACGTCGGCGAAGCCACATGCAGCATCGGGAAGATCACAAACTCAAATGGCTTTCCCGTCCGTCGCATGGTGATGGCAGCGGATCGGACGGCATAGCCGGTCACCTCGATAATCTGCATGATTTCTTCCCCGCGAACCTCGCCCGGTCTTTGTTCACTTCTCGTCCACCCGTACGAGAACACGAACTTGCCGAGTCCGCGGTTCCCTCACCGGCGTCGGCCGTGCCAACGCGCCTTGAGGTATCGAGCAGCATCGCGATGCGGCGACGTGGGCCTGACGTTCCGGTGGTCAGCAGGTGGTATTCAGCTGGAGTACACGCCGTTTCAAGATCGTGTCGACAGAGTTCCGCCTCGTGCCTACCTCACACTCGCGTGCCGGCGTCGCCTCTGTGTGCGCCGCGGCTCTGACGCTTTCAGGACTGCTCATCACAGGGATGCTGGCGGCCGCTCAGCCTGCGGCTGCCGCGGACCCGGCCGGCTACCAGAACGTTCGGATCAACGAAGTCACCTCGTCGGACAACGACACGGTGGAGCTGTACAACACAGGCTCGACGGCGGTGAGTGTCAGCGGCTGGAAGATGTCCGACGACAGCTTCTCGCCGCAGTCGTTCAGCCCGTCCGCCGGCACGATCCCGTCCGGCGGCTTCGTCACCTTCAACTCGCCCAAGGGGCTCGGTGACGCGGACAAGCTGGTGATCTACACGTCCGGCGGCACGGTGGTCGACCGTGTCGATTGGGCGACCGACAAGGCGAAGCCGGCGATGGCGCGTTGCGGCGGCGACGGCTCCGGGGCGTGGGTGACCACGACCTCGGCGACCACGTTCGGCGCGTCGAACGCCTCGGGCTGCCCGTCGTCGATCCCGGCGGCGAGCCGGGTGCGGATCAACGAGGTCACCTCGAACGACTCCGACACCGTGGAGCTCTACAACGGTGGAACGAGCGCGGTCAGCATCGGATCGTGGAAGTACGTCGACAACGACACCTCCCACTCCGCGGCCTCGGTCTCGTCCTCCTCGCCCAGCGCGACCAGCATCCCCGCGGGCGGCTACGTCACGTTCAACTCCACCGCCGGGCTGGGCGACAACGACTCCGTCTTCCTCGTCGACAGCAGCGGCAACACCATCGACTCGACGACCTGGGCGACCGACGGTGCCAAGCCGTCCAACGAGCGCTGCGCCAACGGCACCGGCGGGTTCCGGACCGCCGTGACCGCGACGCTCGGCAGCGCCAACTCCTGCTCGGGCAGCGGCGGTGATGACGGTGGCGGCGGTCAGGGCGGCCAGCTGCTGGGCGGCGGAGGCTCGCTCACCAGCGGCTGCACCCCCGAGGCGCCCTCCGGTACGGGTTCCGCCCCGGCGGGCACCCTGGCGTGGCCGGGCGGCCTTGACGTCACGATCGCGGACAATGTCTGCGCGTTCACCACGTCCACCGGCCCTGAAGGACGGGACGTGAGCGGTCTGGCGTTCGACCCGGCGAACCCGTCGGTGCTGTGGGCAGCCAAGAACAAGAACTGGCTGTACAAGCTGGTCAAGAGCAACGGCAAGTGGATCCCGGACGCGACCTGGAGCGCGACCGGCAAACAGATCCGCTTCACGGGCGGCTCCGGCGAACCGGACTCCGAGGGTGTGACAGTCGGCGGTAACGGCCACATCTACGTGACCTCCGAGCGCGACAACACCAAGAACACGGCGCCTAAGGACACGATCATGGAGTTCGACCCGGCGGCGACCGGATCGACGCTGACGCCGATTCACCAGTGGGACATGACCTCGCAGTTCCCGCAGCTCAACACCGGCGACAAGGACGACGCCAACCTGGGCTTCGAGGGAGTCGGCTATGTACCGGACAGCTGGCTGACCGCGAACGGCTGGGTCGACCCGCTCACCGGCGCCGCGTACAACCCGGCGAACTACCCGCTGCACGGATCGGGCCTGTTCTTCGCCGGGTTGGAGTGGGACGGCACGTTGCACGTCTACGGTCTGAACTCCGACGGCACGTTCACCACGTTCGGCACTGTCGCGACGGGCAAGGCCTCTGTGATGGACGTAACGTTCGACGCCGGCACCCAGCGCGTCATCGCTTCCTGCGACAACACCTGCGGCGAGACGCACACCTTCATGAAGGTCAACGCCGGGGGCGCGCTCGTTCCGGACGTGACCTACACGAACCCGGCCGTCATGCCGACCGACAACGTGGAGGGCTTCGCCATGGCGCCGACCTCGGCCTGCGTCAACGGCTTCCGCGAAGCGGTCTGGAGCGACGACGGCATCTACGGCTTCGGCTCCGGAAGCTCTTCCTACGGACACGCCCTCTACAGCGGCACCTTCCCCTGCTGATCTCGCCGACCACGGGGTACGACGCGCGCACGGGACCGCCGCCAAGGTAAGGCGCGCAAGCAGTACACAGAGATGAAGCTCCTGGCAGACGGGGTGACGGCCAAGTCCACCGCTGACTGCCAGGAGCTTCGTCGTGCCGGTTCCCGAGACCACCTCGTCCCGCCGTGCTTCCGGGAGCTCAGAGATCCTCGGGCAGGAGCGTGAGGACCAACTCCGTTGCGTCGTCCAGCAAGCGCGGTTCGCGCTCGTGCATGGCCGGGTCGGCTGCCCTTTTGTCCTTGGCCTGTGCGAGGTCTGCCGTTCGCCGGTCCCGTCCTGACGCTCGACCGCACCGGGCCGGACACACTGCGCTCCGTGCTCCAACAGGACGAGGGGGAGCGGGAGGTCGAGATCCGCCTGCCGGCGGTGATCTCCGTTGCCGAGCGGTCCTGTGCGGCAGCGAAGGCCGCTCCGCACACCTGGCCCCTCACCGCCCCGGTCACGACATTCGACCTCAAGGACCTGCCCGACGCCCGCCCGGCCTCGGAAAGTCCCACCCATGTGGTCGCCACCAGGGGCGCGGCCCCGAAGCGCCACCCCATCCTTCTCGACGGCGGCGCAGGCCAGGCCGATCTCCTGCTCGACCTCATTGCCGAGCACCTTGCCGCTCCGGCCGAGGAGGCAGGCCCATCGGTGCCACAGCGCAACGGCTCGCCCGGCGGACCCGCCGTGCTGGCGGTCACCGCCGATCCCTCCAGCACCTCGGCACGTGCTCTCGTGGGCGAGGCGGCGCGGATCGCCGCGGACATCGGCGGCCACGTCGTCGTCGCCGGCCCGCCCACCGACACGGGTGAACTGGCTTCCTGGGGAGCCGACCTGGCTCTCCACCTGACAGGCACGCACGCCCGTCCTGTGTCACGCGCCCTGGCGGAGTGGGCCCGGCACACGGGACCGCCCTGGGCCGTGCTGGGTGCCTCGGCCGGCTGGGACCGGGAAGTGCTCGCCCGCCTGGGCGCCCACCTCCGGGCAGGACTGATGAGCGACCTCACCGGAATCCGTGTCGAGCCCGCACCACTCGACGCTCAGGTCCGGATCGCCACCCTCCATACGGGCAGTCTGCCCCTGCCCGCCGCACGCCCCCGCCGCTCACTGCCCGTACGCGTACTCGACGGCATCGCCGAATCCGGCATCCGCACCCTTCGCACCCACCCGGCCGACGACCACGACGCACTGGAGCGCGCCGCCGTCGTCATCGGGCTCGGCGCCGGCGTACCCGCGGACGCCCATGGCGAACTGGACCAGCTCCGCAGTCAGTGGGGGGCCGAACTCGCGGCGACCCGCAAGGTCACCGACTCGGGAGCACTCGCCCACAGCCGCCAGTTCGGCATCACCGGGCGTTCCATCGCCCCTCGCCTCTATCTTGCGATCGCCGTCTCCGGAAGCCGCGACCACCTCGTCGGCGTGGAACGGGCCCGAACCATCGGGGCGATCAACCACGACCCCGAGGCCCCGATCTTCCGGCACTGTGACATCGGCTTCGTCGCGGACTGGCGCGAAGCCGTGCGCGCCCTGACGACTCGAGGGGCGAGCCGCCCGACCGGCGAACTTTTCGCCCGATCATGAGGAGAGGCCATGCTGCTCCCGGTCAACGCCACCCTGGGCATCGTCATGGCGGCCCTGCTCGCCGTCGCGGCGAGCACTGCCGCACTGGCCCGGTTCGCCGACGCCCGCGACCGGCGCCGCTACTGGAAGGACATCCTCACGGCGGGAGTGCGGGCCACCGGCCAGCTGGCCGTGGTCTCCCTGGTGGTCGGCGCCGTGATGCACGAAGTGCCGTTGCTGCTCGCGTTCGTGATGGTGATGTTCACCGTCGCAACGTTCACAGCAGGCCGCCGCATCACCCGGAACCGCACCGGATGGTGGTCCGGCGTTCCGATTGCCGCAGGCGTCCTGCCCACCCTCGTGCCTCTCCTGCTGACCGGACTGCTGCCCCTGAAAGGCATCGCGCTCATCCCGGTGACCGGAATCCTCATCGGTGGCGCACTCACCGCCACCGTGATCGCCGGGCGACGCGCGCTGGAGGAACTCGAAGCCCGTCGTGGCGAGGTCGAGGCGGCCATGGCTCTCGGCTTTCTCGAACGTGACGCACGCCTGGAGATCACGCGCCCGGCCGCGTCGGACGCTCTCATCCCCGGCCTCGACCAGACCCGGACGGTAGGGCTGGTCACCCTGCCCGGCGCGTACGTCGGCATGCTCCTCGGAGGCTCCTCACCCGTGCAGGCGGGCTCGGTACAACTCTTCGTCCTCATCGCGTTGGTGGCGGTACAGGCGGTGTCGGTCGCGGTCACCCTGGAGCTGGTGGCTAGAGGGCTGCTGCACGCTCGCGTCCCCGACCGGAGCGGTTCGAGGGATGACGATCCCGGAACCGGTCCGGCCGTGAGGGGCCTCAGAGTCCGTAAACGGATCAAGAGCGGGGCTTCTTGAGGCGTGACAGGTCGGTGAGGACAGCGTCCTGGATGGGGTCGACGTCGAGGTGCAGGGCGGTCTGGAAGCTCGCGCCCAGAGCCACGAGGGGCTGCTACGGCGTCCTGGGCGCAGCCGGAACAGCAGCCCTTGTCGCACGGTCTGTGGCTCCGAACGTGACCGCTCGGGAAAGGCTTACGGCGTGCCGCCGCGCTTGCGCCTGCCGTCGGCGCGTTGTCCCACCAACATGACGATGAGGCCGGCCACGAGAATCGCGCTGCCGATCAGCGTTCCCGACGGCCGCATGCCGGATTCGCTGGTCAACAGCAGCCCGAAGGCGGTCTGCCAGCACAGCGCGAAGGCCACCATCAGCTGTCCCCAGCCGTAGACCCGCGGGGCGTGAACATGGGGGCGGTTCATGGGGAGTACCCAGCTGCGGGTGACCGCCGCGATACCGGAGGCGGCGTAGAACAACGCCAACAGCACAAGAGGCACGGCGATGTACGGTGTCACGGTCTCTCCCTGCGTGCCGGGGCCCATGCCCGACGGCAGCGTGATGATGACACCCGGCGCATGGCCCGTCCATAGCTCCGCAGGCCCTCATGACCGGCCGAACAGAGTCAATTCCTCCGTCTCGGACCGGGCAGGGACTGGATTCGCCGGCGGCACATTCGGTCAGTGGACCGACATCGTCAGCGGCGTCGTCGGCATCGATCCGGGCCGTTGACCACGTGTGACTCCGGCAGGGTTCCGGGCCGGTCACGAGAACCGTTCCCACGCCGATTGGCGGCGCATCCCGAGTGCTTCGCCGATACGGTCCCAGGACATACCGCGCCGACGGGCCTCGCCGACCCAGGAGCGGAGATCGTCGTCGACCTGGTGCCGAATAGCGTCGATGCGAGGCAGGTGTGTCAGGAGAGCGTCGTCGTCGACACCCTCCCAGACGGGGGTGGTGCGCTTTGGTCCGGCGGGTTTGTTCTTGATGACTTCGGCGCTCAATGCCACGCAGTCGTTGCAGATGTAGACACCCGCGCCGGCTACCAGGGTGTCGACGTCGTCGGCCGAACGGTTGCAGAAGGAGCAGCGGTTCATGACGGGCCTTTCGTCAGGATGTCCCTGACGAAGCTAATCCGTCAGGATCCTCCTGACAAGAGTCCGCGGGGTTCACCACGCTCGCCGTGCGTTCTTCGTGGCGACAGTCAGGACGAAGGTTGGGGTCGGGGTCGGAATCGCCGGGCTCGCGGACGGACCAACACGTTCTGCGGGACAGCAGGTTGGACGACGTCGGCGAGCGAATCACCCGAGGCTGGTGCGCCCCGCCCCTGCGAACGCCGGGGCACGGTTCACGACGCCGGCTGCGTCGGCCTCAAGCCCACACTGCCTTGACTGCGGCGTGGCCCTCCGCAGCCGCCCGCCCGTAGAACCCTAGGAGGTGCCTGTGATGGTCGAGGAACTCCTGCCTGTCCTGCGCCTCGTCCCGGCCGTAGTGGCGAAGCTCGCTGCCGGCGACGTTCCACAACTCGTATCCGACGGCACTGACTGCGAGACGTCGCGTTTCCTGGCGCGGAATCCCATGCGCCGTCAAGACGCCCTGCGGCACTCGGCTGCCGTGTGTCATCGAGGCCAACCGCTGCGAACAAGCCATTCGACGCAACTTTCGCAGTGTGCCCTGGAGTCAGGGCGGCCGTGGCCTCTCTGGAAGCGAGTGAGCGGTCACGGCGTCGGCCAACAGGCAGATGTCCGTGGCCACTTCACCGCGCGAGCGCCTGAAGGCGTGAGCGTGCGGCTCGCAGGCCGGGGTCCGTTCGGGCGGGTTCCGGTGACGTGCCAGTAGCCCGCAAAACTCGAGTCTTCACAGGTCACAAGGCATGTTCGTCATCAAAGCAGCCGTGGGCGGGCATCGATCCATGGGCCCGGCTTCAAAACTTGAGCACAAATTACACACATCTCTATCTTCAGATGGGCCCCGATGGTCTAGATTGACGCTGCTTCACATGCACGGACACTGAGCGACAAATGATGATCTATTAGGTCTGGTGCAACGGACGGCCGGCAGCAGCGTCTCTGACGCAAGACATGGGGGATCGAGTCTTGGCGTCTTGCGACGGTGCTGCCGCCAGGGCAGGTTGTTCAAGTAGCGCTGGATCAGCCGGGATGTGATGCGCGGGGGGCGGGGGCCTCCCGTGGGGGAAGAACAGCGCGGCGCGGGGGCGGGGGCTCCCGAGGGGAGGAAGCGTGCGGGAGGCGGGGGCCTCCCGGGGGGAGGGGCAGTGCGGGGCGATCACGTCGTACCACTGGGGACCAGGGGGGTTCTGTGCGGCAGGGGGGATTAGTCGACCCTTTTCAGTCGGCGCGTGGGCGTCTGGCGAATGGGGCGATCAGCGAGCCCGCGAACGAGTGGGAGCAGCGGTACCGCCGTACCGTGGTGACCAGCGACACCGTGGCCACCGCCTTGGTGGTGGGGGCGATCGGCAACTTCTTCGGGGCCCGGGACGCGGCCAACTGGCATGAGAAGTGGGGCATTCTCGCATTCGGCACCGAGCTGTTGGTGCTGGGATCGCTCGCGGTGAGCCGGGCGTGGGCTCCGGCCGTGCTCGGCCAGGGTGCCGAGGAATTCCGCCGGCTCGGACGCTCGCTGTTCACGGCGACCGTCGTCCTGGCGCTCGGCGGAATCGCCCTCACCTCGCGCAACATCAAGCTCTGGATCTTCGTCGCGATCCCCGCGATCGCGCTCGTCACGATGACCGCGCGGTATGTCCTCCGCCTCTCGCTGCACAAACAGCGGAAGGAAGGACGGTGCCTGAGACCGGTGCTCGCCGCCGGGAGCCCGGCCACCGTGCGCGACCTGATCACCCGAACCCGCAAGTTTCCGCACCTCGGCTGGCGGGTGGAGGCGGTGTGCACACCGGACGGACTCGGGCCCGACGGTGACCAACTGGACGGAGTCCCGGTCGTCGGCCCACTGGCGGACGTCGCGAGCCACGTCCGCCGCGACGGCTACCGTGTCGTCGCGGTCACACCGGATCAGCACTGGTCCCCGGACCGGCTGCAGCGGCTGGCCTGGAACCTCGAAGGCAGCGATGCCGAGATGGTCGTGGCCCCGGTGCTGATGGAAGTGGCCGGCCCGCGACTGCACGTCGACGCGGTGCTCGGGATCCCGCTTCTGCGGGTCAGCATGCCGACCTTCACCGGTGGCCGCCGGGCGATCAAGGGGGTCGTCGACCGGATGGGCGCGGCGGTCCTGCTGGTGCTGTTCGCGCCGCTGATGGTGCTTGTCGGGCTGCTCGTGCTGGTGGACAGCCGGGGTGGGGCGTTGTATCGCCAGTGCAGGGTCGGCAAGGACGGCCGTGAGTTCACCATCTTCAAGTTCCGCACCATGGTCACGGGGGCTCACGGGGCACGTGCCGAGCTGGCCGAGCGCAACGAGGGCGCAGGGCTGTTGTTCAAGCTCCGCCGGGATCCGCGGGTGACGCGGGTGGGAGCAGTGCTGCGCCGGTACTCGATCGACGAACTCCCGCAGCTTTTCAACGTACTCACGGGATCGATGTCGCTCGTCGGCCCGCGGCCTCCGCTGCCGGAGGAGTCCGCCGCGTACGGCCCGGACATCCGGCGGCGGCTGCTGGTCAAGCCCGGGCTCACCGGTCTTTGGCAGATCAGCGGACGGAGCGATCTGCCGTGGGAGGAGGCGGTACGCCTCGACCTGCGGTACGTGGAGGACTGGTCGCTCGCGCTGGACGCGGTGATCTTGTGGAAGACGCTGCGTGCGGTGCTCCACGGGCAGGGGGCCTACTGATGCGCGGGGGGCGTCGGCCGATCGGCGCGCGGACCGCAGGCCAAAAGGGCCTGCTTGGGGGGAGGGACGGGTCATGAGAGTCAGCGTTTTCGGGCTCGGCTACGTGGGCTGCGTGTCAGCCGCGTGCCTGGCCAGCATGGGCCACGAGGTCATCGGGGTGGACGTGAACCCGGTGAAGGTGGATCTGGTCAACGACGGCAAGGCCCCGGTGGTCGAGGAGCGGATCGGCGAGCTCATCGCCGAGGTCGTGCGGACCGGAGCGCTGCGCGCCACCGCCGACGTCCATGAGGCGATCATGGGCAGCGAGATATCGCTGGTCTGCGTGGGCACGCCCTCGGAGCCCAACGGCAGCCTGTGCACCACGTACTTGGAGCGCGTCACCGAGCAGATCGGCGCCGCGCTGGCCGAACGGGGCGGGCGGCACACCGTGGTGTTCCGCAGCACCATGCTCCCCGGCACCTGCATGAACCTGCTGGTGCCGATCCTGGAGAAGTACGTCGGCGGCACGGCCGGGGCGGACTTCGGGGTCGCGGTCAACCCGGAGTTCCTGCGCGAGGGCACGAGCGTGCGGGACTTCTTCGACCCGCCCAAGACCGTCATCGGCGAACTCGACCCGGCAAGCGGCGACGCGGTGACGGCCCTGTACGAAGGCGTGCCCGGCGAGGTGTTCCGGGTGCCGGTCCCGACGGCCGAAGCCATCAAGTATGCGGACAACGCCTTCCACGGCCTCAAGATCGGCTTCGCGAACGAGCTGGGTGCGGTGTACCAGGCGCTCGGGGTGGACTCGCACCAGGTGATGGACGTGTTCCTGGCGGACC
Source organism: Streptomyces sp. NPDC107517 (assembly GCF_055582645.1). Classification (NCBI taxonomy): domain Bacteria; kingdom Bacillati; phylum Actinomycetota; class Actinomycetes; order Kitasatosporales; family Streptomycetaceae; genus Streptomyces; species Streptomyces sp. NPDC107517. Next base: position 27,622 of record NZ_JBVJPM010000025.1, on the reverse strand, counting down.
GGAAGCTGAACATCAGTCCCGCCTATCTGCGGCCCGGCTTCGCCTTCGGCGGCTCTTGCCTGCCCAAGGACCTGCGCAGCCTGGTGTACGCGGCGCAGCGGGCAGACGTCTCGGTGCCCATCCTCACGCACGTACTGCCCTCCAACTCCGCACATCTGCAACGCGCGGTGGACCTGGTCGAGCGCACCGGCAAGCGCCGGGTGGGACTGTTCGGGCTGTCCTTCAAGCCCGGCACCGACGACCTGCGCGAGAGCCCGCTCGTCGAGCTGGCGGAGCGGCTCTTCGGCAAGGGCTACGACCTGAAGATCTACGACGCCAACGTGAGCCTCTCCCGGCTGATCGGCGCGAACCGCGAGTACATCGAGACCCGGCTGCCGCACCTCGCGCAGCTGCTCGCGGACTCCGTCGACGAGGTGCTCGAGCACGCCGAGGTGTGCCTGGTCGGGACCAGGGATCCAGCCGTCCTTTCGGCGCTGCCCCATGGCGACGACCCGGTGATTGTCGACCTGATCCGCCTTCCCGACGCCGAAGCGCGTCGGACCGAACCGGGGTACGTGGGCCTTGCTTGGTGACACATCGTTCGATGACACAACCAGCGGCGACCGGGCGAACCGTCGCGCGCTGATCCTGGTGGAGAACCTGTCGGTGCCGTTCGACCGGCGGGTGTGGCAGGAGTGCCTGACGCTGCGCGACGCGGGCTGGAAGGTGCACGTCATCTGCCCCCGGGGCAGCACACGGGACACGGAGCCGGAGGCGGAGATCGACGGGGTGCGGATCCACCGCTACCCGTTGCGCGCCGCCACCGGAGGACCGGCCGGCTACCTGCGGGAGTACGGATCGGCGTTGTGGCACACGGCCCGGCTGGCCCGCAAGGTCGGCCCGGTCGACGTGGTCCATGCCTGCAACCCGCCGGACCTGCTGTTCCTGCCGGCACTGTGGCTGAAGCGGCGCGGCGCGCGGTTCGTCTTCGACCAGCACGATCTGGTGCCCGAGCTGTACCTCTCCCGGTTCGACCGTGGTGAGGATCTGCTCTACCGCGCCGTGTGCGCGCTGGAACGGCTGACCTATCGTGCCGCGGACGTCGTGCTCGCCACGAACGAGAGCTACCGGGACGTCGCCGTGCTCCGCGGCGGGCGCCGCCCCGAGGACGTTTTCGTGGTGCGCAGCGCACCCGCGATCGAACGGTTCCAACCGGTGCCGCCCGAGCCGGAGTTGAAGCGCGGCAAGCCTCATCTGCTCTGCTACCTCGGCGTCATGGGCCCGCAGGACGGCGTCGACTACGCCTTGCGCGCCCTCGCCAAGCTGCGCGACGAGTTCGGGCGGACCGACTGGCACGCGGTGTTCGTCGGAGCCGGGGACGCCTTCGACGCGATGGTGGAGCTGTCCCGGCAGCTCGGGCTGAGTGAGCAGGTGCAGTTCACCGGACGCATTCCCGACGCCGACCTGGTGCGCTACCTGTCCACCGCGGACGTGTGCCTTTCCCCCGACCCGCGCAATCCGCTCAACGACGTGTCGACCATGAACAAGGTCCTGGAGTACATGGCCATGAGCCGGCCGATCGTCTCGTTCGACCTTCGAGAGGCGCGCGTCTCCGCCGGTGACGCCGCGGTGTACGCGCCCGCCAACGACGAGGCCGCGTTCGCCGAACTCATCGCGCTGCTCCTTGACGATCCGGAGAGACGGGCCCGGATGGGCAAGATCGGCCAGGAGCGGATCAGCGGGCAGCTCTCGTGGCAGAACTCGCAGGCGTCGCTGCTCGCCGCCTACGCCGCTGCGTGCCGTGACCACACCCCGGTGGCGGCGGGCGCCCCGGTCCGGGCACGGGGGAGGCGGCGGCCATGAGCGACGACACGATACGTCTGGTCACGCTCGGGCGGATTCTCCGTCGGCGCTGGCGGTTTCTCGCCGTCCTCACCGTGGTGGGCGCGCTCGTCGGCTACGGCACCTCGGTGCTGTTCCCGCCGCGGTACACGGCGTCGGCATCGGTGCTGCTGCCCGGTCAGTGGGAAGAGCGCGAGCTCCTGACCCAGGTGGACCTCGCGACCAGTTCGTCGGTGGTCGACCGCGCGGCGGCCGGCCTCGGCTGGAAGGGCGTCAGCGGCAGCGACCTGCGGGATCACGTGAGCGCCAAGGCCGCCGACGGGAACATCATCAAGATCTCGGGCACGGCCGGCACCCCCGAGCGCGCACAGCGCCTCTCCGACCGGATGGCCCAGGAATTCGTCAGCTATGCCGCGCGGATCGCAGGCGGCAGCACCGACCCCGACCCGGCCACGGGGACCGAGGCGCTCCGCAAGCAGGTGGCGGAGACCGACCGCCGCATCACCGACCTGGCGAATGCGGCCGATCCGGGGCAGACCGTGGAGAGCGTGCAGGCCCGCACCGAGCTCGAGAAGCTGCGCACCTCGCTGGAGGAGGCCATGAAGAAGCTGGAAGAGGCCGACCCGGCGACCGACAAGGCCGGCATGGTCGTCATGGGCCCGGCGGCCCGGCCGACCGGCGAGGTGCCGCCGACGAGGACGCAGCTCATCGTCGCCGGGGCGTTGCTGTTCTTCCTGCTCGCCGTCATCGGTCATCTCGTCGCCGCACGGGTGAATCGCCGACTGCGCACCGAGCCGGAGATCGAAGCGGCGCTGGGCTCCGTGCTGCTCGGCACCGTGGACGTGGCTGGTGAACGGCGCGATCACCGACCGCAAGTCCGTGGCCGGCGGACCCGTATCCGCAGACTTCTCGGCGCCGACACCAGGTGGGACATGCCGACCCCGCGGACGTCCGGCGACGAGGCCGGCAGGCGGATCCGCTACCGGCGGGTGTGCACTCGCCTCCGGGACCAGCTGCCGGGCCCCGGGCGACTGCTGGTCGTCGTACCGGACGGCGACGAGATCGCCCGCCGGGCCGCCGGGCTGCTCGTCGCCGAGGCCAAGGGCGATCTGCTGCTGCGGGTGGTGGAGGTTTCGGTGGACCGGCCGACCGTGCCGGACCGCGACACCGAGTCCGGTGCCCTGGTCGTCCTCAGTGCGGGCAGCTGGACCGCGGAGGAGCTCGCCGGCATCGCCGAGGCGTGTGCAGACGGCAGGCACGAGGTCGTCGGCATCGTCGTGGCCGGCATGGTCCTGGCCCGTCCGACGCGCTCTGCAGGCCATCCACCGGATGCCGCCACTGTGGCGCTCGCGGTGCGCGGCCACGCGACGGGAGGTTCGGCGTGACGACGAGCACGACTACGGAGTCGTCGGCAGCCGCTCCGCTGTTCGACCTGCAAGCGCTGGTGGTGGCGGTGCGCAGGCGCCGCCGCCTCTGGTGCTCCCTGGCACTCGTGGGGCTGCTGGTCGGCGCGGCGGTGTCGGTCCTGCGGCCACCGCCGCCGAGCGCGGTGGCCAAGGTGCTGGTCGCGCATCAGGAGGACCAGCCGAACGACACCGGGACGCTGATCCGCACCGACGTGGAGCTGTTGCGGACCACACGGATCGCCGACAAGGCCCTGCAGTCCCTCAAGTCCTCCGAGAAGCCGGAAGACTTCATGCGGGACTACGAGGCGACCGGCTTGACCAACAACCTGCTGCAGATCGAAGTGACCGGTGACAGCGACGCGCAGGCGGTGGCCCGGGCCAAGGCACTGGCCGACGCGTTCGTCGCGGACCACGTGAGACGGATGGAGCAAGCCGCGAAGGCCGAGTCCAAGGCTCTGGCCGACCAGCGTGACCGCATGCGGGGCGAACTCGCCCAGGTCAACAAGGAGATCGGAGACCGGTCGCCGGACAGCGACCCGAAGGCGTCGGCGAGCATGGAGTCGCTCTTCGCCCGCCGGGCCGAGCTCAATTCACGGATCGCCGACTTCGACCAGCGCGCCGAGGAGGCGCGCACCGGCACGCCCAAGGTCGTGGCCGGCACTCAGATCGTCGACGCGCCGCGCGCCGTGCACCACTCGCTGCCCAAGGCCGTGGCCACCAGCGCCGCGATCGGGCTCGCCCTCGGGCTCGTCCTCGGGCTCGCGCTGGCCGCCGTCGGCACGGTGGTGGCGGACCGGCCCGTGCTGCGCCGGGACATCGCGGCGAACCTGGGCGCCTCGGTCATCGCGGAGCTGCCCGGCCGGTCGGGCCGGCGGTGGCAGCGCCGACGGACCCGGGCGACACGCGAGCGGCTCACCGCGACCCTTGCCCGTACCGTGCGCGGCTCCGCGGAACCGGTGTCGCTGCTGGAACTCGGCTGTGCGCGCAGTACGAGTGTGATCGCCGTGGACCTGGCCAGGGCACTGGCGGCGGACGGGCCGGTGGCCGTCATCGACGGTCTGCCCGGTCCGCAGCTCGCGGGCCGCCGGACCAAGCCAGGAGACCCGACCGTGGTCAGCGGCGAGCGTGCCGAGACCGTGCCGCGTCAGGAACGCCGAGTCGGGGTCGGCTCGGTCGAGCCCGGCACCGCGTGGACCGACCTCCAGTACCTCGGCACCCAGACCGTGCTCGTCGTACGGGCCGGGCACGGCAGCGCCGCATGGCTGCACACCGTGGCGCGGCAACTCGCGGACCAGCGTATTCCGGTGATCGGTGTGGTGCTGATCGACCCCGATCCGCGTGACCGGTCCGACGGCACGTTGTGGGACGGGCTGCACACCGCGCTGCGCGGTCGCAGCGAGCGGCCGGCCGTACAGAACGGGGCGGGCCGGCGGCGCGCGGAGCGGCTGCCGGTGTGGGCCTCACGGGTCCCGGACAACGACCAGGAGGCGCGGTAACACATGTGTGGCATCGCAGGCACGTATCGATGGCCGGACGGGAAGGCCGTGACCGACCGGCTCACCGATACCCTCGCCCACCGCGGTCCCGACGGGTCGGGCCGGTACGGCCACCGGGTCGGCGACGGCGAAGTGCAGCTGGGGCACCGCCGGTTGTCCATCATCGACCTGTCCGAGACCGGCGCCCAGCCGATGGTCTCGGACGGTCTCGCCCTCACCTACAACGGTGAGCTGTACAACGCGCCCGAACTGCGCGCCGAGCTGTCAGCCTCCGGGGTGCGCTTTCGCGGCACCTCCGACACCGAGGTGGTCCTCGAGGCCTGGCGGCGCTGGGGCACGGACTGCCTGTCCCGGCTGCGCGGCATGTTCGCGTTCGGGATCTTCGACGAGCGCACCGGTGAACTGGTGCTTGTCCGCGACCAGTTGGGCATCAAGCCGCTGTTCCTGCTCCGGCGCGGCGGGGGCCTGGTCTTCGCCTCCGAACTCAAGGCGCTCGCCGCCGCCACCGGCGGTTCACTGGAGGTGGACCACGCGGCGCTGGTGGCCTCGCTCCTCTACTACTGGGTGCCGGACTCGCGGTGCGCGTTCCGGGAGGCGGAGAAACTGCCGCCGGGGAGCTGGCTGAAGTGCCGGCCCGACGGCCGGGTGGAGCGCGGCCGGTTCTGGCACCTGAAGGACGTCGCCGCCGAAGGCCGGGAGCGGGCCCGCAGCGGCGAGCAGCCGGACCTGGCGGCGATCGTCGAGGAGTCGACCCGGCGGCACATGCTCTCCGACGTACCCGTGGCGACGTTCCTCTCCGGCGGCCTCGACTCCAGCTACCTGACCGCCCTCGCGGCCCGCCATCAGCCCGGCATCTCCGCCTACACGATCGGATTCCGCGCCGAGGACGCCAAGTTCGAGGCGATGCCCGACGACCTGCGCTACGCCCGGCAGGTGGCGAAGCGGTTCGGCGTCGACCTGCACGAGATCGAGATCGCGCCGAACGTGCTGGATCTGCTGCCGCAGATGACGTACAGCCTGGACGAGCCGATCGGCGACCCGGCGGCGATCAACACGTATCTGATCTGCCAGGCCGCCCGCGAGGCCGGGGTCAAGGTGATGCTCTCGGGGATGGGCGCCGACGAGTTGTTCGCCGGGTACCGCAAGCACCTGGCCAACCTGCTCGCGCTGCGCTACCAGCGCGTCCCGCGCCCCCTGCGGCGCGGCCTGTCCGGAGCCGTGAACCGGCTGCCGGTCGCCACGGCCCGCCGGGGGTATCGGTCGGTGCGCTTCGCGAAGCGGTTCCTCTCCTTCGCCGACCTGCCGGAGGAGACCGCGTTCCGGCGCAGCTACACCATGTACGACCAGGACGAGCTGCTCGCCCTGGTCGATCCGGACCTGGCCGGGACGGTCCAGGACGTGCTGACCGAGCACGCGGACATCTACCAGGACAACGACCTCGACGACTTCGTCAACCGCATGTGCCTGGGCGACGCCCGGATGTTCCTGCCCGGCCTCAATCTCGCCTACACGGACCGGTCGAGCATGGCGGCCTCGACCGAGGTGCGGGTGCCCTACGTGGACGTCGAGGTGGTCAAGGCGGCGTTCGCCGTGCCCGGGGACCGCAAGATCGTCGGACGGCAGGGCAAGGCCGTCCTCAAGGAGGCGGCCACCTCGATCCTGCCCCGGGAGATCGTGTACCGGCCGAAGGGCCTGTTCAGTGCCCCGCTGCGCGCATGGATGAGCCGGGATCTGGCACCGCTGGTGCGCGAGGTGGTGCACGACGGCGTGCTCGTCGGTTCAGGGCTCCTGCGCCGCGACGCCCTGGCGCGCATGGTCGCCGAGGACGCCGCCGGGCAGCGGGACTTCTCCAAGCACCTGTGGCACGTGCTGACGCTCGAGTACTGGTATCGCGGCGCGACCTCCGGGTCCGGCCAGAGCGCTCGCCCGACCGCGTAGAACGACGACGTAGAAACAAGGGGACTTCGCGTGAAGCAGGTTGTGCAGAACTACAAGAGCGGCGAGCTGGCGGTGCTCGACGTGCCGGTGCCGGGCTGCAAGCCGGGCGGTGTGCTGGTCCGCACCGCCTACTCGCTGATATCCACCGGAACAGAGCTCATGAAGGTGTCCGAGGCCGGCATGTCGATGCTGGGCAAGGCCCGCTCCCGGCCGGACCAGGTGGCCAAGGTCGCGCAGAGCGTGGCCACCAACGGGGTGCCCGCCACCTACCGCAAGGTGATGGGCAAACTGGACTCCTACACGCCGCTGGGCTACTCGCTGTGCGGGGTGGTCGAGCAGGTCGGCACCGGGATCGACGATGTGAAGGTCGGCGACCTCGTGGCCTGCGCCGGCAACGAGCACGCGCTGCACGCCGAGCTGAACTGGGTGCCGAAGAACCTCTACGCCCCGGTGCCGGACGGCCTCGCCCCGCGGCACGCCGCCTTCGGCACCGTCGGGTCGATCGCGCTGCAGGGCGTCCGCCAAGGCGAGTCACAGCTCGGCGAAGTGGCACTGGTCATCGGCCTCGGGCTAATCGGCCAGTTGGTGGTGCAGCTTCTTGTCGCCTCCGGGGTTCGCGTCGTCGGGGTCGATCCAGACCCGGCGCGCTGCGAGCTCGCCGCGCGCCTGGGCGCTGCTGCCTGCGGCGACCCCGCGTCCGCGGCCGTGGAAGCCGCCGTCGCCGAACTCTCCGGCGGTCACGGCGTGGACCAGGTGTACCTGGCCGCCGGCGGCGGCAGCAACCAGCCCGTCGAGCTGGCCGCCCGGCTCTGCCGGGACCGCGGCCGGGTCGTGGACATCGGCAAGTGCCGCCTGGACCTCCCCTGGAACGCGTACTACGAGAAAGAGCTCGACGTCCGGTTCTCGCGGAGTTACGGCCCCGGGCGCTATGACCCGGAGTACGAGCTCGAGGGCCGGGACTACCCGATCGGCTACGTGCGCTGGACCGAGCGCCGTAACCTGGCGTGCTTCCTCGATCTCGTCGCCCGCGGCAGCGTCGACGTGGAGCCCTTGGTCTCCCACATCGCCGACTTCGATGACGCCGTCGAAACGTACCGGAGCCTGAAGGACGGCGACCTCAAGGCCGTGGCCGTGCTGTTCCGGTACGCCACGCACGCGGGGGAGGCAACGGCCCCGGCGGTGGCCGTGCCCGCGGTCAAGCCACGCAGCGGCGGCGTCTCCACCCCGGCCTGGTCCGCCAAGGCGCCGGTACGCCTTGCGTTCGTCGGCGCGGGAAACTACGCGACGTCGATGCTGCTGCCGCACCTGGCACAGCGCGAGGGCGTCGAACTGTCGACAGTCGTCACCACGACGGCGCTGTCCGCGGCCAACGCGCAGCGGAAGTTCGGCTTCGCCGAGGCGACCACCGATCTCGACGCCGTGCTGGGCGACAAGTCCATCGACGCGGTGTTCGTGGTCACCCGGCACAGCTCGCACGCCGAACTGACCCGTAAGGCACTCCTCGCCGGCAAGGCGGTCTTCGTGGAGAAGCCCCTGGCCCTCACCGAGGACGACCTGGCAGACGTAGTCGCGGCGGTGGAGGAGTCCGGCAACGACCGGCTGCAGGTCGGCTTCAACCGCCGGTTCGCACCGATGCTGAACGAGGCCAAGGAGCGCTTCGGCCCCCGGACCGGTCCGGGGAACCTGCGCTACCTGGTCAACGCGGGCCGGCTGCAGCACGGCAGCTGGTACCTCCAACAGGGCACCGAGGGCTCGCGGTTCGCAGGCGAGGGCGGACACTTCATCGACACGGCGAGCTGGCTGCTCGGGGCCGACCCGGTCTCGGTGTACGCGGTCGCCACGTCCGGCAACGAGGACCTGCAGGTCGTGCTGCGCTACCCGGACGGTTCCACCGCCACCATCAGCTACGTCACCACCGGCGCGCCCAGCTTCCCCAAGGAGACGCTGGACCTTGTCGCGGACGGCAAGGTGCTGCGGCTCGACGACTTCGTCCGTGCCTCGGTCCACGGCCCCAAGCGGTGGGTCAGTTCGCGGCTGCCCAAGGCACGGGACAAGGGCCAGAACGCCGAGCTGGCCGCGTTCATCAAGGCTGTGCGGACCGGCGGGCCGATGCCGGTGCCGCTGGAGTCGCTGGTCGCCACCACGGCAACCACGCTCGCCGTGCAGGCCGGCCTCGCCGGCGGTGCGCCGGTGACGTTGGCGAGGACGCGATGACCATGAGCGCGGGCTGGTACCTGCGACGCCTTTCGCGGATGGGACCGCGGGAGGTCGGCGGCCGGGCGGGCGACGCGGTGCGCAGGCGGCGGTGGCGGTCGGCGCGACCGGCCTGCCCGAGCGTGACCGACGCCCGGTTCACCGCGGTACTGCCTGCCGGGACGATCGCCTCAGTACCGCCGGACGCCGCGAAACGTCTCATCGCCGAGGCGGACCGTCTGATGGACGGGCGCGTCCAGTACTTCGGGGTGGAGCGCGACGACCTGACCGACCCGGACTGGTGGTGTGACCCGAAGACCGGGCGCCGGGCTCCGTCGGGCTACGCCTTCGACGTGCCGTACCGGAACGAGGACACGGTCGGGGACATCAAGCAGATCTGGGAACTGTCCCGGCACCAGTACCTCACCGTGCTCGCCGCCGCCTACGCGATCACCGGGAACGAGCGGTACGCCGAGCGGGTTGCCGAGCACCTGCGGTCCTGGTGGACGGCCAACCCACCGCTGCGCGGTGTGCACTGGATCAGCGGCATCGAGCTCGGCATCCGGCTGCTGTCCTGGGTGTGGATCCGCCGGCTGCTCGACGGCTGGCCCGGCGCGGCCGACCTGTTCGAGGGCAACCCGGTGGCCCTGAACCAGATCTGGCACCACCAGCGCTGGCTGGCCGCCTTCCCCAGCCGGGGATCATCGGCGAACAACCACGTCATCGCCGAGTCCGCCGGGCAGTTCGCCGCGGCCTGCGCGTTCGGGTGGTTCCCCTCTTCGGCGAGTTGGCGAGCCGGCGCGCTGCGGTCGCTGGAGCGGCATCTGCGCAGCAACACCTTCGCCTCCGGCCTCAACCGGGAGCTGGCCACGGAGTATCACGGACTGGTGCTGGAGCTCGGCCTGGCCGCGCTGGCCGAGGCGGATGCCGCCGAAGTGCCGGTCCCCGCGTCCGTCCGCCTTGTGCTGCTGCGGATGACCGACGCGCTCGCGGCCGTCGTGGACAGCCGGTTGCGGCCGCCGCGCCAGGGGGACGCGGACGACGGTCACGGTCTGGTCGTGGACGGCGCGGGAACCGACCGCTGGGCCTCGCTGCTGGCCACCGGGGACGCCGTGTTCGGCCGGCTCGCCTGGTGGCCGGCGGTGACCGGCACCGATGTGCGGACCCCATTTCTTGCCGGGCTCATCCGGCCGTACTCGAAGAACGACTCCGCACCGGCCGTGATCCGCCCGGCAAGCCGCCCGGCCCACTTCGCCGACGCGGGCATGACCATTCTGCGCGGTGGGGGAGAGATCTGGTGCCGCTGCGACGGCGGCCCGCACGGCTTCCTGTCCATCGCCGCGCATGCCCACGCGGACGCACTGTCCGTGGAGGTCCGGCACGACGGGGTCGACGTGCTTGCCGACCCCGGGACGTTCTGCTACCACGGGCAGCCCGAGTGGCGGCAGTACTTCCGGTCGACCCTCGGCCACAACACCCTGCAGTTGGACGGCGGTGACCAGTCGGTGTCCGGCGGCCCGTTCCTGTGGACGCGGCATGCCCGCAGCCGTGTCCTGGTCGCGGACGCGTCCGACGACGGTGTGTCCCGCTGGTCTGCCGAGCACGACGGTTACCAGAACTCCGTGCACCGCCGCCGGGTGGAACTGGCTGCAGCAGACCAGGAGTTGAGGGTGGTCGACGAGGTGAGCGGTCCGCGTCGGGCTGTGCGCCTGGCGTTCCACCTCGGCCCGGCGATCGCCGCGGACCTGGTGGGGAGCCGGGCGGTGCTCACCTGGATCCGGGACGGCGAGGGGCGCTCCGCGATGCTCGACCTGCCCGAGCAGCTGAGCTGGCGGGCGCATCGCGGCGAGAGTGACCCGCCGCTGGGCTGGTACTCCGCCGGCTTCGGGCGCAAGGAACCCACCACCACGCTGGTCGGCACCGGCTTCGCCGACGGCTCGGAGGGGTTCACCACCGTGCTCAGGTTCCGCGGCTAGGGACCTTTGACGGATCAGGCTGGAGAGGAGGGCCGGAATGGATCGGTGCGGGCGAGCGGAGACTGGTGTGTGCAACTGCAAGGCGGAGGAGAGCGACCACGTGGAGCGTTGGCACCTGACGACAACGCAGCCGCTGCGCGTGCCGGGGCCCGTGGCTCCGGCAAGGTCCGGCGGAAGGGTTCCAGGGGGGCACGTGAGGATCAAGAGGGGGCGCTGGGCGCTGGCGGCGCTGGCACTGGTCCTGCTGGCGGCGACCGGCTGTGAGAGCACACCGGGAGCCGAGGCGGAGTCGAAGGCCGCGCCGTCCGCGTCCGCCACGTCCGCGGCCCGATCCGTGGCCCGAGTGTGCGACAAGCCCGCGGCCGGACCGGCGAAGGCGCCGGCGGGCGCGGTGACGGTCGACCCCGGGGTCGTCGGCGACCTGGCGGCGAAGACCAAGAAGAGCCCTCCGAACACCACGTTCTGGCTCCGACCCGGCAAGCACCGGCTCGACCCGGACCGGTTCGCCCAGGTCATCCCCAAGAAGGGGGACCGCTACCTCGGTGCGCCGGGCGCGGTGCTCGACGGCCAGAAGAAGAACCAGTACGCGTTCGGCGGCACCGCCCGCGACGTCACCATCCGCCACCTGACCGTTCAACGCTTCGTGGCGCCCCTCGACGAGGGCGTGGTCAACCACGACTCGGCCGACGGGTGGGTGATCGAGCACGCGACGATCCAGGACAACTCGGGAGCCGGGCTGATGGCCGGTGCCCGCCAGCAGACCCGCGCCAACTGCCTGCGTGACAACGGTCAGTACGGCATGAACGCGTACAAGGGCGGCGGCGCCCTCCGCGACCTGGTCGTCGAGGACAACGAGATCGTGGGCAACAACACCGGCGACTGGGAGCGGCGCAAGGAGGGCTGCGGCTGCACCGGAGGCATCAAGTTCTGGGCTGTCGACGGCGCCGACGTACGCGGCAACTGGGTGCACGACAACCGCGGAACGGGGTTGTGGGCGGACACCAACAACAACGACTTCCGGATCGAGAACAACGTGCTCGAGGCCAACGACGGTGCCGCGCTGATCTACGAGACCAGCTACAACGCGGTCATCCGGAACAACACGATCCGGCGCAACAACTGGGTCGAGGGCAGCAGAGAGGCCAAAAAGGGAGACACGTTCCCGTACGCGACCGTCTACCTGTCCGAGTCCGGCGGCGAACCACGGATCAAGGCCCGCACCGACAAGATCGAGATCTACCGGAACGTGCTGGAGAACAACTGGTCGGGGATCACCCTGTGGGAGAACGCCGACCGGTTCTGCAACAGCCCGGCCAACACCTCGTCCGGCGACTGCACCTTGCTGGTTCCCAAGACCGGCCGCTGCGCGCAGCCGGCGATCGCCAAAGCACCGCTCTACGCCGACTGCCGGTGGAAGACCCAGCGGGTGGACATCCACGACAACCGCTTCGTGCTGGACAAGTCCGTCCTCAAGTGCACGGTGAAATGCGATCGCATGGCGGTCCTCGCCAACTACGGCACGTATCCGGACTGGTCGCCCTACCAGGGCAAGCGGGTGGCCGACGCGATCACCACCGGGCAGCACAACCGCTGGCACGACAACGTCTACGTCGGACCATGGCAGTTCGTCGCCCACGACCCGAGCCAGGTGCTCGACTTCGGGCAGTGGCAGAGCACGCCGTACCAGCAGGACACGAGCAGCACCCTCGACCCGCAGGCCGGTGGTTGAGATGAGCAACGACCTGCGGCGCGGCGCACTGCCGGGCGGAGCGGACGCGGCGGACCCGCAGCCCGGCGCCGGACGACGCCCGGCCGGCGCAGCGAAACTCGTCGGGACCGTCTGGGGGTTGCTGGTCCTCAACACGCTCGGCTCCGCCGGGGCGGAGACCATCATCCCGCTGCCCCGCTCCCTCATCCAGATGGTCACCATGGGCGCGCTGGTCGCCGCGTTCGCGCTGGCGCTCGCACTCAATCTCCGGCTGCGCATCCGACCGAGCGCCTTCGTGCTGCTGCTCACCCTGCTGCTGGTGCCGAGCGTGATCTCCAGCGTGGACCTGCAGTCCGGGTTCGGCGCGCTGTTCCGCTGTGCCCGGCTGGCTCTCTTCATCGGCACGCTGTGGCTGCTCAGCCGCTGGTGGGACGGCGGCCTGACGTTCGTACGGCACCACATACGGATGTACTTCGCGGTGCTCGGGTCGGTGGCCGCCGGCCTGGTCGTCTCACCGGGCGCCGCCCTGCCCGACCTCTACGGCGGACGCCTGGTCGGCGCGCTGTGGCCGCTCACCCCGCCGCAGATCGGACAGTACGCCGCCGTGATCATCGGGCTCACCGTGCTGCTCGTCCTCGGACGCCGCACCGACAGGGTCAGCGCGGCGTTGGTCATCGTGCCGTCGCTCGTCCTGCTCGCGCTGACCCACACCCGTACAGCCACGCTCGGCCTGGTCATCGGGCTGGTGTTGGCGATCGGCTCGCTCCTGCTGACCAGCGCCGCGGCCCGGCGGTTCTTCACCTGGGCGGTGCTGTGCGCCGTGGTCGCCGCGGTGGGGTTCGCCTCCGCGCTCCAGACGTGGTTCCTGCGCGGACAGAGCCAGGAGAACTTTTCCAACCTCACCGGTCGGGCCAAGGTCTGGGACGCCCTCCTCGCGGCTCCCCGGACGACCACGGAGCAACTGTTCGGCATGGGCCTCGGCGACAAGTCGTTCGACGGTCTGCCCATCGACAACAGCTGGCTGGCCGTCTACCAGGAGCAGGGTCTGACCGGCGTCGCCCTGGTGGCGGCGATCATCATCGTGCTGGGCGGCGTGGCGCTGCTGCGGCCACCGTCGCTGCAGAGGGCCTGCGCGATCTTCCTGATCAGTTATTGCGCGATCGCGTCGTACACCGAGGCCGGTCTCGGCGACGCCTCGCCGTATCTCCTGCATCTGGCCGTGGCCGCCTCGCTCCTGGCGGCACCTGTCGAGGCACCTTCGCTCCCCACGCCCCCAGCCCCTCGACAACGCGTCCCACGGTGGGCCCGGAGATCGGAGGTGTCCTGACCATGCACGTCCTCGTGGTGCACAACCACTACGGCTCGGCGCAGCCGAGCGGGGAGAACAAGGTCGTCGACCAGGAGGTGGAGCTGCTGCGCGCGGCCGGCCACCGGGTCGAGGTGTTCGAGCGGCGCAGCGACGACATCGCCGCCCGGTCCCTGCTCGGCAAGGTCGCGGTGCCGCTGCTCGTGCCGTGGAACCCGGCGGTCCGCACGGAGCTCGCCGCCCGGCTCCGGGCCGAGCGCCCGGACGTGGTGCACGTCCACAACGTCTTCCCGCTCCTGTCGCCGGCGGTCCTTGCCGCCTGCGCCGACGCAGGCGTGCCCGCCGTCGCCACGCTGCACAACTACACCCAGGTCTGCCCTCCGGGCACGCTGCAGCGGGACGGCCGGCCGTGCACCGAGTGCGTCGGGTCGACGCCGCTGCCCGCCGTCCGGCACGGCTGCTACCGGAGTTCCCGTCTGGCGACGGTGCCGCTCGCGGTCAGCCTGTCGGTCAACCGGCGGCGGTGGTGGTCCGGCGTGGAGCGGTTCTTCTGCATCTCGGCGGCGCAGCGCGACGTCCTGGTGAGCGCCGGCATGCCCCCCGAGCGGCTGGCGGTGAAGCACAACTTCGTGCCGGACCCGGGCACTTGCCGCGATGGCGCCGGCGAGCATGTGCTCTATCTCGGCCGGCTCGCGGAGGCCAAGGGCGTACGGCTGCTCATGGCCGCGTGGGACGAGCTCGCCGCGGACGGCGGTGTGGGTGTGCCGCTCGTCATCGCCGGTACGGGGCCGCTGGAGGGAGAGGTGACCGCCTGGGCGGCGGGCCGGGACGACGTGCGCTACGTCGGCCTGTACGACCCGGCCCAGTGCCAGGAGGCGATCGCGCGGTCGGTCGCCGTGGTGGCTCCCTCGACGTGGCTGGAGGCGTTCGGCCTGGTGGTCGTGGAGGCGATGGCGGCCGGGGTCCCGACCGTCGCCGCCGGTCATGGCGCCTTCGTCGAACTCGTCGAGGACGGCGTGACCGGGCTGCTGCACCGGCCGGGCGAGCCCGCCTCGCTCGCGTCCTGCATACGACGGATCGCGGCCGAGCCGGACCGCAACCAGGAGATGGGCCGGGCGGCCCGGCGCCGGTACGAGCAGGGCTTCAGCCCGGCCGTCGGCCTCGAGCGCCTGGTGGAGGAGTACCGCACCGCGATCGCGGGTCGGTCAGCACTGGTTCGTGGCGGGGACACCCACGCGAACAGGGGGGATGGGGACAGTAGATGACACGATGCCGACTCTGTGGCTCGGCGACGCTGGCGAGCGTCGTCGATCTGGGGGCGACCCCGCCGTGTGAGAGCTTTCTCGCCGCGGACCAACTGGACAAGGCCGAGCCCGCGTACCCGCTGCACCTGCGGGTCTGCACCGACTGCTGGCTCGCGCAGATCCCGCCGCTGATCACGCCGGAGGAGACGTTCAGCGAGTACGCGTACTTCTCCTCCTTCTCGACCTCCTGGGTGGAGCACGCGCGCACGTTCGTCGGCGACGCCGTACAGCGGGTGGGTCTCGGCCCCGACGCCTTCGTGGTCGAGGTCGCGAGCAACGACGGATACCTGCTGAGGCACGTGGTGGACCGGGGGATCCGCTGCCTCGGCATCGAGCCGTCGGTGAACGTCGGAGCAGCGGCGCGGGACGCCGGTGTGCCCACGCTCACTGCGTTCCTGGACCCGGACACCGGATCGGGCGTCCGCGCCGAGCACGGCCCGGCCGACCTGGTCGTGGCCAACAACGTGTACGCGCACATCCCCGACGTGGTCGGGTTCACCCAGGGGCTGCGCGCCCTGGTCGCCGACGACGGCTGGGTCTCCATCGAGGTGCAGCACCTGCTGACCCTGATCGAGGAGAACCAGTACGACACGATCTACCACGAGCACTTCCAGTACTACACGGTCGCGTCCGCGATCCGGGCCCTGGCCAGCGGCGGACTCACGCTCGTGGACGTCGAGTTGCTGCCCACGCACGGCGGTTCCATCCGGCTGTGGGCCCGGCCGGCCGAGGTGGCCGGCGAGCCCAGCGACCAGGTGGCCGACGTGCTGGACCGGGAGAAGGCCGCCGGGCTGCAGGAGCTGTCCGGGTACACCGAGTTCTCCGCCCGGGTGGCCAAGGTGCGCCGGGACCTCCTGAAGTTCCTCATCGAGGCGGCCGAGCGCGGCGAGACGGTCGTTGGCTACGGCGCCCCGGGCAAGGGCAACACCCTGCTCAACCACTGCGGCATCCGGCCCGACCTGCTCGCGTACACGGTCGACCGCAACCCGTACAAGCACGGCAGGTTCACCCCCGGCACCCGCATCCCGATCCTGCCGCCCGAGCAGATAGCCGCCGACAAACCGGACTACGTCCTCGTCCTCCCGTGGAACCTGCGGGCCGAGCTGGTCGAGCAGCTGTCCTTCGTGCACGAGTGGGGCGGCCGCCTTGTCTTTCCCATCCCGGAACTGAGCATTGTCGAGGGCACATCATGAAGGTCGTACTGTTCTGCGGCGGGTACGGGATGCGGATGCGCAGCGGCGCCGACGACGACGTGCCCAAGCCGATGGCGATGGTCGGCCCGCGACCGCTGATCTGGCATGTCATGCGCTACTACGCGCACTTCGGGCACAA
The DNA here is from genome assembly GCF_055582645.1 of Streptomyces sp. NPDC107517. Classification (NCBI taxonomy): domain Bacteria; kingdom Bacillati; phylum Actinomycetota; class Actinomycetes; order Kitasatosporales; family Streptomycetaceae; genus Streptomyces; species Streptomyces sp. NPDC107517. Next base: position 11,142 of record NZ_JBVJPM010000025.1, on the reverse strand, counting down.
GGAGTTCATCCTGTGCCTCGGATACGGGGCGCACCACATCAAGAACTTCTTCCTCAACTACGAGGAGACGACGTCCAACGACTTCGTCCTGCGGGGCGGGCGGACCGAGCTGCTCTCCACAGACATCTCGGACTGGACGATCACGTTCGCGCAGACCGGCATCGAGTCACCGATCGGGGAGCGGCTGCGCCGGGTGCGGCACCACCTGGACGGCGACGAGATGTTCCTCGCCAACTACGCCGACGTGCTCACCGACGCCCCGCTGCCCAAGATGATCGACCGGTTCGCCCGGCGTGACGCCGGTGCGTCGATGATGGTGGTGCCGCCGCAGTCCTCGTTCCACTGCGTGGACCTGGGCGAGGACGGCCTGGTGGGGGGCATCACCGCGGTGAGCGACATGCCGCTGTGGGAGAACGGCGGCTACTTCGTGCTCCGCCAGGAGGTCTTCGACCACATACCGGAGAACGGGGACCTGGTCGCCGACGGATGCGCCCGACTGGCCAAGCAGGGCCGCCTTGTGGCGCACCAGCACCGCGGCTTCTGGAAGCCGACCGACACCGTGAAGGAACGCGCCGCGCTCGACGAGGCCTACGCCCGTGGCGACCGCCCGTGGGCCGTGTGGGAGCGGGACAGCGCCGGGGTGAGCGCGTGATACGGCTCGGGGCCGGGCCCCTGGAACGGATCGTCGCGGTGGGCGCGCACTGCGACGACATCGCCATCGGCGCCGGCGGCACGCTGCTGACACTGTGCCTCGCGCGACCGGGACTCCGCGTCGACGCGCTGGTGCTCTCCGGCGGCGGCAGCGAGCGGGAGCAGGAGGAGCGGGCCGCGCTCGCCGCCTTCTGCCCGGGCGCCGACCTGCGCCTCACCGTGCTCAAGCTGCCGGACGGCCGGATGCCCGTGCACTGGGACGAGGCCAAGGCCGCGGTCGAGGAACTGCGCGGACAGACCGAGCCGGATCTGATCCTGGCGCCGCGTACCGATGACGCGCACCAGGATCACCGCGGCCTGGCGCAGCTGATGCCCACCGCGTTCCGCGACCACCTCGTACTCGGCTACGAGATCGTCAAGTGGGACGGCGATCTCGGCCGCCCGGCGGCGTACCAGCCGCTGTCGCCGGAGATCGCCGAACAGAAGGTGCGGCTGCTGCAGGAGCACTACCCCTCGCAGCGGCACCGGCCCTGGTACGACCGGGAGGCCTTCCTGGGTCTCGCACGGATCCGCGGCATCGAATGCCACGCGCGCTACGCCGAGGCGTTCGCCGTCACCAAACTCACTCTCGACCTGGGGGATTGAACCTTGCGCGTACTGCTCACCGGACACCAGGGATACCTGGGCACCGTCATGGCCCCCGTACTCACGGCAGCCGGACACGAGGTCGTCGGCCTCGACGCCGGCCTGTTCGCCGACTGCGTCCTCGGCCCGCAGCCCGCGGACCCGCAGGGACCGCGGGTGGACCTGCGCGACGTCACGGCCGACCACGTGGCCGGGGTGGACGCCGTGATCCACCTGGCCGCGCTCTCCAACGACCCGCTGGGATCCCTCGCACCGGAGCTCACCTACGACATCAACCACCACGCGTCCGTGCGTCTCGCCCGGCTGGCCCGCGACGCCGGAGTGCGGCGCTTCCTGTACGCGTCGACGTGCTCCGTCTACGGCGCCGCCGGCGGCAGCGACCTGGTGACCGAGGACGCCCCGCTGCGGCCGGTGACCCCGTACGCGGAGTCCAAGGTGCGGGTGGAGGACGACCTGCACGCCCTGGCCGACGGCGACTTCACCCCGGTGTTCATGCGCAACGCCACCGCCTTCGGCTACTCACCCCGGCTGCGCGCCGACATCGTCCTGAACAACCTGGTGGGCCACGCGCTCCTGTCCGGCGAGGTGCTCGTGCTCTCCGACGGCACCCCCTGGCGCCCGCTGGTGCACGCCGCCGACATCGCACGGGCCTTCACGGCCGCGCTCACCGCGCCGCGCGAAGCCGTGCACGACCGGGCGTTCAACATCGGCAGCGAGATCAACAACGTCACGGTCGCCGAGATCGCCGAGCAGGTCGCCGCGGCGGTGTCCGGCTCGAAGGTCGTGATCACGGGGGAGACCGGTGCCGATCCGCGGTCGTACCGAGTGGACTTCTCCCGCTTCCGCGCCGCGATCCCCGGCTTCGAATGCGAGTGGACGGTGAAGCAGGGCGCACTCGAACTCGCCGACGCCTACCGGAAGTTCGGGCTGACCCGGGAGGACTTCGAGAGCCGCTTCACCCGCCTCGCCGTGCTGCGCGCGGCGTCCGACGCCGGAACCGTCGACGACACCCTGCGGTGGCGCCGATGACCGCGGCCGGCGCGCAGACGACGACCTCTGCGGGCCAGGAGATGCATGCGCTGGTGGAGCGGCTGTACCCGCTGTGCCGGAGCATCACCGGCGACGGTGTGCGCGCCACGCTGGACATCATCGGCGAGTACGTTCCGCTGCAGGTGCACGAGGTGCCGACCGGGACGCAGGTCCTCGACTGGACGGTGCCGCAGGAGTGGAACATCCGCGACGCGTACGTCGCCGACGCCTCGGGCAACCGGATCGTCGACTTCGCCGCGTCCAGCCTGCACGTGCTCGGCTACAGCGTGCCGGTGTCGGCGACCCTGCCGCTGGCCGAGCTGCGCGAACACCTGCACACCCTGCCGGAGCACCCGAACTGGGTGCCTTACCGCACCAGTTACTACAAGCCGGAATGGGGGTTCTGCCTGGCCCAGGAGACCCTGGACGCGATGCCGGACGGCGACTACGAGGTGCGCGTCGACTCCACCCTCGCCGACGGCCATCTCACCTACGCCGAGCACGTCGTCCCCGGGCAGGTCTCCGACGAGGTGATCGTCTCCTGCCACGTGTGCCACCCCTCGCTGGCCAACGACAACCTGGCCGGCATCGCGGTGGCGACGTACCTGGCCCGGACGCTGGCGCAGCAGACGCCGTACTACACCTACCGGTTCATTTTCGCGCCCGGCACCATCGGGGCGATCACGTGGCTGGCCCGCAACGCGGAGCGGATCGAGCGGGTCAAGCACGGCCTCGTACTGGCCTGCGCCGGCGACTCGGGACAGCTGACGTACAAGCAGAGCAGGCGGGGCGACGCGGAGATCGACCGGGTGATGCGGCACGTCCTGGCGGACTCCGAACGCCCGCACCACGTCAACGAGTTCACGCCGTACGGCTACGACGAGCGGCAGTACTGCTCGCCCGGGTTCGACCTCGGCGTCGGCTCGCTCAGCCGGACCCCGTACGCCGGGTACCCCGAGTACCACACCTCGGCGGACAACCCGGACTTCGTCTCCCCGGAGGCGATGGCGGACACCCTCGCCGTCTGCCGCGAGGCGTTCGGCGTCCTCGACCGCAACCGGCGCTACGTCAACCTCAGCCCTTACGGCGAACCACAGCTGGGCCGACGGGGGTTGTACGACGCGCTCGGCGGCCGCAGCGACACCAGACAGGCCCAGATGGCCATGCTCTGGGTGCTCAGTCTGTCCGACGGCGAGCACAGTCTGCTGGACGTCGCCGAGCGGTCCGGGCTGCCGTTCAGCGCCGTGGCCGGCGCGGCCGACGCCCTGCAGGGCGCCGGGCTGATCAAGGCATGACGCCGATGACCACCGAGGGAGAGGCGACGACACCGGCCGGGTCCGCCCGGCGGGCCCTCGTCGGCCGGCTGTCCTGGGGACTGGCGGACCAGGCCGCCTCCAGCCTGAGCAACTTCGTGGTGGGGATCTACGTGGCCCGCTCGCTGGGGGTGACCGCGTTCGGCGTGTTCAGCCTGGCCTGGGTGACCTACGGCGTGGTGCTCAACGTCTCCCGCGGCCTTGCCACCGACCCGCTCGTCGTGCGCTTCAGCGGCGTGTCGGACGCGTCCTGGCGCGGGGCGGTGGCCCGGTCGACGGGTACCGCGCTCGGCGTCGGTGCCGCGCTCGGCGCCGCGGCCGTGGTGGTCGGCCTTGCTCTCGGCGGCCGCGTGGGCATCGCCTTCGCCTGCCTCGGTGTCATGCTGCCGGGGCTGCTGTTGCAGGACGCATGGCGGTTCTCGTTCTTCGCCGCCGGCACCGGGCGGAAGGCGTTCGTCAACGACCTCGTGTGGGGCGTCGCACTCGTCCCCGCCCTGGTCGTGGCGGCCCACGTGGACACCGTGGACGCTTTCGTGCTCGCCTGGGGCGCGTCCGCCACAGTGGCTGCCGGGTACGGCTGCCTCCAGTCCGGAATCCGGCCACAACTGACCGGAGCGCGCGGATGGCTGCGTGAGCAGCGCGACCTCGGCTACCGGTACCTCGTCGAGAACGTCAGCCTCAGCGGCGCGAGCCAGCTGCGGGCGTACGGGCTCGGCGCGATCGTCGGAGTCGGCGCGGTGGGCGCGGTCCGGGGCGCCGAACTGCTGCTCGGCCCGTTCCTCGCCGTGTTGATGGGCCTTTCGCTGGTCACCGTCCCGGAGGCGGCACGGGTGCTGCGGCGGGCTCCGGACCGCCTCGGCCACTTCTGCCTCCTGCTCGGTGGCGGGCAGGCCATTGCCGCGCTGCTCTGGGGCGGGGCGCTGCTGCTGATGCCGGACCGGCTCGGCGATCTCGTGCTCGGCGGCGTCTGGCACTCCGCCGCGGAGCTCATCGTGCCGGTCACGCTCAGCGTCGCGGGCGCCGGCCTCGGCACCGGCGCGGCGGCTGGGCTGCGCGCGCTCGGCGCGGCCCGGCGCAGCCTGCGCAGCCAGTTGTTCGCCTCCGCCTGTTACGTCGGCGGCGGGCTCGGCGGGGCGGCCGTCGCCGGCACGGTCGGCTCGGCCTGGGGCGTCGCCGCGGCGACCGTCAGCGGCTCGGCCGTCTGGTGGCTGCACCTGCGGTCCGCACTGCGCGAGCGCCACCACAACTCCACTCCCGAAGTGAGGACGTCATGACCCCCCACCCCAGGCTGAGCATCGGCCTGCCCGTGTACAACGGCGAGGAGTACCTGGCCGAGTCGCTCGACGCCCTGCTCGGCCAGACCTACGAGGACTTCGAGCTGGTCATCTCCGACAACGCCTCGACCGACGGCACCCAGGACATCTGCCGCCGGTACGCCGCGCTGGACCCGCGCATCCGGTACCTCCGGCTACCCCGGAACATCGGCGCCACACCGAACCACAACCGCGTGTTCGCCGAGTGCCGCGGCGAACTGTTCAAGTGGGCCTCCCACGACGACCTGTACGGCCGGGACCTGTTGCGGCGCTGTGTGGAGGCGCTGGACGAGCGGCCGGACGTGATCCTCGCGCACTCCGGCCAGGCGGTCATCGACGGCGACGGCCGGCTGAAGGTCCCCTACGAGTACGGGCTCGCCACCGACTCGCCGCGTGCGCCGGAGCGCTTCCGCAGTCTGCTCTTCGAGCCCGGCGGCGACGACTTCTACGGGGTGATGCGGGCCGACATGCTGCGCCGCGTGAAGCCGCTCGACAGCTACCACCACGCGGACCGCACCTTCGTCGCCGAGATCACCCTGCACGGGCCCTTCCACCAGGTGCCGGAACTGCTGTACTTCCGCCGTGACCACCCGACCCGCGCCGAGCGCGCGAACCCGTCCAAGCGCGCCCGGTGCGTCAACCTGGACCCGCGCCGGTCGGGCCCGCTGCACCCCACGCCCCGGCTGCTCGCCGAGTACATGTGGGGTTTCGTCGCGGCGATCCGGCGGGCGCCGTTGTCCCCGGCGGACCGGCGCGCGTGCTACAGCCACCTCGCCGCATGGATGACCAGCCGGGTCCGGCCCGGCGCCGGCGAGCGGGTCGAGGACCGCGCCCCGGTCGACCCGGCCCAGCTCACCGTCTCCGTCGACGCCCTCGTCGCCGGCCGTGAGGGGAGGCAGGCGTGACGCCGGAGAAGGAAACCCCGGTGCGCGTCGGGGTGTTCGGCCTTCTCGGCTCCGGCAACCTCGGCAACGACGGGTCGCTCGAAGCAGTGCTCGGGTACCTCCGCGCCGAGCACCCGGAGGCGGTCGTGGACGCGCTGTGCGCCGGACCCGAGGCCGTCGCGACCCGGTACGGGATCCCCGCGACGCGGCTGCACTGGTACCGCGGGGAGTACCGGACGGCGTCGCGTGCGGGCGCGATCGCGGCGAAGGCTCTGGGCAAACTCGTCGACCTCGTCCGCACCGCTGCCTGGGTGCGCCGGCACGACGTGGTGATCGTGCCGGGCATGGGCGTCCTGGAGGCCACGCTGCCGCTGCGGCCCTGGGGCTTCCCGTACTCGCTGTTCCTGCTCTGTGCGAGTGGCCGGCTGCTGCGCACCCGGGTCGCGCTGGTCAGCGTCGGCGCCGCCGCGATAGGCAACCGGCCGACCCGGGCCCTGGTGCGCTGGTCGGCACGGCTGGCCACCTACCGGTCGTACCGGGACGCGCAGTCCCGCGACGCGATGCGGGCGATGGGCGTGAACACCGCGCGCGACGAGGTCTATCCGGACCTCGCGTTCGCCCTGCCGGGGCCGCCCGCGACCACGCCCTCGGGCCCGCCGGGCCCGGTCTGCGTCGGAGTCATGGACTTCCACGGCGGCAACGACGACCGCGCCCGGGCACAGGAGATACACCGGCGCTACCTCGACGGGACGATCCGGTTCGTCCGCACGCTGGCCGAGGAGGGCAGGCCCGTCCGGCTGATCACCGGTGACGACAGCGACGCGTCGGTGGTCGCCACGATCCTCGCCGCGGTGGACTCGCCGCTGGTCACCGCGGCCGAGGCGACCTCACTGGCCGACCTGATGAAGGAGATGGTGGCTGCCGACACGGTGGTGGCGACCCGGTACCACAACCTGATCTGCGCGCTGAAGACCGGCGTACCGACGCTCGCCCTCAGCTATGCGGCGAAGAGCGACGCGCTCATGGCCCAGATGGGGCTCGGCGCGTACTGCCACCCGGCGCGCGCGGTGGACGCCGACCGGCTGCTCGCGCAGTTCCGGGCCCTGGAAGAGCGCTCGGCGGAGCTGCGGCGGACCCTCGACGAGCGGAACCAGGACGCCGCTCAGCGCCTCCAGCACCAGTTCACCGACCTGACAGCGGCCCTGTTCGCGGCGACCGACCAGGCCCACACCCTGCGGTCGCCTTGAAAGCGGCCCGGTTTTCCAACGACCGACGAAACCCACACCTTGCGGGAGGCTCCATGAAGGCGACCGAAGTCCCGGCGATCGACGGCGCTTACCTTTTCGAGCCGACCCCGTACGCCGACGAACGCGGCTTCTTCTGCCGCACCTTCGACGCCGACGTGGTCCGCTCGGTGGGCCTCGACCCCGACGCCTTCGTCCAGGACAGCCTGTCCCGCTCGGTCCGGGGCGTGCTGCGCGGCCTGCACCTGCGCTCCGGCGCGGGCGAGGCCAAGCTGGTGCGGTGCTCGTACGGGAAGATCTTCGACGTCGTCGTGGACCTGCGGCCCGACTCGCCGACCTATCTGGGCCGCGCCTTCTTCGAGCTGTCCGGCCAGACACAGGCGACCCTGTACATCCCGGCGGGCTGCGCCCACGGCTTCCAGGCACTGACCGAAACCGCCGACACCTCGTACCGGATCGACCGCCCGCACGATCCGGCCGAGGACGTGACGATCGCCTTCGACGACCCGGAGCTCGCCATTCCCTGGCCGCTGCCCGCCACATCGATGTCCCAGCGGGACCGCGAGGCGCCGAGCCTCGCCGAGGTCCTGAAACAGAAAGAGAGCTGAACTCAGCGTGGACACCGAAGAGTTCCACTTGCCCCGGTCGCGGATGGCGAACGAGCGGCTGAACGCCATGATCCCCGGGGGCGCGCACACCTACGCCAAAGGCGACGACCAGTACCCCGAGAACCTTGCCCCGGTCATCAGCCACGGCCACGGTGCCCACGTGTGGGACATCGACGGCAACCGCTACATCGAGTACGGCTCGGGCCTGCGGTCGGTCAGCCTCGGCCACGCCCATCCGCGCGTGATCGAGGCGGTGCGGCGGGAACTCGGCCGCGGCAGCAACTTCGTCCGGCCGTCCATCGTGGAGGTCGAGGCCGCGGAACGCTTCCTGGCCACGGTGCCGACCGCCGAGATGGTGAAGTTCGCGAAGAACGGCTCCGATGTCACCACCGCCGCGGTGCGCCTCGCCCGCGCCGTCACCGGCCGCCCGCGGGTGGCCATCTGCGGCGACCATCCGTTCTTCTCCGTCGACGACTGGTTCATCGGCACCACACCGATGTCCGCCGGCATCCCGGCGGCGACCACCGAGCTCACCCTGGCGTTCCCGTACGGGGACCTGGCCGCCACCGAGGAGCTGCTGACCCGGTACCAGGACGAGGTCGCCTGCCTGATCCTCGAACCTGCCGGGCACACCCGGCCTGCGCCAGGCTCTCAACTCGGTCCGAGCAGCGAAGACCTCACTCCCGGATACCTCGTGGGCCTGCGCGAGCTGGCCGACCGGCACGGCTGCGTACTGATCTTCGATGAGATGATCACCGGCCTCCGCTGGTCCGAGGCGGGAGCCCAAGGTCTGTACGGCGTCGTCCCCGACCTCTCCACGTTCGGCAAGGCCCTGGGCAACGGGTTCGCCGTCTCGGCGCTGGCCGGGCGCCGTGACCTGATGGAGCGGGGCGGGCTGCGGCACTCGGGCGACCGGGTGTTCCTGCTGTCCACCACGCACGGGGCGGAAACGCACTCCCTGGCCGCAGCGATGGCCGTACAAACCACCTACGTGGAGGAGGGCATCACGGCGCGCCTCCATGCCCTCGGCGAGCGATTGGCCGCCGGTGTCCGCGACGCCGCGGCGACCATGGGCGTCGGCGACCACATCGCCGTCCGGGGCCGGGCCAGCAACCTGGTCTTCGCCACCCTCGACGAGAACCGGCAGCCGTCGCAGCAGTACCGCACCCTGTTCCTGCGCCAGCTCCTCGCGGGTGGGGTGCTCGCCCCGTCGTTCGTGGTGAGCAGCGCGCTCAGCGACGCCGACATCGACCGCACCGTCGACGTGGTCGCCCAGGCGTGCGCGGTGTACCGGAAGGCACTGGACGCCGCCGACCCCACTCCCTGGATGGCCGGCCGTGCGGTGAAGCCGGTATTCCGCCGCTTGGCATGACCAGACGTGACGCACCGTCAGCGGCGCGCCATCCGACCGACGTCGACCACGCGGCCGGCGAGCCGGTCGACCAGCCAAGCGGTCGCCGGCGTCACCGCCAGCGCGGTGCACCAGCCCCCGAGAGCGTCGGTCGGGTAGTGCGAGCCGAGGGCGACCTCCGCCCAGCCCATGGCGGCGCCGGCCACCAGCCCCGCGGAGAGCACGAGTACCGTGCCGGCGCCCCTGCCGACGCCGAGCCGGCCGGTCGCCAGCAGCGCCATCACGAGGGCGAGAGCGGTGGCGAAGGCGGTGTGCCCGCTCGGATAGGACAGGTTGCCCTCGCCGTGGATGGTGCGCCCCACCAGGGACTTGAGCAGTCTCACCGTCCCCACGGTGACGCCGACCCCGGCAACGACGAACACCGCCGCGCGAGGACGCCGAAGCAGTAGGCACCCCGTCACGATGGCCACGATCAGCGCCGCTGCTCCCGCGGGTTCCCCCAGGAGGTCCAGGGCCACAGCCACGTGCCGCCACGGCGGCCGCACACTGTCCGCCGTCGGTGGGACGATCCAACTGTCCACCGCGCCAGGCTCATTGTGGCCGGCGTACAAGACCCCGAGCACGACGACCACCAGCGCGGCAAGGGCCGCTACCAGCCCGAGCCACGCCCGCAGTGACGCGGGCAGCACAGCGGGCGCCGGCCGCCCGGTCACTTCCAGATCCGCTTCTGCCAGGCGATCCAACGCGAGCCCCCGTCGTGTAGCTTCCCTCAGGTCAGATCCACCATCTTGGCGTACGGAGACGTACGAGCCGTGTCAAAACAACTCCGCAAGGAAATAACGGAGTTAAAAGGAAGTGGCGCCTGACGGCTACAAGACCTGATCGGGCGTGCAGGGTGTGGACGACGCTTCGACCCCTGTGGATGTTGGGGTTTGGTTACCAGCGAGGTGACATAGATCAACGCTACGATCCCGCCTTGTGAAGATCGTGACGCAGGTGAAGCTGATACCGGAGGCCGACCAGGCCGCCGCGCTGTCGGCGACCCTGCGCACCGTTAACAAGGCCGCGTGCTGGGTGTCGCGGGTGGCGTTCAAGCACGGCGTTCCGCGTGAGTACGAGTTGCGCAAGCACACCTATGCGCAGCTCAAGGAACTCGGGCTCGGCGCTCAGGCGGCACAACACGTGATCAAGAAAACGCGTGACGCCTACACCACGTTGAAGGCCAACATCCGCGCCGGGAACCTCGGCAAGACCGGCAGTAAGCGCCGGATCAAGGCCGAGTCGAAGCCGATCACGTTCCGGCCGAACGCGGCTCAGCCGTACGACGACCGGTGCCTTTCGTGGCAGTACGACGCCCAGACCGTGAGCATCTGGACGACGGTCGGCCGGCTCAAAGGTGTGCGGTTCGTGTGCTCGGCACAGTCGCTCAAGACACTCCGCGAGTTCCGCAAGGGCGAAGCCGACCTGATAGAACGTGACGGCGTGTTCTACCTGATCGCCACGTGCGAGGTACCCGAGCCCGACGTGTACGAGCCGGACGGTTTCGTCGGCGTAGATCTCGGCATCGCCAACATCGCCACCACGTCCACCGGCTACCAGCCCGCGGGGCGCGGCCTCAACCGGTACCGCAAGCGGCAGCTCACGCTGCGGGCCAAACTCCAGAAGAAGCGAACCAAGTCCGCCAAGCGCAGGCTCAAGGAACGCTCGCGCCGCGAGCAGCGGCACGCCACGACCACCAACCACGTCATCGCGAAGAAGATTGTGACCGAGGCTGAACGCACCTCGGCCGGTATCGCACTGGAAGAACTCACAGGCATCCGGCAGAGGGTACGGCTCCGCAAGCCGCAACGGGTCACGCTCCATTCCTGGGCCTTCTCCCAGCTCGGAGACTTCATCGTCTACAAGGCCCGGCGCGCCGGTGTGCCGCTGGTGTACGTCGATCCCGCGTACACCTCGCAGATGTGCTGCGAGTGCGGCCACACCGACAAGCGCAACCGTGTCGATCAAGGTGAAGTTCCCCCTCTGAGCTGGACAGCCTGATACTGGGACGACAGGTCCCGGAGGAAGCAGTTCCAGGTAGTGAGCAAGAAGAGCAACACGAGCA
>NZ_JBVJPM010000024.1:71364-104871 GCF_055582645.1 Streptomyces sp. NPDC107517 | reverse complement strand
GCGAGTCCGGTCGCGATGGCCGGGGCGCGGCCGTGGATGGAGTGCATCCCGTAGGTGTTCATGTAGTACGGGAAGCGGGACGAGCAGCCGATGCCGGAGACGAAGACGATGTTCTCCTTCGCCAGCCCCAGCTCGGGCATGAAGCCCTGGACGGCGGCCAGGATCGCGTAGTCGCCGCAGCCCGGGCACCAGCGCACCTCCTGGTCCGACTTGAAGTCCTTTGCCTTCAGGGCGACTTCGCTCCTGGGCACGAGGCTGAGCATCTCAGCCATGGATGGCCTCCTTGAGAGCCGTGGCGAGCTGCTCAGCCTTGAACGGCATGCCGTTGACCTGGTTGCAGGAACGGGCGTCCACCAGATACCTGGCCCGGATGAGAGTGGCGAGCTGGCCGAGGTTCATCTCGGGGATCACCACCTTGTCGTAACGCTCCAGGACCTCGCCGAGGTTCTTCGGGAACGGGTTGAGGTGCCGCAGATGGGCCTGCGCGATGTCCTCGCCCGCCGCACGCAGCAGGCGCACCGCCGCGGTGATCGGCCCGTACGTCGAACCCCAGCCAAGGACAAGGGTGCTGGCCTCGCCGGAGTCGTCGTCGACCTCGATGTCGTCGACCTCGATACCGTCGATCTTGGCCTGCCGGGTGCGGACCATGAACTCGTGGTTGGCCGGGTCGTAGGAGATGTTGCCCGTGCCGTCCTGCTTCTCGATCCCGCCGATACGGTGCTCAAGCCCCGGCGTGCCCGGCAGAGCCCACGGACGGGCCAGGGTTTCCGGGTCACGCTTGTACGGCCAGAACACCTGCGTGCCGTCCGCCTCGGTGTGATTCGGGCCCGACGCGAACTGGGTCCGCAGATCAGAGAGTTGATCGATCTCCGGGATACGCCACGGTTCCGACCCGTTCGCCAGATAACCGTCCGACAGCAGGAACACCGGCGTCCGGTACGTGATCGCGATCCGGGCCGCCTCGATCGCCGCGTCGAAACAGTCCGCCGGTGTACGCGGAGCGACGACCGGAACCGGCGCCTCACCATTACGCCCGTACATCGCCTGCAGCAGATCCGCCTGCTCCGTCTTGGTCGGCAGACCCGTCGAGCCCACCACGCTGGATGTCCACCACCAGCAACGGCAGTTCGAGGGAGACCGCGAGCCCGATCGTCTCCGACTTCAGCGCCACACCGGGACCCGATGTCGTGGTCACCGCCAGAGAACCGCCGAACGCCGCGCCCAGCGCCGCGCCGATCCCCGCGATCTCGTCCTCCGCCTGGAACGTGCGCACACCGAAGTTCTTGTGCTTCGACAGCTCGTGCAGGATGTCCGAGGCCGGCGTGATCGGATACGAGCCCAGATACAACGGCAGATCCGCCTGCCGGGACGCCGCGATCAACCCGTAGGACAGGGCCAGGTTCCCCGAAATATTGCGGTAGGTGCCGGTCGGGAACGCGGACGCGGCCGGTGCGACCTCGTAGGAGACCGCGAAATCCTCCGTCGTCTCACCGAAGTTCCAGCCCGCATGAAAAGCCGCGATGTTCGCCGCCGCGATCTGCGGCCTCTTCGCGAACTTCGAGCGCAGGAACCTCTCCGTGCCCTCGGTCGGCCGGTGATGCATCCACGACAGCAGACCCAGCGGCGAACATGTTCTTCGAACGGCCCGCATCCTTACGGGACAGCTCGAACTCCTTCAGCGCCTCCACCGTCAACGTCGACAACGGCACCGGATGCACCTGATACCCGTCCAGCGAACCGTCCTCCAGCGGGGACGTGCCGTAACCGACCTTCTGCATCGCCCGTTTGGTGAACTCGTCCGTGTTGACGATGATCTCCGCGCCACGCGGCACATCCGCGATATTCGCCTTCAGCGCCGCCGGGATCATCGCCACCAGCACATTCGGCGCATCCCCCGGCGTCAGGATGTCGTGATCCGAGAAATGCAACTGGAACGACGACACACCCGGCAGAGTCCCCGCGGGCGCCCTGATCTCGGCGGGAAAATTCGGCAACGTCGACAGATCATTCCCGAACGACGCCGTCTCCGAGGTGAACCGGTCACCCGTCAGCTGCATTCCGTCGCCCGAGTCGCCCGCGAACCGGATGATCACCCGGTCCAGACGCCGTACGTCCTTGCCGTTCACCGCTGCTCCCTGATCGGCTCCATGAGCTGCCTCTGCAGCGCGAGTTCGGTCGAAGTCAGCGCGATGTCCGGACGGAGCCGCTCAGGGTGCCCCTGGGGCGGCTCGTCCAGGCTCGGCTCGGGCCCGACCGGCGGTGGGCCCAGGGTGGACATCCCCAGCCAGATCCATCCCGCGGCGGTCAGCCAGTGGTAGATCTCGCGCAGGACCTTGGAGACGATTCTCATGCGACCAGAGCCCTTGCCGGTATGGGCGGCGTCCTGGTGCCGGCCGCCGCGGATGCGTCGTCGTCGCTCCACGTCCACAGACGGGCGATCGCGTTCAGGTCCAGGTCGTGGCCCTCGGTCCACAGACGGGCGGCCGCGTTGAGCACGGACTGGCGGTCGGCCTCCTGGGTGCCCGGGCGGGCCGGGAGGAGCGGGCAGACCGCGCCGGCGCCGAGGCGGACCGAGCGGTGCCTGCGGGCGAAAGCGGTGAGGGTCTGGCGGGGGCCGGCCTCGATGAGGAGGACGTCGTCGGCGGCGAGGAGCTCGTCCAGGGCGTTGCGGAAGTGGACGGTGTCGGTGATCTGGTCGGCCCAGAAGCGAGGGCTGCGCGCGGCCTCGGGGCTCATCAGGGTGCCGGTGTAGCCGGAGTAGAGGGGCAGCTTCGGCTCGCGCAGCGGGATGTCGCGGTAGTCGATCTCGATCGCGTCGGAGGCGGGTGCCATCGCCGGGGAGTGGAAGGGGCTGGTGGCGGGGACCGTGACGACCGTGAGTCCGTCCGCACGCAGGCGGTCGGCGACTTCACCGAGGGGCTGGTCCGAACCGGCCAGCATCACCTGCTGGTTGGCATTGACGGCCGCGATGCCCACCCCGTCCGTCAGGTAGGGGCGCAGCCGCTCCTCGCTCGCGGCGACGGCGAGCATGCCGCCGGCCGGGATCTTCACGGCCTCCCTGACCCGGGCCTGGACCATGGCGACGGCGTCGCGCAGGGAGACCACGCCGGCGAAGGTGGCTGCCACGAGTTCGCCCGCGCTGTGGCCGAGGAACGCCGTGGGGCGTACACCCCAACTGAGGATCATGCGGCCCAGCGCGTAGTCGATCGCGAACAGCAGCGGCTGGGCGCGGCGTACGTCGTCGATGCCGACGGCGGCGCTCTGCGGGTTCAGCCAGTCGGCACGTACCCGGGAGCCCTCCTCTCCCATGTGGGCCAAGGCCGCGTCGACGGCCGCGGTGAAGACGGGCTCGCGGCGGTAGAGGCCGGCCGCCATGCCGGCGTGCTGCGAGCCCTGGCCGGGGAAGAGCAGGACGACGGGACGACTGCGGGACACGTCGACGGCGCGGGCCTGGTGGACGGCGCGGGCGGCGAGCGTGGACACGGCGACGGCCGCGCCGCGTATCGGGCCGGGCGGGGTGCCGCAGGGCACGGCGGTCGGCAGCGCGGGGTACGCCTCCCGGTGGATTCCGCCGAGCATCGGCAGGAGTTCGGCGCGTACCCGCACCTCGTCGTCCGCGGTCCGGCCGGACCAGAGGATCAGGCGGTGGCGGTCGGGGTCGGTGCCGCGCGGGTTCTGCCGCACGGGCCGCAGGGGCGGTGCCTCCCGCGGGCTGTGCGGGGCCGTCACATCGAGTACGCCGAGGACGGCGTCCCCTTCGGCCACCGCTTCCGCGGCGCGCTTCACCGCGTACACGGTGATGGTCTGGGAATCGGGCTCGCCGAAGCCCGCGACGATGACGAGGTCGGCGGTGCCCTCGTGGAGTTCGTGGTGGGCGCGGCGCAGGGCCAGGCCGGCGGTGGCCGCCGTCCGGACGGTGAAGCCCTCGTGCTCGGCCCCGAGCCCGGAGTCGACGGCGGAGGATCCGATGAGGACGACGGTTCGGGCCGGCAGGTCCTCGGGGGAACGGCCGAAGGCGCGCAGTACGGCCGAGACGGCGGTGGCCGAGGCCACGACCGGAGCCTGCTCCTGCGGAGCCGGGCCGGGGCTGACGATCAGCCGGCGGACCACCGCACTGTGAGACGTGAGTGACATGGTTCCCTCCTCGTGGACCGTGGCTCCGGCCGCATGGATGTCAAGGGGTGAGGGCGGAGGAACGGCCGCCCTGCCTGCCGGGGGAACGTAGGCAGGGCGGCCGCGGGATGTCCGGTCGGCGCCTCAGGCGGCGGGCGTCCGGCCGGAGTTGATGAGGGCGAGGAGCGCGCCCGGGGTCTCCGCGTCGACGACGGCGTCGTCCGGGATGCTGATGCCGAACTCGCGCTGGATCTCGCCGATGACCTGGAGCAGGGCGAGGGAGTCGTAGCCGAGCTCGATGAACGGCGTGTCGATGACGTCGCCGTCGAGGTCGATGCCCTCTTCCTCGCCGGCGCTCTCGCGGAGCATGCGGGTCAGGTCGGCCAGGGTCACGGTGGCGGTGGAGGTGGTCATGGTTGGTGCCGTCCTCTCGGTTGGGCGCACTGGTGCTGGGTGGTGGAGCGACTGGTGGAGCGGGACGATCCGTACGGATGCGGCGGGCCGCGAACCGTTTCAGGTGGTGCGGCGCACCACGAGTGCGGCGTTGAAGCCGCCGTGGCCGCGGGCGAGGACGAGTGCGGTGCGCAGGTCGGCCTCGCGTGCCTCGGTGACCAGGTCGATGGTGTGCTGCGGGGCGGGCGCGCCCACGTGGACGGTGGGCGGGATGACGCCGTCGCGCAGGGCGAGCAGCGCCGTCGCCGCGTCGAGCGCGGCCCCGCCGGCGAGGAGGCGGCCGGTCATCGTCTTGGGGGCCGTGACGGGGACACCGTTCGGCCCGAACAGCCCGGTCAGGGCCTCTGCTTCGGCCCGGTCGAGGTCTGGTACGCCGGCGGCGTCCGCGAAGACGACGTCGACGTCGGAGGCGGTGATCCCCGCGTCGGCGAGGGCGTTCTCGGCGGCCCTGCGCAGGCCGGGCGGGCGGCCGGTGCCGGGGGCCGGGTCGAGGGTCGCCGCGTATCCGGCGACCTCGCCGTAGACGTGGGCGGCGCTGCGGGCGCCGGCCGAGCCTGCTTCCTCGACGAGGAGGATGGCGCCGCCCTCACCGGGGACGTATCCGGCGGCCTCGGCGGCGAACGGGAGGTAGGCCCGGGTGGGGTCGTCGACGGTGCTCATCAGGCCGGAGGCGATCTGCGGGACCCAGCCCCAGGGGCAGATGGCCGCGTCGACGCCGCCCGCGATGACGGCGGGGAAGCCCTTGCGGATGTGGCGGCGGGCGTGCCCGATGGCGTCGATGCCGCCGGCCTGTTCGGTGAGCAGCACGCCGCTGGGGCCGCGCAGCTTGTGCCGGATGGAGATCTGGCCGGTGTTGACGGCGTAGAACCAGGCGAAGGACTGATACGCGCTGACGTACTCCTTGCCCTTGCTCCACAGGTTCTGGAGTTCGCGCTGGCCGAACTCGACGGCTCCGCCGGACGCGGCGGTGACCACGCCGATGCCGTATTCGGGGAGTTCCTCGGTGTCGATCCCGGCGTCCTTCAGGGCCCAGTCCGCCGCGGTCAGCGCGAGGCGCGTCATGTGGTCGGTCTGCGGCATGAGGCGGCTGGGGATGTGCTCCTCGGCGACGTAGCCGGGAACCTCGCCCGCGATGCGGGACGGGTACTGGGTGGCGTCGAAGCGGGTGACGGGTCCGAGGCCGGACTCGCCGGCCAGGGTGGCCTTCCAGAACTCCTCGGTGCCGAGGCCGTTGGGGGCGGTGATGCCCAGGCCGGTCACCACTGCGGCGGTCATACGGTCCTCCTGTCCGGGCGGGCCAGCACCATGGCGCTCTGGAATCCGCCGAACCCGCTGCCCACGCTGAGCACCACGTCGGTCTGCTGCTCGCGGGCGACGAGCGGGATGTAGTCGAGGTCGAGCTCGGGGTCGGGCTCGTGGAGGTTCGCGGTGGGCGGCAGGACGCCGTGCTTCATCGCGAGGGCGCAGGCGGCGATCTCCAGGGAGCCGATCGCGCCGAGCGAGTGGCCGATCATCGATTTGATGGAGCTCACCGGGGTGCGGTAGGCGTGCTCGCCGAGGCTGCGCTTGAAGGCGCCCGTCTCGTGACGGTCGTTCATCTTGGTGCCGGAGCCGTGGGCGTTGACGTAGTCGACGGTCTCCGGGGCGAGGTGGGACTCGGCGAGCGCGACGTCGATGGCCTCCGCCATCTCCAGGCCCTCGGGCTTGAGTCCGGTCATGTGGTACGCGTTGCAGCGGGACGCGAAGCCGGAGATCTCGGCGTAGATGTGCGCGCCGCGGCGCTTGGCGCTCTCCAGCTCCTCCAGGACCAGGATGGCCGCGCCCTCACCGAGGACGAGTCCGCTGCGGGTCTTGTCGAAGGGCCGGCAGGCGCTCTCCGGGGTGTCGTTGCGGGGTGTGGTGGCGAGGATGGCGTCGAAGCAGGCCGAGGTGATCGGCGAGATGGGCGCCTCGGTGGCTCCGGCGATCATGACGTCGGCGGTGCCCTCGCGGATGAGTTCCACGGCGTGGCCGAGCGAGTCGAGTCCGGAGGTGCAGCCGGTGGAGACGACCGCCGCGGGGCCCTCGGCTCCGGCGGCCCTGCCGACCTCGGCGGCAAGGGAGCTGGGCACGAAGTGCCGGTACAGCTCGGGTACCGCGTACTCGTGGTCGACGTTCCACTTGCGGCCGCCGTCGCTGACGACGGCGTACTCGCGTTCCAGGCTGGTGGTGCAGCCGACCGCGCTGCCGACCGCCGTGCCGATACGGCCGGGGTCGAGTGCGGATATTTCGAGGCCGCTGTCGGCCAGGGCCTCGCGGGTCGAGACGACCGCGAACTGCGCGGCCCGGTCGAGCCTGCGGGTCTCCTGCTGGGAGAGGCCTGCCGCGAAGGGGTCGAAGTCGACCTCGGCGGCGACCTGCGAGCGGAACGGAGAGGGATCGTAGAAGGAGATCCTGCGGGTGGCGGTGCGGCCCGCGGTGAGCAGCTCCCAGTACTCCTTGACACCGACCCCGCCCGGGGCCACGACGCCCAGGCCGGTGATGGCGACTCGTCGCATGGTCTACCTGGCCTTCGACGGGGCCGGGTGCGTCGAGGCGCACCAGCCGGTTGGCACTCTGGGGGTCACTGTCGATCCCTTCGTCCGTGCTGATCAAGAGTCGGAGGCGGCGGCCGGAGGGGGTTCGGGGTGGGAACCCCCTCGGCCGGCCTGTGCCGGTCCGCGACGCGCTCTTGGCGTGCTGCCCTGACCGGTGAAGCTATGGAACGTCCGTGCCCTAGAACCGGACTCGTGTGCGCGTGGACCTGTTGAACAGCGCACCTATGTGGGGACATTTCCGTGCTTGCGGGCGGGTACTTCGGCCCTCTTGGAGCGCAGCATCGCGAGCGAGCGGATGAGGACGCTGCGGGTCTCCCCCGGGTCGATCACGTCGTCCACCAGGCCGCGTTCCGCCGCGAAGTAGGGGTGCATGAGCTCGGTCTTGTACTCGTCGACCCGGCGGGCGCGTACGGCCTCGGGGTCGTCCGAAGCGGCGATCTCGCGCCGGAAGATGACGTTCGCGGCGCCCTCGGCGCCCATCACGGCGATCTCGTTGGCGGGCCAGGCGAAGGCGAGGTCGGCGCCGATGGAGCGGGAGTCCATGACGATGTACGCGCCGCCGTACGCCTTGCGCAGGACGAGGGAGATCCGGGGCACGGTCGCGTTGCAGTACGCGTGCAGGAGCTTCGCGCCGTGCCGGATGATGCCGTTGTGCTCCTGGTCGACGCCGGGCAGGAAGCCGGGGACGTCGACCAGGGTGACGAGCGGGATGTTGAACGAGTCGCACGTGGAGACGAAGCGCGCGGCCTTCTCGCTGGCGTGGATGTCGAGGACGCCGGCGAGGGCCGCGGGCTGGTTGGCGACGATGCCGACCGTGCGGCCGTCGAGGCGCGCCAGGGCGCACACGATGTTGGGCGCCCACGCCTCGTGGACCTCGAAGGTCTCGCCGTCGTCGACGATCTCCTCGATCACCGCGCGGATGTCGTAGCTGCGCCCCGGGTCGGCCGGCACGAGGTCGACGAGGCCGTCGGTGCGCCGGTCGGCGGGGTCGTCGCAGGGCACCGCGGGCGGCATCTCGCGGTTGTGGGACGGCAGCAGCGCGATGAGGAAGCGCACGTCCTCCAGGCAGTCGCTCTCGTCGTCGTAGGCGAAGTGGCAGACGCCCGAGGTCGTGGCGTGCACGTCGGCGCCGCCGAGACCGTTGTGGGTGATCTTCTCGCCGGTGACCGCCTGTACGACGTCGGGTCCGGTGATGAACATCTGTGCCGTGTCGCGGACCATGAACACGTAGTCGGTCAGGGCCGGCGAGTACGCGGCGCCTCCGGCGCACGGGCCGAGCATCACGCTGATCTGCGGGATGACGCCCGATGAGGCGACGTTGCGGCGGAAGATGCCGCCGTAGCCCGCGAGGGCGGTGACGCCCTCCTGGATACGGGCTCCCGCCCCGTCGTTGAGGCTGACGAGGGGTGCGCCCGCGTCCGCCGCGAGGTCCATCACCTTGTGGACCTTCTCGGCGTGGGCCTCGCCGAGCGCGCCGGCGAAGATCCGGAAGTCGTGCGCGTAGGCGAAGACCGTGCGGCCGTGGACGAGGCCCCAGCCGATCACGACGCCGTCGCCGTGCGGCTTGCGGTGCTCCAGGCCGAACCCGGAGGCGCGGTGCCTGCGCAGCGGCTCTATCTCCGTGAACGTGCCCTCGTCGAAGAGGAGTTCAAGGCGCTCGTGGGCGGTGAGCTTGTTCTTCTCGTGCTGGCGCCGGGTGGCGGCCGGGTCGGGTCCGCGGCTCACCTCCTCCTTGAGGCGCCGCAGTTCGGCGGTCGCGCGGTGGAGGTCGGGGGCTGCCGGGACGGCCGGGATTACCGGGGCTGCCGGGGTGACGGTGAGGTCGTCGAGGATCGTCATCGGCCGAACGTAGGAACGCCGGCTAGAGACGTGCTGGAGAAGCCGTGGGCGGCGCCCGGAGGGTCAGCCGGAAGCGGGCACCTGCACGTCCAGGGCCGGGTCGGCGGACAGCACCGCCTGGTGGAGCTGCTGCAGCCGGGCCGAGGGTTCGAGCCCCAGGTCGTCGACTAGCGTCACGCGAAGCCGCTGGTACGCCTCGAGCGCGCGCCAGGCGCTGCCCGACCGGTGCAGTGCGGTCATCAGCTGGGCGCAGAAGTTCTCGTGCATCGGGTGCCGGGCGACCAGGACGCGCAGTTCCGGCACGATCTCGGTGTGCCGGCCGAGCTTCAGGTCGGCGTCGATGCGCCGCTCCAGGGCGGCCATCCGGTCCTCTTCGACGCGGAGCACCTCGAGTTCGAGGACGGTTCCCACGCGGACGTCGACAAGGGCGGAGCCGCGCCACATCTTCAGTGCCTGGCCGAGAAGTTCGGAGGCGGCGGCGTAGTCGCCCGCCTCGTGCGCGGCGCGGCCCGACGCGGTGATCCGGGTGAACTCGTGCGCGTCGACCTGTCCCGGCTGCACCTGGAGCAGGTAGCCGCCGTGCTGGGTGACCAGGACGTCCTTGGCCTGTCGTGACGGGTCGCCGTCGAGGGCGGCGGCGATCTTGCGCCGCAGCTGCAGGATGTACGTCTGCAGGGTGGTGGCCGCGCTGCGCGGGATGTCCTCGCCCCAGATCTCCTCCATGAGCGTCGCCACGGTCACGACCCGGTCGGACTGCAGAGCGAGCAGCGAGAGGATCTGACGCGGTTTGGCGGCGGTCGGTACGACGGACACCCCGTTCTCACGGGCCGTCAACGGCCCAAGGACATTGATCTCCATGATGGCGCCCTCCCCTTCGTGCGCTGGTGCGGCAGGTCCGTCGGCGGGCCTGCACAGGTTTTGCGGAGTCTGGACCGAGCCTCGCACCCACTGCGGTCGAGTCCCAGTGAGGTGGTCACGAGGCCGGGCGTGAAAATGTCATGCCCCGATGGTGAGCCCGGCACTGTGCCGTGTGACGGGGCGGACCGCAGAATCCTGGCCATCGGCAAGCGAACGACGCCGCTCAGGATCAACTCGCCAGGGGGATCATCATGGACACCACCGTTCAGCTGACTTCGGATCACCAGTTCGCACTGCTCACCGCCAGGGCCGGCTTGGAGCCCGACCTGGCCCAGCGCTACACGAGCGACCCGGTCTCCGTACTCACCGAGTTCGGCCTCCCAGCCATGGAGCCGGTGTACGGCGACGACTTCGCCGAGCTCTTCGGGGAGGTGTACGAGAACAGCGCCGACGGCGGCGGCCTGGTCATCGACGACCTGGACTGCCCGTCCGCGATCACCCTGTACGGCTGCGCCACCGGCATGGCTCCGCTGCCCGGCGAGTCACAGCGCGAGCTGGTCATCGACAACCTGGACCGCCCGTCCGCGATCACTCTCTACGGCTGCGCCACCGGCATGGCGCCCCTGCCCGGCGAAGAGGCCGCGGCGGCGCGTGCATGAACACCTCCGGGGGGAGAGCGCTCGCCGAACTTCCGGTGGGCTTCAAGAGACACCTGCGGGTGGAGGCGATCGAGGGGGACGCCGTCTACCTGCTGTCGGAGCGGGGGACGACGGCCTTGCAGGGCCGTGAGGTCCAGCAGCTGGCGGCGCTGCTCGACGGCACCCGCACCCTGGCGGACGTCCTGCGGGAGGCGGCGGCCACGCTGCCGCCGAACACCGCGGCCCGCATGATCGCCGAGCTCGCCCGGGCCGACCTGGTGGGCTATCACGACCCGGCCACCGATGCCTCGACGGAGGCGTACTGGGAGATCGCCGGCGTGCACGGGCCCAGCGCCTCCGCCTCGTTCCGCCAGACGCGGGTGGCGCTCGTCCACCTGGGGAACGGGGATGCGGCGGCGGCGCGGGCCGAGTGCCGGGCGGCCGGCCTGCGGATGGCCGCTCCCGGCGAAGAGGACGCGGCCGAGGTCTCCCTCGTCCTGTGCGACGACTATCTGGACCCGCGCCTCGCCGAGGTCGACGCCGTGCACCGCGCGTCGGGCCGGGCCTGGCTGCTGGCGAAGCCGAGCGGCGCGGAGACATGGGTGGGCCCGGTGTTCGGCGGCGCGGAGGACGCGTGCTGGGAGTGTCTGGCGCACCGGCTGCGCGGCCACCGGTCGTCCACGGCTCCGGTGCGCCAGGCCCTGGGACTCGGGGGTGTGGTGCCCGTGCCCGAGGCCTCGTTCGCCACGGTGCGGGCCCTGGGCCTGCACACGGCGGTGCTCGAGGCGACGAAGTGGGTGGCCGGTATGCGGTACGACGGGCAGCGCGCCGTCTGCACGCTCGACACCCGCACCCTCGCCACCCGCCGGCATCCGGTGACCCGGCGTCCGCAGTGCCCCACGTGCGGGGATCCGGAGCTCGTCGCGCGGCAGGTGTCCGAGCCGTTCACGCCGCGCTCCAGCCCCAAGTCCCGCACGGTGGGCGGCAATCACCGGTCGCTGAGCGCGGAGGCGGTGCTGTCCCGCTACCGGCATCTGGCCGACCCGGTCACGGGCGTGGTGTCGGAGCTCCGCCCCGCGCCCGGCTCCCCCGACGGACTCAACCGGTATGTCGCGGGGCGCAATCTCGCGCTGGGTGACAGCCGTTCGCTGGCCGGCCTGCGCGGCGGGCTGCGCGGTCAGAGCGGCGGCAAGGGAACCACGCCGCAGGAGGCCGAGGTCGGGGCGCTGTGCGAGGCCCTGGAGCGTTACTGCGGCAGCCGGCAGGGCGACGAGCCCACGGTGCGCGGCACGCTGGCCGGGCTCGGGGAGGCGGCCCTGCACCCCAATGCCTGCCAGCTGTTCTCCGACCGGCAGTTCCGGGAGCGGCACACATGGAATCCGCGGCACTCGCGCTTCCAGCAGGTCCCGCCCGCGTTCGACCCGAAGGCGCCGGCCGACTGGACGCCGGTGTGGTCGCTCACCTCGGGCCGGCAGCGGCTCCTGCCCACGTCGATGCTGTACTTCGGGCCGGGTCCCGACGGGGTGACGGCCGCGCCGTGGGCCGACTCCAACGGGAACGCGGCGGGCAGCAGCCCGGAGGACGCCGTCGTCCAGGGCTTCCTGGAGCTGGTGGAGCGGGACGCGGTGGCGCTGTGGTGGTACAACCGCACGCGCCAGCCGGCGGTGGACCTCGACGCGTTCGACGAACCGTGGCTGGCCCGCACTCGGCAGGCGTACGAACGGCTCGGCCGGGAGGTGTGGGTCCTCGATCTCACGTCGGACTTCGGCATTCCGGTCATGGTGGCGATGTCCCGCCGCACCGGCGGAACCGCCGAGGGCATCTCCTTCGGCTTCGGGGCTCATTTCGATCCCCGCCTTGCGCTGCGCCGGGCGGTCACGGAAATGGCACAACTCCTTCCCCCGAAAGCGGACTCGGCCGAATTCCTGTCAACGGATCCCGATCTATCTGCCTGGTGGCAGGGGGCGACGGTGGAAAATCAGCCATACGTTCGCGCGGATCCAGCCGAAGGTCCACGGACCCCCGGTTCCTATTCCTTTCCGGAACACGGCGATCTACTTGGTGACATCAAGTTGGCTGAAACCCTCGTACGTGACCGTGGCATGGAGATGCTGATACTCGACCAAACCCGCCCCGACGTGGGACTTCCTGTTGTGAAGGTGATCATTCCGGGAATGCGGCACTTCTGGGCCCGCTTCGCCCCGGGGCGCCTCTTCGAGACGCCGGTGGAGCTCGGACACCTCACACGCCCTCTTACATACGAGGAAATCAACCCCATTCCCCTCTTCGTCTGAGTTCGGCTGTCGCTCCGTTTCGCTGGCTCGCGACCAGCGAATGGACTTAACATGCGTCCGCCACTACCGATCCTCGCAAGGAGGCGGCAAATGCCGACGAGGGACGTCGTTCCGTTCTCACCACGGTCCCAGGCTCCCGCCCCCCGACTGGCTCACGCGATCATCGTCGCGGCGCTGGTCTGTTACGCCACGATGACCGTGCTGAACGTGGTGCGGACGCACCCCACCACAGGAGAACTCACCCTGTGCGTGGCCCTCGTACTCGCCCTGTTCGGCACGCAGTTGGCGGTCTCCTCGCCGCAGGCCCGCCGGTGGCCCACCCGGCGCAAGGTGCTCGTCCTGCTGCTCCAGGCGGCGCTCACCTTCGGGCCGCTCGCCCTGTTCAGCATCAACTGGGGCAGCATGGAAGGTCCGTTGGCCGCGTCGCTGCTGCTGACACTGCCGGCCAGGTTCGCCTGGCCGAGCTACGGACTGCTCATCGTCTTCATCCCGGTGTACAACGTGCTGGCCGGGGCGCCGGTCGACCTGGTGCTCTACTTCACCATCGCCAGCACGCTCACCGGCCTCGTGATCTACGGTCTGACCCGGCTCACCGACCTGGTCACCGAAGTGCACGAGAACCGCGAGGAACTGGCCCGGATGGCCGTCGCGCAGGAACGCCTGAGGTTCGCCCGGGACCTGCACGACCTGCTCGGGTACAGCCTGTCCGCCATCACGCTCAAGGGGGAGCTGATCCAGCGGCTGATCAACACCCGTCCGGACAAGGCGCGTCAGGAGACCCTCGCGGTGCTCCAGGTGGCGCGGCAGGCCCTGGCCGACGTACGGCTCGTGTCCAGCGGGTACCGCAACATGTCTCTCATCGAGGAGGCGGAGTCGACGGGGACGGTCCTCTCCGCCGCCGACATCCGCGCGGAGGTCGAGGTGGAGTGCGGCCGACTGCACCCCGTCGTCGACACCGTGCTCGCCACCGCGCTGCGGGAGGGGGTCACCAACATCCTGCGGCACAGCCAGGTGCGGGTCTGCACCATCAAGGCGGAGATCGAAGAAGAAACGATCCGGCTCGGCCTCACCAACGACAATCCGCACGAACAGAGCGAACTGGAGTCCGCCTGCTCGGGCGGCGGCTCCGGTCTGGACAACCTCCGGGGCAGGTTCGCCGCCATCGGGGGCGGGCTCTCCGCGGGGCTGCGGGAGGACGGCCGATTCCATCTGGAGGTCTGGGCGCCGCTCAGACCCACGGGCCACGACGAGAACGAGCTACTGGTGTTCGAGCCAACGCGCCCGGAGAGAACCGCCGTAGCCTGACACATCTAACCGGGGGTACAGATGTTGTCCGTCAGAATCCTCCTCGCCGAGGATGTCCACATGATCCAGGGCGCGCTCGTCGCGCTGCTCCAGCTGGAGCCGGATCTCCATGTCGTGTCCACCGTCGACCGGGGCGACACGATCGTCGCCGCCGCGCTCGAGTCCAAACCGGACGTGGCGGTGATCGACATCGACCTGCCCGGCATCGACGGGCTGACGGCGGCGGCCGAGCTGCACGAACGGCTGCCCAGCTGCCGCACGCTGATCCTCACCTCGCTCGGCCGCCCCGGCACCCTGCGGCGCGCCCTGTCCGCCCAGGTGTCCGGTTTCCTCCTCAAGGACTCGCCGCCCAGCCAACTCGCCCTGGCCGTGCGGTCGGTGGCGACCGGCCGCCGGGTCGTGGACCCCCAGCTCGCGCTGTCGGCGTGGGACTCACCGGAGAACCCGCTGTCCCCGCGCGAACTGGAGGTCCTACGCCTCGCCGCCCGGGGCGCCGACGCCGCCGAGATCGCCGGATGCCTCTATCTTTCCAAGGGCACGGTCCGCAACTACTTGACGGCCATCGTCGGAAAGCTCGGCGCGCGCAACCGCATCGACGCCATCCGGATCGCCGAGGAGGCCGGCTGGCTGCCCTGACGGCCCCGGGTTCCGGCCCTGCCCCGGCGCGCCGAGCAGCGCGTCGAACATGCCGTCGTCCAGCATCGTCCGGACCGACAGGTCCGCGAGCTCACCGAAGCCCGCGTCGCACACGGCGACCGCGATGACGTATCCCGCCCCGGCGGGGTACGTGCCGAACTGCCACTCACCGCCCGGCACCCGCGAACCGTCGGGCCGGGTCAGCCGCGGTTCCCCGTCGTCGAGCGCGAACCCGAACTCCGTGAAGCGGAACCGCAGTCCCTGCCCGAGCGCCTTGCTGTACGCCTCCTTGAGCGTCCACAGGCGCACCATCGTGTCGTTGCGCACCTCGTCACCGCCCGCGTCGAGACACGCCTTCTCGTACGGTGTGCAGGCCTGACGCTCCGAACCGGTGTGCGCGAGGCGCCGGTCCGCCCGCTCCACGTCCACGCCGATCCGGCCACGCCGGGTGATCCCGACGACCATCATCTCCTCGGTGTGGCTGAGGCTGACGTCGATCTGGTCGCAGCCGCGGACGTACGGGCGCCCGCCCGGCTGGTAGGCCAGGTCCACCAGGTCGGGGGCGGTGCGCAGGACGGCCGCCGCCGAGTAGCGCAGCAGCAGCCGGGAGGCCACGAACCGCTCCCGGGTGCGGGGCTGGGCCAGGCTCTCGTAGCGCCGCCAGTCGCGGCCGAGGCGGCGGCGCAGCTCGCTCTCCGTCCCGCCGGCCGGCAGCCAGTCGGGCATCGAGGCGTGGAGCACGACACTGCCGGTGCGCCGCAGCTCGCCGTGGATGTCGCCCCAGGACTCGTCCGGCCCCGGCGCGGGCAACGGGCGTCCCACCCGTTCCCCCACCTCAGGCTCCGGGCAGGGCCGCGGCCAGCGGTCCGGCGTCGAGGGCGGAGATCACACCGGCCAGGTCGACGGCGTCGCTCGCCGGCCCCTGGCACACCGGGATGCAGGCCGGGCCGCGCAGGCCGCCGCCCATCCGCCGCAGATACGGGGTGAGGACGGCCTGCGGGCCGATCTCCACGACGTGGGTGGGCGCCTGCTGGGCGAGCAGGCTGCGGGCGGCGTCGGCGAACCGCACGGGCGCGGTGATCTGCTCGGCCCAGTACGGGGCGTAGAGCGGTTCGGTGGCGAGGCGGCCGTAGACCGTCGAGTAGAACGGGACCTGGGCGGTGCCGCCGGGCATCTTGCGGACGACGGCCTCGAACTTGGGGACCACGGGCGCCATCAGCGGCGAGTGGAAGGCGTGCGAGACGGCCAGGTGGCGGCAGCGGATGCCGCGTTCGCCGAGGCGGGCCTCGATGCGGTCGAGCGCAGTCCGGTCGCCGGAGAGCACGATCGCCTTGGCCGCGTTGATCGCGCTGATGCCCACGGCCGGTTCGGCCGCGACGAGTTCGGCGGCCTCGTACGGGGTGATGCAGACGGCCATCATGCCGCCGCCCGGCGGCAGGTACTGCATGAAGGCGCCGCGCATGGCCACCAGCTTCGCGGCGTCGGCGAGGGTCAGCGCGCCGGCGATCGTGGCGGCGGCGAACTCCCCCACCCCGTGGCCCAGTACGGCGGCCGGGCGCACTCCGGCCTCCTCCAGGGTGCGGGCCAGGGCGTACTCGACGGCGAACAGGGCCGGCTGTGTGAGCGCGGTGCGGTGGATGCGCGGGTCGTCGGACAGGATCAGCTCCACCACGGACTGCTTGGTCCACGGGCGGACCGCCTCGTCGGCCTCGTCCAGGAAGGTGCGGTACCCGGTTGAGTTCAGGTACAGGCCGGAGGTCATGCCGGGGTGCTGGGAGCCCTGGCCGGTGAAGACGAACGCGGCCCTGACCTGGCCGCCGCCCCGGCCCGCGTCACGCATCGCCAGCAGGTTCGAGAGCTGCCGCACGGTGGGGAACGCCCAGACGTCTTCCGGTTCGATGAGCGAGCCGAACTCTTCCTCGATGTCCCCGTAGAGGCTGAGGGCCGCCACGGAGTCGAGGCCCTCCTCGGTCAGCGGCACGTCGTCCGCGACCCCGTGACCGAGGTAGTGGGCGACCCTCTCGGTCAGCCATTCGCGGTGGGCGACCGCGAAGTCTTCCTGGGCGTTGGGTGGTTGCTCCTGCATGGGTGTGCTCCCTGTCGGGCTCTGGGGTGGGGGGTGGGGGCGACAGTCAGGCGAGCGGCGAGGCGTAGAGGTCGTAGCTGCGCCGGTTGTGCAGCCGGGCGACGACCTCGTCGAGGACGAGGCGCTCCGGTTCGGCGGGCCGGTCGGGCAGCGGCAGGCCGAGGCGGGCGACGAGCCGGTACAGGACGGCGGTGATCCAGGCCTGGCCGGCGAGGAACGCGTCCGTGCGGCCCGCCGGCGCGGAGCGCTGTTCGCGCCACACGCCGAGGCAGGCCGCCGCCGCGAGGACGAGGGTGTACCGGTCGGCGAGGCCGAAGCTCTGCGGGCTCGACAGGGCCTCGCGGTCGCCCTCCGCGACGGTCTCGAACGCCTTCTTCAGTTCGGCGAGTTCACCGGTGAGGACCCGGGCGAGGAAGCGCAGGGCCGGCCCGCCGACGCTGTCGTCCCCGTGCGGCGGTCCGTCCGCTTCCAGCAGGTCCGTGCACGCGACCAGGGTCGCGGCGAGCGGGTCGCCGTCGCCGAGCAGCACCGGCTGGGACAGGTCGAGGGGCGGCAGGTCCCCGTCCGGCCTGAACAGTTCCGGCGGCGGCTCGGGGTCGGCGAACCACGCGTGCCGTGCGAAGTACGGCAGTTGGGGCAGGATGCTGACCTGCCGCCCCGCGCTGCCCGCGTGCCCGAGCGAGGTGACGGGCAGGTCGCGCCGCTGCTTCTGGAACATCGCGTACGCGCCGTCCTGGGCGAATGTCTCCTCGCCGAGCACGGACGACATCTCGTCCACGCTCTCGGCGACGAGCTTCGGGGCGAGGTAGGCGGCGGCCGCCGCGTAGGCGCTCATCTGCCGGGGCAGCAGGTGCAGGGCGCGGGTCGCGACCAGGGCGAGGCAGTCGATGATCAGCAGGTCGAGGAAGCCGCCGGTGAGCACGTCCCGCACATGGCGCACGTCGAGCGACGAACGGCCGTCCGCGCGCGTGCGGTTCGCGAACCGGGCCACCGTGCGCAGCGCGGTGTCGGCGCCCGCGAGCACGATGGACGGGATGAGCCCGCGGATGAGCAGCGAGGAGCGCAGCGACAGCTCGTAGCCGTCGCCGACCTCGCCGAGCACGGCGCTGTACGGGACGAGGCAGTCGGTGATCCGCAGTCCGCCGAACTCGGCGCTGCGCATCCCGGTCGTCGTGCGTCGGGCCAGGTTCTCGACGGCGCCCTCGGGCAGCTCGTCGCGGTCGAGCAGCAGCACGCTGTGGCTGCGGCCGCGCGCTGCCGCAGCCATGCGGGCGAAGAGGACAAGCCCTGTGGCGCGCGAGGCATTGGCGATGGCCGACTTGCTGCCGTCGATGACGAGGCCGTCCGGAACCTCCCGCGCGGTGAACTCGTCGCGGACGAAGTCGTTTCCGTGGGCGACCTCGTGCCGGGCCACCGCGAGCCGCCGGCCGCTCAGCAGGAACCCGGCGGCGAGGCGGCGCTGCGCGTCGTCGCCCGCGGTCCACACCGGGGTCGCGGCGAAGAAGCAGTTGAGTCCGTAGCCGAAGCCGAGCGAGGCGTCCCGGCGGAACACCGGGCGAAGCAGCCGGCCAAGGAGGTCCATCCGCTCAAGCCGGCCGCCGACGTCGGCGGGCACGAACTCGGCGTTGAGCCCGAACGCGTCGAGGACCTGTTCGGCCTCGGGCAGGACGGTGCCGGCCGCGTCGGCGGCGAGCAGCGCGTCGGCGCCGAGCGGGTTGCCCGGGTCGTCGAGGGCGCCGAACGCCAGCTCCAGGGCATCGATCCGGTCCTCCGCCGTCGTCATCGCCGCCTCCCTGCCGCCATGAGCTGCTCCACGTCCGGTTCCATCCGCTGGTGCAGCGGGGCGAGTTCGCCGCGCAGGAAGAGCCGGCGCATCGCCGCCCGCTCGACCTTGCCGCTCGTGGTCCGCCGGACCGTGCCCGGTCTGACGAGGACGACTCCGGCGGTGCGCACCTCGTACTCCTCGCTGATGCGCTGCTGCACGGCGGCGGCGAGCGAGGCCAGGTCGATGTCGTAGCGGCTGCCGGAGCGCAGTTCCTGGATGATCACGATCCGTTCCCGCACGCCAGGGAGCGCGAAGGCGGTGGCGGCGCCGAAGAGGCCGCTGACCTGCTGGACCGTGCGCTCCAGGTCCTGCGGATAGAGGTTGCGGCCGGCGATCACGATCATGTCCTTGAGGCGGCCCGTGACATGGAGCAGGCCGCCTCGGAGCGCGCCGAGGTCGCCGGTGCGCAGGAAGCCGTTCTCGCCGCCGGTGATCCGGCAGCCGAACACGGCGGCGGTCTCGGCGGGGCGCGCCCAGTAGCCGGGCCCGACGCTCTCGCCGCGCACCCAGATCTCCCCGACGACTCCGTCCGCCACCTCGGCACACGTGTCCGGGTCGACGATCCGTACGTCGACGGAGGCGGGCGGGCCGCAGTGGGCGACGGTGCGGCCGGGGCCGACGGGGTCGGTGAGCCGGCCGCTCTCCAGGGCGGCGGCGTCCACGGAGCGCCCGGCCGCGGCTGGGGCGGTGTGGGTGCCGGAGACGATGAGGGTGGCCTCGGCCAGGCCGTAGCAGGGGGCCAGTGCCCCGGGGCGGAACCCGGCGGGGGCGAACCGCTCGGCGAACGCGTCGAGCGTCGCGGCGTCTATCGGCTCGCCGCCGTTGACGGCGGTCTCCCAGCCGGACAGGTCGAGGCCCGCGAGCTGGCTGTCGTTGACGCGGCGCACGCACATCTCGTACGCGAAATCGGGGGCGGCGCTGACGGTCAGGCCGTAGCGGGAGATGGTCTCCAGCCAGTTCGCCGGGCGCTTGACGAACGCCGTCGGGGTCAGCAGGACCGCGGTGCCGCCGAGCCACAGCGCGTGCAGCAACTGGCCGACGAGGCCCATGTCGTGGTGCAGGGGCAGCCAGCCGCCGAGCCGCGCGCCGGGCCGTGTGCCGAGCGCTTCCTGGATGGCGCGCTGATTGGCGAGCAGGCTGCGGTGGGTGACGATCACGCCGCGCGGGTCGCGGGTCGAGCCGGACGTGTACTGGAGGTAGGCGACCGTGTCGGCGTCGGCCGCGAACGGCTCCCACGGCCCGGCGTCGGCGAGCGCGGCGGGGCCGTCGGCCGGCAGACAGACGACCTCGCCGTGTCCGGTGCGGGCGAGCAGCTGGGAGACGTCCGCCGCCTCCGTGGTGGACGTGAGCACGCACGCCACGGCGGCTTCCTTGACGATGCCGGCGAAGCGCTCGTCGTGGTGGCCGCGCCCGCCGGTCGGCGCGACGGGGACCGCGATGGCTCCCGCGTACAGGCAGGCCAGGAAGCTGGTGACGAACAGGGCGCGGGAGCGGTGGGCGATCAGCACCCGGTCCCCCGGGCCGACGTGCCGGCCGAGCACGGACGCCAAGTTCCTTGCCGCGCGGTCGAGTTCCGCGTAGGTGACCGTCTCGGGCCGCAGCGTGCCCTCGTGCTCGCTGAGGAGGATCAACGCCTCCCGGTCCGGCGTCATCGCCGCCCGGCCTTGGATGTGCTCCGTAAAGGTCTGCTGACCGCTCACGCCTCCCCCTCCCCTGCCGCGGCGCCGCCCTCGGGGGACGGCCCACGGCCGGCTCTGCTGTCGGCGCTGCGGCGGTGCGTCCCGCTGGGACGCCCGCCTCGCCGGTGGATGTACGGCGAACTCGCGCTCACGGCGTGGTCCCGGCCGGCCGGGGCGCGAACCCGCCACCCTTGACGGTCCAGCCGACGTACGCGGCCTTGGTCTCGTCGTCGGGTTCGCCCGCGCGGCGCACGAGGGCGAGCAGCACGGCGGTGACGGCCGCCAGTTCGGCGTCGTCGGGCCTGCCGCGGACCACAGTGATACGCATCTGGTTCACCATGCAGACAGCTTGCGCGCACCCGCTCGAAGCGTGCTCGTGCGCCACACGCGCCGGAGCCGAGGACCTTGGCGGCCCTCGGCTCCGATGCGGCTGAACGCGTTCGCCGGGTCAGACGACGACGCGTTCGTACGCCACGTGCCGGGTTCTCAGCACCTCGACGTCGGCGGTGCGGCGCATCTGCTCGGCCTGGGCGCGGTGGCCCCGGTCGGCGAGCGCCCGTTCGCAGTCCTCGGTGTCGCGCCACCACTGGATGCCCGTGTAGGTGTCGGGGCGCAGCGTCGAGCGCAGCAGGTCGCTGCCGCCGAACCCGCCGAGACGGGCGAAGTGCTCGCCCGTCTCGGCGAAGAGCTGCTCGAACGAGGACGAGGTGGCGCCGAAGGTCCTGGCCTGGGTCAGGACGACGTTCCGCGCCCCCACGACGGCGTTCTCCTTGAGCACGCGCCCCACGCTCACGGCCTGGTCCACCTCGGTGTTGACGAGGGGGCCGAGCTTTTTGACGTGCGCCTGGAAGGTGTCGTCGTGGACGGTGTCGAGGAATCCCCGCATGGTCCGCCAGTGCCCGAGGTGGACGTAGACGTCGGGTCGTTCGACGAGCTGGACGGTGACCAGGAAGTCGAATCCCTCTCGTGTGCGCAGGTACTGGGAGTGGTCCCGGAACTCGCGCTCGAACCCTTCGGCGTCACCCTTGACCTCGAACCGGTTGACCACCGTGATCGGCGTGTCCTGACTACGACTGTGCACGCACTTCCTCCGCGAACTGCTTGGCATGACGCAACGTGGTGGAGCTGTTGGTCCCGAGGGCCTTGCGCACCAGGGCGCGGGCCTCGGCGAGTGTGGCCTCGGGGCCGAGGGCGGTCCGCACACCGCCCGGGTCCAGGGTCACGGTGTGCCACGACGTGGCCCGTACCGTGCCGTCGCCCAGCGACTCGATGACCCAGCGTCCGGTGTGGCCGCTCATCGCGACCGGAACCCGGAGCTGCTTGTAGACGATGACCTTGCGGTCCTCGAAGCAGACGCGGACCGAGGTCGTGTTGTGCGTCGACCCGTCCGGGCTCGCGGTGTCCATGTCCATGTGCTGGATGCCGGGCTCGTCCTCGGTGAGGTCGAGGCGGGCCACGTGCGGAAGGCGCTCGGGCCACAGGTCGGCGCGGTCCAGGAAGGCGAAGACGTCGCCGGCCGCGCCGAAGACGGTCTCGGAGTCGCTGAAGGTGAAGTGGAGTTCCTCGCGGGCGTCTCCGAGTTCGGCGGTGTTCTTCAGGGCGAGGAGTTCGGCGCGGCTGTTGGTGTCGACGGCCTTCTCGATGAGTTCCTCGGCGGCCGGGTCGCCGTCGACGGCGCGGTAGTCGTGCAGGAGCGTGACGCGGGTGGTGCCGTCCTCCAGCTCCTGGAACTTCCACTCACCGCCCATCTCCGCGACCGGGGCGGCCGTCACGACCTGGCGGAAGGTGATGGAGCGGGCCGCCGGGTCGAGGACGCGGCGGGAGGTCCAGGTGCGCACCTTGTCGCCGGCGACGGCCCAGATCCGCAGCAGCTGGTCGCCGCCCTCGGCGGGGGCCTCTTCGAGCACCTCGACGTGCACGGTGGGTCCGAACACCTGCGGCCACTCGGCGACAGCGGCCACCAGGGCGTACACGGCGGCGGGAGACGCGGCCACGGTGATGGAGTGCTCCGTGACGTGGAGTGCGGCGGTCTCGGACGTGGTGGTGGTCGGCGCCACGGCAATTCCCTTCGGACTGTCCGCTGCAGGGCGGATCACAAGGTTGGCATGAGGTGCTCAAGCGGCACTGGAGAAATGGTGGACCGGTGTCCTGAGCGTGACGTTCAGATTGCGCCGGGGCTCAACTACCGTGCCCAGTGCGGCCGTTCGAGGATGTCGAGCACGGCGCAGCCCCAGCTGTAGCCGGCACCGACGCTGACGAGGATGACCCGGTCGCCGGGCTTCGCGCACCCGGAGACGGTGAGGTGGTCGAGGCCGGCGAACTGGTCGCCGGCGCCCAGGTGTCCGACCGTGCGGCTGTAGTCCCAGGTGGTGCGTGCCGGGTCGATGCCGAACGGCTTGTAGTAGATGGACGTCAGACGCCGCCGGCCGAAGTGCGGAAGCACCACCCAGTCGGCCTCGCCGAGTTCGGACCCGGCGTCGGCGAGGGCCTGTTTGATCACGATCTGCTGGCCGTTGTGGGCCCGGGAGATCGCGTACGAGATTCCGGCGCGGCCCACGAAGGCGCGTTTGGCGGCCTCGAAGTCGACGGGCATGCGGTGGCCGAACGGCGCCGTGGTGAACGGGTCGTCGCCCCGGTGCAGCGGTTCGAGGTCTGAGTCCGCGTGCAGGGCGAGCGAGACGAGGCGGGCGTGGCCGCCGCGCCTGGAGAGGACGAGCGCGGTGGCGCCGTCCGCGTAGGGCGTGCCCGGGTCGGTGTTCCAGCGGTCGATGCCGGGGGCGCAGAAGCGGTCGGCGGTGGTGAGGAGGGCGTCGCTGTGGCCGTGGCCCGCGGAGAGGTAGGCGGTCGCCAGGTCGAGTGCGGCGAGTCCGCCGTTGGACATCTGCCGGATCTCGACGGCCTGGCAGGAGTTGCCGAGCGTCTCGCGCTGGATGTACGAGCCGACGGGCCACAGGTCCTGGCCCTGGTGGTAGGTGTCGGCGTGCAGCAGGAGGTCCACGTCGCCGCCGTCGGTGCCGGCCCGCTCGAGCGCGGTGCGCGCGGCGGCGGCCGCCATCTCGGCGGCCGACTCGTCGGGTGAGTACGCCACCGACTCCATGCCGGTGGCCGCGGCGGTGCCCGGCGGGCAGTCCCCGGCGGCGACGGCGTCGGCGATCGGGATGCGGGCGGGGAGCCGCGTGGCGGTTCCCCGTATGTAGACGTCTTCCAGACGCACTGTCTCTCCAACTCTCCGGGTAGGGGGGGCCGGGCCGGCGGGTCAGGGGCTGAGGGGTTCGGCCAGGGCGTGGTGGGCCGGGGCGCCGGTGGCCCGGCCGGGCCGTTCGTCGAGCAGGACGTAGTGGACGGCGTCGAGGAGCGCGTGCCAGCTGGCAGCGGTCGTGTTGGCGTCGACGCCGACGGTGCCCCAGCGGCGGTCGCCGTCCTGGTAGGAGATGAGCACGCGGGCGTCGGCGCTGCTGCCGGTCTCGCCGCTGAGGACGCGGACGCGGTAGTCGACCAGCTGGAGCCGGGCGAGCGCCGGGAAGCAGGGGTCGAGGGCGGCGTGCAGCGCGGTGTCGAGGGCGTTGACCGGGCCGTTGCCGTGGCCGGTCGCGGTGATGGAGCGGCCCTGGACGGACAGCCGCACGGTGGCCTCGGTGCGGACGGCTTCTTCGGCGTCGCCGGCCTGCGCGCCGAAGACGCTCACGGACCACGACTCGACCTCGAACGGCCTGGTGCGCGGGGCGCCGGTGAGTTCCTCGCGGAGCAGCAGCTCGAAGGAGGCGTCGGCGGACTCGAAGCTGTAGCCGGCGCTCTCCAGTTCCTTGACGCGGGTCGCGGCGCGGGCCACCTCGTCGGAGCCGGCCTCGACGTCGTAGCCCAGCTCGCGCGCCTTGAGTTCGATCGAGGAGCGGCCGCCCATGTCGGAGACGAGGGTGCGCATCGCGTTGCCGACGAGCTCGGGGCGGGTGTGCTGGTAGAGGTCGGGGTCGACGCGCAGGGCGGAGGCGTGCAGGCCGGCCTTGTGCGTGAACGCGGACTCGCCGATGTAGGGCGCGGCGGCGCTGCCCGGCAGCTCGGTCAGTTCGGAGATGGCGCGGCCGGTCGCGGCGAGCCCCGCGAGGCGTTCCAGGGGTACGACCTCACGGCCGCGCTTGAGGACGAGGTTGGAGATGACGGTGAACAGGTCGGCGTTCCCGCACCGTTCGCCGTAGCCGTGCGCGGTGCCCTGGGCCTGGATGGCTCCGGCGTCGATCGCCGCCATGGTGTTGGCGACGGCACAGCCGGTGTCGTTGTGGCAGTGGATGCCGAGCTGGACGCCGGTCATGGCGTGGGTCTCGGCGACGACGGCGGCCACCTCGTCGGGCAGGGAGCCGCCGTTGGTGTCGCACAGGACGACGGTCTCGGCGCCGGCCTCGGCGGCGGTGCGGACGACGGCGAGGGCGTACTCGCGGTTGAGCTGGTAGCCGTCGAAGTAGTGTTCCGCGTCGACGAAGACGCGCCGTCCCGCGTGCACGAGGTGGCGTACGGTGCCGCCGATCATGGACAGGTTCTCGGCGAGGGTGGTGCGCAGGGCGTCGCGCACATGGCCGGTGTGGCTCTTCGCGACGAGGGTGATGACGGGGGTCTCGGCCGCGAGCAGCGCCCGTACCTGCGGGTCGACGGGGGCCGGGACGCCGGCTCTGCGGGTGGCGCCGAACGCGGCGAGCACGGCGTGCTTCAGGTCGAGTTCGGTGCGGGCCCGGCGGAAGAACTCGGTGTCCCTCGGTACGGCCCCGGGCCAGCCGCCCTCGATGAACCCGACGCCGAGTGCGTCGAGCTCCATTGCGACGGCGAGCTTGTCCTCGACCGTCAGCACCATGCCTTCCTGCTGGGCGCCGTCGCGCAGGGTCGTGTCGTAGAGCTGGAAGCTCTGCTCGGCCATCGCCCCTCCCTTGTCCTGTGTGCGCCGGTGGTACCGGCCTCCGGATGCTGACCCCACCGTCGGGCGGCGGCCCGGAGAACCGCTGGAGCGGTGATGGACCGTGCCCTCGACGGCCCGGCCGCAACACCGACGGCGCGGCGGGACCTCAGGCACCGTCGTGGTGTCCTGCGGTCCCGCCGCGCCGTGGGCGGGAAGGGTGAAGAGGTGCTGCCGGGGCGGGAACTCAGACCGCCGGGGCGGCCTCGGGAGCCGTGCCGTCCGTGCCGGCTGCGGACTCGGCACCCTCGTCCTCGGGGGCCTCAAGGCGCATCTGCCGCGGGATCGCGAGCATCAGCAGGAAGGCCAGGGCGACGACGCCGGCGAAGACCCACAGGGTGGTCTGCAGGC
The DNA here is from genome assembly GCF_055582645.1 of Streptomyces sp. NPDC107517. Lineage (NCBI taxonomy): Bacteria > Bacillati > Actinomycetota > Actinomycetes > Kitasatosporales > Streptomycetaceae > Streptomyces > Streptomyces sp. NPDC107517. The sequence continues at coordinate 79,279 of NZ_JBVJPM010000024.1, read as the reverse complement.
TGAGCGCGAACGAGTTGCCCGTCGACTCCTCGGCGTACTTGGCGAGGACCGGCGCGGCCTGCTGGTTCCGGAGCTCGGGGGCGGTGCAGCTCTTCGGTACGACGGCCGGGTCCTTCTCGTCCACCCGGGCGACGGCGCAGCTCTTGTAGGCCGCGACGGTGGCGTCGGCCTGACCCGGGGTCAGCTGGGCGGTGGCGACGAGGTCCTTGCGCAGGTGCGCGGCCTGGTCGTCGATCGCCGAGCCGGTGTTGCCGGCGAGCCCGGCGAAGAAGACCACGCTGACGAGGGCGCCGCCGATGGCGAAGCCCAGCTGGGCGTTGGTGTGGACGATGCCGGACGCGGAGCCCGCGTCCTTCTGCGGCACCTCGGAGATCACGATCTGCGGCAGCGGAGCGGCGATCAGGCCGAAGCCGAGGCCGACCAGGAGCATCGGCACGACGAGGTGCCAGGAGCTGATCTCGCTGCCGTAGTGGCCCGCGGCCCACAGGAAGCTCAGCGTGCCGGCCACGGTGACGACGGCGCCGGCCTGGAGCACCTTGCGGCCGAACTTCGGCACCAGGGCGATCATCGCCGCCGACGAGGTCAGGAAGGCACCGACGCAGAACGAGATGCTGGTGAGGCCCGCGCGCATCGGCGACCAGCCGAGACCGACCTGCATGTAGACGGTCCAGCCGATGTTGAACATGCCGATGCCGATGTAGAAGGCGAGGTTGACGCCGAGGCCTGAGGTGAAGCTGCGGATGCGGAACAGGGCCAGCTCCATGAGCGGCGAACCGTCGAGGGCCGTCTTGCGCTTCTGCCACAGGACGAACGCGGCGAGGACCGGCACCGAGGCCACCATCGACACGAAGCCCCACAGCGGCCAGCCCAGTTCGCGGCCCTGGAGCAGCGGGAAGATCAGCAGCAGCAGTCCGGCGGTGGCGAGGAAGACGCCGCGGACGTCGAGCTTGAGGGCGTGCGGCGCCTTGGACTCCCGCAGGACGCGCGGGGCGTAGATCATGCCGAGGATGCCGACCGGGATGTTGATGAGGAAGATCAGGCGCCAGTCGAGGCCGAAGAGGTCCCACTCGGCGAGCGGTCCGCCCGCGCCCATGCCGACGGCGGCGGCGAGTCCGGCCACACCGCCGTACATCGCGAAGGCACCGGCCCGCTCCTTCGCGGAGAAGGTGACGTGGATGATGGCCAGGATCTGCGGCACCATGATGCCGGCGAAGGCGCCCTGCACCATGCGGGAGGCGACGAGCTGCCAGGGCTCCTGGGCGGCGCCCGCGCCGAGCGAGGCCAGCGTGAAGCCGACGACGCCGAGCAGGAACATCCGCTTGCGGCCGTAGATGTCGCCGAGGCGGCCGCCGAGGATCAGCAGGAGCGCGAAGCTCAGCTGGTATCCGACGAGCACCCACTGGATGACGGAGTAGCCGCCACCGATGCCTTGCTGGATCGCGGGCGACGCCACGTTGGCGATGGTGCCGTCCAGCATGTCCATGAAGGCGGCGACGAGCAGCACCAGGAGCGCCATCCAGCGCTTCGGGTCGGGCGCTGCCGCGTCGTTGTGGTGGTCCGCGGCGATGTTCTTGTCCGCGGCCGCTTCGTCCCTTGCTACCTCCCTCTCCTCGGGCGGAGCCTGCTCGGAGGAAATAGCCATGGTGTACCTCTCAGAATTGGGGGGACCGGACAGTCCTCGGAGAACGCCGCTCAGGCCTGGACGGCCTTGGACCATCGGGACCGCAGGATGCCCGTCGTCAGTGGAGTTCCGCTGGAGTGCGGCTGAAGCGCGGGGCCACTGCGGCGGGACCGCTTCCGCGTGCCTGGTGGTGCGGGTGGGACGCGGCCTCCGCGGCGCTGAGGACCGGGGTCACGCACGCCTCCGTCCCCTCGAACAGCTGGGCCCAGTGGTCGCGGCTCCGGCCGGCGAAGCGGTTCGCGAACTCCCCTCGCAGGGCGGGCCAGTTGCGCGGTGCGTCGCGGTCGGGCAGCGCCGCCGCGTCGAGTCCGAGTCCGTGCACGAGGGCCGCGTAGAACCGTTCCTCCAGGGCACCCACCGCGACGTACCCGCCGTCGGCGCACGCGTAGCAGGTGTAGAAGGGGGCGCCGCCGTCGAGCAGGTTCGTGCCGCGCTCGTGGCGCCACTGTCCGGCGGAGCGCATGCCGACGAGCATGCCGAGCATCGCGCCGACCCCGTCCACGATCGCGGCGTCGACGACCCGGCCCGTCCCTGTCGACTCGCGTTCGTACAGGGCCGCGAGGACGCCGGCGATGAGGAACATGGATCCGCCGCCGAAGTCCCCGAGGAAGTTCACCGGAACGACGGGCGGGCCGCCGGCCTCGCCGATCGCGTCCAGAGCGCCGGTCAGGGCGCAGTAGTTGATGTCGTGTCCTGGGGTGTCGGAGAGCGGCCCGTCCTGGCCCCAGCCGGTCATCCGGGCGTAGACGAGGGCCGGGTTGCGGGCGTGGCACGCCTCGGGTCCGATGCCGAGGCGTTCGGCGACGCCCGGCCGGAAGCCCTCGACCAGGACGTCGGACGTCTCGACGAGGCCGAGGAGCTCGGAGACGTCGTCGGCGTTCTTCAGGTCGAGGGCGATGCGGCTGCGGCCGCGGTCGAGTTCCTGGTGCCACGCCTCGAAGGAGCGCCGGCCGTCGGCCCGGTCGACGCGGATCACCTCGGCGCCGAGGTCCGCGAGGATCATGCACGCGAAGGGAACCGGCCCGATCGCCGCGAGTTCGACCACCCGCAGCCCGTTCAACGGACCGGCCCCGTGAGGCCGGCCCTCTGTCGTCGCTATGCCCATCCCGGGAGGCTAGGGAGCGGCGGCGGAGTCCGGATCGAGTCCCGCTGGAGCGCGGGCGGCGGTGGCTCCACCTGTGCCCGAGGGCGCGGTGGCAGCGTGCTCCGGGAACTGTTGTGCGTCCGGTTCTTCACGACGTGACTCCGCTTGTGCAACTCCCGTAACTCCCCGCAGCTCTCCCGAGAGGAAGGATTCACTGTGACCACCAGTGCCACGGAGCAGGGCGCCGCCGCAGAGGCGGAGACCAGGACCTTTCCCTACGCGCGGCAGTGCCCGTTCACGCCCCCGAAGGAGTACGAGGAGATCGTCGAGAAGGACGTCTCCCAGGTCACGCTGAAGGGTTCCGGCCTCCAGATCTGGACGGTCGCCGGTTACGAGACCATCCGCACCCTGCTGACCGACCCGCGCGTCAGCGCGTCCCGCAAGCACGACAACTTCCCCTTCTACTTCATCGCGCCGCCGGAGTACCGCACCGAGACGTCGTTCATCGGGTACGACGGCAAGGCGCACAGCGACACGCGCCGCAAGGCCGCGCTGACGTTCACGGCACGGCAGGTGCGGCGGCTGCGTCCGCGCATCGAGGAGATCGTCGACGACCACCTCGACAAGCTGCTCGCGATGACGCCGGTGGTGGACTTCCACCACGCGTTCTCGCTGGCCGTGCCGATGACGGTGATCTGCGAACTGCTCGGGATCCCGCAGGACCGGCACGAGTTCTTCATCAAGCACGGCACGGCGCTGCTCGGCGGCCACAGCTCCACGGAGGAGCGGCAGGCGGCGATCGTCGAGGTGAACGAGTACGTCAACGACCTCATCCAGCTGAAGAAGCGCGAGCCGGGCGAGGACCTGCTGAGCCGTGCGATGGCGGACTACGAGGCGTCCGGCGAGGAGTACACCGACCGCGACCTGTTCAACATGGTGCGACTGCTGATGAACGGCGGCCACGAGACCACCGCGAGCCAGATCTCGCTGGGCACGGCCTGCCTCCTGGAGAACCCCGACCAGCTCCGACTGCTGCTCTCGGACCCGTCGTTGGTCAAGCCGGCCGTCGAGGAGCTGGTGCGCTTCGCGACGATCGGTGACACGGCGGTGCCCCGGGTCGCCCTGGAGGACATCGAGATCGGCGGGCAGGTCATCCGCAAGGGCGACGGCATCCTCTGCCTCGGTCTCGCGGCCAACCGCGACCCGGAGGTCTTCCCCGAGCCGGAGAAGCTCGACATCACGCGCGGCAGCCGCAAGCACCTCGGCTTCGGGCACGGCGTGCACCACTGCATCGGCGCGGACCTCGCGCGCCTGGAGCTGGAGATCGTCTGGAGCAAGCTGTTCCAGCGCATCCCGACCCTCGAACTCGCCAAGCCCTTCCTGGAGATACCCCGGAAGGAGGGGGCCGTGATCTACGGGCTGTGGGAGCTGCCCGTGAAGTGGTGAGGTCTACCGGCGCTCGAGCCGCCGTCCGTAGCGTGACGTCCGACGCCGCAGTCCCGGCCTCGGCAGCCCAGGAGGAAGACGCATGAGCACCGCAGTGACGCCGTTCCGCGCCGAGTTCCCCGAGTCGGATCTCGCCGACCTGCGCGAGCGGCTGTCCCGCACCCGCTGGCCGGAGAACGAGACCGTCGACGACTGGTCGCAGGGGGTGCCGGCGGGCTACCTCCGGGACCTCGCCACGTACTGGCAGACCTCGTACGACTGGCGGGCGACCGAGGCGCGCCTTGCCGCCCTGCCGCAGTTCCGCACCGAGATCGACGGGCTCGGCATCCACTTCTTGCACGTCAGGTCCCCGCACCCGCAGGCCAGGCCGCTGCTCCTCAGCCACGGCTGGCCCGGCTCGGTCGTCGAGTTCCTGGACATCATCGGGCCGCTCACGGACCCCGAGGACCCCGCCGACGCCTTCCACGTGGTCTGCCCTTCGCTGCCCGGCTTCGGCTTCAGCGACAAGCCGGACGCCACGGGCTGGACCATCGAACGCACCGCGGCGGCCTGGGCGGAGCTGATGGGCCGCCTCGGCTACGAGCGGTTCGCGGCCCACGGCACCGACTGGGGCTCCTTCCTCACCGGCATCCTGGGCGAGACCGTGCCGGAGCGGCTGATCGGCATTCATGTGGCGATGCCGTTCGCACGGCCGCCGCAGGAGCAGGTCGAGCTCGACGAGCGGGATCTCGCCGGCCTCGCCGCGCTCAAGGACTTCCAGGCGAACGAGGGCGCGTACTCGGTCCTCCAGGCCACCCGTCCGCAGACCCTCGGGTACGGGCTCGCCGACTCGCCCGTCGGGCAGCTGGCCTGGATGATCGAGAAGTACTGGGCCTGGAGCGACCACGACGGTGACGTCGAGAAGGTCATCCCGCGCGACCGGCTGCTCGACGCGGTGACGCTCGCGTGGCTGGCCGGGACGGGCGCGTCGTCGGCCCGGATCTACTGGGAGAGCCACAACAAGATGGCGCTCGGCCGTGTCGACGCGCCGACCGCGTGCGCCGTCTTCCCCAAGGACGCGCGGATGCCGCGCGCCTGGTGCGAGCACCGCTTCACCGATCTGCGCCGCTGGACCGACCACGAGAGCGGCGGTCACTTCCCGGCGCTCGAACAGCCCGAGCTGCTGGTCGGCGAACTGCGCTCGTTCTTCGGCACGCTGGCCTGAACTCCACTCGTGAGCACGGCCGTTGAACCCCGCCGGCCGTCCCGGCCCGTCCACGTGATTCCTGATTCCCGAACCCGGAGGCCCTGCCCATGACCGCCCGAACAACCGGGGTGAGTGAAGAACTCCCCGAATTCCCGTTCCCGGGGACGAGTTACCGGGGCCCCGACCCGCTCTTCACCCGGCTGCGTGCGGAACGGCCCGTCGTACGGGTGCGGTGGAGCGGCGGGGGTCATGCCTGGATCGTGACGCGCCACGAGGACATCAAGGCGGTGCTCGACGACACCCGGTTCAGCCGGGCGGCGTCGTACGCGCCGGAGGCACCGAAGTTCAGCGGCCTGTTCCAGGCGCCGCCCGGGATGATCGTCTCGCTCGACCCGCCGGACCACACCCGGCTGCGGGTCCTGGCGGAGCAGGCGTTCTCCCCGGCGCGGATCGAGGGCATGCGGCCGCGGGTGCGCGAGCTTGCGGGCCGCCTTCTCGACGCCCTGGGGAAGCAGCCGGCGGACGGGCCTGTGGACCTCGTCGAGGGCTTCGCCGCCCCGCTGGCCATGGGCGTCATCTGCGAACTGCTCGGCGTGCCAGAGAAGGACCGGGACCAGTTCCTCGTCTGGGTACGCCAGTTCGCCGACGTCTCCGGTCCCGAGGAGCTCGCCGTCGAGGGACGCGAGAACCTCGGCGCGTACATCGCAGGCCTGGTGGCGGGCAAGCAGGCGCAGCCCGCCGACGACGTGCTGTCCGACCTGATCACGGCCCGTGACGGCGAGGACCGGCTCGGCTTCGAGGAGCTGGTCGGGCTCGGCTACACGCTGCTCGGCGGCGGGTTCGACTCGGCCGCTGGGCAGATATCCAACTTCGTCCTGACCCTCCTCGACCGCCACGCCGACGTGTGGCGGCGGCTCGGCGAGCACCCCGAGGACGTCCCCGCCGCCCTGGAGGAGCTGCTGCGGACGGTCAACCTGACCGGCAACGACACCTCCGGGATGCCGCGCATCGCCACCGAGGACGTGACGATCGGGGACACCACGATCCCGGCCGGTGACGCCGTGTTCCTCGCCTTCGCCTCCGCCAACCGCGACGCCGCCGTCTTCGCCGACCCGGAGACCGTGGACTTCCGCCGTACGGACAACCCGCACCTGGCCTTCGGCTACGGCATCCACCACTGCCTGGGCGCACCGCTGGCCCGCGTCGAACTCGCCGTCGCACTGGAGGAGTTGACTCGCCGCTTCCCGGACGCGCGCCTCGCCGTGCCGGAGGGCGAACTGCTGTGGCGGGCCGGCGACGTGAACCACAACCTGGTCAGCCTTCCCGTCCACCTGAGCACGAGCACCGTGAGTAGGAGCACCGTATGAGCAGCGTCGAGCTTCCCGCCGTCAGCAAGGAGGTCCGTCTCGCGGCCTACCCCGACGGCGAAGTCACCCTGGACCACTTCGAGTTCGGCGAGTCGGAGCTCACGGCGCCCGGCAATGGCGAGGTCGTCGTCCGCAACGACTGGATGACGCTCGGCTCCGTGGCCCGCGACCAGATGAACCCGGACACGAAGCTGCCGATCCCGGTGTTCCAGCCGGGCGTCGCCATGTGGGGCCGCACCGTCGGCACGGTCGTCGCGTCGAACAGCGACACGCTCGCCGTCGGCGACCTCGTGGAGCACTTCTCGGGCTGGCGCGAGTACGCGACCGGGGACGCCCACGGGTTCTTCAAGCGCGACCGCGCGCTGCTGCCGGGTCCCGAGTACTTCCTGTCCCAGGGGCCGACGGCCTGGCACGGCATGGTCGGCACGGCGGGTGTCTCCGAGGGTGACACGGTGTTCGTGTCGGGCGCGACCAACGGTGTCGGCGCGCTCGCCGGGCAGATCGCCAGGCTGCGGGGCGCCAAGCGCGTCATCGGCAGCACCGGCTCCAAGGAGAAGATCGACTTCCTCGTCGAGGAGCTGGGCTTCGACGCGGCCTTCGACTACCACGAGGGGCCGGTCGCCGAGCAGCTGGCGGAGCTCGCGCCCGACGGTCTCGACGTGGTCTTCGACAACGTCGGCGGCGAGCAGTTCGAGGCCGCGGTGCAGGTCGCCTCGCGCGGGGCCCGCTTCGCGCTGTGCGGCGCGCTGTCGGGGCAGCACGGCTCGGGTGACGGTGGCGCTCCGCGCCTCCAGCTGATGTCGGCGATCACCAAGGACCTGACGCTGCGCGGGTTCGCGACGCTGCACACCCCGGACCAGATCGAGGAGTGGAACGCCCAGTTCGGCACGTGGCTGCGGGAGGAGCGCATCGTGTTCCCGCACACGGTCGTCGAGGGCGGGGTCGCGGAGCTGCCGACGGCGTTCGTCGCGCTGCTCGACCGCAAGTACAGCGGCACGGTGCTGGTGAGAATGAGCTGACCGGATTCGGTGAGCCCGCGGTGGTGGGGGGGGAGGGGGGTTTGTTGGGAACCCCCCCTTTTTTTTTGGACACAGCAACCACGAACCAAACAAAAAGAAACACCCCCCCCTTTTCCAAAACAACACAACACC
>NZ_JBVJPM010000024.1:0-71354 GCF_055582645.1 Streptomyces sp. NPDC107517 | reverse complement strand
TTCTCTTTTTCAACCAGAAAGCCAACCGCCGTGTGTTGGGCAAAAGCGCCCTACTCGGTTTGGGGCCTCCCTTTTCCTCCCCCCGCCCCTTCCCCGCCCCACCACCGCGTTGTTCGTGGAGACACATGACAGTGCGACGACACAGCGAGAGGATCCCTTCGTGGTGACAGGAGACGCGGCGATGCTGGACCGGCGAGCGCTCAACAGGGCTTTGCTGGCACGGCAGTTGCTGCTCGAACGGACGTCGATGCCGGCGGCCGGGGTCGTCGGGCACCTGGTGGGCATGCAGGCCCAGGCGCCCAACCCGCCCTACATCGGCCTGTGGACGCGGATCGACGGCTTCCGTATCGAGGACCTGGCCGGCCTCGTCAGGGAGCGCGAGGTCGTCCGCATCGCGCTGATGAGGGGAACGATCCATCTGGTCACGGCCGACGACTGCCTGGCGCTGCGCCCCGTGCTCGACGGCTCGCTGCGGCAGGGCCTCAAGGGCACGTTCGGCCGCAAGCTCGAAGGGCTCGACCTCGCGAAGGTGGCCGCGGAGGGCCGGGCCCTGGTCGAGGGCGAGCCGCTGACGCTGGGCGGGATCGGCACCGCGCTCGCGGAGCGGTGGCCCGACCGGGACCCGTTCGCCCTCGCCAACGTCGTACGGACCCTGGTGCCGCTCGTGCAGGTGCCGCCGCGCGGCCTGTGGGGCGAGAGCGGACAGGCCGTGCACACGAGCGCGGAGTCGTGGCTCGGGCGGCCGCTCGCGGACAGCACGTCGCCGGACGCCATGGTCGAGCGCTATCTGGCCGCTTTCGGGCCCGCCTCGGTGAAGGACGTCCAGGCCTGGTCGGGCATGACGCGGCTCGCCGAGTCCGTGCAGCGGCTCGGGTCGCGCGTGCGCAGGTTCCGCGACGAGAACGGGGTGGAGCTGTTCGACCTGGCCGACGCGCCCCGGCCCGACGCGGACACCCCCGTCCCGGTGCGGTTCCTGCCGGACTTCGACAACATCCTGCTGTCGCACGCCGACCGCAGCCGCATCATCACCGAGGAGCAGCGCAAGCTCGTCTTCACCCGCAACGGGCTGATCAAGCCGACCTTCCTCGTCGACGGCTTCGTGCGGGGCATGTGGCGCATCGAGCAGAGGCGCAAGGCGGCGACGCTCGTTCTGGAGCCGTTCGGCCCGCTGAGCGGCAAGGACCACGACGCGCTCGTGGAGGAGGGCAACGCGCTGCTCGCGTTCGCCGCGGCGTCCGCCACCGCGCGCGACATCCGCGTGGTGTGACGGCGGACGCGGCGTCCGTACGACGACGCACGCGGCGGGGGAGAGACCGCGTTCCGGCCTCTCCCCCGCCGCGTGCGTGGTCAGTTCGCCCAGTCCGGGACGTCCAGGATCTCCAGGACGGTCGTCGTCCACACGTAGCCGGCGCCGGCCGCCTGGAGGACCACCAGGTCGCCGGGCTTCGGGTCGCCCGTCTCCATGATCCGGTTGAGGCCGAGGACCGGGTCGGCCGTTCCGACCATGCCCGTCGACAGGCCCCACTCGTGGGTCGTGCGCTCGCGGTCGACGCCGAGCAGTCCGTACAGGCCGTGGGTCACGATGGACAGGGCCAGGTTCTGGTGGAGGAAGAACCGGACGTCGGACAGCTCGATCTCCGCCTCGTGCAGCGCCTGCTTCATGGACAGCTGCACGCTGGAGGAGATCTTCTCGATCGCGTCGTCGAAGTCCATGTCCTCGGCGAGGAGGTAGTCCGACTTGCGCTCGCTGACGCCGACCGGCGCGCCGCCCGAGAACGGGGCGTCGGTCCAGCTCGCGCCGCTGCGGCCCATCGGCTCCAGGGACGGGTCGGCGTGCGAGTAGGTGGCGCGGACGCGGGCGAAGCCGCCCCGGCCGGACAGCACGAGGGCAGCCGCGCCGTCACCGTCGACGTTCTGCTCGTCGGAGCCCCACCGGTCGATGTACGGCATCCGGAAGGCGTCGCCGCCGGTGATGAGGACGGCGGTGACGTCGGGGCGCGAGGTCACGTACGAGGCGGCGACCTCGAAGGAGGCCAGCATGCCGTTGCAGCCCTGCTTGATCTCGAACGCCGGTCCGCTGCCGCCGACCGTCTCGCGCTGCACGAAGCTGGCGGGCGTCCAGAAGTCGAGGCCCTGGTGGCCTATGTAGCTGTGCAGGACGAGGCCGAACTCGTCGTGCCCGTGGCCCGACCTGGCCACCGCCTGGCGTCCCGCGACGGCCGCCATCGTGGGGCCCGTCTCGTCCTCGGCGGCGATGTGCACGGAGCGGAACCCGTTCAGGGACTGCTTCTGCTGCGTGTACCGGCCGGCCGCGATCGCCTCCTGCGCGGTCTCGATCCGCTCGGGCAGATACCCGCCCACTCCGGCGACGTACAGGTTGTTCCAGCGCATGTGAGTGTCTCCTTCAGGCCGCGTGGAGGTACGCGGCGAGGGTGGCGGGGGTGGGCACCTGGTAGATGCGGCGCACCGGGACCTTGACGCCGAACGCCTCCTGCACGCGCCGGGTCAGCTTGGACGCGAGCAGCGAGTGCCCGCCCAGGTCGAAGAAGCTGTCGTCCGCGGCCACGTCCGGCATGCCGAGCACCTCGCCGAACAGCAGGCACAGCTCGTTCTCCCACTGGGTTACGGTCATCGGGGCCTCCGTGGTCTTCCGCGTCTGGGTGTCGGGTCGGTCGTGCGCCGGGGACTCGGCGGGCGTCATGCCGCCTCCGCCGCGAGGCGGTCGTGCAGCTCCTCGTCGTACAGCTCGTCGACGGACATGCCGCCGGCGGCCACCGCGAAGTAGCGCTCCGTCAGGTCCGGGGAGTGCTGGATCATGCGGAGCATGGCGAGCCGGTCGGGGGTGACCTCCAGGCGGCTCACGAACAGGGTGTTGCGGTAGCCCTCGAAGAGGTCGTCCTGCAGCTGTTCCGCGTACCGGCTCAGTCCCTGCGCGAGCCGGTCCGGGTCGTCCAGGACGCCGGCGACCGAGTCGGCCAGCAGGTCGGCCTGGAGGAAGGCGTCGCTGATGCCGCGCGCCGTGATCGAGTCCTTGTGGTGGGCGGCGTCGCCGACCAGGGCCCAGCCGGGGCCGCTCGGGGTCCGGAAGAAGTTCTGCTGGTCGCCGGTGCCGCGCAGCCGCTCGACGCGCTCGCCGCCGTCCATGGCCCGCTCGTACAGGTCGGGGGCGGTGTCGCGGATGTTGCCCAGGTAGTTGTCGAGGGCGTCGCCGCGCACCTGGTCGAACTCGGACTGCGGGAAGTAGGCGGCGATCAGGGTGGCGTCGTCGTTCGTGGGGATCGCGCCGATCCAGCGCCCGGGCCGCTCGTAGAGCTCGAACTGCGACTTGATGCCCTGCCAGTACGTGAAGTAGATGCAGGACATCAGGGGGTCCTGCACGGTGAAGGGGGCGTCGACGGCGCGCGCCACGGCGGAGCGCATCCCGTCGGCTCCGACGACGAGGCGGGCCCGCTCCTCGACCGGCTTGCCTTCCGCAGAGCGGCACTTGACGCCCACCACGCGGTCGCCGTCGAAGACTAGCCCGGACACCGAGCAGCCGTCCCTGAACTCGGCTCCGGCGGCCACCGCGGCGTCGACCAGGATCTGGTCGAGCAGGTAGCGGCGCGGCGCGTAGGCGGCGGACTGGCCCTCGTGGGGCACCGTGCCGCCGTCGAGGCGGACGTCGTCGCCGACCTGGTAGATCGTCCGGTCGAGCGCCGGGCAGCCGGTCGCACGGACGGCGTCGAGGATGCCCCAGCGGTCGAGCCGCGCGATGCCGGGCTGATGGATGTAGTGCGTGGACAGTGTGTCGCTGGGGAACCGCGCCCGGTCGACGAGCAGCACCCGATGGCCCGCCCGCGCCAGGAGCAGTGCGGAGGCGGCACCCGCGACGCGAGCCCCCACCACGATGACGTCGTACATTCCGGACCTCCAAGTCACGGACATGCCCCTCGGTTCGGCGGTGGGCCGGGCGGTGTGCCGCCCGGCCCACCGGGGTTCGGGGCAATCTGAGGGCACCTTGGCAGCCTGTTCTTGAGACCCGCTCGACCGCCCCGGCCCGGCTTCCGTGCGCTCAGTCCCGGGCGGTGAATCCGCCCTGGTTCTCCTTGGCCCACTGCTCGAAGGTCCGGGCGGGCCGGCCCGTGACCCGCTCGGCGTCGGCGACCGTGGCGGGCCGGTCCACGGCGGCGGCCCACTGGTCGAGGAGCGAGGTGAGGATGGGCGCGGGCACGAACCGCCCCATCTCCTCGACGGCCTGGTCCCGCGTCAGTTCGTGGACCGGGATCTCGTGTCCGAGGAGCCCGCCGAGGATGCCGAGTTGCTCGCGGAAGGTGAGGGAGCGCGGGCCGGTGAGTTCGACGGTCCGGCCGAGGTACGCGTCGTCCTCGAGCACGGCGACGACGACGTCGGCGATGTCGTCCTCGTGGATCGGCGCGGTGTGGGCGCCGGGGAAGGGGATCCGTACGGGCTGTCCGCCGCTGATGGCGTGGCTCCAGCCGAACGCGTTGCTCGCGAAGGCGCCTGGTCGCAGGACGGTGCCCGGCACCCCGGACGCCTCGAGGGCGGACTCGACCGCCGCGTGGTGGGCCGCCAGCGGGTCGGAGTCGGCCTGGGGGCCGGAGACCGTGGAGGAGGACAGCAGGACGACCTGCCGGACACCGGCGCGTGCGGCGGCCGCGAACAGTTCCTTCGCTCCCTCGGACTCGGCGTAGAGGAACACCTTGTCCACGCCGCTCAGCGCGGCGTCGAAGGTGGCGGGACGGTTCAGGTCGAGCTGGACGGCGCCCACACCGGCCGGAACGCTCAACTCCTCAGGTGTGCGGCTCGATGCGCGCAGGGGGTGTCCCGCGCTGTGCAGGCGGTCCAGGACGCGGCGTCCGATGTTGCCGCGTGCACCGGTTACAAGGATGGTCACGAAAGTACTCCCGTCGAGTGCTGTGCCGGTCCGGACGGTGGGGAGGCCGACGAGGTACCCGTCGGCCCCAAGCGGAGCCGGCAGTTCAGTCAACCGTGCGGGACTCGTGCCTGACTCGATCCGAGTGCGCATACGTCCGGGTCCACTCGCAGTCGAGCCCGCCGGAGCACCCTGCCGCCCCGGGACTTCGAGAGGAGACAGGCCGATGACATCGGTAGTCGCAGCGTTTCGCCGTCGGGTCGCCGACGCCCCCGACACCGTGGCGGTCTGCGCCGGTGACGACCGCCTCAGCTACGCCGGGCTCGACCGCTGGGCCCGCCAGGTGACGCACCAACTCACCGACGGAGCAGGCGCGTTGCCCGGCGACCGGATCGCCGTCTGCCTGGACCGCTCGCCGGAGCTGATCGCCGCACTGCTCGGCGTCCTCGGCGCGGGCGCCGCGTTCGTGCCGATCGGCCTCACGGATCCCGCGCAGCGGGTCGCCGAGGTCTTCGCCGACTCCGGGGTGCGCGCCGTGCTGTGCGAGCCGGACGACGCGGACCGCTTCGCCCCGTACGGGGTGCCGGTGCTGCACGTCGCCGCCCGCCCCGCGCCGGACGCCGCGGCGCCCCCGGAGACGTACACCGTCCGGCCGGACGACCTCGCGTACCTGATGTACACCTCGGGGTCCACGGGCCGGCCGAAGGCCGTGATGGTCGAGCACCGCAACATCACCAACCTCGTCACGGAGCCCAACTACGTCGACCTCGGCCCGGACGACCGCATCCTGCAGCTGGCCCCCGTCGCCTTCGACGCCGCCACGTTCGAGATCTGGGGCGCGCTGCTCAACGGCGCCCGGCTCGTGCTCGCTCCACCGCAGGAGGTCCCGGCCGAGGAGCTCGGCGCGCTGCTGCACGGCGAGGGCATCACCGTGCTCTGGCTGACCGCCGCGCTCTTCCACCGGCAGATCGACGTGGACGTGAAAGCGTTCGCGGGGCTGCGCGCGGTGCTCGCGGGGGGTGACGTGCTGTCCGTGCCGCACATCGACGAGCTGCGTGCGGCGGTGCCCGGCTGCGCGGTCGTCAACGGCTACGGGCCCACCGAGACCACCACGTTCGCCGTCTGCCACCGCATCGGCGCGCACGAGGACCTCGGCCGGTCCGTCCCGATCGGCACCCCGCTGCAGAACGTCGACATCCGCATCGTCAGGGACGACGGGCGGCCCCTGCCCGACGGCGAGGCGGGCGAGCTGTGGATCGGCGGCGCCGGGGTGTCCCGGGGCTACTGGCAGCGCCCGGACCTCACGGAGAAGGCCTTCGTCACGGCTCCCTGGGACAGTTCGGCGGGCCGCTTCTACCGCAGCGGCGACCTGGCCAGGCGGCGCCCGGACGGCGTCATCGAGTTCCTGGGGCGGGGCGACGACCAGTTCAAGCTGCGCGGCTTCCGCATCGAGCCCGGTGAGCTGGAGAGCGCCCTCGCCGGCCATCCGCAGGTGCGCAGCGCCGCCGTCGGGGTCCGCGAGAGCCATCTCGCGGACCGCCGTCTCGTGGCGTGGGTGGTGCCGGCCGGCGACGCGCTCGACCGGCGCGCCCTGCGCTCCTACCTGCGCGAGCGCGTGCCCGAGCACATGATCCCGGCCGCCTTCGTGTCCCTGGCCGAACTGCCCATCACCGGCAACGGCAAGACCGACCGCAAGGCGCTGCCCGCACCCGACTGGACGTCCAGGTCCATCTACGTCTGACGCCCAACCATCCCGATAAGCCCAACTCGCCCCGAAGGGACGGAGCATGACCATCCAGCCGTTCACAAACCAGTACGTCGTGGTCACGGGCAGTGCCACTGGCATCGGCCTGGCCACCGCCCTCGACTTCGCCAAGCAGGGCGCCGCCGGCGTGATCATCACCGGGCGCCGCGCCGACCGGCTCGCCCAGGCGGCGGAACTGCACCCCGCCCTCGTCCCGGTGACGGCCGACGTCAGCACCCGGGAGGGTGCGGACACGGTCGCCGAGGCGGTCGACGCGATGGGCGGCACCCTCGACGTGCTGGTGCACAACGCCGGTGTGCACACCATCGGCGCCGCCGGTGAGATCGACCCGGACACCGCACGCAACCTTTTCGACATCAACGTCCTGGGCACCGTCATCCTCACCAACCGGCTGCTGCCGAGCCTGCGTTCACCGGGCGGCAGCATCGTGTTCGTCACGAGCCCCGCCGGGCACAACCCGACGCCGATGGCCTCGGTCTACGCGGCGAGCAAGGCCGCCGTGAACACCTTCACGCGCTCCTGGGCCCTCGAACTCGCCCCGAAAGGCATCCGCGTCAACGCGGTGGCTCCGGGCTGGGTGCGTACCGAGGTCTACGAGAGCCACGGCATGTCCACGGAGCAGGTCGACGAACTCTTTGCCCAGGCGGCCAAGTCCGTGCCCCTGGGCGTGACCGGAGTACCCGAGGACGTCTCGCAGTGGATCACGCTGCTCGCGGCGCCGAGCAGCGCGTGGATGACGGGCCAGATCCTCACGATGGACGGCGGCGCCGACCTCGTGCGGGCCCGCCAGGTCTGACCCCCGTACCGAACCGCAGAAGAAAGGACGGCACACCCATGCCGCAGACCACCGACCAGCACGACGACGGGCCGGCGGCGGCCCCGGTCCTCGATCCTCAGGCCCTGTTCCACACCGGTCTGGTGGTGGAGGACCTGGACCTGGCGATGAAGACGCTCAGCGAACTGGCGGGCTACCGCTGGACGACCGTGATGGAGCTGGAGGTCACGGCGCGCG
Source organism: Streptomyces sp. NPDC107517 (assembly GCF_055582645.1). Classification (NCBI taxonomy): domain Bacteria; kingdom Bacillati; phylum Actinomycetota; class Actinomycetes; order Kitasatosporales; family Streptomycetaceae; genus Streptomyces; species Streptomyces sp. NPDC107517. The sequence goes on along the minus strand of NZ_JBVJPM010000024.1, from coordinate 63,704 downwards.
CGGCAGACGGCGCCCTCACGCACGCCTCGCAGCGCTTCGCGCTGTCCGTCGACGAGCCGCGGCTCGAACTCGTCGAGGCCATACCGGGGACGGTGTGGGTGTCCGACGGCAGCAACGGCGCGCACCACGTAGGGTATTGGGCCGAGGACGAGCGCATCGTGGAGATGTCGGCGGCGCTCGACGCGCTCGGGTTCGCCGTGGAGGCCTCCAACGACTTCGAGGCCGACGGCAAGCTGATGTGGGTCTACCACCGCGGCCTCGGCGGCATCAGGATCGAGCTCCTGAACAAGCTCATGAAGCCGTCCATGGACGCGTGGATCGCGGGGGCGGACCCGGCGGCGGTGCAGCAGGACGCGCCCATCGGCTGACCCCCTCCCACCAGACAGCGAAGTGCCCCCGCCCGAAGGCGGGGGCACTTCGCTGTCCGGGCCGCCGGTCAGGGGCGCAGGGTCACAGGCAGGGTCTCAAGGGCGTGGTTGATGCCGCCCAGGTGCCAGGGGATCTCGCTCTCCGGCACCGCGAGGGACAGGTCGGGGAAGCGCCGGACGAGGCCGTCGATCGCGACCTCCAGCTCCATGCGGGTCAGTTGCTTGCCCAGGCACAGGTGCATGCCGTGACCGAAGGACAGGTGCGGGTTGGGGGTGCGGGCGAGGTCGAGGCGGTCCGGGTCGGGGAACACGCGTCCGTCCCGGTTGGCCGCCGAGATCGCGATCACGACCGCGTCCCCCTTGGCGATCCTGACCCCGCCGAGCTCCAGGTCCTCCGCGGCGATACGCGGGTTGCCGGCCGAGTCGGTGGAGAACAGGTTGACGTGGCGCAGCAGTTCCTCGACGGCGCGCGGGATGCGCGTGCGGTCCTCGGCGAGCCAGTTCCACTGGTCGCGGTGGTGCGCGATGAGCGCGAGCACCGAACTGGCCAGCTGGTTGGCCGTGGTGTCGAAGCCGGCCCCGATGAGGGTGAAGGCGAACGTCACCAACTCCTGCTCGCTGAGCCGGTCACCGCTGTCGCGGGCAGCGATCAGGTCGGACAGCAGGTCCTCGGCGGGGTGGGCGCGCTTCTGCGCGACGACGTCGACCATGGACTCGGTCAGCTTCGCCAGACCGTTGACCGAGTCGGAGTCCTCCCCCTGGTCGTCCACCGTGACAAAGTCCCGCGCGTGCGCGGCGAAGAGCCACAGCACCTCCATAGGAACGCCCAGCAGCTTGCCGATGACGGTGAGCGGCATCGGCACGGTGAACCGCTCGACGAGGTCGACGGGACCGGACGAGGTGGCCATGGCGAGCGGGTCGAGCAGGTCGTCGGCGATCCGCTGGATGCCCGGCCGCATCTGCTCGATGCGGCGCGCGGTGAACGCCCCGGCGGCGAGCCTGCGCAGCCGCGCGTGCTCGTCACCGTCCATCGAGATGATCATGTCGGGCGTCGAGGTCATCGCCCCGCCGATCCGGGGCGCCCCCGGCTTCACGGTCTCGGCACGGCTGAGGCGGGGGTCCGCGAGCGCTTCCCTGGCCTCGTCGTACGCGGTCACCAGCCAGGCGTCCACGCCGCCTTCCGTACGCACGCGTACGACGGGCGCCTCGGCCCGCAGCCGCGCGTACTGCGGAGCGGGGCAGCGGTAGGACGAACCGGCGAGGGGGAACACCTGTGTCTCCTGGACCTCTTCGGTCACGTTCAAGACAGCACCTCCACAGTGGGCGCGGTTGGGCGACGCCGGTCTCAGGCGTCGGCGGGTACGTCCGGGCGCGGGGTGCGGCCCGGGCAGGCGGAGCGGGCGGGGGGCAGGGTGCCGTCGACGAGGTAGGCGTGGACGACGGTGTCCACGTGCGGGTTGCCGCCGAGGACGTACACCTCGTGCTCGCCCGAGTCCTCGACGGTCAGCAGGTGGTGGCCGAGGCGTTCGGCCATGGCCACGCCGCCGTCGTAGTGGTCCATGGGGTCGCCGTCGGCCTGCACGATCAGGCCCACCGGGTAGCCGTCGCGGGTGAGGTCGACGGGCTCCTCCGGGGCCTCGAACGCGCGGAACGCGCCCACCCACGGCTGGGCGCGAAGGACGCCGTAGCCGTACGGGAACCGCTTCCGGAACTCCCGCATGTCCTGGTAGTAGACCTCCAGGTCGGCGGGCCAGGCGTGTTCCAGGGTGATGGCTTCGAGGACGCCGACGCGCAGGTCGCCCTCGCTGTCGGCGGGGCGCCAGGTGCCCTGTTCGGCGAGCAGTTCACGGCAGGCGTCACGGTCGCCGGCACCCGCGGCGCGGTGCAGCACGGACACCAGGGTGCCCAGCGTCTCCCACTGGCCCCGGTCGGCGGCGCGGTTGCCGACGGCCCCGTCGAACAGGGTCCGCAGCCGCACCCCGTCCTCCTCAAGCGCCTCCAGGGCCGTGACCGCTTCCTCGACGGTGCTGAGCACCTGGTCGGGCGTGCGGCCCGCGCCGAAGGTGCCGTGCCGCTCACCGGCCCAGCGCGCCCACAGGTCGACGTTGCGCTGGACGGCGTCGCCCTGCTGGAGGAACTGTTCGCGCCAGGTCCACTCGGGGCCCACGCAGGAGTCGAGGACGAGGCGGTCGAGGGCGGCCGGGAAGAGGCTGCCGTAGACGGCGCCGACGTAGGCCCCGTACGCGTACCCGACGAAGTTGATCTTCTCCTCGCCGAGCACCGCGCGGATCACGTCCATGTCGCGGGCGGTGTTGCGGGTGCTGATGTGCGGGCGCAGGTCGCCGCCGGCGCGGGCGCAGGCCTCCTCGCGCAGCCGCATGTCCTCGGCGAGCGCCGCGAAGGCGTCGTCCGGGGGGCGGGAGTCGAAGGGGGCCTTGGGGACGGTCACTTCGGCGTACAGGTTGGTCGACTCGCCGATGCCGCGCGGGTCGAAGCCTATGAGGTCGTACACCTCCTGGAGGGGGGTGTCGGCGTAGGCGGCGGGCAGGTCGCGGCCGCGTCCCCAGTCGCCGCCGGGGCCGCCGTTGACGGCCAGTAGGATGCCGCGCCGCCGGGCCGGGTCGGTGGCGCGGCGGCGGGTCAGGGCGAGGGTGATCTTCTCGCCGTCGGGTTCGGCGTAGTCGCGGGGGACCTCGATCGTCGCGTGTTCGACGTGGTCCGTGTCGGGTGCGGGCGACCAGGCCGGCCGCTGTGTGTGGAACGTGCTCACCACCGCGAAACCTCCGTTCTCGTCAGGCGGCAACCTTCTCGGTGTCGCCTCGAGGGCTACTGGACTGCTTCCGGACCGGGACGAAGAGCGCGGCGAAGAGGCCCGCGACGGCGAACACGGCGGCCCCGGTGAGGGCCAGGCCGTACCCGGCGGCGCGCGCGTCGGCGAGGCTCGCGCCTGCCCCGGTGCGTGCGTCGATTCGGGCCGCCGACAGGGCGGCGAGGGTCACCAGGCCGACGGCGCTGCCGAGTTGGCGGGTGGTGTTGAGGAGCCCGGAGGCCAGGCCCGCCTGGTGCGGGGCGAGGCCCGCGGTGGCGGCGTTCGTCGTGGCGTTGAGGACGGCGCCCATGCCCGAGCCGAGGAGGACGCAGGGCCCGAGCACGTCGGTCAGGTAGCTCGAGCCCGCGTCCGCGGCGGACAGCCAGAACAGGGCTCCGGCGGCGAGAGTGAGGCCGCCGAGCAGGATCGGGCGCGGGCCCGTCCTCGGCACGAGCGGCGCGATCCCCCAGCCGCCGAGCGCCATGCCGACCGAGAGCGGGAGGTAGCTGAGGCCGGTGCGCAACGGGCTGTAGCCGAGGACCTGTTGGAGGACGAGGGTGAAGAAGTAGAAGGTGCTGAAGAGGGCGGCGATGCCGAAGAAGGCCACCAGGTTCGCGGCGGCGACCGAGCGGTTGCGGAAGATGCCGAGCGGCACCAGGGGGTGCCGGGCGAACCGGGCCTGGATCATCAGGAACGCGGCGAGCAGCAGCGCCCCGGCGAGGAGCGGGCCGAAGACGCGCGGCGCCCCCCAGCCGTGCGTGGCGTACTGGGAGACGCCGTAGACGGCGGCCATCAGGCCGAGGGTGACGGTGACGGCGCCGGGCACGTCGAGACCGCTGCCCCCGGCGCCGGCCCTGCGGGGGCGGGTCTCGGGGACGACCCAGCGGACGGTGGCGAGCAGCACGATCCCGATGGGCACGTTGACGAGGAAGATCCAGCGCCACGAGAACCATTCGATGATGACGCCGCCGGCCAGTACGCCGATGGCGCCCGCGGCCCCGGAGACCGCGCTCCACCAGCCGAACGCCCGGGCGCGGGCGGCCGGTTCGGTGAACGTCGTGCCGAGCACGGTCAGGGTGGCGGGGGCCATGACGGCAGCGCCGACGCCCTGGAAGGCGCGGGCGAGGACCAGGGTCACCGGGGCGTCGGCGGCGCCTCCGACGAGGCTGGCGAGGGTGAACAGGCCGACGCCGCACAGGAAGATGCGGCGCTGGCCGAAAAGGTCCGCGAGGCGCCCGCCGAGCAGCAGGAAGCCGCAGACGACCACCGTGTAGGCGTTGTTCACGAGTTGCAGGTTGTGCTGGGTGAAACGCAGGTCGGCGGCGATGACGGGCAGGGCCACGTTCACCACCGACGCGTCCAGCACGTTCATGAACTGGCCCAGGCAGCAGGCGGCCAGGACGAGGGAGAGCCGGTGGCCCGCGCCGCCCCCGCCGCGTCCGGCGGCCGTGTTGGGGGTCCGATCGGTGACTGTCATGGCGGGCACGCTGCGCCGGACCGATCGACCAGCGGTAGCGACACGGTCGAGTCCGCACAGGCGATCGAGAGTTCCTCCACCGCGATTGCAGGGCCGCTCGCCACAGTCCGTGCGGAACCACCGCACGGATGGCCGATATTCCACTAGGAGAGCTCGCCATGGCCAAGATCACCTACCAGCATCCGAACGGCACCGTCACCATCCTCGACGTCGAGGCGCCCAACACGGTCATGCGCGCGGCGAAGCTGAACAACGTCGACGGCATCGAGGCCCAGTGCGGCGGCTCCGCCCAGTGCGGCACCTGCCATGTGTACGTCGACCCCGAGAACACGGCGCCGCTGCCCGAGATGGACTCCGTCGAGGACGACGTGCTGTACGGCACGGCGTGCGAGCGCACCGAGTTCAGCAGGCTGAGCTGCCAGCTGCCGGTCTCCGACGCCCTCGACGGGCTGCTCGTCCACCTGCCCGAGGCGCAGAGCTGATGGCGCCGCAGGCGGTGGTCGTCGTCGGCGCGGGCCAGGCGGGCCTGGAGACGGCGGCGGCCCTGCGCGGCCGCGGTTACGAGGGCCGGATCACGCTCGTCGGCGACGAACCGGCCGGGCCCTGCGACCGCCCGCCGCTGTCCAAGGGCTATCTCGCCGGAAACGTGCCGGCCGGTGACATCGCGCTGCGCCCGGCGTCGTTCTACGCCGCGCAGGACATCGAGCTGCTGTCCGGCGACAAGGTCGCCTCGCTCGACCGGGAGCGTCGCACCGTCCTGCTCGAGTCGGGCCTGCGCCTGCCGTACGGCGCGCTGGTCCTCGCGACCGGCTGCCGCCCGCGCACGCTCCCCGTGCCCGGCGCCTCGCTCACCGGCGTCCTGACGCTGCGCGGCCTGGCCGACGCGGAGGACCTGCGGCTGCGGCTCAGCGGGCCGCCGCGCAGTGTCGTCGTGGTCGGCGCCGGGTTCATCGGTCTCGAAGTGGCGGCCACCGCGCGCGGCCTCGGCCATGAGGTGACCGTCGTCGAGGCGCAGCCGAGGGCACTGGCCCGCGCGCTGACCCCGCAGATGTCGGCCCACGTCGTCGACGGCCACCGCGCGCAGGGCGTACGGGTGCTGCTCGGCCGCGAGGTGTCCGCGCTGTACGGCGACGCGGAGGGCCGGGTCCAGGTCATGGAGCTCGGGGACGGCGAACGGATCGCCGCCGACCTCGTCGTGGTCGGTGTCGGGGTCCTGCCCAACACGGACCTCGCACTCACCGCCGACCTGGTCGTCGGCGACGGCATCGTCGTGGACGAGCTGCTGCGGACCGAGGACCCGGACATCTACGCGGTCGGTGACTGTGCCCGTTTCCCGAGCCCGCACGCGGGGCGCCACCTCCGCCTGGAGTCCGTCCAGAACGCCACCGACCAGGCGCGCTGCGCGGCCGCCGGGATATGCGGCGAGCCGTACGCGTACACCGCCGTGCCGTGGTTCTGGTCCGAGCAGTTCGCGATGCGGCTGCAGATGGCCGGGCTCACGGCCGGGCACGACGAGACCGTGACCGTCGGCGATCCGGAGGACGGGCGGTTCTCCGTCCTGTGCTTCCGAGGCGGCCGGCTGATCGGCGTCGAGTCCGTGAACCGTCCGGCGGACCACGGCATCGCGCGCCGGCTCCTCACCCACGGCACCGACCTGCCACCGGCGGCGGCCCGGGAGCCGGGCTTCGACCTCAAGAAGCTCCCCCGCATGCCCGCCGGCTCCCAGAACTCCCCCACCTCCCCCACACCGTCACCATCCCGTTCAACCACTCAGGAAAGGCTGTCCATCCATGCCTGAAACCACGTCGGCACCCGAGGGCACGACTCTCACCGCTCCCGAGCCGTCCCGGTCGAAGCATCCGTTCACGCTGCGGACCATCGGCGTCTGGCTGGCCGTGCTCGCGGTGCTGGCCGGCTTCGGTGTCGCCTCGGCCGCGGCCGCGGAGGGCGACGCCGCCCGTCCCGGCGCGAACGTCTCGCTCGTCGGCGTGTGGGACCTCACGGTGACGGTCCACACCCCTGACGGCGGCACCTCGGTGACGACTCCGCGCTTCACCTTCAACCCGGACCACAAGCTGTCGGCCCAGGGCCCGCCGGACTCGACCGGTGCGCCGCTGTACGTCGCCAAGGGCTACTGGAACCAGAAGGCGGACGGCACCATCTCGTTCTACATCACGCACCAGGGCGCGTCCGAGGGCGGCGCCATCCCCGGCACCGTCGAGGCCGTGCACCTGGGCCGGATAACGGGGAAGACGTTCAAGACGGTCGCGTACGCCTTCGTCACCGAAACGCCCGGCGCCGCCCCGATCGGTCCGATCGACGTCGACTCCACTGCCACGTGGGTCTCCTCGGCTCCGACGGCCTGACGTACGCCCGCCGAGCACGTGGAAAGGTCCCGGTCCCCCGAGGGGGACCGGGACCTTTCCCGTAGGTGCGTCCCGCGTACGGGATCAGGCGCCGCGGACGACCGGCAGGCTGGTGAGCGTGTGGTTGATCTCGCCCTCGTGCCACGGCAGTTCGCTCTCGGGGACCGCGAGCCGCAGGTCCGGGAAGCGCCGCACGAGGCCGTCGATGGCGATCTCCATCTCCATCCGGCCGAGGTGCTTGCCGAGGCAGTAGTGCATGCCGTGGCCGAAGGAGATGTGCGGGTTGCGCTCGCGGGCCAGGTCGAGCCGGTCGGGCTCGTCGAAGACCTCGGCGTCGCGGTTAGCCGACGCGAGCGAGAGGAGCACGGCGTCGCCCTTGGGTATCGTCACGCCGCCGACCTCGATGTCCTCGGCCGCGATCCGGGGGAAGCCGGAGGTGTCGGTGGCGAACAGGTTGACGTGGCGCAGGAGTTCCTCGACGGCGCGCGGGATGCGGGAGCGGTCCTCGACGAGGTAGTTCCACTGGTCCTGGTGGTCCACGAGGAGCGCGAGGACGGAGTTGGCCAGCTGGTTCGCCGTCGTGTCGAAGCCGGCGCCGATCAGCGTGAAGCCGAAGGTGACCAGCTCGGGCTCGCTGAGCCGGTCGTTGTCGTCGCGGGCCGCGATCAGCTCGGACAGCATGTCGTCGGCGGGGTTGGCGCGCTTCTCGGCGACGAGCCCGACGATGTACTCGCTGAGCTTGCCGAGCGCGTGCAGCGACTCCTCGCCGCCGGCCCGGTCGTCGACCGTGGCGAAGGCGCGCGCCCACTGCTCGAACTCCCGCAGGTCCTGGGGCGGTACGCCCAGGAGCTCCCCGATGACGGTCAGCGGGAGCGGCACCGCGAGCTGCTGCACGAGGTCCACGACCCCGTCCTTGGCCGCCATGTCGTCGAGGAGTTCGTCGGTGACCTTCTGGACGTTGTCCCGCATCCGCTCGACCCGCCGCATGGTGAACGCGCCGGCCACCAGCTTCCGCAGCCGGGAGTGCTCCGGCGCGTCGAGCGAGATGATCATCTCCGGCGTCGTGTGCATCGTGCCGCCCACGCGGGGGGCGCCTTCGCCGCAGGCCTGGGCCCGGCTGAGCCGGGGGTCGGCGGAGAGCCGCCGCACATCCTCGTAACGGGTGATCAGCCAGGCGTCCACACCTCCCGCGGTGGGCACCTTCACCACCGGCTGTTCGGCGCGCAGGGCGGCGTACGCCGGGGCGGGGCCACGGTAACTGGAACCGGTGAAGGGGAACACGCCCGCCACCGGGCAGCCGGCGCCCTGGGGCGCCGTCTCCTGGCTGACTGTCTCCTGGGTGACTGTCACGATAGATCCTCCGCTTGGGACGTTACGGGTCGGAACTCACCGTACGGAGGGCCGATCGAGGGCAAGTCGCCCTGAACTAGAGCAAGTTGAGATGCTCCGCTGCACATGGCGAAGGGGGCGTCCATGGTGCCGGACGCCCCCTCGCCGTGCGGTACGGATCAGCCCTCCGGGCCGAGCAGCACCGCGGAGTAGTTCTTGCGGGCGGCGGTGTCGTACTGCAGCGCCACATGGCTCGTCGCCGATGTGATGTCCCGCCAGAAGCGCTGGAGCGTATGCCCCTCGCCGAGGCCGCCGGTCCCGGCCGCGCCCACGAGGAGGGCCACGGCCTCGCGCAGGATCTCGGCGGCGAAGGTGGCGTTCCGCTCGTTGCGCGCCATGTGCTCGGGGGTGAAGAGGCGCTGGTCGAGGACCTGGGCGTTCTCCATGACGAGGTGGCGTGCGGCGTCGATCCGCCCGGAGGCACGCACGACCGTCAGTTCTGCGGTCTGGTTGCGCCGGCGCCCCTGGATCGATCCCGTACAGGCGGCCAGCGCGCCGGTGGCGGCGCCGACGACGGGGGCGATGAAGGTCAGGCCGCCCACCGCCTGGAAGGGCACGTTGTGCGCGGACACGCGCGAGGCGCCGTTGCGGCCGGTGAGCATGTCGGTGCGGTCGAAGGTCAGATGCGCCGGTACGAACACGTCGTCGACGACGACCGTGTGGCTGCCGGTGGCCCGCATCCCGATGCTGTCCCAGGTCTCGCGCACGGTGTACGTGCCCCGCGGCAGGGTGAAGAAGCGCAGTTGCGGTGGTCCCTCACCGCCCGCGACGGCCGCACACACCATCACCCAGTCGGCGAAGTCGACGGCGCTGACGTAGGCCCACTCGCCGGTGACCCGCCAGCCGCCGTCCGCCTGCCTGGCCCGCCCGGCGGGCATCAGACCGGTCGCCACGACCGTGTCGGGGCCCGCGCCCCACAGCTCCTGGTGCCCCTGCTCGGGCAGGTGCGAGGCGAAGCGGGCCGAGTACGCCGCGAGCGAGGCGCACCAGGCCGAGGCGGCGCAGCCCTCGCCGACGGACATGACGGCCCGCGTCAGGTCCGTGAACGAGCCCTCCGTGCCACCGAACCGCGCGGCCACGAAGTGCCGGGCGAACCCGGCCTCCCGTATCGCGTCGGTGACCTCGCGGGACAGGCTGCGGCCCGTGTCCGCGTCCGCCGCGTGGCGCGCCGCGAGCAGGCGTATCCCGTCGGCGGCGGCGACGAGCCCGGTGGCGGGGACCGCCGGGCCGGCGTCGGGAGCGGCGAGGACGCCGAGGTCGACGCTCACGATCCGGACCCGTCCGTGAGGGCGCGGGCGAAGCGCTCCAGCGTCTCGCCGGGGCTCGGCCCGTCGAGCGCCTTGAAGATCCGCTCGGCGCCGGGTCCGTGGCGGTCCAGCTTGACGTGGGCGAGCGAGACACGGGTGCGTCCCGCGTCGACGGCCTCGAAGTCGACCTCGATCTGGCTGGCGCCGTCGTCGGTGGGAATGGACTGCCAGTTGGGGTCGATCCGCCAGGTCATGACGACGCGGCGGCCCGGCACCCACTCCAGCACGCGGCCCCAGGCGATCTCGGTGCCTTCCACGTCCCACTCGTAGTAGCGCCCGCCGACGCCCGCCTCGAAGGCGAGGCCGGCCCGCTCCTTGCGCACCAGGATGTGACTCGGCGGCCACCAGTCCGCCGGGCGCTCGGTGAAGACCTTGAAGCACTCGTCGGGCGTCGCCGCCACGGTCACCGACTTCCTGACGTCGGGCAGGGTCTGCGTCTGCTCGGGCACGGGGCCTCCTCGCTCCGGCCAGGTATCCGCCCGGCCACGGCATCGAATGCACCCAAGCTGACGGCCCGCGCTAGGCCCCGTGTCGAGTACGGCTCGAACAGCCGGCCTCCACCGCGGCTCCACCCGGGGGCGAGAAACCCGCAAGGCCACGGGCCCACCGTCGAGCCGACGTGGACCGGATCGACACGAGCGATGGGGAGAGCACGATGACAGACGCGGGACGACGAGTGGCCTTCGTCACCGGGGCGACCAGCGGGATCGGCCTGGCCGTGACCGAGCTGCTGGCCCGGCAGGGCGTCGCGGTGTTCGGTGTGGCACGGGACGCGGAGAACGTCCGCACCATGGTCAAGGCGCAGCGCGAGCAGGGCCACGAGGTGGCCGGCACGGTGTGCGACGTGACGTCCGTGGCGCAGATCCAGGAGGCCGTGGCCGCCGCCGTGGCCGAGTACGGCCGCATCGACATCCTCGTCAACAACGCGGGCCGCGGCGGTGGCGGGGTGACCGCGGAGCTGCCCGACGCGCTCTGGGACGACGTGATCGAGACCAACCTGAACGGCACCTTCCGAGTCACCCGGGAAGTGCTCAGCACGGGCCTGATGCGCGAGGGGTCCTGGGGACGGATCATCAACATCGCCTCCACCGGCGGCAAGCAGGGCGTCGAGCTCGCCGCTCCCTACTCCGCCTCCAAGCACGGAGTGATCGGCTTCACCAAGGCCGTCGGCAAGGAGCTCGCCGCGACCGGCATCACCGTGAACGCCGTCTGCCCCGGGTACGTCGAGACGCCCATGGCCCAGCGCGTGCGGCAGGGCTACGCGGGCCACTACGGAGTGAGCGAGCAGGAGATCCAGGAGAAGTTCAACGCCAAGATCCCGCTCGGCCGTTACTCCACCCCCGAGGAGGTCGCCGGGCTCGTCGGCTACCTCGCGTCGGACCCGGCCGGGTCCATCACCGCCCAGGCCATGAACGTCTGCGGTGGGCTCGGCAACTACTGATGGCCCCGGTGCCGCCGATCCCGGCGACGCCTGCGACGGCCCTGACGACGAGCAGAAACGGAGTACCTGACATGACTGCTGTGACCGCCGGCGCAACTCTCGCCGAACCCGACGTGGCCGCCTTCCGGGCCGCGATGGGCCGATTCCCGACGGGCGTCACCCTGCTCACCCAGGGAAGCGGCGACGAGACCATCGTGATGACCCTGAACAGCCTCACCTCGGTCTCGCTCGACCCGATGCTGATCCTCGTCTCCGTCAAGGCGTCCGGCCGGATGCGCCCGCGGATATCGCAGGCGGGCAGCTTCGCCGTGAGCGTGCTCACCGAGGCGCAGCTGGATCTGGCGCTGGAGTTCTGCCGGCCCGACCGGCCGGAGGGCCGCGCCGCGATGCTGCGCCTGTCCGCCGAGGAGGGCGTCACCGGCAACGCCGTGCTGCCCGCCGCGGAGACGTACGTCGAGTGCGTGCTGGACGCGGAGTACACGGCCGGCGACCACACGCTGCTGATCGGCCGGGTCGTCGCCCTGTCCGGCGGGTCGTCCGAGCCGGACCCGCTCCTGTTCCACCAGGGCAAGTTCGGCCGGCTGTCGCCCGCCTCGTCCGCCGAGCAGAGGGAGGCGGCCGCGTGAGTGCGACCACTGCGTCCTCGGTGGCTGCGCCCGGCAGCCTGCGGCAGGTCGCCGACGGGGTGTACGCCTTCGTCCAGCCGGAAGGCGGCTGGTGCCTGAACAACGCCGGCCTCGTCGCCGGCGGCGGCCAGGCGGTCCTGATCGACACGGTGGCGACCGAGTCCCGCACCCGCAGGCTGCGCGAGGAGGTGGAGCGCGTGGTGCCGGGCGGCCCGGACTACGTGGTCAACACCCACTTCCACGGCGACCACACGTTCGGCAACGGCCAGTTCACGCCGCGTGCCGCCGTCGTTGCGCACGCGGGCACCCGGTCCGACACGCAGGAGGCGGGCCTCGGCCTGCGCCACCTGTGGCCGGACGTCGAGTGGGGCGAGACCCCGCTGACCCTGCCCACACTCACCTTCCGGGACGAGCTCACCCTGCACGCGGAGGGCGGCCTGCGCACCGAGCTGCTCCACGTGGGCCCCGCCCACACCGCGAACGACGTGATCGCGTGGGTGCCGGAGCGCGGCGTGCTGTTCACCGGGGACGTGGTGTGGTCGGGGGTGACCCCGTACCTCCTGATGGGCTCCGTCACCGGGTCGCTGCGGGCCCTGGAGCGCATGCGCGCGCTCGGTGCCTCCGTGGTCGTCCCCGGGCACGGTCCGGTCGGCGGCCCCGAGCTCCTCGACGCGACGGAGGCCTACGTCCACTGGCTCCAGGACCTCGCGCGGGACGGCCTGCGGCGCGGCGTGGGCCCGCTCCAGGCGGCCCGGGACGCGGACCTCGGCGCGTTCGCCGGGCTCCTGGACTCCGAACGCCTGGTCGGAAACCTGCACCGCGCGTACGCCGAACTCGAGGGCCTGGCCCCCGGCGCCCGTATCGAGGTCGCGGCGTCCTTCAAGGAGATGGTCGCCTTCCACGGCGCTCTGCCGTCCTGCCACGCCTGACCGCACACCCGAGAGGCCGAAACCCACGTACCGAGCCGAAACCGCCGTACTGAAAGGGGTCGTCGATGGAGACGATTCTGCTGGACCGCGAGACGCAGGTAGCACTGCCGTCGTACCTCGAGCTCCATGGAGTGCCGTGCCGGATACCTCTGCTGCTGGCCGGGGACCTCGACGACGACGGGAGTGAACCGCACATCTGCCGGAGCATCGACTGAGCTGCCGCCCCGGACGAGTCACCGGTCCGGCACATGGCCGAGGGGCCCCTGTCGAGGGGCCCCTCGGCCATGTGCCGGATGTCCGGGTACCGGCCGGTCAGGAAGCAGCCGGGGCGACCGGGCTGTCGCGGTGGATGACGCGGGAGCGGGTCAGCAGCCCGCCGTCGCGGCGCACGAGCACGTCGTCGACGGTGAACGTCGGCTGGAAGGAGACCTTCCCTTCGCGGTCGGTCTGGGTGACCAGCGTGTAGTAGGAGACCCGGATGGTGTCCCCGTCCTGGGGGTCGGCCTCTATGAGGAGGTGGCCGAACCAGTGGCGTACGGCGATGTCCTTGTAGCGCGGCAGGTTGGCGCGCATCCCGGCGATCATCTCCACCCGGCCGCTCTGACGCTGACCGCCCGCGTGGACGACCTCCCCGTCGTCGGTGAACGTGTCGGCGAAGCCCTCGATGTCCAGGGCGTCGACCCGTCGCATCTGCTGGGCGTAGAACGTCTGCACCTCGGCGTACAGGTCACCCGTGACCTGCTGGCGGAGGGTCCCGACGGACTGAGACATGGCGAACTCCCTTCGCGGCGGCCCTTCCGGCCGCCCGTCGTCGGCATCAGCCTGCCGGGCGCGGCTGCAGCGTCACTGGAGAGGCGCTCGCGGTGACCAGCCGGCGCCCCTGGCCAGCACGGTGAGTGAAATGGCAGGATCGCCCGCATGCCCAAGGCCCTTCCCCGTATCAGCAGGCGCCGAGCCCTGGAGGGCTCGGCCGCCGCCCTCGTGGTCCTCGGGCTGCTCCTGTGGTGGCTGCTGCCGCTGGACGACGGGAGGCCGGGGGGCAGCGTGACCATCAGTACGGGTCAGCGGACCGGGGTGTACGAGCGCTACGGCAACCTGCTCAAGACCGCGCTCGGCCACGACCTGCCGGACCTCGACGTGCGCCTGACGAACAGCGAGGGGTCCCAGGAGAACGTCGAGCGGGTCGCCACGGGGAAGGCCGATTTCACGATCGCGGCCGCCGACGCCGTGGAGAAGTACAAGCTTCAGGGCGGTGCCGGAGGGGACCGGCTGCGCGGCTGCGCCCGCCTGTACGACGACTACGTGCAGCTGGTCGTGCCCCGCTCGTCGTCGATCAGGTCGGTCCAGGACCTGCGCGGCCTCCGGGTCGCCGTGGGCGGCAGGGGCTCCGGGGTACGGCTCATCGCGGAGCGCGTGGTCGAGGCCGCCGGCCTCGACCTGGAGAAGGACATGAAGCCGCTCTCCACGGGGATCGACGGCATGCCCCAGGCGCTCAAGGACGGCGCCATCGACGCCTTCTTCTGGTCGGGCGGCCTGCCGACGACCCATGTGCGCAAGCTGTCGGAGAACTACCCCATCCGTCTCGTCGAGCTCGGCGACCTCGTCGACGCCCTGCACAAGCAGGGCGGCGCGTCCCGCTACTACCGGGCCGCCGTGATGCCCGCGGACGCCTATCCGGACGCGCAGCAGGGTGTCTCGGTGCCCACGCTGGCCGTGGCGAATCTGCTGGTGACCACGGACCGTGCCGACCCCCGCCTGACGGAGGCGCTGACGCGCACGGTGATAGACAGCCGCGACCGCATCGGCACAGAGGTGCACGCGGCGCAGCTCGTGGACCTGCGGACGGCGCTCTACACGGATCCGCTGGCGCTGCACGAGGGCGCCCGCCGCTACTACCGCTCGGCGAAGCCCTAGGACCCTTGGCTCGCCGCCTCAGCCTTCCCGGTGGGTCCGGGGCACCGCCACCGTCACGCACAGCCCGTGAGGCTCGTGAGGGGCGTACGTGATGGAGCCGCCGCCGGCCGCGAGCAGCGCCCGCGAGATGGACAGGCCCAGGCCCGAGCCCTTCACGTTCTGATGGCCGGCGCTGCGCCAGAACCGGTCTCCGATCCGCGCGAGTTCGTCCTCGCGCAGGCCCGGACCCCGGTCCGCGACGACGATCTCGGTGGACTCTCCGTTACGGGCGACGCAGACCCGTACCTCCTCGCCGGAGGGGGTGAACTTCAGGGCGTTGTCGATGACAGCGTCCAGGGCGCTCGACAGCGTCACGGGGTCCGCCCAGCCGGTGACCGCGGGGCAGTCATCGGTCAGTGTCACGCCCTTCTCGTCGGCGACCGGCCGCCATGCGCCCACGCGTTCGGTCACCAGCTCGCCGATGTCCGTGAGCCGCAGATCCGCCTCGGTGTGCTCGGCGAGGGCCAGGTCGAGCAGGTCGTCGAGGACCGAGGCGAGCCGCTTGCCCTCCGTGCGTACGGAGGCGATCTCCTCGTTCCCCTCGGGCAGTTCGAAAGCCAGGAGCTCGATGCGCAGGAGCAGGGCGGCGAGCGGATTGCGCAGTTGGTGCGAGGCGTCGGCGACGAAGGCGCGCTGCTGCTCCAGGACGTCCTCGACGTTGTCGGCCATCTCGTTGAACGACCGGGCCAGGCGCCGGAGTTCCGGCGGCCCCCCGGCCGAGGCGACGCGGGACTTCAGGCGTCCGGTCGCGATGTCGTGGGTGGTCGCGTCGAGGACCCGCACGGGCCGCAGGACCCAGCCTGTCAGCCGCAGGGCCGCGCCGACGGCCAGAAGCATCGCGGCCGCCTCGCCCGCCGCGATGAGCAGCCACCCCTGAAGCGTCTTGGAGCGCATCTTGCCGGTGGGTGAGTCGGTGACGACGACCGCGACGACATCGCCGTCGCTGATGACCGGTGACGCGACGACGAGCCGGCCCCGCCTCCAGGGCCACACCTGCTGCGGGTCGTGGCTGCCGCGCGAGAACAGGGCCTCGTCGAAGGCCTCGCGCACGGCTCCGTCGCGGGGCAGCTGCCAGTCGTCCGGGGCGCGCCCCATGGGGTCACTGTTGCGGTAGAAGACGCCCGCGCGGATCCCGTACACCTCGTAGTAGCGCGTGAGTTCGTTCTGCAGGGTCTGCTGGCGTTCGTCCGTGACGCGTACGCGGGAGCCCGTCGAGCGCTTGGTGACGAACTGGGCCAGCGCGGCAAAGCGTGCCGTGTCGTCGATGCGGTCGACGACGACCTTCTGCTGCTGGGCGGCCGCCACGCTCGCGGCGAGCGGGAAGCCGAGCGCGAGCAGCACGCCCGCCATGAGGACGATGAGCAGCGGGAGGAGGCGAGCGCGCACCCGCGGCCTCTAGGCGGCCGGTGCGACGAGCCGGTACCCGACGCCGCGCACGGTCTCGATGAGGGCGGGCATGCGCAGTTTGGAGCGCAGGGACGCGACATGCACCTCCAGCGTGCGGCCCGTCCCCTCCCAACTGGTGCGCCAGACCTCGCTGATGATCTGTTCCCGGCGGAACACCACCCCGGGGCGCTGCGCGAGAAGCGCCAGGAGGTCGAACTCCTTGCGGGTCAGTTGGACGACCGAACCGTCCACGCTGACCTGGCGGGTGGGCAGTTCGATGCGCACGGAACCGAGCCGCAGACCGTCCTCGGCCGGCGTCGAGGCCTCGTCCGGCACGCTGCGTCGGCTGACCGCGTGGATGCGGGCGAGCAGCTCCCCTGTGTCGTACGGCTTCACCACGTAGTCGTCGGCGCCGAGGTTGAGGCCGTGGATGCGGGAACGTACGTCCGAGCGCGCGGTCACCATGATCACGGGTGTCGACGTGCGCTTGCGGATCTTGCCGCACACCTCGTAGCCGTCCTGGTCGGGCAGGCCGAGATCGAGAAGTACGACTCCGAAGACGTCCGCCTCGGGGACGAGCGCCCGGAGCGCTTCCTCGCCGCTGCGGGCGTGCGTCACGTCGAAGCCGTGCCGGGCGAGGACCGCCGACAGAGCGGCGGCGACATGGTCGTCGTCCTCGACGAGAAGCAGTCTCATCACGGCCCCCTTCGGTTCATCGGTCGTTCGGCCCCGGCACGCCGGCGGGCGCTGTCCGTGCACGCGTGTGCGGCACACAGGGCATCCACTCCGAAACATAAGGACGCCGTCAAGAGCGTTCCGGTCACCGACGCCTTCCGTTATCCAGCCGGTACGCGCACGGGCTCCCTCTTCACGCATCGTGGCCGGTCGAGGCCGGATCGTGATGCTCAAGTTCCCCTCAGATGTAATGACGCTGGTTGTACGGCATTACTACTGTCCTCCCAACCGAGGAGGATGGAGCAAGACCCCGATGACCGATGTATCGGTGACCAAGGACGCCATTCCCGCGGCCGACGAGCTGGTCGTGCTGAACCAAGTCAACAAGCACTTCGGCGCGCTGCACGTGCTCCAGGACATCGACCTGACCATCGCGCGTGGTGAGGTCGTCGTCGTCATCGGACCCTCGGGCTCCGGAAAGTCGACGCTGTGCCGCACGATCAACCGCCTGGAGACCGTCGACACGGGTGCCATCACGATCGACGGCAAGCCGCTGCCCCAGGAGGGCAAGGAGCTGGCCCGCCTCCGCTCGGACGTGGGCATGGTCTTCCAGTCCTTCAACCTCTTCGCGCACAAGACCGTGCTCGAGAACGTGATGCTGGGGCAGATCAAGGTCCGCAGGACGGACAAGAAGGCGGCCGAGGCCAAGGCACGCACCCTGCTCGACCGGGTGGGCGTGGGCACGCAGGCGGACAAGTACCCGGCGCAGCTCTCCGGCGGGCAGCAGCAACGCGTCGCGATCGCGCGGGCGTTGGCGATGGACCCCAAGATCATGCTCTTCGACGAGCCGACGTCAGCCCTCGACCCGGAGATGATCAACGAGGTCCTCGAGGTCATGCAGCAGCTCGCCCGCGACGGCATGACGATGATCGTCGTCACGCACGAGATGGGCTTCGCGCGCTCGGCGGCCAACCGCGTGGTCTTCATGGCGGACGGACGGATCGTCGAAGAGGCCACCCCCGACCAGTTCTTCAGCAACCCGCGCAGCGACCGGGCCAAGGACTTCCTGTCGAAGATCCTGCACCACTGACGCTGACGCACAGGCGTCTGACTTTTCACGGCCGAAATCTGCCGACACGAAGGATGTTCACCATGAAGCTCCGCAAGTCCGCCGCCGCGGCGGCCACTGTCGCCGTGCTCGCCCTCACCGCCACCGCGTGTGGCGGCGACTCCGGCAACGCCGGTGACAAGCCCGCCGGCGGCACCGGCGGCAAGGACCAGCCGAAGCTGCCCACGTACACGGTCGCCTCGGGCGTGAAGCTGGACTCCGCGACGCTGAAGCGGGCGCAGAAGGCCGGAAAGATCGTCATCGGCGCCAAGAACGACCAGCCGTACCTGGGCTTCCAGGACACCGACGGCAAGCGCTCGGGCTTCGACATCGAGATCGCCAAGATGGTCGCCGCCGACCTCGGCTTCAAGCCGTCGCAGATCGAGTTCAAGACCATCGACTCGAACGTCCGTGAGACGACCATCTCCAAGGGCGAGGTCGACCTCTACGTAGGCACGTACACGATCAACGACGAGCGCAAGAAGCAGGTCGGTTTCGCCGGCCCGTACTTCATGGCCGGCGCCGACCTCCTCGTCCGCGGCGACGAGAAGGGCATCACCGGCCCGGACTCCGTCAAGGGCAAGACGGTCTGCTCCATCAAGGGCTCGACCCCGCTCCAGGAGATCAAGAAGCCCAAGTACGGCGCCAAGACCGTCGAGCTGTCCAAGTACTCCGAGTGCGTGCAGCAGCTGCTCAACAACGAGGTCGACGCCGTCACCACCGACGACGCGATCCTCAAGGGCTACGCCGCCCAGCGTCCGGGCAAGCTGAAGGTCGTGGGCAAGCCGTTCACCGAGGAGCCTTACGGCGTCGGCATGAACAAGGACGACAAGGCGCTGCGCGACGCCGTCTCGGACGCCATCGAGGCGCACGAGAAGAACGGCGACTACAAGAAGGCGTACGACGCGACGCTCGGCCTGTCCAAGTCCGCGTACATCGCGCCGCCGGCCCTCGAGCGCTACTGACGCGCTGACGGTGCGGGCCCCGGCCCGCACCGTACGACCCCCCGGCAGTGACCGGCCCGCCACGGGCGCAACCGCACAGTGCGCCCGTGGCACGGCCCTCGCTGCCTGTCCGCCGCCGCCCACGAGGACATCCCCGTGAACGTATTGCTCGACCATCTCGCGGAATTCCGCGAGGGGTTCATAGGCACCGTCCTGCTGACCCTGGCCAGCGGGCTCCTCGCGATGGTCCTGGGTGTCATCATCGCCGGGTTCCGTGTCTCACCCGTGCCCCCGCTGCGCATCTTCGGTACCGCCTGGGTCACGCTCTTCAGGAACACCCCGCTGACCCTGCTCTTCCTTGTGGCGTGGTTCGTCGTTCCGGTCATCTTCATGCCGGGCCTCAGCCCGTGGGCCAAGGCCCTCATGGCGCTGGGCTTCTACACCTCGGCGTTCGTGTGCGAGGCCGTCCGGTCCGGCATCAGCACGGTGCCGCTGGGACAGGCCGAGGCCGCCCGGTCCATCGGGATGACCTTCTCCCAGACGCTGCGCCTGATCATCCTTCCGCAGGCCACCCGGACCGTCCTGCCGCCGCTCAGCTCGATCTTCATCGCGCTGACGAAGAACTCGGCGATCGCGGGCGCGTTCAGTGTCACCGAGCTGTTCGGCGTGCAGAAGCTGCTCAGCGACCAGGGCTTCGCCATCGCCTGGATCTTCCTCTGGGTGGCTCTCGGCTACCTGGTCATCACCTTCACCATCAGCGGTCTCTTCCGGCTGCTCGAGCGGCGCATGGGGGTCGCACGATGAGTTCGAGCGTCCTGTACGACGCACCGGGCCCCAAGGCCCGGGTGCGCAACCGCATCTACACGGTCGTCGGCTCCCTGGCCGTGCTCGGCCTGATCGCGTTCACCCTCTACCGGATGAACGTCAAGGGGCAGCTGGAGCCCGAGGTCTGGAACATCTTCAACAACGCCGGTGTGCGGACCAGCATCCGCGACGGCGTGCTCACCACGCTGAAGGTGTTCGCCGTCGCCGGCGTGCTCTCCCTGGTGCTCGGCCTGCTCCTGGCCGTCGCCCGCCTGTCCGAGCACAAGACGGTCCGCTGGGCCGCCACGGGCTTCATCGAACTGTTCCGCGCGATCCCGCTGCTGATCACGATCTACGCCCTGTGGTTCCTGTTCCTGACCTACAAGAACGGCCTCGGCGTCGTCGGGGACAACACCGCCTTCTGGGCGCTCGTCATCGGTCTGACCGTCTACAACGGCTGCGTGCAGGCCGAGGTGATCCGGGCGGGCGTCAACGCCGTGCCGCGCGGACAGGTGGAAGCCGCGTACGCACTGGGGCTGCGCAAGTCGCAGGTCATGACGATGCTGCTGCTGCCGCAGGCCGTACGGTCCATGCTGCCGACGATGATCAGCCAGCTCGTGGTGACCCTCAAGGACACCTCGCTCGGCTACATCATCACGTACAGCGAGCTCCTGTTCGCGGCCCGCACGATGGCCAGCAACATCATCGTCAACGGCGAGAACCCGATCACCGCGGTGGTCATCGTCGTCGGCGCGATCTACGTGGCGCTGTGTCTGGCCCTGGCAGGGCTCGCCACCTGGATCGAGCGGCGCGGCCGGCGCGCGAAGACCGGTATCGCGGTGGCGGCCGCCGCAGAGCCCGCCGCGGCCGAGGCTCCCGTGGCACCGTGAGCGCACTCAGGCACCCGCCGTCGTGGACGGGACCGACCGAGCGGCTCTGCAGAAGAACTGACGAGATGTGAGCAAACGGAGGCAGTGGCATGATCGCCACTGCCTCCGTCACTTGACGCAAGCACCCGCAATGGGTTGCATACGTTCTGTGATCGCGCACCCCGCTCCAACTGCCCTTTCTTGTACGCCTCCCACAGCACTCCCCGGGGCAGGAGGAGCCGCGCCGTGGACCCGGTGATCGTCGTCGGCGCCGGGCCCGTCGGGCTCACGCTCTCCCTGGCTCTCGCCCGCCACGGCGTGCCCTCCGTCGTGCTCGACGAGGGTCCCGGCAAGGACGAACAGCGGCCCGCACGGACCGTGATTCTCCGCGAAGACACCGCCGCCCTCGTGGAGCGGCTCGCCCGGACGTCGTTCGACGCGACCGGCTCACGCTGGACCGGCTGGCGTTCCCTGCGGCGCAAACAGGTGATGCGGGAGCTCACCTTCGGTGAGCAGATGCCCTCGCCGCTGCATCTGCCCCAGCACGAACTGACGGGCGCCCTGCGGGAGGCCGCCGCCGACGAACGGCTCATCAAGGTCGCCGTGAACAGCCGCCTCGACTCGATCGAGCAGGAGAGCGGCGCCCTGGCCGCGCACACCCGCGGCCCGAAGGGCACGTGGTGGCGCGGGAGCTACCTGGTGGGCTGCGACGGTCCACGCTCCACGGTCCGCAAGCTGCTCGACATCCGCTTCCCCGGCCGCACGTCCGTCGAGCGACACGCCGTCGCCGCGCTGCGCACGGAACTTCCCTGGCCCGGCGAGGCGTTGCTTCATCGGAGCCTTCCCTGGCGGACGTCGGGCCCGTCCGGCGGGGAGGTCGTCGGCCGCCCCCTCGCCGACGGCGTCTGGCGCCTCGACTGGCTGCTGCCGCCCCGCAGCGAGCTGGTGACGCCCGACATCCTGGTGACCCGCATCCGGGAGACGCTGGCCGGCTGGTGTGCCGGCTCGACACCGCCGTACGAGCTGCTGGACACGGGGGTGCACACGGTTCACCACCGCCTGGCCCGGCGGTGGCGGGTCGGCCGGGTCTTCCTCGCCGGTGACGCGGCGCACCTGCTCGGCGCGCTCGGCACCCAGGGCCTCGACGAGGGCCTGAGGGACGCGGACAACCTCGCCTGGAAACTGGCCCTCGCCTGGCACGAGGGCCCTCACGAGGCGCTCCTCGACAGCTATCAGGCCGAGCGCCGCGCGGTCGTCGCGGGCCGGCTGCGCGCCGCCGACCAGGCGCTGCCGATACTGCGGGGCGGCAAAGGGCTGCGCTCGTACGTCGCCGGATCCGCGCGCGGCCATGATGTGCTCCTCACGGACGGTCATCTGGGGCACGGGCCGCTGGGCGCGCCGGGGGCGTACGCCGAGTCGCCGCTGGCGCCGGAGCCCTCCGAAGCGGAGGTCGACGTGGGTACGGCTCCGGGCGCCCCTGTCCGGGACGTGCGGGTCACGGCGCCCGACGGGTCCTTCGTCGGGCTGCGGGAGCGGCTCGGCCTCGGGCGCCTGCTCGTCGTTCTGATCGCGCCGGGCACTGGTGTGTGGGAGCGGCGGCACTGGGTCTCGGCCGGGGTGATGCCACGGCTCGCGGCCGCCGTCACGGCGCTGCCGCACGAGGCGGAGCTGCTCGTCGCGGAGAGTTACCCCGGTGCCCCGGCGCACTCCGTGCTGCTTGTGCGCCCGGACGGCCACCTGGTCACAGCCCTGAGCGGGGTGCATCCCGCTCAGCTGTACGCGGCCGCGCGAGCCGCGCTCGGGGGGCCCGTGGAGAACGGCGCGAAGGCCGGGAGCACCGCCGGAACGAGTTGACCGACCCCCTCCGCCATGGTGTACTCCGGAGCGTGACCGACACCGATGTGCGCCTGTGGCGGAGGGTCCATATGGACCTCGTCCGCTATGTGGGCTGCGTGTGTCGCCCGTCCTGCTGAATTCGCCTCTTCCCTCTGCGCGATCCCCCATTTTCCCCGGGTTCACCGGTTCTTCCGGGGCTTCTCGCGCGCTCTCCGCGAACCTTCAGGACGGTATCCGTGTCTGCCTCACCCTCCCCTTCCCTGGCGGCCGCCGCGCCCACGCAGCGTGACCTCCTCGACTTCGTGCGCCGTACCGCCGAGGACCACGAACTGATCGCCTCGCTCCCGCTGGACCCCGAGGGCCGCACGTGGGTGCGGCTCGAAGGGCCCGGCGGCAGCGAGGCATGGCTCATCGGCTGGCCGCCCGGCACGGGCACCGGCTGGCACGACCACGCCGAATCCGTCGGCGCCTTCCTCACGGCGTCGGGCGAACTCAAGGAGAACTCGCTCGCGGCCCGGCTGCCCGCCGACGGCTGGAAGACGCTTGAGCTGTCCGAAGACGTGGACCGCGAACGGACGTTGGCCGCGGGCCGGGGCAGGGCCTTCGGACAGCACCATGTGCACGAGGTCCTCAACGAGTCCGCCGGCGAGCACGCGATCTCCGTGCACGCCTATTACCCGCCGCTCCCCCAGATCCGCCGCTACAGCCGCGCGGGCGCGGTGCTGCGGCTCGAGACGGTGGAGCGGCCGGAGGACTGGCAGTGAGTGGAGGGGGCAGGGTGGGTGACGTGACTACTGGGGTGGGTGACGGCGTGAGCGGCGTGGGTGACGCGGGCGGCTCGAACGGCTCACGGAGTGAACGGCCTGAGGGAATCGACGAGTTGCTCGATCGGGTGCGCCTGGGTCTGGACCGGGTCGAGGCCGGTGAGGCGTACGCGGCCGCCACGGCGGGCGACGCGCTCCTCGTGGACATCCGGTACGCGGCGCTGCGGGAGCGGGACGGGCTGATCCCCGGGGCGCTCGTGGTGGAGCGCAACGAACTGGAGTGGCGGCTCGACCCCCAGGGCAGCCATCGCGCAGCCGAGGCGACGAGCCACGACCTGCGCGTCGTGGTCGTGTGCAACGAGGGCTACGCGTCGAGCCTCGCCGCCGTCTCCCTGCGGCAGTTGGGGCTGCACCGGGCCACCGATCTGGTGGGCGGCTTCCAGGCGTGGAAGGCGGCGGGGCTGCCGGTGGCCGAGTGACGGTCGTATGAGGTTGTAGGTGTACGTGACGGTGGGCGCCCCCGAGGTAAGGGGCGCCCACCATTGCGTAGTGCCCCTTACTCCTTGGCTGTTGCCACCTCGACCGGGCGGGGCTTCAGGGCGGCGCGGCCGGGCAGCGCGGTCGCGGTGAGCGCGAGGACTCCGGCGGCGGCGACCACGGTCACGTAGACGAGGGGTGTGACAGACGGGGCTGCGCTGCCGGTCATGCCGACGCTGAACGCCGTCAGGACGGCCAGCGCGATGCCGCTGCCCAGGGTCGTGCCGATGAGCAGCACGGCGAGAGCCTCGATGCGCAGCATCCGCAGGACCTGACGGCGGGTGGCGCCGGCAAGGCGGAGCATCGCGAACTCCCGGATGCGTTCGGACACCGACATCGCAAGGGTGTTCACGACGGCGATCGCGGTGAACGCGAGGATCAGGCCCATGGCGAGGAGGTTGACTTCGGCGTTGCCCTGCTGGCGTTCGGCCTGGAGGTCGTCGGCCGCCGCGGGGGCGAGGACGCGCAGACCCGGGAACTCCCGGACGGTGCTCGCGAGTTGTTTCTCCGTACGGCTGGTCCTGACGAGTACGGAGGAGGCGAGGGGATTGTCGACGTGCCGGGCCACCAGGTCATGGGCCAGGGTCAGATCGCCGAAGCCGAGACCCTTCGCGTAGACGGCCGCCACGGTGAGGGTGACCGGTGTGCCGTCCCCGAGCGTCAGCTTCAGCCTGCTCCCGGGCCTCAGGTGGAGCTGGTCGGCGGCGAGTTCGCTGACGGCGACGCCGTCCTGCCGGAAATGCTTCAGCGATCCCGCAGTGACGTCCGGGTCCCACGTGCGCGTGAGGCCCTCCCGGGTGACTCCCTGAGCCGGGTACTTGGCAAGTCCCACGCGCACGGTGGTGCGGACGACCTCGGTGGCGACGGCGCCCTCGGCTTTGCGGATCTCGCGTGCGGCCTCGGCGGGCACACCGGGACCCTCCGCCGCGACGATCCAGTCCGCCCGGATGCCTTCGCGTGCCTGGGCGCGGGCCGCGTTGCCCAGGGTCGGCTGAGCGAAGAGGACGGTGCAGGTCATGCCGATGAGGAGGACGAGCGGGGTGACGACGGCGGCCATCCGGGCCGCGTTGCCGCGGAGGTTGGCGGCGGCCAGTTTGCCGCCGGGCCCCGCAAGGCCCAGCGGTCCGGCGAGGAGGGCCGCGGCGCCCTTCACCAGGAGCGGGCCGAGCAGCGCGACAGACGAGGAGAGGACAACAACGGAAAGGAACGTAACAGGAGTTGACGCGGGCTCGGTGCGCAGCAAGCTGAGTACGGCAACGAGGACGGCGCCGCCCGCGAGAAGCGTGATTCCGGCTGCGATGCGTCCCCAGGTGGGCCGAGAACGCTCGACCCTGGCCTCCGTGAGCGCTTCGGCGGGGCGGATACGGGCGATGCGGCGGGCCGAGATCCGGGCGGCGGCCCAGGCGCCGAGCAGCGTGACGCCGACGGCCGCGAACAGGGGGAAGACGCTGACGGTCCGTTCGAGGGTCGGCGGCACCGCTCCGAGCTCGACGAAGCGGTGGTACAGCCATCCTCCGAGGGGGAGCCCAGCGAGGGAGCCGAGGACTCCCGCGGCGGCGCCGACGATGAGCGCCTCACGTCCGAGGAGCTTTCGGATCTGCCCGGGCGTGGCGGCGATGGCGCGCAGCAGGGCGAGTTCGCGGTGGCGTTGCTGGACGGAGAGCGCGAAGGTGCCGACGACGACCAGGACGGCGACGAGGAGGGAGGTGCCGCCCATCGCGCCACCCATGCTGACGAGCTTGATGCGGGCCCCTGCCGCGTCGAGGAACTCGACGGGGCCTCGGGCGTCGCCGGTGGTGACCTGGGCGGTCGTGTCGCCGAGAGCCTTCGCGACGGCACGCGCCAGCTCTGCCGGCTTCTGGCCGGGGGCGGGGATGACCCCGAGGGCGGTGACCTGGCCGGGGTGGCCGGCGAGGCGCCGGGCCTCTGAGGTGGTGAAGAACAGGGAGGTCTGGTGGGTCACTGACGCGTGCCCGGCGGGCGCGACGATTCCGGTGACGCGGTAGGTGCACGGTGCCTGGGTGGACTGGACGGTGAGGCTGTCTCCGGGCGCGAGGTGGGCACGGTCGGCCAGGTCCCGGTCCACGACCAGGTCCTGGGGCCCGGTGGGTTCGGTGCCGGCTGTCAGTGCGTAGGGGGTCAGCGCGGCGGAGTCCCAGGCATGCCCGTACGCGGGCCTGTCTGGGTCGGCGGCTCCTGGCGACAAGGGCTGGGCCAGGAAGGTGAGTTCGGGGACGACCCGCTCGACGCCCGGGAGGCCGCCGAGCCGTCGCGCTGTGTTCTGAGGCAGCCAGGCCCGCTCCGCGATCGGCTTGGCCTTGTGCTTGACCTTGGTCTTGCCCTTCTTGTGCTTGACCGTGGTCTTGTGGACGTTCTGGTCGGCGGAGACGACCACGGGGGCAGCCGCGTACCGCTCGGTGCGGACGGTGCCGCGCAGGCCGGTCTCCAGAAGGGTGCCGCAGGCCGTGATGAGGGCGGCCGCGCACATGAGGGCGAGGAAGGCACCGAGGAACCCCCCTTTGCGGTCCCGGACGGTGTGCAGTGCGTAGCGCAGCATCATGGCGTGTCCGTCTCTGCGGTGTTGTCGAGAGCCTGGATTCCTTCGGCCGGGGCCTGATGCCCGTCGACCTGAGCCCGGCGCGTCGAGGCCTGGGCGTCGGCGGGGCGGGCCTCATTGGGGCTGGTGTCGTCGGGGCGGGCGTCATTGGGGCTGGTGTCGTCGGGGCGGGCGCGATTGGGGCTGGTGTCGTCGGGACGGGCGTCGTCGTCGGGACGGGCCGGCGTGGGGAAGGCGAGCAGGCGGGTCAGGACGGTGCGTGCGCCGTCCGGAGTCTCGCTGTCGGGGCGCTTGTAGCGGTTGAGGAGCGCGATGAACTCCTCGAAGAACGCGCGGAGTTCGGGCAGCGTGAGTCGGATCGTGCCGCGTGAGTACGGGAAGGCGTCGGCCCACTCCCCCAGGTCCTGCCTCTGCCGCTGGAGCCGCTCGAAGAGTTCGAGGTCGGCGGCGTACGAGAGGTGGTTCAACTCGTCCATGACGAGCCGGGTTTCGGGGTTCTGGCGGCTGCGGGGCGGGAAGCGGCGGTCGCCCGGGACGGCTCGCCACCAGCGCTCGCGCCCGCCGACACTCTGGTTCTGCGGCGAGCTCTCCTCGGTGAATCCGTAGCGGGCCAGCTCACGCAGGTGGTAGCTGGTGGCGCCGCTGTTGAGCCCGAGGTCGCGGGCCAGCATCGCCGAGGTCGCGGGGCCGTGGAGGGTGAGGTGCTGGAGGATCTGCTGGCGGCGGGGCTGAGCCAGCGCCTTCAGAGCGCTGAGATCACTCAGCTCCTGGGCGCCGGCGGGAGCGGCGGAGCCGGGTTCCGGTGTCATGCGTACACAGTCGCCTGTGCACACATCCCTGTGCACTGCGGTGACCAGGCGTCATGACCCGGGGGTTAACCCCACCTGGGTGAGGGCGAGTTCGGCGTCGGACCCCCGTACCGACGCCGCCCTCCCCCTCACCAGGCGGAGCTCACCAGTCCCCTCACCCGGCAGAGCTCACCAGCTCCCTCACCCGGCAGAGCTCAGCCCCTTACCCAGCGAAGCTCAGAGTCCTCACCCGGGGGGGCTAGAAGTCCCCCAGCCCGAGGTCCTCAATCTCCTCGCCCTCTTCCTCCAGCGCCTGGCGGACCACCCTGAGCGCCATGCCCTCCGGGTATCCCTTGCGGGCGAGCATGCCCGCGAGGCGGCGCAGGCGCTTGTCGCGGTCGAGGCCGCGTGTGGAGCGGAGCTTGCGGGCCACGAGCTCGCGGGCGGTCTCCTCCTCCTGCTCGGAGTCGAGCTGCCCGACGGCCTCGTCGATCACCGCGGAGTCCACCCCCTTGGTACGCAGCTCCCGGGCGAGCGCCCGCCGGGCCAGCCCCCGGCCGTGGTGCCGCGACTCCACCCAGGCGTCCGCGAAGGCGCCGTCGTTGATCAGGCCGACCTCCTCGAAGCGGGACAGCACTTCCTCCGCCACCTCATCGGGGATGTCCCGCTTCGCCAGCGCGTCGGCGAGTTGCTTGCGCGTACGCGGTTGGCCGGTGAGCAGGCGCAGGCAGATGCCGCGCGCCCGCTCCGCCGGGTCGGCAGGCGGCTCCCCCTTCTCGGCCCTCGACGAGGATGGGGAGCCGCCGCCCTGTCGCCCTCCGGCCGCTTCACCGAAGCCGCCGCGCCGACGGCCACGGCTGCGCCCGCCGTCACGCGTACCGCCGCCGGCCCGTGGTCTGTCGCCGTCACTCGGTCCGTCGCCGTCACGCGGCTCCCCGTGCCCGTCCAGGTCACCCGGGCCCCCGCCGCCCAGGTCCGCCGGGGAGGCTGAGTAGGCGTGATCGGCCCAGTCGGTTCGTCGCGTCACGGACTAGCTCTTGGCCGCCGCGGCCTTGGACTTGGTGGCCTTGGCCGCGGGTGCGGGCACCGTCTTGGCCGCGTCCTCGGCGGGGGTGGCACCCGCCGCGTCGGCACCGGGCTCGGCCGTGGGCGCCTCCGGCTTCACACCGACGCCCAGCTTCTCCTTGATCTTCTTCTCGATCTCGTTGGCCAGGTCGGGGTTGTCCTTCAGGAAGTTGCGCGCGTTCTCCTTGCCCTGGCCGAGCTGGTCGCCCTCGTACGTGTACCAGGCGCCGGCCTTGCGCACGAAGCCGTTCTCCACGCCCATGTCGATCAGGCCGCCCTCGCGGCTGATGCCCTGGCCGTAGAGGATGTCGAACTCGGCCTGCTTGAAGGGCGGCGCGACCTTGTTCTTGACGACCTTGACGCGCGTGCGGTTACCCACCGCGTCGGTGCCGTCCTTCAGCGTCTCGATACGGCGGATGTCGAGTCGCACCGAGGCGTAGAACTTGAGCGCACGGCCACCGGTCGTCGTCTCCGGGGAGCCGAACATCACGCCGATCTTCTCGCGCAGCTGGTTGATGAAGATCGCGGTGGTCTTCGACTGGTTGAGCGCGCTGGTGATCTTCCGGAGCGCCTGGCTCATCAGGCGGGCCTGCAGACCCACGTGCGAGTCGCCCATCTCGCCCTCGATCTCCGCCCGCGGCACCAGGGCGGCGACGGAGTCGATGACGATCAGGTCGAGCGCGCCGGAGCGGACCAGCATGTCGACGATCTCGAGCGCCTGCTCACCATTGTCCGGCTGGGACAGGATGAGGTTGTCGATGTCGACGCCGAGCTTCTTCGCGTACTCCGGGTCGAGCGCGTGCTCGGCGTCCACGAACGCCACTGCGCCGCCGGCCCGCTGCGCGTTGGCCACGGCGTGCAGCGTCAGGGTCGTCTTACCGGAGGACTCCGGCCCGTACACCTCCACCACACGGCCGCGCGGCAGACCGCCGACGCCGAGGGCCACGTCGAGCGCGGTCGACCCGGTGGGGATGACCTCGATGGGCTCATTCGGCCGCTCGCCCATGCGCATCACTGCGCCCTTGCCGAATTGCCGTTCAATCTGTGCGAGCGCGGCGTCGAGCGCCTTCTCGCGGTCAGTACCTGCCATGGGTTCCACCCGATTTGCTTGAGTCGATCGCTTCACGTCAATGACGCTAGCGCCTGCCACTGACAATCGGCCTCGGCGCCCGTCCGCCTGTGGATAACTCGAGGCTCACAGCCCTGCCGCTCTCGCCGAAATCCCCGGAAACACTGGGGAGAGAGCCGCCAGACACTCCATAAGAATGGATGTTCGATTTTGATGTCAAGCGCACCACGCGCACCGCGCGCCCTGCGATGCGGAAGCTCACGACGGCGTGCTGGTGACCTGTGGCTCCTCCCGAGAGCCCGGTCCCGACCGGCGGCCCAGCCTGAAGCCAGGCCGTCCCGGCAGGCCACCGGCCACTCCCCCGCCAGGGATACTCCCCCCGGCGTACAGGCGGTGTCTTCGGCCGGGGGACGACGGCGCGTCCCCCGTTCGCGAGGCTTGCGTCATGGAGAACGCGCAGAACCACCCCCCGGGGATCCCGCAGGACCAGCACCTGGAGCACTCACGAGACCGCCGCCCGGTCCGGCGCCCCGCCGTCGTCGTCACGCTCGCCGCCCTGGCGCTGCTCGTCCTGTCGATCGTCGGCCAGATCGCGGCCGGCGCGGACTACCCCGCGGTGCCGCCCGGCCTCGTCATCCCGGTGGTGGCCGCCGGGCTCGCCCTGGCTGCCGGCCTGTTCATCGGTGTCGGCGCAGTCGTCACCCCCAACAGCGGCGACCACCTCTCCTCCGGTGACTCCCTGCTGATCGTCTCCACTCTGGCCGAGTTCCTCGCCCTCGCCGGCATGGTCGTGGCCGGCGCCGTGTCCGTACTGCGGTTCGGCCGTCCCGAGGAGGTGCGTGTCTGATGCCCTCGCCCACCACAGCCGCTCCCCTGTCGAGCCCGACAGGCCCCGCCCTGACCGGCGCGGTAGGGGACCTGTGGCGCGCCGCCCGCCCCTCCGAGCGCCTCTGTTACGCCACCGGCTCCGTACTCGCCCTCTCCGGCCTCGCCCACCTGCTGGTCTTCGCGGTCGACGGAGGGCCCTGGGACGGCCCTGTCTCGTGGCGCAAGCCGGTCACGTTCGGCGTCTCCTTCGGCCTGACGCTGATCGCGCTCACCTGGGTGACGTCGTATCTGCGGATCGGCACCCGCGTCAGGCACGTACTGCTCGTCGTGTTCGCCGCCGACTGCGTCCTGGAGGTCGGCGGTATCACCCTTCAGGCATGGCGGCGGGTGCCGTCGCATCTCAACATGGAGTCCGGCTTCAACACCGCCGTGTCCATGTCCCTCGCGGTGGGCGGCGGGATCCTGGTCGTGCTGCTCGCCGTGTTCGCGGTCGCCTCGTTCCGGCGCCGGCCGTCGGGGCCCACGGGGATGCCACTCGCGCTGTGGTCCGGGTTCGCGATTCTGCTCGTCGCGCTGGCGTCCGGCGCCGCAATGATCGCGCGCGGGGTGATCCTCACGAAGACCGGCCACCAGGAGGCGGCCTACCACTCGACCGCGCCCCTCAAGCCGCTGCACGGCGTCAGCCTGCACGCCGTGCTCGTCCTGCCCGCGCTGGCCTGGCTGATGTCCCGTACGGCATGGAGCGAGAGGACCAAAAACGGCGTGATGCGGGGTGCGGTCGCCTGCTACGCGGCAGCCGTCGCCGCCGCCGGGATCTGGGCGGCGATCACTTACTGAGGCTTAGGAGGCCCACCTGGGACGCCTACTCAGAGCCGTCGCGGGTATCGTCCGCGTCCTCTTCCGGTTCCTGCCCGGATGCCGCTTCGCCCCTCGGGTCGTCCGGCTTGCGCAGTGCGGCCCGTATGCGCGCGAGGAGGGACGAACCGGATCTGGTCCGATGGCCGTGCACCCGCGGGTCGTCCGTGACGGCGTAGCGCTTCACGTACGCCCCGAGGAAGGCCTGCAGCGTCGCCACCGCGGGGATGGCGATCAGCGCGCCGACCGCGCCGAGGAGTGCAGTGCCCGCGATGACGGATCCGAAGGCGACCGCCGGGTGGATGTCCACGGTCTTCGCGGTCAGCTTGGGCTGGAGCAGGTAGTTCTCGAACTGCTGGTAGACGACTACGAAGATCAGCACCCACAGCGCGTACCAGGGGTCGACCGTGAAGGCGATCAGCATCGGCAGGGCGCCCGCCAGATACGTGCCGATGGTCGGGATGAACTGGGACACGAGGCCGACCCAGACGGCGAGCACGGGCGCGTAGGGCACGCCCAGGGCCTCGAGCAGGATGTAGTGCGCGATCCCGGAGATCAGTGCCATCAGGCCGCGCGAGTAGAGATAGCCGCCGGTCTTGTCGACCGCGATCTCCAACGCGCGCAGCACCTCGGCCTGCCTGGCGGGCGGCAGCACCGAGCACAGCGCGCGCCGGAGCCGGGGGCCGTCGGCGGCGAAGTAGAACGAGAACAGCAGAATCGTCAGCAGCTGGAACAGGCCTCCGAGGACCCGTCCCGACACGTCGAGGACGCCGCTCGCGCTGTTCTGCACGTACCTCTGGAGCCAGTCGGAGCGCAGCAGGCTGTCCTGGACCGCGACCCTGCTCAGCTCCGTGTGGAACGTGTGGTTGATCCAGTTGATCACCGAGTCGAGGTAGGCGGGAAAGTCCTCGACCATGCTGACGATCTGGCCCGCGAGCATCGAGCCGAGCAGGACCACGAAACCCGCGCCGGCGATCGTGACGCCCAGGAAGACGATCCCGGTGGCCAGCCCCCGGCGCATGCCGCGCCCGGCCATCCAGCTGACCGCCGGCTCTACGGCGAGGGCCAGGAAGAACGCGATCAATACGTTGATCAACAGCCCGGTGAGCTGGTGGAACGCCCAACTGCCCAGCTGGAAGCAGGCGATGAGGGCCAGGGCGAGGACCATGGCCCGCGGCAGCCAGCCCGGCATCCGCGCACGCCCGCTCGCGGCCCCGCCCCCCGGGGGCGTCCGGCCGGGCGGGGAGGCGTCGGCTGCCGCCTGCAAGGTCTCGTCTGTGGGTGCCACGGAGCCAGTCTCGCCCACGCCACTGACAGCCGGGCACCGCCCCCGCTCGTCAGAGCAGGTCAGCGGTTCTCCGACGGAACATTCATCGTGGCGCACACCGCACGCCACACGTCCTTCGCCTCCCAGCCGGCATCGAGCGCCTCGTGCACCGTGCGCCCACCGAGTTCCGTCATCACATGATCACGCGCGAATGTTTCGGCGTAGCCAGGACCGAAGTGATCCGCCATCCGCTGCCAGAAGACCGTCAACCGCATGACACCAGTATCCCGCCCCTGAGAGTGCAGCCCGGCACGGAAGGCTCACCGAGAACGCTTTCCGTCCTACCGTCGGTGCATGGCCGAAAACGGAGCATCCCCACTCCCTCAGACCACCTCGGCGCCCTCCCCGCTCTCCCGTGCCGAGCACTTCATCTGGCTGACCGCGCGCGTGCTGGATCAGCGCCGCTTCGCCTACCACTTCCTCGGCGCGGGCCGGGCGGGCGCGGACGCCGTCGAGACCGCCCTCGCCGCCTACCGCAACGAGGACGAGGGTTATGGTCACGCCCTCGAGCCCGATCTCCGCGGCCCGGTGAGCCAGCCGCTGCACACCGGTCACGCGCTGCGTGTCCTCGACTCGATCGGCCGTTGCAGCGGCCAGCGGGTGGAGCGCGTGTGCCGCTATCTGACGTCCGTGTCGACCCCGGAGGGCGCTCTCCCGGCGATCCATCCCAGCCAGCGCGGCTACCCGTGCGCGCCTTTCGTGCCGGTGGTGGACGACCCGCCGAGCGAGCTGCTCGCCACGGGCCCCGTGGTCGGCCTGCTGCACCGCAACCAGGTGTGGCACGCGTGGCTGTTCCGGGCGACCGACTTCTGCTGGGCCGCGGTCGAGTCCCTGAAGAAGTCCCATCCCTACGAGATCGAGGCGGCCGTGGCCTTCCTGGACGGCGCGCCCGACCGCCCGCGGGCGGAGGCGGCCGCCGACCGGCTCGGCCGACTCGTGCGCGAGCAGCGGCTTGCATTACTCGATCCCGAGCGGCCGGGGGAGTACCCCGTAGCGCCCGGGTACGCGCCGGGTGAGCACCACCTTCCGCACGACTACGCGAAGACTCCGGAGTCGCTGGCGCGCGCGTGGTTCACGGATGAGGAGATGGCGCGCTCGCTGGACTTCCTCGCGGGCGAGCAGCAGGACGACGGCGGGTGGCCGATCCGCTGGCGCCAGTGGGCTCCGGCGGTCGCGCTGGAGGCGCGCCCGATGGTGACGGTCGAGGCGCTGCGCACGCTGCGGGCGTACGGGCGGCCCATCGCCTGACGCCTTCGTGGACAGCGCCTCAGGGTGTGCCGGCCGCGTCCCTCAGGAGAAGCGCGGCGATGGCGAGTGCCGTCCCGCGCGGGGCCGACAGGTCGATGCCCGTCTGCTCGCCGATGCGGGCAAGCCGGTTGTCGACCGTGTTGGGATGCAGGCCGAGCTCGGCGGCTGTCGCCCTGCGGTCCTGCTGGTGGGCGAGATGGGTCCGCAGCGTCTCCAGGAGTTCGGGCCGGTCCGCCACCGGTTCCAGGAGAGCCGCTATCCGGTGGCTCGTCGCGCTGGGACGGGACAGGTGGTACTCCAGGAGCACGTCGTCCAGGCGGTGCAGTCCGGCCGGGATGCCGCACGCGCGCGTGATGCGAAGGATCTCGGTGGCGGTGCGGGCCGCCGGGGGCACCTCCTCGGGTACGGCCGCCTGCACGGCGGCCACCCGGACCTCGAACCCGCCGGCCTTGGCGAGGCGGCCGGCCAGATCGTCGGGGGCCGGGCAGTCCTTGGGCACGATGACCCGCCCGCCGTCGGCCTCCAGGAGCGCGAACACTTCCACTCCGAAGGCATGGTCCAGGGCGGTCTGCACCCGACGCAGCCTGCGCCGCACGGCGACCGGTCCCTCGGCGGGATCCGTGTGGAGGCCGAGGGCCAGTACGAGCGCGGGCCCTTCGAGGCGGAGCTGCTCCAGAAGGACGTGCCCGGGCGGGACCATCCCGTCGAGCAGGCCGCGCACCAGGGAGCGGACCCGGGCCCGCTGTTCGGCCTCCAGGGCGGACCGCTCGTCGAGATACGTCTCGGCCACGGCTCCCACGATCCCCGGGTGCGACCGCAGCAGTACGTCGACGAGTTCGACCAGCGCGCCTTCCTCACCGGGGCCCGCAGCGTCACGCAAGGCCTGCCACAGGACGTAGACGCCGTGCGCGTGGGTGCGCAGGAGGAGGTGCAGCGGCATGCCCTCCTCGGCCCGTTGAGCGGCTCGCTCACGGAACAGCCGGTGGCTGCCGCTCTGGACCAGGTCGGGCTCGCTGACACTGCGCAGGAAGAGCCGTACGCCGTGCCGGGCGGTCGCGGCGACTTCCAAGTCCTTCACGTCGTCGGGGAGTTCCGCGTATCCGGGCAGTTGCTCGAACGACTCGCGGGCCATGCGGCGGGCGAGTTCGTTGACTCTCGGTTCGCAGCGCGCGGCGAGGGAGCGGGCTTCGGGCGACAGGGCCACTGTTCCTCCATTCCCCCATGGACGTGGACCGGACACTGCGTTTGTGACGCGTCACATTACCCACGGGTGGGACATGTGACATGAGGCGGTGTTCGATCTCACATCGGGGGCCGAAACTCGTGGTCGGTGGCGATCGACGGCATTGCCCACAAGGAGCCGAGGACATGACCGAACACAAAGAGCGGGACGCCCAGCACGCCGCGTACGCCGACTACATCGACCGGGTCTGGCAGGGCGCCGAGACGCTGCTGCCTCATCTGACGGGCGCGCACTCCGGGAGCGAACTGGTGCGCCTGCGTGACCGCGTGGGCTTCTTCCCGGCGTTCGCCAACGTGGCGGCCTTCGATACGGGCGACGGCGTGGTCCTCGTCGACTCGGGCGACTTCCGTACGGCGGGACAACTGCACGAGGCGGTCGCAGGGTTCGGCGCGGGACCGGTGCGCTCCGTGGTGTACACGCACGGTCACGTGGACCACGTCTTCGGAGTGGCCCCCTTCGACCAGGAGGCCGACGAGAGGGGCGGACCGCGCCCCGAGGTGATCGCCCACGAGGCCGTCCCCGCGCGGTTCGACCGCTACATCCGGACGGCGGGTTACAACTCCTGGATCAATCGCAAGCAGTTCGGAGTGCCCTTTTTGGAGTGGCCCACCACGTACCGCTATCCGGACGTCGTCTACAGGGACCGTCTCACCGTGCGGCGCGGGGAGCTGACGTTCGAGCTCGTGCACGCGCGCGGGGAGACCGACGACCACACCTACGTATGGATCCCCGAGCTCAGGACGCTGTGCACGGGCGACCTGTTCATCTGGAACACGCCGAACGCCGGCAACCCCCAGAAGGTGCAGCGGTATCCGGAGGACTGGGCGCGCGCCCTGCGTGCGATGCAGGGGCTCGGCGCCGAACTCCTCCTGCCCGGGCACGGCGTTCCCGTCGTCGGCTCCGACCGCGTGCACCAAGCTCTGGACGACACCGCGGGCTTCCTGGAGTCGCTGTGCGAGCAGACCAGGGAGCTGATGAACGCGGGCCATCGCCT
Source organism: Streptomyces sp. NPDC107517 (assembly GCF_055582645.1). Taxonomy (NCBI): domain Bacteria; kingdom Bacillati; phylum Actinomycetota; class Actinomycetes; order Kitasatosporales; family Streptomycetaceae; genus Streptomyces; species Streptomyces sp. NPDC107517. The sequence goes on along the minus strand of NZ_JBVJPM010000024.1, from coordinate 28,142 downwards.
CGACGCGGTCATCCACGGCGTGAAGGCTCCGGAGGACCTGCTGGCGAAGCCGTACCTCCACCCGGCCTACGACGAGCCGGAGTTCGTCGTGCGCAACCTGTGGCGGCTGTGGGGCGGCTGGTACGACCAGAACCCCGCGCACCTCAAGCCCGCCCCGGAGGCGGACGTCGCGGCCGAGTTCGCACGGGCAGCGGGCGGGGCGTCCGCGCTGGCGCTGCGTGCCTCCGAGCTCCTCGCCGCCGGGGAACTGCGCCTCGCCTCGCATCTGGCGGAGACCGCGGCCCTCGCGGCGCCCGCCGACCAGGAGGTGGCACGCGTGCGTGCCGACGTGTTCGCACGTCGTGCCCTCCAGGAGACGTCGACCATGGCTCGGGGTGTCTTCCACTGGGCCGCGGCCGAATCGGCGGCCGTGGCCGCCGGCACGGACGTGCAGACGGAGTTGACGCGCTCCCCGGCGGGACGCAAGCGGGCCGAAGGGGCGATCAGCGTCGGTGTGGTCGACGACGAGGACGGCTGCTGCTGACCGCGGGTGGGGTTCACCCCGTGACGGCGCGCAGCCCCGCCGTGACCACGACGGCCGCCGCGACGACGACCAGGAACGGCGCGCGCAAGATCAGCGCGACCGCCGCCGCGGCCAGCCCGGCCGCCTTCGCGTCGAGGACGAGCGTGGTGCCTTCGGCGAAGGTCTGCTGGGCCGTGAGCGCGGCCAGCAGGGCCACGGGCAGCAGCGCCGCCAGTCGTCGGACCAGTGGCCGTTCCAGGACGCCGGCGGGCACGAGGAGGCCGATGAGCTTGACGGCGTAACAGCCGACTGCGGTCACCGCGACCGCGATCCAGATGTTCATCGGCTCACTCCTTGTCGGCTGTCGGCCTTCTGCGAGGTCGCTCGTGAGCTCTCGTGCGGGCTCTCTTTGGTCTCTTTCCGTGCCGCCCGGCGCCCCTCTGCGTAGAGCACGGCCGGCGCGGCGAGTGCGGCCACCAGGACCGGGACGCCGGCCGGCAGGACGGGCAGCAGCCCGAGGCCCAGAATGACGGCGATACCGGCCACGGCCCGTTCCGTCGATGTCCGCAGCATCGGCGCGAGCAGCGCCAGGAAGACCGCTGGTCCGGCCGCGTCGAGGCCCCAGGCGTCGGTGTCGCCGATAGCCTCCGCGCCGAGCGCCCCGAGCAGGGTCGTGAGGTTCCACAGCACGTAAAGGGTGAGTCCCGTGACGGTGAAGCCGATACGGGCGCTGCGGCGCGTGGGCTGGGCAAGAGAGACGGCCGTGGTCTCGTCGATGACCCAGTGCGCGGCGAAGGGGCGCAGCACGCGCGGGAGGGCCAGCAGTTGGGACAGACGCAGCCCGTAGAAGGAGTTGCGCACCCCGAGGAAGAAGGCGCCCGCCGCCGCGGTGAGCGGGTTGCCGCCGGCCGCGATCGCGCCGACGAGGGCGAACTGCGAGGCCCCGGTGAACACGAGCAGGCTGAGTGCGCAGGTCTGGAGCACGCTGAGGCCGCTGCCGGCCGAGGTCACGCCGAAGGCGAATCCGGAGAGTCCGACAGCGACGCCGACGCCGAGCGCGTCCCGGACGACGGCGGAATCGGCCTTCTCAGACCCTCCGCTCCCAGACCCTCCGCTCCCAGGCCCTCCGCTCCCGGGCCCACCTGCTGCGAGCCTGCCCTCCCCGGGAGTCCCCACTTGCCCAGGCTCGCTCGGCTCCCGGGCTGACCCGGCGCGTCCTGATCCGGTGCGTATCGCTGCGGATGTTGTCTGTTCTGCCACGCCTCCGACGGTACGAGGGAGCGCGCGGCCGGGTCTTGTACGTTCTTGCGCTCCCGCTGGTAGGCGCCGGGCGGTACGCCGACGATCCGCGTGAAGTGCCGGTTCAGGTGCGGCTGGTCCGTGAAGCCGACCGTCACGGCCGCGTCGGCCGGTGCCGTGCCGCCGTCCAGGAGGCGGCGGGCGGCCCGCACGCGCGCGTCGGTGAGCCAGGTGTGCGGCGGCATGCCGTACGCGTCCCTGAACGCGCGCAGCAGAGCGAACGGACTGGTGTCGAGTTCGGTGGCGAGGATCTCCAGGGACGGCGGCTCGGCCATCCGCTCGACGAGCACGGCACGCGCGCGTGCCGCGATCGAGGCGCCGGCGGACCACACGGGGCGCGCGGTCATGGGTTGCCCGTGAGCGCGCAGCAGCCGGGCGACCACGATGCGCAGCAGGCTGTCGGCTGCGAGCGCGTTGCCCTCCTCCGCGGCGCGGTGCACCTCGCGGATGAGGTGGGCCGCGTGTGGGTCGGCGACGATCGGCTCGGCGAACGCGGCGGTCCCGCGGACCGCCATGGTCTCGCCCGCGATCTCGGCTATGACATCGGCCGACGGGTAGAGCGTGTGGTAGGCCCACCCTCCGGGTTCCCCCGCCCGCGCAGTGTGTGCCACCTCGGGGTTGATCATGACGACGGTGCCGGGGCCCGCGTGCACCGTGCCCGAGGGCAGGCCCACGTCCTCGACCCCGCTGGTGACCGCACCGAAGACGTACCCGTCATGGCTGTGGCGGGGGAAGGTGTGGCGGACGTAGCGCGCCCGCAGCAGGTCGAGGCCCGGCAGCTGTTCGTAGCGCCAGTGCCTGGCCCATTCCTTCGTCCCCGACCCCGCCATGTGTTCCATTCTGCGCCACGAGCGGGCCTCACCGCCCCGCCGCCGGGTGCAGGACGCGGAGCGTTTGCGCAGGTCCGGGCCGTTGTCAGTGGGGAGGTGCACGATGGGTGCATGGTCAGGTCCGCACGCAGCCCGCTCGACGGTTTCTCCCCCGCGACCCGCAGTTGGTTCACGGGGGCGTTCTCCGCGCCCACGTCCGCGCAGGCCGGGGCGTGGCAGGCCATCGGCGAGGGCTCGGACGTGCTGGTCGTCGCGCCGACGGGTTCCGGCAAGACGCTGGCCGCGTTCCTGGCCGCCCTGGACCAGCTGGCGTCGACGCCACCGCCGGCCGACCCGAAGAAGCGCTGCCGCGTCCTGTACGTCTCGCCCCTCAAAGCCCTCGCGGTAGACGTGGAGCGCAATCTGCGCAGCCCGCTCACCGGTATCCGGCAGGAGTCGGTGCGCCTGGGACTGCCCGAGCCCGAGGTGAAGGTCGGCATCCGCTCCGGGGACACTCCCCCGGCCGAGCGCCGCGCCCTGTCGACCCGGCCGCCGGACATTCTGATCACGACGCCCGAGTCGCTGTTCCTGATGCTCACCTCCGCCGCGCGTGACGCGCTCACGGGCATCGAGACGGTGATTCTCGACGAGGTGCACGCGGTCGCGGGCACCAAGCGCGGCGCCCATCTCGCGCTGTCCCTGGAGCGCCTCGACGAGCTGCTCCCCCGGCCCGCCCGCCGGATCGGACTGTCGGCGACGGTCCGCCCTGTGGACGAGGTGGCGCGCTATCTGTCGCCGCAGCGCAAGGTGGAGATCGTCCAGCCGCGCTCGGGCAAGGAGTTCGACCTCTCGGTGGTCGTGCCCGTGGAGGACCTGGGCGAGCTCGGCGGCTCACCCGTCGCGGACTCCGACCAGGGCGCGGAGCGGCCGTCCATCTGGCCGCATGTCGAGGAGCGCATCGCCGACCTGGTCCAGTCGCACCGCTCGACGATCGTCTTCGCCAACTCCCGCCGCCTGGCCGAGCGCCTGTGCAACCGGCTGAACGAGATCGCGTACGAGCGGGCGACGGGCGAGGCCCTCCCCGAGGACCACGCACCGGCCGAGCTGATGGGCGGCTCGGGCGCGGCGAACGGAGCGCCGGCGGTCATCGCCCGCGCCCACCACGGATCGGTCTCCAAGGAGCAGCGCGCCCTCGTCGAGGAGGACCTGAAGGCGGGCCGGCTGCCCGCCGTGGTGGCCACGTCCAGCCTCGAGCTGGGCATCGACATGGGCGCGGTGGATCTCGTCGTCCAGGTGGAGTCCCCGCCCTCCGTGGCGTCCGGCCTCCAGCGCGTGGGCCGTGCGGGACACCAGGTGGGCGCGGTCTCCACAGGCGTCGTCTTCCCGAAGTACCGGGGTGACCTCGTCCAGGCGGCGGTGGTCACCGAGCGGATGCGCACGGGCTCCATCGAGTCCCTCCGCATCCCCGCCAACCCCCTGGACGTGCTGGCCCAGCAGCTCGTCGCGATCACGGCGCTCGACACCTGGCAGGTGGACGACCTGCTGGCGCTCGTCCGCCGTGCGGCCCCCTTCGCATCGCTTCCGGAGTCCGCGTTCACCGGCGTTCTCGACATGCTCGCGGGCCGCTATCCCTCCGACGCGTTCGCCGAGCTGCGTCCACGCGTGGTGTGGGACCGCATCGCCGGCACGGTCACCGGACGCCCCGGTGCCCAGCGCCTGGCCGTCACCTCCGGGGGCACGATTCCGGACCGCGGCCTCTTCGGGGTGTTCCTCGCCGGATCCGACCCCAAGAAGGGCGGGGGCCGGGTGGGTGAGCTCGACGAGGAGATGGTCTACGAGTCCCGGGTGGGCGACGTGTTCACCCTCGGTACGAGTTCCTGGCGCATCGAGGACATCACGCGCGACCGCGTGCTGGTCTCCCCCGCGCCCGGCGTCCCGGGCAGGCTCCCGTTCTGGAAGGGCGACCAGCTCGGCCGCCCGCTCGAACTGGGGCGCGCGGTGGGCGCGTTCCTGCGCGAGGTCGGCTCCCTGTCCACGGAGGACGCGCGGCTCCGGCTGCTCGCGGCGGGCCTGGACGCGTGGGCCGCCGACAATGTGCTGGCCTATCTGTCCGAGCAGCGCGAGGCCTGCGGCCACATCCCGGACGACCGCACCATCGTGGTCGAGCGGTTCCGTGACGAGCTGGGCGACTGGCGGGTCGTCGTGCACTCCCCCTTCGGCGCGCAGGTGCACGCCCCCTGGGCGCTCGCTCTCGGCGCCAGGCTCGGCGAGAAGTACGGCATGGACGCCCAGGTGATGCACGCCGACGACGGCATCGTGCTGCGCCTTCCCGACGCCGACCTCATGAGCCTCGACCTCCTGGACCAGGAGCCCTCGAAGGCCGGTTCGGAGTACGACGCCGACCAGGCGCCCCTCGGGGCCGCCGACGTCTCCTTCGACAAGGGCGACGTCAGCCAGATCGTCACCGACCAGGTCGGCGGCTCGGCCCTGTTCGCGGCCCGCTTCCGCGAGTGCGCGGCCCGCGCGCTGCTGTTGCCCCGCCGCAACCCCGGCAAGCGCACCCCCCTGTGGCAGCAGCGCCAGCGCGCCTCCCAACTCCTCCAGGTGGCCAGCGAGTTCGGCTCGTTCCCGATCGTCCTCGAAGCCGTACGGGAGTGCCTCCAGGACGTCTTCGACGTGCCCGGCCTCGCCGAGCTGATGGGTGACATCGAGTCCCGCAAGGTCCGCCTCGTCGAGGTGACGACCCCGGAGGCCTCTCCGTTCGCCCGCTCCCTCCTGTTCGGCTATGTCGCCCAGTTCCTGTACGAGGGCGACTCCCCGCTCGCCGAGCGGCGCGCCGCGGCGCTCTCGCTGGACTCGCGGCTGCTCGCCGAACTGCTCGGCCAGGCCGAGCTGCGCGAGCTCCTCGACGCGGACGTGCTCGCCGAACTGGAGCAGGAGCTCCAGTGGCGCACCGACGACCGCCGCATCAAGGACGTCGAGGGCGTCGCGGACCTGTTGCGCGTCCTCGGGCCTCTCACGGACGCCGAGTTGGCGGACCGGGGCGCCGAGCCGGGGTGGGCCGAGGAGCTGGCGTCCGCCCGCCGCGCCATCCGGGTCCGTATCGCGGGAGCCGACCACTGGGCGGCGATCGAGGACGCGGGCCGGCTGCGGGACGCGCTCGGCACCGCGCTGCCCGTCGGCGTGCCCGAGGCCTTCACGGAGCCCGTCAAGGATCCTCTGGGCGACCTTCTCGCCCGGTACGCGCGCACGCACGGCCCGTTCACCTCGGCCGCGGCCGCCACCCGCTTCGGCCTCGGCGCGGCGGTCACGGACGGCGCACTGCAACGCCTGGCGGCGAACGGGCGGGTGGTGCAGGGCGAGTTCCATCCGGCCGGCATCGGCCAGGAGTGGTGCGACGCGACGGTGCTCCGCCGACTGCGCCGGCGCTCGCTCGCGGCCCTGCGGCACGAGCTGGAGCCGGTCCCGCCCGCCGCCCTCGCCCAGTTCCTGCCCCAGTGGCAGCACTTGGGCGGGCACGGACTGCGCGGTGTCGACGGTCTGGTGCGCGCGGTGGAGCAGTTGCAGGGCGCGTCCGTACCGGCGTCCGCCCTGGAGAAGCTCGTCCTGCCGTCCCGGGTCTCGGGCTACACGCCCGCGATGCTCGACGAACTCACGGCGTCGGGCGAAGTCGTTTGGGCAGGCGCGGGCTCCCTGCCCGGCAAGGACGGCTGGGTCTCCCTGTACCTGGCCGACACGGCACCCCTGCTGCTCCCCGCACCGCACCCCCTGGAGCTCACCGCTCTCCACCAGTCCGTCCTGGACACGCTCTCCGGCGGCTACGGCCTGTTCTTCCGCCAGATCGCCGACCAGGTCCGCGCGACGACGCACCCCGACGCCACCGATCCTCAACTGGCGGACACACTCTGGGATCTCGCCTGGTCCGGGCGGCTCACGAACGACACGCTGGCCCCGATGCGCTCGCTCCTCGGGTCGGGCCGCACCGCGGGATCCACGGCTCATCGCGCCCGCCGCGCGATCCCGCGCGGCCGCTACGGGGGCCTCACCGCCGCCGCGCGGACCGCCTCCCGCTCGGGCCCGCCGACCGTCGCGGGCCGCTGGTCGCTGCTGCCCACAGTCGACCCCGACCCGACCGTGCGCGCCCATGCCCTGGCCCGCACGCTCCTCGACCGGCACGGCGTCGTGACCCGGGGCGCCGTCGCCGCGGAGGGCGTGGAGGGCGGCTTCTCCGCGGTGTACCGCATCCTGTCCGCCTTCGAGGAGAGCGGCCAGGCCCGGCGGGGGTACGTCGTCGAGGGCCTCGGCGCCGCACAGTTCGCGATGGACGGCGCGGTGGACCGCCTGCGCGCGGCCGCGAACGCACGCGACCGCGGGGACACCCCGCCCGACCCCTACGCCGGTCCGCCCGGGGCTCCCGTGAACTCCGCGACCGACCCGTCGGCGGCCTGGGATCCGTCGTGGTCCACCGCCACCGGACCGCACCCCATCCCGGACTTCCCCCCGGACTTGCCCCCCGGCCTCTCCCCGGACGCCGTCCCGGATTTCCCCCCGGACTTCGCGGAACACAACGCCTGGCCCGCACACGGCCGCCCCGGCCCCGATCGCACCCCGCGCCGCCGAAGAGCCGCGTCCAGAGCCATCGTTCTCGCCGCCGCGGACCCGGCGAACGCCTATGGCGCTGCCCTGACCTGGCCCGACTCCCCCACCGGCGCCGGACACAAGCCGGGCCGCAAGGCGGGCTCCCTGGTCGTGCTCGTCGACGGCGAGCTGACCCTCTACATGGAGCGCGGCGGCAAGACCCTGCTGGCCTGGCCGGCGTCCGAAGGCGACGCCGGCGCGCTCTCCGCGGCCGAGGTCGCCGAGGACTCCCGGCTGCCCGCCGCCGCGGAGGCACTGGCCGACGCCGCCAGAGCGGGTTCCCTCGGCACGATCACCGTGGAGCGGATCAACGGCTCCGCGGCTCTGACCTCACCGTTCTCGCCCCTCCTGGAAACGGCCGGCTTCCACGCAACCCCGCGAGGCCTACGCCTGCGCGCGTAGACCCGACCCCGCGCGGAAGGCGCCCACCCGATCCCCCACGACGTCACCCCAAACCGCACCGGCCCACCACTCCCCCATGCCGGCCCCGCTCCTCACGCCGGCCCACGCCGACCACCCCACTGCTGTCACCCGTGCCACCCTTGACCCATGCCCGAAGGAGACACCGTCCTGCAGACCGCGCGGCGTCTGCACACCGCCCTCGCGGGCCAGGTGCTCATCCGCTCCGACCTGCGCGTGCCCCGCTTCGCGACGGCCGACCTGACCGGCCGCACGGTCCTCGACGTCATCCCGCGCGGCAAGCACCTCCTCACCCGCATCGAGGGCGGCCTCACCCTGCACTCGCACCTCCGCATGGACGGCTCCTGGAAGGTCTACGCACTCGGCGAGCGGTGGACCGGCGGCCCCGGCCACCAGATCCGCGCGATCCTCGGCAACGCCACCCGCACCGCCGTGGGCTACCGCCTCCCCGTCCTCGAACTCATGCGCACGGCCGACGAGATCAAGGTGGTCGGCCACCTCGGCCCCGACCTGCTCGGCCCGGACTGGGACGCCGAAACGGCCCTGCGCAATCTGCTCAGCGACCCGGCCCGCCCCCTCGGCGAGGCACTCCTCGACCAGCGCAATCTCGCGGGCATCGGCAACGTCTACAAGTCCGAGCTGTGCTTCCTCCTCCGGGTCACCCCATGGCTGCCCGTCGGCGACCTCCCCGACGACACCGCCGCTCGACTCCCCGAGCTCGCCAAGGAGCTCCTCGAAGCCAATCGCGACCGCCCCGCACGCGTCACCACCGGCAGCGGCCGCCCCGGCCAGCGGCTCTACGTCTACGGCCGGGCGCCTCGCCCCTGTCTACGCTGCCGCACCCCGATCCGCGTGGCCGACCAGGGCGACGGCTCCCGCGACCGCCCCACCTACTGGTGCCCCTCCTGCCAACACGGCCCGGCCCCACGCCCGTACGCCAAGAAGCCCGCGCGCGCCAGATAGCTCAGCCCTCAGCGGAACGACACCAGATAGCCCGTACAAGCTAATTGACGATGCGTCAGAAATGCTCGTACGGTCCCCTCATGCCCGTCACCGCGTACGACCTCACCGGACGCACCGCATTCGTCACCGGCGCCGCGAGCGGCATCGGACGCGCTTCCGCCCTGCTCCTGGCCGACGCCGGAGCCACCGTGCACTGCGCCGACCGCGACGCGCAGGGCCTGCACGAGACGGAGACGCTGATCAAGGCCAGGGGCGGCACGGCGCGCACTCACGCCCTCGACGTCGCGGACCGCACCCAGCTCGCCGAAGCGGTGGCCGCGGCCGTCGATGCGACGGGCCGTCTCGACGTCATGGCCGCGATCGCCGGGATCATGCACAGCAGCCCCGTCCTGGAGACCCGCGACGAGGACCTCGACCGCGTCCTCGGCATCAATTTCAAGGGGGTGCTGTACGCCTGCCAGGAGGCCGCCCGCGCCATGATCGCGACAGGCACTCGCGGCAGCATCGTCACGATGGCGTCGGGCGCCGTGGACACCGGCGGCCCCGGACTGCTCTGCTACGGCGTCTCGAAGGCCGCGGTCGTCCAGCTGACGAAGACCCTGGCGACCGAGGTCGGCCCGCAGGGCATCCGCGTCAACGCGGTCGCGCCCGGCTGGATCCGTACGCCCATGACCGGCCGCCACGACGCGTCGGAGCAGTCGCACACCGAGGCTCTGATGGTCCGGATGTCCCCGCTGGGCCGCGTGGGCGAGGCGGACGACATCGCCCACGCCGTCCTGCACCTGGCGTCGGACGCGTCATCGTTCACGACGGGCCAGATCCTCCGCCCGAACGGCGGCGTCGCCATGCCCTGGTAAGCAGGCCGGCCCTCGCGGACCGCCTCGCTCTCATCCCCGCCCCATCGGTCCCTGTCGCCCCCACAGCCTCCCCAGATGGCCGCCTCGCCCCCACAGCCGCCTCAGAAGACCGCCTCGCCCCCACAGAAGTCCCGCCCCGCCTCACGGCCCCCACCTCCCTCTCGGCCCGGGCCTTGGGCACACAGTGCACCGGCAGCAGGCTCAGCCCCCACCCGCCGGCCGCCACGGCCCCCTCGAACGCTCCCGCGTCCGGCGAGAAGGCCAGCCGCAGCATGCCCCACCACCACAGCGCCCCGAAGGCCACGGCCGGTATCCAGCGCGCGTTCCGCCACACCCCGGCCGGTATTCCGCGCACGGTCCGCCACGCCACGGCCGCCACCTCCTGCCCGATGCCGGATCGGATCGAACCCGAACGCCGGCGCCACCCGGCGGCAGGGCGCTCCGGAGGCGTTCCCGCACACCGAAGGCGCTCCCGCGCACGTCGAAATCCCCTTCACCATGGCACGAATGCCCTGATGCGGGCATGTCGAGCCTCTCCCGCCCCCTGGCCCACCACTCCAAGGACCCCCGTCCGCCCCCTGACACCCCGCATCCGCCACCCACACCCTCGACGTGCAAAAGCCCCGGCCGATCTCCCGGCCGGGGCTTTCACACACTTATGAGTGACACCTGCACGAGGCATCACGCCGCGCGAACTCACGCAGCGACGACGTCCACCGCTTCCGCAGGCGCCTTGATGGTCACCCGTTCCGGTGGGACACCGGCCACGGAGACAGAATTGAGCCGCGGGCGAACCGGTGCGGGCACCGGATCAGTAGCCGCTGCCGACTCGGCCAGCTCGGCGAGAGCGAGCTCGTCGCTCACCTCGCGCATGAGCTCGGACATCCGTACGTCAAGCGCGTCGCAAATAGCGGACAGCAGCTCGGAGGATGCCTCCTTCTGCCCCCGCTCCACCTCGGAGAGATAGCCGAGCGAGACTCGGGCGGACGAGGAGACTTCGCGCAGAGTACGGCCCTGGCGCTGGCGCTGCCGACGCAGCACGTCACCCAGCAGGCGACGGAGCAGAATCATCGGTGGCTCCCTCCTCGGACCGCGTAGCCGCATCCTTCACGCCCCACCGTACCGCCTTGCGCCGCGGCCGTGCGGGGAGCGATGTCGTGTTCACTCAGGGCTGTAAACATCAAAACCCCCCGTTCTGTTCCGTATCCTGTGCCCGCTCATTCTCTGCGCGTTCGCTCAAGAGCCGCTCGAGCAGCAGCTCAAGCACACTCCGTACACTCTTCATACGGATTTCCGAACGGTCGCCGTTCAACCGCAACGCGGCCACTTTCCGGCTACGAGCGAAACTGCCGGCCTGGGCCCCGAAGCCCTCAACCCCGGCGCCGGCTCCCGCGTCAGCCCCTCCGGAGCCCGCCTCGAAGGACGTGGAATCCCCCGGGCCGGCGACGGCCACGAACACCGTCCCCACCGGCTGTCCGTCCTGTTCGTCGGGTCCGGCCACCCCTGTGGTCGCGATTCCCCAGTCCGCGCCGAGGACCCTGCGCACCCCGGTCGCCATCTGCAGGGCGACCTCGGGATCAACCGCCCCTCGCTCGGCCAGGAGAGTGCTGTCGACGCCGAGGACGTCCCGTTTCAGCTCGGTCGCGTACGAGGTCACGGACCCGCGGAAGACGCGTGAGGCGCCGGGCACCGAGGTGATGCCGGCCGCCACGAGGCCGCCGGTGAGCGACTCGGCGACCGCGAGGGTCTCGCCGCGCTCGGTGAGCAGCCGGAGCACCACGGCGGCGGTGGCGAGGCCGTCCGCCCCGCCACCGCCGACCGCTCCGGACGTCACTGCTCCGCCGCCGCCTCACGTTCGTCGCGGGCGGCACGCTCGTCCGCCATGCCCTGCCGCCGCAGCACCACGGCCTGCTTCACGTAGTCGAGGCCGGTGAGCACGGTCAGCGCGACCGCCACCGCCATCACCCAGAACCGGAAGGTGGCCAGCGGCCCGGTCAGCGCCAGCACGTACATCCCGACCGCCGTGCCCTGCGCGAGAGTCTTCATCTTGCCGCCGCGGCTGGCCGGGATCACCCCGTACCGGATGACCCAGAAGCGCAGCAGGGTGATCCCGAGCTCACGTCCGAGGATCACTCCCGTCACCCACCAGGGGAGGTCGCCGAGGCTGGAGAGACAGAGGAGGGCCGCCCCCATGATCGCCTTGTCGGCGATGGGGTCGGCGATCTTCCCGAAGTCCGTGACCAGGTTGTACGTGCGCGCCAGATGCCCGTCGAAGACATCCGTGATCATGGCGACGGCGAAGGCCGCCCAGGCCCAGGCGCGCCAGACGGGGTCGTAACCGCCGTCGGCGAGCAAGAGCACGACGAAACCCGGCACCAGGAGGAGCCGGACCATGGTCAGGATGTTCGCGATGTTCCACAGGCTGGCCTGGTTGACGGCCGCAGCACCCAGCTTCCCGCCGGGCGCCGGCCTACCGGAACCGCCCGTAGCGGACGCCGGGACTCCGGTCATCTGCCCGCCTCCTCAGAACACCCGAGCGGCTCGGCGACCAGGTCCACGCCCTGGGTGCCGATCACCTTTGCCTCGACGATACGACCCACGCTCAGGCCCTCGCTGCTCGTGAGCAGCACCTGTCCGTCCGTCTCGGGCGCCTGGTGCTCTCCGCGCCCGACAGCGCCGTCCTCGTCGTCGATGGACTCGACGAGCACGTGGACCGTCTCGCCGACGCGCTCGTCCGCGCGCTGCGAGACCAGCTCCTCGGCGAGCCTCGACACGCGCGCGAGGCGCTCGGCGACGACGTCCTCGTCGAGCTTGTGCTCGTACGTCGCGGCTTCGGTGCCCTCCTCGTCGGAGTAGCCGAAGATGCCGATCGCGTCGAGGCGGGCGCCGGTGAGGAAGCGCTCCAGCTCGGCCAGGTCGGCCTCGCTCTCGCCGGGGAAGCCCACGATGAAGTTCGACCGGACACCGGCCTGCGGCGCCCTGTCCCGGATCGTGGAGAGCAGGTCGAGGAACCGGTCGGTGTCCCCGAAGCGCCGCATGGAGCGCAGCACGGCGGGCGCCGAGTGCTGGAACGAGAGATCGAAGTACGGGACGACCTTGTCGGTGCCCGTGAGGACGTCGATGAGGCCGGGGCGCATCTCGGCGGGCTGGAGGTAGCTGACGCGCACCCGCTCGATCCCATCGACGGCGGCCAGCTCGGGCAGCAGCGTCTCCAGGAGTCGGATGTCGCCGAGGTCCTTGCCGTACGAGGTGTTGTTCTCGGAGACGAGCATGACCTCCTTGACGCCCTGTTCGGCGAGCCAGCGCGTCTCACCGAGGACATCGCTGGGCCGGCGCGAGATGAAGGAGCCGCGGAAGGACGGGATGGCGCAGAACGAGCAGCGGCGGTCGCAGCCGGACGCCAGCTTCACCGAGGCGACGGGGTTCGACCCGAGGCGGCGGCGCAGCGGGGCACGGGGGCCGGACGCGGGCGCGAGACCGTCGGGCAGGTCCACGGGGGCGTGTCCGGGGAGCGCCACCTCGGCGCCCGCGTCCTGCCGCTCGGCAGGGCTGATCGGCAGCAGCTTGCGCCGGTCACGCGGGGTGTGGGAGGCGTGGATGCCGCCGTTGAGAATGGTCTGGAGCCGGTCTGAGATGTCGGCGTAGTCGTCGAAGCCGAGCACGCCGTCGGCCTCGGGGAGAGCTTCCGCCAGGTCCTTGCCGTACCGCTCGGCCATGCAGCCGACGGCCACGACGGCCTGGGTTCTGCCATGGCCCTTGAGGTCATTGGCTTCGAGAAGGGCGTCGACGGAGTCCTTCTTGGCGGCTTCGACGAAGCCACAGGTGTTGACGACAGCGACGTCTGCGGCCTCGGCGTCCTCGACGAGCTCCCAGCCGTCCGCCTCCAAGCGGCCTGCGAGCTCCTCCGAGTCCACCTCGTTACGGGCGCAGCCAAGAGTGACAAGGGCGACGGTACGGCGTTCGGGCATGGACTCAAGACTACTTCGTCCCACCGACAGCCCCGCCCGCGAGGGTTACCCGGAGATCATCGCCGGGCAACCTCCCGCTCATCCGACCTCGGGATCACCCTTGGTGTAGGTAAGGCGCTCGACCTGTCCGGGCTCGAACTCGTTGTCCACCTGCTTGCCGTTCACGTACAGCTGGATGGCGCCCGCATCGCCGAGGACGAGGTCGACCTTCTGGTTGTCCTGGAACGTCTTCGACTCACCCTGTTCGAGCAGGCCGTCGAACATGATGCGTCCGTTGTGGTCCTTCGCGGAGATCCAGCTGCGGCCGTCCGCCGCGTTGATCTTGACGGTGACCTTGTCCCGGGGCGCGGCCGCGATCGCGCTGTCGGACGGCTCGGGCTTGGGATCGGTGGGCTTGGTGGGCTTGGGGGTCTGCGTGGGCTTCGGCTTGCCGGTGGCCGGTGTCGCACCCTCGGCAGCCTGCTGCTTGGCACCGCCGTCGTCGCCGCCGCCGAACGCGGTGAACCCGACGAAGCCGATCACCGCGACGATCGCGGCGACCATGGCCGCCGTCCAGTTCGGCCGGCGCGGCTCGGACCTGATCCGCTCGGCCTCGAAGAGCGGAGCGGCCGGGGTCGGCGCGGGCCGCCCGCCGTGCTCGTCGGCGAACTGGGCGAGAAGCGGCACGGGATCGACGCCCACGGCGCGCGCGATGGTCCGGATGTGACCGCGGGCGTAGACGTCGCCGCCGCACCGGGAGAAGTCGTCCTCCTCGATCGCGTGCACGATCGGGACGCGCACCCGCGTGGACGTACTGACTTCGTCGACGGTCATCCCGGCGTCGACGCGCCCCTGACGGAGGACGCGTCCGATCGAGGGACGGTCGTCCGCGGGCGCGGGCGCCTGCTCGACGGCCGGTGGGGGCGTCGCGTGGAGGTCATCCGAAGGACGGTCGTCTTCAGGGGAGTTGCCGATGGACACGGGGGCGCCTTTCGAGCGTGTAACCACCTGCTGGAGGTTCAGTCTAGGGGGGGTACGAAAGGGTGGGGCAACCGGGCGGTCAGACTTTGTACGCCATCGGAATGGCCGGACACAACGGCCGGTCGTCCCGATGCTGGGACACCTACCTGGCCCCTCCCTCAACTTGACGTACAAGGAGGGGAAACGGTTGCCTCACGCTCCCTTACGAGTGAGCGTCGATCGCGAGTGTGAGCCGTCCGTTCTTACTGCGGGGCACGCGCTGCACTTGCGACGCGCGCCTCAGGGTTGAGCCTCCCCGCGGATCACGGCGAGCACTCCATCGAGTTCGTCAGGCTTCACCAGAACGTCACGTGCCTTCGAACCCTCGCTCGGGCCCACGATGTTCCGCGACTCCATGAGGTCCATGAGCCGCCCGGCCTTCGCGAAGCCGACGCGCAGCTTGCGCTGGAGCATCGACGTGGACCCGAATTGCGTGGAAACGACCAGCTCAGCGGCCTGGCACAGCAGATCGAGGTCGTCGCCGATGTCCTCGTCGATCTCCTTCTTCTGCTTGGTCCCGACGGTGACGTCCTCCCGGAAGACGGGCGCCATCTGGTCCTTGCAGTGCTGGACGACGGCGTGGATCTCGTCCTCGGTGACGAACGCGCCCTGCATACGGGTGGGCTTGTTCGCGCCCATCGGGAGGAAGAGCCCGTCGCCCTTGCCGATCAGCTTCTCGGCGCCCGGCTGGTCGAGGATGACGCGGCTGTCGGCGAGGGAGGAGGTGGCGAAGGCGAGCCGGGAGGGCACGTTGGCCTTGATGAGGCCGGTGACGACGTCCACCGACGGGCGCTGGGTGGCGAGCACCAGGTGGATGCCGGCCGCGCGCGCGAGCTGCGTGATGCGCACGATCGAGTCCTCGACGTCCCGCGGCGCGACCATCATCAGATCCGCGAGCTCGTCGACGATGACCAGCAGATACGGGTAGGTCTTCAGCTCGCGCTCGCTGCCCTCCGGCGTCTTGAGTTTGCCGTCGCGGATCGCCTGGTTGAAGTCGTCGATGTGCCGGTATCCGAACGCCGCGAGGTCGTCGTAGCGCAGGTCCATCTCGCGCACGACCCACTGCAGCGCCTCGGCGGCCCGCTTGGGGTTGGTGATGATCGGCGTGATCAGGTGCGGGATGCCCTCGTACGCGGTCAGCTCGACGCGCTTGGGGTCGACGAGGACCATGCGCACGTCCTCGGGGGTCGCCCGGCACATGATCGAGGTGATCAGGCAGTTGATGCACGAGGACTTTCCGGAGCCGGTGGCGCCGGCGACGAGGATGTGCGGCATCTTCGCCATGTTGGCCATGACGTAGCCGCCCTCGACGTCCTTGCCGAGCGCGACGAGCATCGGGTGGTCGTCCTCGGCCGCGTCGGCGAGGCGCAGCACGTCGCCCACGTTGACCATCTCGCGGTCGGTGTTCGGAATCTCGATACCGACGGCTGACTTGCCGGGGATGGGCGAGATGATCCGGACGTCCGGGGACGCGACGGCGTAGGCGATGTTCTTCGCCAGCGCCGTGATCTTCTCGACCTTCACGGCGGGGCCGAGCTCGATCTCGTAGCGCGTGACCGTCGGGCCGCGCGTGAAGCCGGTGACGGCGGCGTCGACCTTGAACTCGGAGAAGACGTTCGACAGCGAGTCGACGACGGCGTCGTTGGCCGCGCTGCGCGCCTTGCCGGGGCCGCCGCGCTCCAGGAGGTCGAGCGAGGGCAGCGCGTAGGTGATGTCGCCGGACAGCTGGAGCTGCTCGGCGCGCGGCGGGAGGTCGCGCGGGGCCTCGGGGGCCGACTTCGTCAGGTCGGGCACGCCGGCCTTGGCCGCCGCGGACGCGAGGGCCGACTTCGTCAGGTCGGGCACACCGGCCTTGGCCGCCGCGGCCGCAGCCGCGGGCTCCGAAGCCGCCTCGCCGGCATCCTTCACCGGAGTCTTCGCCCGCGCGGTCGGCACCGGCGCCGTGCGCTCCGGAGCACTCCCCCGCTCCGTACCGACCCCCTGCGTCAGATCGGCGACGAGCGGCGACGGCGGCATGCCGTGCAGCACGGCCCCGTCGAGCGCGGCAGCGGCCGCCGCGGCCACGTCGACCGCGTCCATGGGCCGGGTCACGACGGGCTGCACAGGCGTGCGCCGGGGCCTGCGCCGCTTGGAGAGCGCCTCCTGCTCCGCCTGGTCGGGGTCGTACGCCTCCGGGCCTGCCGGGCGCCGCCTGGAGCGCGCAGGCAGGGACTCGCGCCACTGGTCGTCGTAGCGCTCGTCGTCGTCCGTCGCGCCGTCGGCGCCGAGAAGGTCGTCCTCGGGGTCCGGATGGACGACGCCGAGCTTCACGCCGAGCAGCCGCAGCCGCTGCGGGATCGCGTTCACGGGCGTCGCGGTGACCACAAGCAGTCCGAAGACGGTGAGCAGGACGAGGAGCGGTACCGCGAGCACCTCTCCCATGGTGAAGCTCAGCGGCGTGGAGGCGCCCCAGCCGATGAGCCCTCCGGCGTCCCTTATGGCCTGCATGCCATCGGTGCGGGCGGGCGAGCCACAGGCGATGTGGACCTGGCCGAGCACGCCGATGACGAGCGCGGACAGGCCGATCACGATGCGCCCGTTGGCCTCGGGCTTCTCGGGGTGCCGGATGAGGCGTACGGCGATGCCACCGAGCAGCAGCGGTACGAGCAGGTCGAGGCGGCCGAACGCGCCCGTGACGAGCATTTCGACGAGGTCACCGACGGGTCCGCGCAGATTGGACCAGGTGCCCGCCGCGACGATCAGCGCCAGGCCGAGGAGCAGGAGTGCGAGGCCGTCCTTGCGGTGTGCCGGGTCGAGCCCCTTGGCGCCACGTCCTATGCCGCGGAACATCGCGCCCACGCTGTGCGCGACGCCGAGCCAGAGCGCGCGTGCGAGCCGGTACACGCCCCCGGTGGGGCTGGGCGCCGGCTTGGGCGCGGGCTTCTTCGCCGCGGCCTTCCTCGGGGACGCCTTCTTGGCCGCGGGCTTCTTCGCGGCCGCCTTCTTGGCAGGGGCCTTCTTCGCCGGAGCCTTGGTCGGCGCGGCCGCCTTCTTCGCGGGCGACTTCTTGGCTGCGGGACGTGAGGCCATGGGTGTGAGGTTACCGGTGGAGACCACCGCGGACACGTGTGCCTACTGCTTCACCCGTCCGTGTCGCGGATCGGTGTGCCCGAAGGTGACGTTTCCTCAAAAGGCGGGCTGCTGCTCAGTTCTGCGAGGGAAGTGACGGTGCGCCGCTTCCCGCGCCGGGCTCCAGGGCGTCAAGAGCGCGCCGTAGTCCGGTGAGTTTGCGCTCGAGATGAGCTGCCGTGGCGACCGCGGCGGCGTCCGCCGACTCGTCGTCGAGCTGCTTCGAGAGCGCCTCGGCCTGCTCCTCAACGGCCGCGAGCCGCGCGGAGAGTTCGGCCAGCAGCCCGGCCGGCTCCTTCGCGTCGCCGACGTCGGACTTCCCGCCGCCCTCGAGCTGGAGCCGCAGCAGGGCGGCCTGCTCCCGCAGTTGGCAGTTCTTCATGTACAGCTCGACGAAGACCGAGACCTTCGCGCGCAGGACCCACGGGTCGAACGGCTTCGAGATGTAGTCCACCGCACCGGCCGCGTACCCACGGAACGTGTGGTGCGGGCCGTGGTTGATGGCCGTGAGGAAGATGATCGGGATGTCGCGTGTCCGCTCACGGCGCTTGATGTGCGCCGCGGTTTCGAAACCGTCCATTCCCGGCATCTGAACATCCAGCAGAATGACCGCGAAATCGTCCGTGAGTAGCGCTTTGAGTGCTTCCTCCCCGGACGATGCCCGCACCAGTGTCTGATCGAGCGCGGAGAGGATGGCCTCCAGCGCCAGCAGATTCTCCGGCCGGTCATCGACCAGGAGGATCTTGGCCTTCTGCACCATGGCCCGCCCTCCTCGCCCCGGCATGGGGCCGCCCCTGTCCGCAGGACTTGGGACGGCTCCGGAAGCCGCCCCAGAGGGCGACTCCCTTGCGTCGCCCGTCCTTGTGCCGGTCATGGTAGCCGCACCCCGCCTGTCGCCACACCCTGTCACCGCGATGTCACTGTGCACGTAGCACAAACGCAGTGGGAGACCAGAAGGTTCCCCGGATACCGCACTTCTACACGGCTTCGGCCACAGTCAGTCAACAACTGCTCAGTAACGCACACCTCCCCGGTCACTCCCCGCGCATCCACTGCTCCATCACCGTAAGCAGATGATCCGGGTCGACCGGCTTCGTGACGTAGTCGGAGGCCCCGGACTCGATGGCCTTCTCCCTGTCGCCCTTCATCGCCTTCGCCGTGAGCGCGATGATCGGCAGCCCGGCGAACTGCGGCATCCTGCGGATCGCCGTCGTCGTCGCGTAGCCGTCCATCTCCGGCATCATGATGTCCATCAGGACGACCGTCACGTCGTCGTGCTGTTCGAGGACCTCGATCCCCTCCCGGCCGTTCTCGGCGTACAGCACGGACAGACCGTGCTGCTCCAGGACGCTGGTGAGCGCGAAGACGTTACGGATGTCGTCGTCGACGATGAGCACCTTCTCGCCACCGAAGAGGAACGTCCGTCGCTCCTGCGGCGCCCCTTCCTGTCCGGTCCCCGCCCACTGCTCCTGGGCACGGTCCTGCGCGGGTGCCACCGGCGCCTGATGCCCGGGCTGCCCCGGCAGCGCCGGCCGCTGTTCGCGCGCGGCCACCTGCTTGCGGCGCCGCCTGAAGAGCGCGGCGGGACCGTGCTGGGTGTCCTGGTACGACCTGACCTCCGGCGGCATCGACGCCTCGGGCGGCATGGCACCCTCCATCGGCACGGCGTGCATCCCCGGCTCGATGGTGGGCGCGAGCTGCGGGTAGCCCTGCGGCGGCAGTTCGCTCGCGTGCAGCGGCATGTACAGCGTGAACGTGGAGCCACGGCCCGGCTCGCTCTGCGCGTGGATCTCACCACCGAGGAGCCGCGCGATCTCACGGCTGATGGACAGGCCGAGGCCCGTACCGCCGTACTTGCGGCTCGTCGTCCCGTCGGCCTGCTTGAACGCCTCGAAGATCACCCGCATCTTGCTGGCCGCGATGCCGATGCCGGTGTCGGTCACGGAGAAGGCGATCAGGTCGCCGTCCGCCTCCCGCAGGGAGCCCGCCTCGAGGAGCTGCTCACGGATGGCGTTGGGCACGTCCGCGCCCGCCGGCCTGATGACCAGCTCGACGGCTCCGGAGTCGGTGAACTTGACCGCGTTGGACAGCAGGTTGCGCAGCACCTGGAGCAGGCGCTGTTCGTCCGTGTGGAGCGTCGCGGGCAGTTCGGGAGAGACCCGTACGGAGAAGTCGAGCCCCTTCTCCGCGGTCAGCGGGCGGAAAGTGGCCTCTACGTAGTCGACGAGTTGCACCAGCGCGATGCGGGTCGGCGACACGTCCATCTTGCCCGCCTCGACCTTCGACAGGTCGAGGATGTCGTTGATCAGCTGGAGCAGGTCGGAACCGGCGCCATGGATCGTCTCGGCGAACTCGACCTGCTTCGGGGTCAGGTTCGCGTCCGCGTTGTCGGCGAGCAACTTGGCCAGAATCAGCAGGGAGTTGAGCGGCGTACGCAGCTCGTGCGACATGTTCGCCAGGAACTCGGACTTGTACCGCATGGAGACCGCGAGCTGCTCGGCGCGCTCCTCCAGGACCTGCCTGGCCTCTTCGATCTCGGTGTTCTTGACCTCGATGTCGCGGTTCTGCTGAGCGAGCAGCTCGGCCTTCTCCTCCAGCTCCGCGTTGGACGCCTGGAGCGCCTTCTGCCGGTTCTCCAACTCCGCCGAGCGCTCACGCAGTTGCTCGGTGAGCTCCTGCGACTGCTTGAGCAGCACCTCCGTCTTCGTGTTGACGGAGATGGTGTTCACGCTCGTCGCGATCATCTCGGCGATCTGGTTCAGGAAGTCCTTCTGGATCTGCGTGAACGGCTGGAACGTCGCCAGCTCGATCACACCGAGGACCGTCCCCTCGAAGAGCACCGGCAGCACGATGACGTGTGCGGGCGGCGCCTCCCCGAGCCCGGAAGCGATCTTCAGATAGCCCTGCGGCACGTTCTCCACGAGGATCGCGCGCTTCTCCTGGGCCGCGGTCCCGATGAGCGTCTCACCGGGCCGGAACGAGGTCGGCATGGACCCCATCGAGTAGCCGTAACTGCCGAGCATCCGCAGCTCGTACGCGTCCTCGGGCGACGAACCGGCCTCGGCCTCGTCCGTCGGCAGCGCCAGGAAGAACGCGCCGTGCTGGGCGGAGACGACCGGCGTCAGCTCGCTCATGATCAGCGAGGCCACGTCTTCGAGGTCGCGGCGGCCCTGCATGAGGCCGGAGATGCGCGCCAGGTTGCCCTTCAGCCAGTCCTGCTCCTCGTTGGCGATCGTGGTGTCGCGCAGGTTGGAGATCATCTTGTTGATGTTGTCCTGGAGGACCTGGATCTCGCCCGCCGCGTCGACGTCGATCTTGAGGTTCAGGTCGCCGCGGGTCACCGCCGTGGCGACGGCCGCGATGGCGCGCACCTGACGGGTCAGGTTTCCGGCCATCTCGTTCACGGACTCGGTCAGGTCGCGCCAGGTGCCGTCGACGTCGCGCACGCGCGCCTGACCGCCGAGCTGGCCCTCCGTACCCACCTCGCGGGCCACCCGCGTCACCTGCTCGGCGAACGAGGACAGCTGGTCGACCATCGTGTTGATGGTCGTCTTGAGTTCGAGGATCTCGCCCCGGGCGTCGATGTCGATCTTCTTGGTCAGGTCGCCCTTGGCGATGGCGGTCGTGACCATCGCGATGTTGCGGACCTGTCCGGTCAGGTTCGACGCCATGCCGTTCACGGACTCGGTGAGGTCCTTCCACGTGCCGGAGACTCCCGGTACGCGCGCCTGACCGCCGAGGATGCCGTCGGTGCCCACCTCGCGGGCCACCCGGGTCACCTGGTCGGCGAACGAACTCAGCGTCGTCACCATGGTGTTGACCGTGTCGGCGAGCTGCGCGACCTCTCCGCGCGCCTCGACCGTGACCTTCTTGGTGAGGTCTCCGTTGGCGACGGCCGTCGCGACCTGCGAGATGTTTCGCACCTGGCTGGTCAGGTTGTTGGCCATCAGGTTGACGTTGTCGCTGAGGTCCTTCCAGATGCCTGTGACGCCCCGCACGCGCGCCTGACCGCCCAGCTGGCCCTCCGTACCCACCTCGCGGGCCACTCGGGTCACCTGCTCGGCGAACGACGACAGCTGGTCCACCATCGTGTTGACGGTCGTGACGAGTTCGAGGATCTCGCCCTTCGCGTCGACGGTGATCTTCTTGGACAGGTCACCCCGCGCGACGGCCGTGGTGACCTCGGCGATGTTGCGCACCTGGAGGGTCAGGTTGTTGGCCATGCCGTTCACGGACTGCGTGAGGTCCTTCCAGGTGCCGGAGACACCCTGGACCTCGGCCTGTCCGCCGAGGATGCCCTCCGTACCCACCTCGCGGGAGACCCGCGTGACCTGCTCGGCGAAGTTCGAGAGCTGGTCCACCATCGTGTTGAGGGTGTTCTTCAGCTCCAGGATCTCGCCGCGCGCGTCCACGTCGATCTTCTGCGACAGGTCACCGCGCGCCACCGCCGTGGCGACCTGGGCGATGTTGCGCACCTGGGCGGTGAGGTTGCCGGCCATGCCGTTCACGGAGTCGGTCAGGTCGCGCCACACACCGGCGACGCCGGGCACCTGCGCCTGACCGCCCAGCCGGCCCTCCGTACCCACCTCGCGGGCCACCCGCGTCACCTGGTCGGCGAACGCGGAGAGCTGGTCGACCATCGTGTTGATGGTGTTCTTGAGTTCGAGGATCTCGCCGCGCGCGTCCACGTCGATCTTCTGCGACAGGTCGCCCCGCGCCACCGCCGTGGTCACCTGCGCGATCTGACGCACTTGCGAAGTCAGGTTGCCCGCCATGAAGTTGACGGAGTCCGTGAGTTCCTTCCAGGTACCGGACACGCCGTCCACGCGCGCCTGACCGCCGAGGCGGCCCTCGGTGCCCACGTCGCGCGCCATGCGCGTCACCTGGTCGGCGAACGACGACAGCTGGTCCACCATCGTGTTCACGGTGTTCTTCAGCTGGAGCATCTCGCCGGACACGTCGACGGTGACCTTCTGCGACAGGTCGCCGTTGGCCACCGCCGTCGTCACCTGCGCGATGTTGCGGACCTGGCCCGTCAGGTTGCGGAAGGCCGTGTTGACGGAGTCCGTCAGGTCCTTCCACGTACCGGCCGCGCCCTGCACGTGCGCCTGGCCGCCCAGCTCACCCTCGACACCGATCTCCCGCGCCACGCGCGTGACTTCCGAGCCGAACGCGGAGAGCTGATCGACCATCGTGTTGACGGTGTTCTTCAGTTCGAGCATCTCACCGGCGACATCGACGGTCACCTTCTGCGAGAGATCACCGTTCGCCACCGCCGTCGTGACGGTCGCGATGTCGCGCACCTGAGTGGTCAGATTCCGGAAGACCGTGTTCACCGAATCGGTGAGGTCCTTCCACGTTCCCGCCGCACCCGGCACATTCGCCTGGCCGCCGAGCTGCCCTTCCGCACCGACCTCGTTGGCCACGCGCGTGACCTCGTCGGCGAACGTGCGCAGCGTCTCGGTCATCTGGTTGATCGTCTCGGCGAGTTGGGCGACCTCGCCGCGTGCCGACACCGTCACCTTCTGCGAGAGATCGCCGTTGGCGACCGCCGTCGTGACCTGGGCGATCCCGCGCACCTGGGCCGTCAGGTTGCCGGCCATAAGATTTACGGAATCGGTGAGGTCCTTCCACACTCCCGCCACACCCGGCACCTGCGCCTGGCCGCCGAGCTCGCCCTCCGTGCCCACCTCGCGGGCCACTCGGGTCACCTCGGAGGAGAACGACGACAGCTGGTCCACCATCGTGTTGACGGTGTTCTTCAGTTCGAGCATCTCGCCCGCGACGTGAACCGTGACCTTCCGGGACAGATCGCCCTTCGCCACCGCGGTCGTCACGAGAGCAATGTCACGCACCTGGGCCGTCAGCCGGTACGCCATGGTGTTGACCGAATCCGTGAGGTCCTTCCACGAACCGGACATACCGCGCACCCGGGCCTGACCGCCCAGCTTGCCCTCCGTGCCCACCTCACTGGCCACGCGCGTGACCTCGTCGGTGAACGTCGACAGCTGGTCCACCAGGTTGTTGACGGTGCGCCCGACCTTGAGGAACTCGCCCCGCAGCGGATGGCCGTTGCCGTCCGGCACCTGCGAGCGCAGCTCCATGCGCGGCGACAGATCACCCTCGGCGACCGCCGTGAGCACCCGTCCGACCTCGGAGACCGGGCGTACGAGGTCGTCGACCAGCGCGTTCGAGGCGTTGATCGCCGCGGCCCAGGAGCCCTCACAGGCGCCCGTCTCGAGCCGTTCGGTGAGCTTTCCCTCACGCCCGACCATCCGCCTCACCCGCGACAGCTCGCCGGTGAGGTGCAGATTCCGGTCCGCGACCTCGTTGAAGACCGCCGCGATCTCGGTCATGAGGCCGTCGCCCGACACCGTGAGCCGCTTGCGGAAGTTGCCGTCCCGCATCGCCACAAGCCCGGCGAGCAGTCTGTTCAGGGCAGCGGTGTCCACCGCTGTGGTCCCATTGCGCGGTTTACGCTGTTTCGCCAGGGACTGTCCGCCCTTTGCGCGCGTATTCGTGCCTCGCGACGCTGCGCCAGACTCCACTGTGTCCCTCCCGCAAGGGTCGGCCGTACTGCTCGGATTGCTCGGGTTCTCTTCGGAAGCCTGCCCAGTGTTTCACCATGGCAGAACCAGGCCATAACAGTTCGGCAGCTTCGCACACCGTCCGCACACCCTCCGGGCGGAAACACTGGCGACCGGCATCCGCATGGACGGCGAAGGTAAGTAACCTTGCATGCGGCTGTCCACCCACCCCGGTCCGCCCGGCCAGGGCGGTGGCACGAGGACTACGGGCATCGGAGGGGGCGGCCGCGCCATGAGTTCGGGAGACCTGGGCGTCGAGACTCGTACGACTGATACAGGGAGTTCTGTGATCACCGCTCGCGCGGCTGCCACCTTCGACCCCGTCGGGCGGTCCGTCGCGACCGCCCGCGCCTTTGTGCGCGACACCCTCCAGGGGTGGGGCTTCCCCGACATCATCGACGACGCGGTCGTCCTGACCAGCGAGCTCGTGACGAACGCCGTGGTGCACGCCGGCACCTCCGCGGAGGTCCTGTGCCTGCGCACCGACGAAGGCGTACGCATCGAGGTCGCGGACCGCTATCCGGAGCGCGAGATTCCGCTCCAGCAGTCCGCGATCAACATGGGAAGCCCCGACCGCGAGGGCGGCCGCGGCCTCCAGCTCTGCGCGGCCCTCGCCACCCGCTGGGGCGTCGACTACACGCCGACGCACAAACTCGTCTGGTTCCAACTCGCCCTTCCCCAGCGTTCGGTGGGCACCCGCACCGCGGGCCCCGCGCTCCCCACCGACCTCCTGCCGCTGGCCGACGGCAGAGTCCGGGTCGCCGTCGTGCAGATCGACCGCACGGGAGCCGTCGCCGCCTGGAGCGAGGACGCGGAGCACCTGTTCGGATATGTCGCCGAACAAGTCGTCGGCAAACCCCTCACCGACTTCGCGGCCTGGCCGCACACCCCCGGCACGAGCACGGGAATCGCCGACGCGCTGCAGTTCTCGCGCTGGGAGGGCAGTTACGGCATCCGCGGCGCCAACGGCCGCGTGACGCCCGTCTACGCGTCCCACCTCCGCGTCCGCGACGCCAACGGCGATCCCTCCACGGTCTGCCTCCTGGTACGCGACCACGAGCGCGCGGTCCTCCAGACCCCGCTGCGCGGCCAGACCACCTCGGAGACCGGCACGCTGTCCGAGGGCAACGCGTCCGACCCGTTCCAGGTCTTCATCGGCTCACCCGCCCCCGACGACCTCGACGGCCTGCTCCAGCGCACGGTCGAACGCGCCCGCGACATGCTCGACGGCGACTCCGCCTTCCTCCTGCTCGCGACGGACGACGAGACCGAACTCGAGGTCCGCGCCTCCACAGGCCTTCCCTCGGCCCGCCAGCGCTTCGCCCGCGTCCCCGTGGAGGTGGGCCCCGGCCGCTACGGCTCGGCCCGCATGCCGGCCGTCCACGAGGACCTCACGGTCGTCCCCGGCGCCGTCCCGCTCCTCAACGGCACGGGCATGCGCTCGGTCGTCACGGTCCCGCTCAAGGTCGAGGGCCGCCTCACCGGCTCCCTCGGCGTCGCAGCCGAGGCACCCGACCGGTACTCGAACGAGGAGGCCCTGCGCCTCCAGTTCGCCGCCGACCGCATCGCACTGGCCGTCGAGTCGGCCCGCCTCGGCGAGCTCGAAAAGCTCCGCCGCGGCTCGCTCAGCTTCCTCGTCGAGGCCTCCGACCTCCTCGCCGGCACCCTCGACCGCGACCAGACCCTGGCCCTGATGGCCCAGATGACGGTCCCGACGCTCGCCACCTGGTGCGCCGTCTACACGATCGCCGACCAGTCCTCGGAGCCGTACCTCTCGTACGTCCTGCACGAGGACGAGGAGCGCATCGACGGCCTCAAGGCACTCCTCTCCAAGATCGCCCCGCCCGACCCGGTCCCCACCCCAGGAGCCCGCGTCTGGGCGGCGCCCGCCGAGGCGGCCCACCAGGCGGCTCTGCGGACGTCCATGCGCAGCCTCGGCCTCGGCGCACCCGCCAGCGTCAGCTCGGGCATCGGCACCACCCTCGCGACGGCCTCCGCGGTCGGCGGCGAGACGGTCGTCCTCCCCCTGGTCGCCCGCAACCGCGTCATCGGCATGCTCACGCTCGGCAAGCCGTCCGACGAACACTTCCGCCAGGAAATCCTTGAACTGGCCGAGGACTTGAGCCGCCGTGCCGCGCTCGCCCTGGACAACGCGCGCCTCTACTCGGAGCGCATGGCCATCAGCCAGTCCCTCCAGCGAAGCCTGCTCCCACCGGAGCTCCCGCACATCCCGGGCGTCGAGGTAGAGGTCATCTACCGCGCGGCCGGCGAGGGCAACGAGGTGGGCGGCGACTTCTACGACCTGTTCCCGATCCGCGACGGCGCCTACGGCTTCGCCATCGGCGACGTCTGCGGTACGGGCCCCGAGGCCGCGGCAGTGACCGGCCTGGCCCGTCACGCCCTGCGCCTCCTGGCCCGCGAGGGCTTCGGCGGCCCCGCGGTCCTGGAGCGCCTGAACGCCGCGATCCTCGACGAGGGCGCCCGCAGCCGCTTCCTCACCCTCCTCTACGGCGAGTTGTGGCCGCAGGAGGACGGCTCGGCGGTCCTGAAGATGGTGTGCGCCGGCCACCCGCTCCCCCTGCGCCTGCGCCAGGACGGCACGGTCGAGCCGTACGCCGAGCCGCAGCCGCTCCTCGGCGTCATGGAGGACCTGGAGCTCTACGAGCAGACGATGACGCTCGACCCGGGCGACGTCCTCCTCTGCGTCACGGACGGCATCACCGAGCGCCGCGAAGGCATCCGCATGCTCGGCGACGACGGCCTGGCGGACGTCCTGACGACCTGTACGGGCCTGACGGCCGGCGCGGTGGCGGCCCGCATCATGCGCGCGGTCGAGCGATTCGCGTCTGACGCCCCTTCGGATGACATGGCCATCCTGACGATGCGCGTCCCGGAACTCCAGAAGGACTGAGAGGCCCAACGCAAAAGGCCCCCGCCCGAAAGGGCGGAGGCCTTTATGTCTGAGCCCCCAAGCGGAATCGAACCGCTGACCTTCTCCTTACCATGGAGACGCTCTACCGACTGAGCTATAGGGGCCTGTTGCTTTCCCGGGGTTTCCCCCGCAGCAACGGAATTAAGCATACCCGAACTTCAGCTCGGTTCGAACCGCCCCGCCTGCGCGTCAGAAAGCAGGCTGCAGCAGCCCGCCGAGCGCATTGCACGCGGAGACGACCTTCTGCAGCTCGCGCCGCGACAGCATGGCACTGACGGGCAGCGCCAGAGTCTCGTCGGCGGCCCGCTCGGTCTCCGGCAACGCGACGTCACGCCGGAACCGCGGCAGCCGGTGCACGGGCGTCTTCACCGGCACGCGACACTCAACCCCCCTGGCCCGCACGGCATGCGCGAACGCGTCACGGTCGGGCCGCCCGTTGCCGGGCACCCGGACGACGTACTGCTGGTAGGTGTGCCGCTCGCTCCAGGCGGGTGTCTGTACGCCGCTGAGCCGCGCGTTCAGATATCCGGCGTGCGCCCGCCGCTCGGCGAGCCCGTCGTGCGGCTGCTCCGATTCGCCCTGCTCCAGGACGAGCAGCCCGCGCCGCCCACCGATCTCCCGAAGCCGCGCCACATCGGCCGGCTGCCCGAAGCGGTGCACGGCGATGATCGCCGCGGTGTGTGCGCTGACGCCGCTCTCGACCGAGGCGGGGGCGAGGCAGTACGTGTCCGGATCTATGTCCGCGAACACGGGCCTGGCTCCGGCCAGTTCGACGGCCTCCGCGACCTCGACGTTTCCGTAGGCGGGCACGATGACCTCGTCACCGGTTCCGATACCGGCGGCCCTCAGCATTGCAACTGTCCCCATGACACGGGATGTTGGCTGCGCAACGTGAACGACAAGTGACACAAAACAAAAAAGAGCTGGTCCCTGAACCGAAGTTCAGGGACCAGCTCTATAAAAGGAGTTCGGCGGCGTCCTACTCTCCCACAGGGTCCCCCCTGCAGTACCATCGGCGCTGTGAGGCTTAGCTTCCGGGTTCGGAATGTAACCGGGCGTT
>NZ_JBVJPM010000023.1:0-108770 GCF_055582645.1 Streptomyces sp. NPDC107517 | reverse complement strand
CCGTGAGACCGCCCCCGCACGATCGAAGTCCCGCTACACTCCCGCCACCCGGCGAAAAGACCAGGTCAGACAGCGAAATCCTGCTGGAGTACTAGAGGAAGATGTCCTTGCGCAGGGGAGTGTTCGCTTCGGGGTCGCCGCGGTACTGGTCGAAGTCACTCACGCCGGCTTCCCGCAGCACCTCCTCGTCGACAAGGCACCGGCCGGTGGTGCCGCCCGCCGGGCGGGTCAGGATCTCGTACGCGGCGTCGGCCATGATCTGCGGCGTACGGCTGACGCGCAGGGCCTCCTCGGCGCCGCGCATGTTCGTCGTGGCCGCGGTGACGATGGTCGTGGCCGGCCACAGGCAGTTGGCGGAGAAGGCCTGCCCGCTGTGCTGCTCGGCGAGGCCCAGGGTCAGCATCGTCATCCCGTACTTGCTGACCGTGTACGGGGCGTGGTCGCGCAGCCAGCGGGGGTCCGGGTTGAGCGGCGGCGACAGGGTGAGGACCTGGGCGTGGGCGGACGCGCGCAGATGCGGCAGGGCCAGCGAGCTGAGCAGGAACGTGCCGCGGACGTTGATGTCCATCATCAGGTCGTAGCGCTTGAGCGGGAGCTCGCCGGGGTTGGCCAGTGCGATCGCGGAGGCGTTGTTGACGACGATGTCGATGCCGCCGAACCGCTCCGCCGCTGCCTCGACCGCGCGCCGGACATCCGACTCCTCGCGGACGTCGCCGGCCACGGCCAGCGCCTTGCCGCCCGCCTCCTCGATCTGGCGGGCCGCGGTGTGCACGGTGCCGGGCAGGCGCGGGTCGGGGGTGTCCGTCTTGGCGAGCAGGGCGACATTGGCGCCGTCGCGGGCGGCCCGCAGCGCGATGGCGAGCCCGATGCCGCGGCTGCCGCCGGACATCAGAACGGTGCGCCCGGCCAGGGAGGGGTGTGCTTCGGACATGGTGGGGAAGTCCTCTCGGAGGCGGACGCGAGGGCCCGGGTGAAGCAGGTCACCTGTACGGAACATGGACAGGTTCTGCGCTGCGGGATTACCTTAACGATCGTTCGAAAAGGAATCTGCGACGCAGGCCACATTGCGCGGCGCAGATCGAGGCCAGTACGAGAAGAGGCTGCTGTGCGCCGTACGGTGTTCAACGAGGACCACGAGGCGTTCCGCGCGACGCTGCGGGACTTCATCGAGAAGGAGGTCGTCCCCGTCCACCACGAGTGGGAGGAGGAGGGGCACCCTCCGCGTGACTTCTACCGTCGGCTCGGTGAGCTGGGTGTTCTCGGCATCGAGGTGCCGGAAGAGTTCGGCGGCGCCGGCGAGGGCTTCAAGTACCAGGCCGTCGTGATGGAGGAGACCGCCCGCGCGGGCGTCACCTTCGGCAGCTACTCGGTGCACGCCAACCTGATCCTTCCGTACCTCATGGCGTACGCGACGCAGGAGCAGAAGGAGCGATGGCTGCCCGGATTCGCGACCGGTGACCTGATGACGGCCATCGCGATGACGGAGCCCGGCACCGGTTCGGACCTCGCCAACATCCAGACCCGCGCCACGCTCTCCGAGGACGGCACGCACTACGTCCTGAACGGCGCCAAGACGTTCATCACCGGCGGCGCCCTCGCCGACCTCATCCTGGTCGTCGCGCGGACCACGCCGTTCAACGCCGAGGACCGCCGAGCGGGCCTGTCCATCCTGTGCGTCGAGACCGCCTCCGAGGGCTTCTCGGTCGGCCGCAAGCTGAAGAAGATCGGCCTGAAGGCGTCCGACACCGCCGAGCTGTCCTTCGTGGACGTCAAGGTCCCGGTGGAGAACCTGCTCGGCGAGGAGGGCAAGGGCTTCTCGTACCTGTCCCACAACCTCGCCCAGGAGCGCCTCGCCATCGCGCTGGGCGGCGCGGCGGCCGCCGAGGCCGCACTGCGCTTCGCCACCGACTACGTCAAGGACCGCACGGTCTTCGGCAAGCCGGTCGCTGCATTCCAGAACACCAAGTTCGTGCTCGCCGAGTGCGCCACCGAGGCCGAGGCCGCGCGCCTGTTCGCCGACCGTGCCCTGGAGCTGCACGCCACGGGCGAGCTGTCGGTCGTCGACGCCGCGAAGGCGAAGCTTTTCTGCACCGAGGTCGCGGGCCGCGTCATCGACAAGTGCCTTCAGCTTCACGGTGGTTACGGCTACGTCACCGAGTACCCGATCGCCCGCCTGTACGCGGACACTCGCGTCACCCGCATCTACGGCGGCACCAGCGAGGTCATGAAGACGATCATCGCCAAGTCGCTCGGCCTCTGAGCCCCCGCACGCCAGGAACTCGTACAGCAGGGCCTCGCACCACAGGGCCTCGCACCACACGACCTCGTACAGCAGGAGAGGAATCCCCATGCAGATCAACGCCAGCTCGTCCGCCCTCGTCACCGGCGGAGCCTCCGGACTCGGCCGCGCGACCGCCGAGCGCCTCGTCGCGGGCGGTGCCCACGTCGTCATCTTCGACCTGGCCACGTCCGACGGTGAGGCCGTCGCCAAGGAGATCGGCGCCACCTTCGTACCCGGTGATGTCACCAGCGAGGCCGACGTCACGGCCGCCGTGGGCGCCGCGACCGCGCTCGCCCCGCTGCGCATCACCGTCAACTGCGCCGGCATCGGCGGCGCGGGCCGCACCGTCGGCAAGGAGGGCCCCTACGACCTCGACCAGTTCCGCAAGGTCGTCGAGGTCAACCTGATCGGCACCTTCAACGTGATCCGTCTGGCAGCCCAGGCCATGGGCGGCAACGAGCCGCTCGACGGCGACCGCGGTGTCATCGTCAACACCGCCTCCGTCGCGGCCTTCGACGGCCAGATCGGCCAGTGCGCGTACTCCGCGTCCAAGGGCGGCATCGTCGGCATGACCCTGCCGATCGCCCGCGACCTGGCGAGGACGAACATCCGCGTGATGACGATCGCGCCCGGCCTCTTCGAGACGCCGCTGCTGGGCCGGCTGCCGCAGGAGGCCCGCGACGCGCTCGGCGCCCAGGTCCCGCACCCGGCCCGGCTCGGCCAGCCCGCCGAGTACGCGCAGCTCGCCGAGGCGATCGTCACCAATCCGATGCTGAACGGCGAGACCATCCGCCTCGACGGCTCGATCCGGATGGCCCCCAAGTAGGCCGCCCGGCCTCCCGCAGACATCGGTCATTTCCTTCGTACGAGCAGGAGTTCCCCATGCGTGACGCAGTGATCGTCGACGCCGTTCGCACCCCGGTCGGGAAGGGCAAGCCGGGCGGCGCCCTCTCCGGCATCCACCCCGTGGACCTGTCCGCCCATGTGCTCAAGGCGCTCGCCGAGCGCAACGGCCTCGACCCGGTCACCGTCGACGACGTGATCTGGGGCTGTGTGTCCCAGGTCGGCGAGCAGGCCGGCGGCGTCGGCCGCTACTCGGTGCTCGCCGCGGGCTGGCCGGAGTCCGTGCCCGGCCTGACCGTCGACCGTCAGTGCGGCTCCTCGCAGCAGGCCGTGCACCAGGCCGCCGCGGGCGTCATCGCCGGACAGTACGACATCGCCATAGCCGGCGGTGTCGAGACCATGTCCCGCGTGCCGATGGGCTCGACCCGCGCGGGCGGGGCCTTCGGCGCCCCGTACGGCCCGTTGGTGGGCGAGCGCTACGACCACTACAAGTTCAACCAGGGCATCGGCGCCGAGATGATCGCCGACGAGTTCGGGCTGAGCCGCCGGGAGCTCGACCAGCACGCGGTCGACTCCCACGAGCGGGCCGCCCGCGCCATCGACGAGGGCCGTTTCAAGGGGCAGATCACCCCGGTCACCGTTACGGACGCCGCCGGCAACGAGCGGGTTTTCGACACCGACGAGGGTGTGCGCCGCGGCTCCAGCGTGGAGAAGCTGAGCCAGCTGAAAACCCCGTTCAAGGAGAACGGTGTCGTCTCCGCCGGCAACGCCTCGCAGATCTCGGACGGTTCGGCCGCCCTCCTAATCACCACCTCCGAAATTGCCGAGCGCAACGGTTGGACGCCGATCGCCCGCTTCCACACCGGTGTCGTCACCGGCGTCGACCCCATCACGATGCTCAAGGGCCCGATCCCGGCCACGGCCAAGGTCCTCCAGCGCTCGGGGCTGTCCCTCGACGAGATCGGCGCGTACGAGATCAACGAGGCATTCGCCTCCGTCTCGCTCGGCTGGCAGCGCCAGACCGGCGCCGACTACGAGCGGATGAACCCCAACGGCGGCGCGATGGCGCTCGGCCACCCGCTGGGCGGCTCCGGGGCCCGCCTGATGACGACCCTCGTGCACCACATGAAGGACAACGGCATCCGCTACGGCCTGCAGTCGATGTGCGAGGGCGGCGGCATGGCCAACGCCACGATCCTCGAACTGCTCTGATCCACCGGCTCGACCACGGGACGGGCCGCATGGGCCCGTCCCGTACCAGAAGGGACACCACACATGGACGCCGCTGACTTCAGGGCAGTACGAGATGCGGTCCGCCGTCTCGTGCGCGAGGACGTCGTACCGCGCGAGGACGAGATCGAGGAGAGCGATGCGATCCCGGAGGACGTCCGGCGCAAGGCCGTCGACATGGGCCTGTTCGGCTACACGCTTCCCGAGGAGCACGGTGGCCTCGGCGCCTCGCTCTCCGAGGACGTCCAGCTGGCCTTCGAGTTCGGCTACACGACGCCGGCCTTCCGCTCGATGTTCGGCACGAACAACGGCATCGCGGGCAAGGTGCTCGTCAACGCGGGCACCGAGGAGCAGCAGAAGTACTGGCTGCCCCGGCTGTCCGAGGGCGCGGTCGCCTCGTTCGCGCTGACCGAGGCCGAGGCGGGCTCCGACCCGTCGGGTCTGACGACGCGCGCGGTCAAGGACGGCGACGCGTACCTGATCAGCGGGTCCAAGCGGTTCATCACCAACGCGCCGCTCGCCGACCTGTTCGTCGTCTTCGCCCGTACCGGCGAGGAGAACTACGGCACCAAGGGCATTTCCGTCTTCCTCGTGGAGGCGGACCTGTCCGGCGTCAGCGTCGGCCCCAAGGACCACAAGACGGGCCAGGCCGGAGCCTGGACCGCCGAGGTCTTCTTCGACAACGTCCGCGTGGACAAGTCGGCGCTCATCGGCGGACAGGAGGGCGCGGGTTTCGGAGCCGCGATGAAGTCGCTCATCCGCGGCCGCATCCACATCGCCGCGCTGTGCGTCGGCATGGCCGAGCGCATCCTGGAGGAGTCGGTGGCCTACGCCGCCTCCAGTAAGCAGGGCGGCCGGCCCATCGGGGAGTTCCAGCTGGTGCAGGCGATGCTTGCCGACATCCAGACCGGGGTGCTCGCGGGCCGGGCGATGGTTCTGGACGCGGCGGAGAAGTACGACTCCGGGGAGGACCGCAGGATCCGCCCGTCGGCCACCAAGCTGTACTGCTCCGAAATGGTCTCCCGGGCGGCTGACCTGGCCGTGCAGATCCACGGCGGCATGGGGTACATGCGCGGGACGGTCGTCGAGCGCTGCTTCCGCGACGCCCGCCTGTTCCGCATCTACGAGGGCACCAGCGAGATCCAGAAGCTGATCATCGGCCGGGCCCTGCTCAAGGACGCTCAGCAGAAGGGCGCGAAGTAGTCATGGCCATGCCCGCCCCCACCCAGGGCTACACGGACGGTCTCGCAGAGGGAGAACTGCGCTTCCAGCAGTGCGCCGCCTGCGAGCGGCCTGTGTTCTACCCGCGCGTCCTGTGCCCGCATTGCGGCTCCGAATCCCTCGACTGGAGGGCGAGTGCGGGCCTCGGCACGGTCTACGCGACCACTGTCCTGTACAAGCGGGGCAGCGACCCGTACAACGTGGCGCTCATCGATCTCGACGAGGGCTTCCGCATGATGAGCCGCGTCGAGGGCGTCGCCCCGGAGGATGTGGCCATCGGCTCGCGGGTCCGGCTTGCTGTGATCACCGAGGACGACGCGCCGCTGGCCGTCTTCCGACCGCTGGAGGTAGGCGCATGAGCACTGGTCTGCGCGGCAAGGTCGCCGTCGTCGGCGTGGCCGAGTCGGACCTGGGTCAAGTGGCTCCGGGACTCACCCACTTCGACCTGATGGGACAGGCGACCTCCCGAGCCCTCAAGGACGCGGGTCTGAAGAAGTCCGACATCGACGGCTTCTTCTGCGCCTCCTCGTATCTGCCGTTCCCGACCCTGGACGTCGCCGAATACCTGGGCATCCGCCCGGTGTACGCCGACTCCACGAACGTCGGCGGCAGTTCTTTCGTCGCGCATCTGCTGCACGCGGCGATCGCCATCGAGGCGGGCCTGTGCACCACCGCCCTGATCACGTACGGCTCCACGCAGCGCTCCGACGGCGGCCGGCTCGTCTCGCCGACGAAGCTCCTCCCGTGGGAGGAGGCGTACAAGCCGCGCTACCCCGTCTCCATGTACGCGCTCGCCGCATCCCGCCACATGCACGACTACGGCACCACGCGCGAGCAACTCGCCGAAGTCGCGGTCGCCGCGCGGGACTGGGCACAGCTCAACCCGAAGGCGTTCACGTACGGGCGCGGCCCGCTCACCGTCGAGGACGTGCTGTCCTCGCAGATGATCAGCTATCCGCTGACGTCGAAGGACTGCTGCCTGGTCACGGACGGCGGCGGCGCGGTGATCCTCACCAGTGCCGAACGCGCCCGCGACCTGAGGGCTGAGTTCGTGTACTTCCTCGGCGGCGGTGAAGCCACCTGGCACCGTTCGATGTCGCAGATGCCGGACCTGACGACGACGGCCGCCGTCGACTCGGGCCGCCGCGCCTTCGAGATGGCCGGGCTCAAGCCGTCCGACGTGGACGTCGTCGAAGTGTACGACGCGTTCACCATCAACACCTTGCTGTTCCTTGAGGACTTGGGGTTCTGCGCGAAGGGTGAGGGCGGCGCTTTCGTCTCCGGCGGCCGTATCGCGCCGGGCGGCGAG
This sequence comes from Streptomyces sp. NPDC107517, assembly GCF_055582645.1. Classification (NCBI taxonomy): domain Bacteria; kingdom Bacillati; phylum Actinomycetota; class Actinomycetes; order Kitasatosporales; family Streptomycetaceae; genus Streptomyces; species Streptomyces sp. NPDC107517. The sequence continues at coordinate 101,886 of NZ_JBVJPM010000023.1, read as the reverse complement.
CTGCCGGTCAACACCAACGGCGGCGGCCTGTCGTACTGCCACCCCGGCATGTACGGCATCTTCCTCATCATCGAGGCCGTTCGGCAGCTGCGCGGCGAGTGCGGCGAGCGCCAGCAGGCGGACACCAAGGTGGCGCTCGTGAACGGCAACGGCGGCGTTCTCTCCAGCCAGACGACGGCCCTGCTGGGCACGGCGGAGGCCCTCGGATGAGCGAGCGCGCACCGGAGGCGTTCGCGAAGACAGAGGCCGGCTGGCGGCCCGAACCGGTGGAGACCACCGAGTTCATCGCCGCCGCGCCCGCGCAGGCCCTGTCCGGCGTGTTCGACCAGCCGCACGCCGTCACCGGGGTCGGTGATGCGCTGCCGCCCCCGTGGCACCGGCTCTACGAGCTCCACCGGCTCCGCGAGTGAACAGCACGCCGCGCCCTGGTCGTTCAGCCTGCGGCCGGACCCCACACTCCTGTTCCGGCTCAGCGCTCTCCCGTACAACGCGCACCGTATCCACTACGACCGGGACTACGCACGCGACACCGAGGGGCTACCCCGACCTCGTCGTGCACGGGCCGTTGCTCGCCCTGTCGCTGCTCGAACTGCCGCGCCGCTGCGCGTCGGAGCGGGCCGTGACGTCGTTCGCGTTCCGCTCGAAGGCGCCGCTGTTCGCGCCGGTCGTGTTCGTAGTCAGCGGTACGCCCGACGGAGACGAAGCGCCGCTGACCGCGGGTCGCCCCGGTGCAGCGCCCGGCATCAGCGCGACCGTGACCCTGGGCTGAGCGACTCCTCCGCCCCAACCAACCCTGAGAAATCGGAAGTTCCGTCATGCCCAAGGTGTTCTCCTCTCCCGCCGAGTTCGCGGCCGCGGCCGGTACGCACGTCGGCGTCAGCGAGTGGGTCAGTGTCGAGCAGAACCGCATCGACACCTTCGCCGATGCGACCGGCGACCACCAGTGGATCCACGTCGACCCCGAGCGCGCCGCCACCGGCCCGTTCGGCGCGACCATCGCGCACGGCTATCTCACCCTCTCCCTCATCCCGGTGCTCACGCAGGATGTGTACTGCATCGAGGGCGTCAAGATGGGCGTCAACTACGGTCTCAACAAGGTTCGGTTCATGAACCCTGTCAAGGTGGGCTCCAAGGTCCGCGCCTCGGTCGAGATCCTCTCCGCCGAGGAGGTCCCCGGCGGCGGCCGCCAGGTGATCAACAAGGTCACCATCGAGATCGAGGGCTCCGAGAAGCCGGCCGCCGTCGCCGAGACGGTGGTCCGCATCTTCGGCTGAGGCGGTCCCCTCCTCGCCCTCTTCAACTGAGGCAGCCCCCTCTCACCCTCCCCAACTGTTCTGAGAACGCCAGGAGTTCAGCATGTCCGAAAACATCAAGAAGGTCGCCATCGTCACCGGTGCCGCCCGTGGTATCGGGGCCACCACTGCCGTGCGTCTGGCCCAGGACGGTTACGCCGTTGCCGTCCTCGACCTCGACGAGGCCGCCTGCGCCGACACCGTCGCCGCGATCGAGAAGGAGGGCGGCCGCGCCCTCGCGGTCGGCGTGGATGTCGCCGACGCGGAGAAGGTCCAGGCCGCCGTCGAGCGCGTCGCGGCCGAGCTCGGTGCCCCGCTCGTGCTGGTCAACAACGCCGGCATCACCCGCGACAACCTGCTGTTCAGGATGACCGAGCAGGACTGGGACTCCGTCATCGGCGTCCACCTGCGCGGCGCCTTCCTGATGTCGAAGGCCTGCCAGGCGTACATGACGGCCGCCGGCTGGGGCCGCATCGTCAACCTGTCCTCCACGGCTGCCCTCGGCAACCGCGGCCAGGTCAACTACTCGGCCGCGAAGGCCGGTCTGCAGGGGTTCACCAAGACCCTCGCCATCGAGCTCGGCAAGTTCGGGGTCACCGCCAACGCGATCGCCCCGGGCTTCATCGCCACGGAGATGACCGCCAAGACCGCCGAGCGCGTCGGCCTTTCCTTCGAGGACTTCAAGGCCAGGGCCGCCGCCGGGATCCCGGTAGCCCGCGTCGGCGCCCCTGCCGACATCGCCAACGCCGTGTCGTTCTTCGCGGGCGAGGCCGCGGGCTTCGTCTCCGGCCAGGTGCTGTACGTCGCGGGCGGCCCGAGGGCCTGAGCCTGCCCGGACCCGGACCGCTGTGCCTCGTATCTGCCCCTTGGAGCCTCGCAGCGGTCCGTCGCACCCGCATGCTTGCCTGGTGCTGGTGCTGGTGCTGGTGCTGGTGCTGGTGCTGGTGCTGGTGCTGGTCCGGGTTCGGCGCGGCTGCGCCCGCAGGACATCCCCATCCGTCTCTTTCCCCCATCTTGTCGCTGTCGCCGCAGCGTGAGCTGAAGGCGACCGAGGAGCCCCCGATGCGCCCCTATCTGCCCGACGCCGTGCGACGGCACGCCGTGGAACGCCCCTTCGCGCCCGCGATCACCGCGGGCCCCCGCACGCTCACTTACGCCGACCTCGATCAGCGCACCAGCCGTCTGGCGCGGGCGCTGCTCGACACCGCAGGTGAGCGCGGGGCGCGGATCGGCTATCTCACGCGCGCCGGGATCGTCGCCGCCGAGATGCTGGTGGCCTGCGCCAAGGCCGGGCTTGTTGCCACCCCGCTCAACTGGCGCCTCGCCGTACCGGAGTTGACTGCCGTAGCGCAGGATGCGGGCCTATGTGTGCTGGTCACCGAACCGGAGTTCCTGCCTGCCGCGTGCGCCGTACGAAACGCGCTGCCCGAGCTGCTCCTCGTCGTCACCGAGGAGCCGTCGGAGTATTCGGCCGGAGAGCCGTCCGGGCGCGGCCTGCCCGACGGCTCGACCGCGTACGAGGCCTGGCTGGCCGGCCGCCCGGCACAGGACCCCGGCGCGGGCCGCGAGGGCGACGCGGTCGTCATGCAGGTGTACACCTCGGGAACCACCGGTGTGCCCAAGGGGGTCCGGCTCACCCTGGACAATCTCCTCCAGGCCGACGAGCAGCTCGCCGAACTCCTGTGGTCGCCCGACACGGTCGCCCTCAACGCGCTTCCGATGTTCCACTTCGCCGGTGCCGGCTGGCTCAACAGCGCTCTGCTGATGGGCGCTCGAACGGTGATGCTTCCCGAAGTGGTCCCTGCGCAGGTCGCCGAGGTCCTCGAGCGGGAGCGGATCACCCACGCCCTGTTCGTGCCGGCTGTCCTCCAGATGCTCACGTCGCTTCCCGGCATCGACAGCAGGGACTTCAGCGCCCTGCGCGTCATGGTCTACGGGGCCTCCCCGATCACTCCGACGCTGCTGCGCCGCTCACTGGAGGTCTTCCAGTGCGGCTTCTACCAGCGGTACGGCATGACGGAGACAGCCGGCACTGCGACCCGTCTCTCGTTCGAGGACCACGACGCCGACGGCCGCCCGCACCTGCTGAAGTCGGCGGGCCGTGCCTGTCACGGCGTGGAGATCCGCGTGGTGGACGCGGTGAGTGGCGAGAGCGTCGCGCCGGGCGTCGTGGGCGAGATCCTGCTGCGCTCGCGCTTCAACACGCCCGGCTACTGGAACAGGCCCGATGGGAACGCCCGCCTCTTCACGTCCGACGGGTGGCTGCGCACCGGCGACGCCGGCCACCTGGACGAGGACGGTTACCTGTTCATCAGCGACCGCATCAAGGACATGGTGATCACCGGCGGTGAGAACGTGTATCCGACGGAGGTCGAAGCGGTGCTTGCCGAACATCCGGCGGTGGCCGAGGTGTCTGTCATCGGCGTCGCCGACGAGAGGTGGGGTGAGGCGGTCACCGCGGTCGTCGTCCTCAAGCACGGTGTGTCCGCCCCCGGACGGGACGAGCTGATCGAGTTCACGCGGGGTCGCATCGCGTCGTACAAGAAGCCCCGGGCGGTCCATTTCGTCACCGAACTGCCGCGTAACCCGAGCGGAAAGGTGCTCAAGCTCCAGCTCCGCGAGCGCCTTGGGGGAGCCTGAACCGGTCTCCGCGGCGCGTGCGCATTCCCGGTTTCTTCCTCCGCAACGCCTTGTGGTGCTTTGTGGTGCGAGTTGCATCTGGCTTCACGTCCGTGCGCAACGTGAAGCAGGTCACATCGCGTGGACATGGCGAGTGCGCCAAGAATAACTTAACGATCGTTCGACTTGGCTATGGCGAGGTACCCCGGAGCCCTCCGGGCCCCGGTGAGAGGGATGGTGTTCATGCGCCGCACAGTGTTCGACGAGGACCACGAGGCGTTCCGGGCCACGATCCGGGACTTCATCGCCAAGGAGGTCGAGCCGGTCTTCCACGAGTGGGAGGAACAGGGCCACCCGCCGCGCGATTTCTACCGCAAGCTCGGCGCCCTCGGTGTGCTCGGTATTCAGGTCCCCGAGGAGTTCGGCGGGGGCGGCGAGAGAAGCATCAAATACGCCGCCGTCGTGGCCGAGGAGACCGCCCGCGCCGGCGTCACCTTCGGCAACTATCAGGCGCACGCGCTGATGATCCTTCCGTACCTGCTCAAGTACTGCTCCCAGGAGCAGAGGGAGCGGTGGCTGCCGGGGGTCGCGAGCGGCGACATCATGACCGCCATCGCCATGACCGAGCCGGGGACCGGCTCCGACCTGGCCAACATCCAGACGCGTGCCGAGCTGTCTGCGGACGGTACGCACTACACGCTGAGCGGCGCCAAGACCTTCATCACCGGCGGCGCGCTCGCCGACCTGGTGCTCGTCGTGTGTCGCACGTCGCCGGCGACGGCGGACGACCGTCGCGGCGGTCTGTCGATCCTGTGTGTGGACGTCACCAGTGAGGGCTTCGCGGTGGGCCGCAAGCTCCAGAAGGTGGGCCTGAAGACCTCCGACACGGCCGAACTGTCCTTCGTGGACGTCAAAGTCCCTGTGGAGAACTTGCTGGGCGAGGAGGGCAGGGCGTTCTCGTACCTGTCCCACAACCTCGCCCAGGAGCGCCTGACCATCGCTTTCGCCGCCACTGCCACAGCGAAGGCAGCGCTTCGCCACGCCACCGCTTACGTGAAGGACCGTACGGTCTTCGGCAAGCCGGTCGCGGCCTTCCAGAACACCAAGTTCGTGCTCGCGGAGTGCGCCACCGAGGTCGAGGCGCTGCAGACGATGACGGACCGGGCGCTCGACCTGCATGACGTCGGCGAGCTGTCGGTGGCCGATGCTGCCAAGGTGAAGCTCTTCGGCACCGAGGTCGCGGGCCGTGTCATCGACAAGTGCCTTCAACTGCACGGTGGTTACGGCTACGTCACCGAGTACCCGATCGCCCGGCTCTACGCGGACACCCGCGTCTCGCGCATCTACGGCGGCACCAGCGAAGTCATGAAGATGATCGTCGCCAAGGACCTGGGCCTCTGAACGGGCGGGTCTCCTTACGTTCCAGACTTTCCAGAACGATCGTTCAATCCATTGACACCGGGGCGTGGGGCGGGAATGCTCGCCGCATCAGCGTATGACCACCCGGTCATATGCGGTCGGTGGCCGTATGGCGCCGACGCGGCGAATGCCCCGCCCCTGGCTCGCCACCCCGGTCTCCTTCCCCCGCAGGCCGGCCACCCCGCACCCGCAACAAGCGCTCGCAATCCGGCTTCGTCGCCGATGCCGACGCTGATGGAGGTATCCCGCATGGGTCCGTTCCTGCCCGACGCCGTACGACAGCACGCCGCGCTGAACCCCGACGCTCCCGCCGTCACCGAAGGCTCACGGACGCTGACCTACGCCGAGCTCGACCGGCGGGGCAACCGTGTCGCGCAGGCCCTCCTCGCCGCGGGCCTGCCCAAGGGCACCCGCGTCGGCTACCTCGTACGCCCCGGCACCCTCGCCGCCGAGCTCCTCGTCGGCTGCGCCAAGGCGGGGCTCGTCGCCACCCCGCTGAACTGGCGCCTGGCCGAGCCCGAGCTGGTCGCTGTCGCCCAGGACGCGGAACTCGGGATCGTTCTGACCCAGACCGAGTTTCTGCCCGGCGCCCACGCCGTGCGCGCCGCGCTGCCCGGGATCGCCCTGGTCACCGAGGGTGAGGCGGCCCTGGGAGAGCACACGTACGAAGGCTGGCTGGGCGAGGAGGGCATCGCCGACGCGGGCGCGGGCACCGAGGACGCGGTCTTCCTCCAGCTGTACACCTCCGGCACCACCGGGCTGCCCAAGGGCGTCCAGCTCACCCTTCAGAACGTCACAGCGGGCGAGTTCCAGCTGCGCGAGATGGGCTGGAAGAACACGTCCGTCGCCGTGAACGCCATGCCCGTCTTCCACATCGCCGGTACCGGCTGGCTGGTGAGCGCGCTGAGTGCGGGCGCCCACACCGTGATGCTCCCCGACCTCGTGCCGTCCGCCGTGGTCGAGCTCATGGAGCGTCACCAGGTCACCCACGCGTTCTTCGTGCCCGCCATGCTCCACCTGCTCACGACGCTGCCGGACATCCGCGAGCGCGACTTCTCCGCGCTCCAGTTGATCGTCTACGGGGCCTCGCCCATCACGCCGGCCCTGCTGCGCCGCTCCATGGAGATCTTCGGCTGCGGCTTCTACCAGAAGTACGGGCAGACCGAGACGACCGGTTCCGCCTCGCGGCTGCTGCCCGAGGACCACGTCGTGGACGGACCGCGCTCGACGCTCCTGCGGTCGGCGGGCAACATGCGCCCCGACGTCGAGGTCGCCATCGCCGACCCCGTCACCGGCGATCACGTGGCGCCGGGTGTCGTGGGCGAGATCCTCACCCGCTCCCACCACGTCACGCCGGGCTATTGGAAGCGGCCCGAGGAGAACGAGGCGCTGTTCACCGCCGACGGCTGGCTCAGGACCGGCGACGCGGGATACCTGGACAAGGACGGCTACCTGTTCATCACCGACCGGATGAAGGACATGGTGATCACGGGCGGCGAGAACGTGTACCCGATCGAGGTCGAGTCCGCGCTCGCCGAGCACCCCGCGGTCCTCGACGTCGCCGTGTTCGGAACCCCCGACGAAAAGTGGGGTGAGGCCGTCACCGCCGCCGTCGTCCTGCGGCCCGGGGCGGAGCCCGCCACCGCGCAGGACCTCATCGACTTCACGCGCGAGCGCATCGCCTCGTACAAGAAGCCGCGGATCGTCCACTTCATGGAGGAGCTGCCCCGCAACCCCAGCGGCAAGATCCTCAAGCGGGTCCTGCGCCAGGATCTCGCGCCGCGCGAGGCCTGAGCGGAAGGGAAGCGGCAGGCCTGATCGCGGGTCCTTGAGCCGGGCAGGTCCAGCCCTCGGCACCGCCTGTGACGGGTGAGGTGTCGGGGGCTGGAATGATGGGGCGTTCAACCGAGCCGTGTCACGCCCCCACCGGAGGACCCTTGCCCACCCCCACCTGGGAGCGTCTAGCGCCCGCGCGCCGCGAGCGGATCATCGTCGCCGCGATGGAGGAGTTCGGCCGGCACGGCTACTCCGCGGGCAGCCTCAACACGGTGGCGCGGGACGCGGGCGTAGCCAAGGGGTCGCTCTTCCAGTACTTCGACGACAAGCTCGACCTCTTCCAGTACGTGGCCGAGACCGCCGCCCAACGCGTGCGCGACGCGCTCGCTTCCTGGCTCGGCGTCATCCCCGACGGCACGAGCTACCACGCCTTCTTCTGCGGCGCCGTGCTCGCCTGGGTCGACTACTTCGCCGATCACCCGCTGGAGCGGGGGGTCATCGCGGCCACGCACCTCGAGATCGACCCGCAGGTGCGCGCCGCCGTCAACGCCCCGGCCCGCCGGCTGTACGAGGCCGAGGTCACTGCCTTGGCCCGGCAGGCCGTGCGTCGCGGCGACTTCAGGCCCGACGCCCGCCCAGAGGTCTTCGCCTCCCTGGTCAGCGTGCTCCTTCCGTATCTCGCCGTGGCGCCGTTCGAGCCCGGCTTCGAGGGCCCCGTACTGCTGTACGGCCTCTCCCGTGATGAACGCAGGGCGCAGGTACTGGAGTTGGCTTCGGGCCTGTACGCGGGATTCGGGCCCGTCTCCGAAGCGTAGGACCCGACCGGGTGCTGATCCCATGACAAGGCCCCCGGCAGCTGGTCTCCCGCCTCGGGGGAGCCCGTCCGACGGGGGCCTTGATGCTGTCCGCGTGTGCCGCGTCCGCTAGGACGCGGTGCCGTCCGACCACGGCAGATACGCGGGCAGGTCCTCGGGCACCCGGCCGGGGAAGTCGGGCTCGCGCCGTTCGAAGAACGACGTCACGCCCTCCTTCGCGTCCGCGCCGCGCACGGTGTCGAACACGAGGCGCGAGTCCAGACGGTGCACGAGCTCGGGCGTCTCGGCCCAGGCCATGCGGTACACGAGCTGCCGGGTGACAGCCACCGACACCGGGGCGGTCTTCGAGGCGAGCTCGGCGGCCAGCTCGTACGCAGCGTCCAGGACCTTGTCCGCGTCGTGCAGGCTCGTCACCAGACCGGCGGTCAGCGCCTCGTCGGCCGGCACGATCCGGCCCGACAGCAGCCAGTCCATCGCCTTGCCGAGGCCCACGAGCCGAGGCAGGAACCACGCCGACGCGCCCTCGGGCACGATGCCGCGCCGCGTGAACGGGAAGCCGAACTTGGTGCCGTGAGCCGCGAGTCGGTAGTCGACCGGCAGCAGCATCGTCGAGCCGACGCCGACGGCGGCCCCGCGTACGGCCGCGATCACCGGCTTGTTCATGACGTACAGGACACGGGTCACGACTCCCGCGGGCTCCTGGTAGGTGCCTGCCTCGATCTGTGCGATGGTCTCGTCGTCGACCTTCTGCGTGAAGCCCTGCCCCTTGCCGCCGCCGGCCGCGAGATCGGCGCCGACGCAGAAGTCCGTGCCCGCGCCCGTCAGGACGACCACGCGCACGTCGTGGTCGGTGTCCGCCGCGCGTAGGGCTGAAGCTATCTCGTCGGCCATCTGGCGGGTGTAGCCGTTGCGCGCCTCGGGCCGGTTCAGCGTGATGGTGGCGACGCGGTCTGCGACGGCGTAAGCGATCTGCTCGTACTTCTCTTCACTCATCGGGTCTCCTGAAGCATTTTGGGTTTCCTGAAGGTGACCCGGTCAGCGACACGAGTCCGGCCTCGCACTGCTCGAGCAGGTCGTATGCCTTGCGGCCCGACCAGTGGCCCGTGCCGCTGTAGCCGGAGATGCCGCACACAACCAGGGACGGGTGGCGCCGGCGAGATCCTGCGCGCCCAGACCGAAGCGGAGGGGCGCTCCCAGGGTGAGGTTCTGCACGAAGACGTCGGCGTCGCCGAGGAGCTTCTCCAGGACCTCGCGGCCGCTGGGCGACTTGAGGTCGAGCGTCAGGGACTCCTTGGCCCGGTTCAGCCACGCGAAGGAGCTGGACTGAGCGTGTACCGACTCGTCGTAGCCCCGCCCGAAGTCGCCAGGTCCGGACGCTCCACCTTGATCACACGGGCGCCGAGGTCGGCGAGCTGACGAGTCGCGAACGGGGCCGCGGCGGCCTGTTCCAGGCTGACGACAGTGATGCCTTCCAGCGGGAGCCGGGGTCAAGGGTTCTCCTCGATTCGGGCGGCGGGGAACGGCGGGCACCGGAGCGCGCTGGATTCCTCCCGGCCGAGGCCGTCCATCAGATCGGATACATCGACAGCGCGCAGTTGAGGGCCGCCGACGCGCAAGATCTGTTGACAGTGCCGGGCGCCCATGGTTTCGTGCGGGATCGACAATCGAACGATCGTTAAATTATCAGACGCGCACCCCTGCCGCTACGGCCGGACGCGTGACACATGCCGCGCATCGGGTCTGCTGACCACCGGCGCCGCCGTACCGATCATCGACGGCGTCCTTCATCCGCCCCGGGCCCGAGGCACCGGCGGCTGGTGCCGGGTTCACCTCGACCCGTCGTTCGCCGTGCCTTCTGCTCCGGGTCCGGGTGCGCTCCCACGTACCTGCTCACGCGGCAGAGGGTGGCGCACCACACCGCACAGCAGCACATGCGGCATGAGCCCCACTCCTGACTCACTACGACTCCACACCGACCGAATTCTCATCGCGCCAAGAATCGAGGCACCATGACCGCAGCGCCCGGACTCGACTGGGACGACCCCACCGATCTCGCCAACGCCTGCCGGGGCCGGCTCGACACGCTGACGCCGTGCGTGATCAAGAACGCCGAAGGCCGCGTCGTCTGGGACAACGAACGCTGGTCCTTTCTCGCTGAGGACTGCCCCGAGACCGCCAACCCCAGCCTGTGGCGTCAGGGCCGGCTCAACTCCCTGCACGGGCTCTTCGAGGTCGTCGAAGGCGTCTACCAGATCCGCGGCTTCGACGTCTCCAACATGACGATCATCGAAGGCACCGAGGGCCTCGTCATCGTCGACCCGCTCATCAGCGAGGAGTGCGCGGCGGCCGGTCTCGACCTGTACCGCAGGAACCGTGGCGCGGACCTGCCGGTCGCCGCGGTGATCTACTCGCACAGCCACACGGACCACTTCGGCGGAGTGCGCGGCGTCGTCTCCGACGTCGACGTGGCCGAGGGGCGCGTACGCATTGTCGCGCCCGTGGGCTTCATGGAGGAGGTCATCAGCGAGAACGTCGTCGCAGGCCCCGCCATGCTCCGCCGCGCCCAGTACATGTACGGCGTCGGCTTGCCGGCGGCCCCCGACGCCGCGATCGGCTTCGGTCTCGGACAGGGCACCTCCAGCGGCAAGGTCGGGCTCGTCCCGCCCACCGATCTGATCACGGAGACCGGGCAGATACTCGAACTGGGCGGCGCCCGACTGGAGTTCCAGCTCACCCCGGGCACCGAGGCGCCCGCGGAGATGAACTTCTTCCTGCCTGCGCGCAGGGTCCTGCTCGTCGCGGAGAACGCCAACCACACCCTGCACAACGTCCTGACACTGCGCGGCGCGCTGGTGCGCGACGCACAGGCCTGGGCCGGCTACCTCACCGAGACGGTCACCCTGTTCGCGGGCCGCGCCGACGTCCTCATCGGTTCCCACCACTGGCCGACGTGGGGGCGCCAGGAGCTCCTGGGGATGCTGTCCGAGCAGCGAGACGCCTATGCGTACCTGCATGACCAGACGGTCCGCCTGATGAACCAGGGGCTGACGGGACCGGAGATCGCCGAGGAGCTCGCCGAGTTCCCGCCGCAGCTCGCCGCGGCCTGGCACGCGCGCGGCTACTACGGCTCGCTCAGCCACAACTCCAAGGCGGTCTATCAGCGTTACATGGGCTGGTTCGACGGCAACCCCGCCCATCTCTGGCAGCACCCGCCGGTTGCGGCGGCCGAGCGGTACGTGGCTTTCATGGGCGGTGCCGAGGCGGTGCTGAAGAAGGTACGCGAGACGGTGGACTCCGGTGATCTGCGGTTCGCGGCCGAGGTCCTCAATCACGTGGTGTTCGCCGACCCTGACAACCGCGAGGCGCGCGAACTGCAGGCCGAGACCTTCGAGAAGCTCGCCCACGTCTGCGAGAACGGCACGTGGCGCAACTTCTATCTGTCCGGCGCCCGCGACCTGCGCGACTTCTCCGAGGGGGATGCCTTGGGGAGCGGCTCCGGATCGGGCGGCGGAATGGCCTGGGGACTGCCCGCCGACCAGGTGTTCAAGGCTCTCGCGGTGCGGGTGGACGGCCCGCGTGCGGCCGAGCACCGCCTCGTCATGCGCTGGGAGTTCGCGACGCAAGCGACGGGAGCCACAGGAGCCACGACAAACGAGGACTCGTCGCCGGACGTGTGGACGCTCCTGCTCGCCAACGGTGTGCTCACGCCCATCAACGGTGAGGCTCCGGGAGGCGAGCGGGCGCAGCTGACGGTCCGCACCGAACTGAGCGTTCTGGTGGGCGTGCTCGCAGGCAGCACCACGCTTGCCGAAGCGGGTGTCCGAATCGAGGGAGACCCGGGCGTGCTCGCCACGTTCTTCGCTCTTCTGCAGGCCCCGCGCAAGGGCTTCCCGCTCGCGCTGCCGTAAGCCACCGAGGCAGACAGCTGTGGCCGCACATCCCGAGGGAAATGTGCGGCCACAGTCGTGCTCTGCCGAAGTTCAGGCCGGCTGCCCCGCGTACCGCAGACGCGCCACGGCCGGCTTGTCCAGGACGGACGTGTGTACTGTCTCGGCCGGTACCGTCCAAAGTCTGTCGATTGTTCCACTGGTTGATCATCGATAGGGCCGGCCCGGACCTCCCTTCGGGAGAGTCCGGGCCGCTCGTGCTCTGCCTGTAGGTCAGGAAGCGCCGGGTGTGTCTGCTGCGTCTGCAGGATTCGCCGTGGGACGCGGCAGCGCGGCGAGCTTCAGGGCGTCGCGCTCCGGGTCGGTCAGGAGCGCAGATGCGACGGCGCCGATGACGACCAGCACACCGATCACCAGGAAGCCGTGCGCGTACCCGTCGGCCGGCGTCGCGGCCGACTCGACGAGGCCGCCCAGAACGAGCGGGGCGATGATGCCACCGAGGCTGTAGACCGCGACCACGATGCCCATGATGATGCCGCGCTGGCGAGCCGGCACGACATCGGAGATCGCGGCGAAGGCGATGCCGTACCCGGCGCTGGTCAGGGACGCACCACCCATCATCAGTACCAGCTGCAGCGGCCCCCGGCCGAGCAGCGAGAAGCCGATCGTGCTCAGCCCGCCGGCGGCCGCAAGTGCCGCGGCGAACAGGCAGCGCGCCACACGGCTGCTCGTCCCGCGTCTCGAGAGCATCGCGGAGGTGACACCGACCACGATCTGGAAGAGCGCGGACGCGGCGTACGGTAGGGCCACGAGCGTGCCCGTCTCGCTCGCGCTGTAGCCGAGGCCCTCGCGCAGATACAGGGGCAGCCAGCTGACCTTGACGGCGATACTCCAGTACGAGGTGAAGAAGAGGACCAGCAGACCGATGACGGTGGGGGTGCCGAGCAGCTTGCGCAGCGGGACGGTCTCGGGCAGGACGGAGGCCTCGGCGGCCGCGGCGTGCCTGCCGGCCATCGGTCCTTCGCCGCCGCCGAAGACCCACGCGAGCACCCAGGCGATGCCGACGACGAACAGCACGCTGAACGCGGTGTGCCAGTCCCAGCGCAGCATGACCCAGGTCAGCGCGGGGGAGGCGACCAGTGGCCCGAAGCCGGCACCGGCCACGACGACGGACGTGGGGATCGCCCGCTTGTTCGGGGCGTACCAACTGTGGGTGACGGAGGTGGCCATGGCCGTGGCCGGTCCCTCGGCGAATCCGAGGAGCACCCGGCAGGAGATGAGGAGCCCGAAGCTCACGCTGCCCATCATCGGGGCCATGCTGATGGCCCACAGCAGGCCGGCGGCCGCCAGCAGATAGCGGGCCCTGATGCGCCCGATGAGCATGCCGCCGAGGATGGAGCCCACGGCGAGCAGCCAGAAGAAGCTGCTCTGCACCAGCCCGAACTGCTCCTTGGTGATGCCGAGTTCGGAGATCAGGTCGACGCCGGACAGGCCGATCACGACCTTGTCGGCGTAGTTGACGAGCATGAAGCAGAACAGCAGGGCGACCACGAGTGCGGCCTTGCCCTTCGCGGGGGCTGCCGGGTCTACGGCGTTCACGGGCCCGGGCATGGGAGTGGTAGTGGTGCGGGGCATGGGGCATCTCCAGACGGTCGCTGTGCGAGAGGGAGAAAGAATTGATCGAACGTTAACTAAGTGGGAGGAGGCTCACAAGGGATCGCGCCATTGAATCTCGGCGAGGTGGATAAAAGGGGGCGATTCGTATCAGATGTGTCCACGCCTTGTGGAGTGTGCTTATCAATTGTTCTAGGGGTTCTCGCAGGTCGTGGGGGATGGGGGAGGGGTTGTAGCTGGATTGCCTGGGGCGACAGCGGTACGGTGGCGGCATTCGCGGCGGTTGTACGATCGTTCAGTTGCCGGCGCGTAAGGGGACTCAAGAGGTCCGCAGGAGATCGGAGAACCGTGCCCACTCGACCGGCAGGCCACAAGGCACTCATTGAGGCCGCCCGTACGGAGTTCGCCGAGAACGGGTACGGCGGTACGTCGATCCGTGACATCGCCCAGCGTGCCGGCGTGAGTCTCTCGGCGCTGTACTACTACTACAAGAGCAAGCAGGAACTCCTCGTCGCCATCCTGGACGAGGGGCTCGATGCCTACTTCGGCGCGTGCGAGGCGGCGCTGGCGGAGGCCGGTGACGATCCGGCCGAACGGCTCGAGGCGCTGGTAGCCGCCACCGTGCGGTTCCGCAGTGAACATCCCGTCAAGAGCAGCATCGTCCTGACCGAGGGGCGCAGTCTGGAGCCCGAGCATCTGGCGCGCTACCGCAAGAACGAGGACCGCGGGACTCAGCAGTTCCGTGATGTCGTGGAGCGGGGCGTGAAGGAGGGTGTCTTCCTGACCCCCTACCCTGACGACGCGCGGCGCGCCGTGATCGCGATGTGCAACGCGGTCGCCCAGTGGTACCGGCCGGGCGGACAGGTGTCCCTGGAGGAGCTTGTCGAGCGCTACGTGGCATTGGCGCTGACGGTGGTCGAGTACCGGCCGCGAACTGTGCGCCGTGCCCCCGTACGTAACGCACCCTGCCCAGAACCCCGGCTGTGATCGGCCGGGGTTCTGCCCGCCTGGGGGTAGACGGTTGGAGGATGCTCCAGAAAACAGTCAGCGTTGTTTGTTTTGTAGGAAAAAAACAGTCAGCACTGTACGTTTATTCGGGTCGGCGCAGACGCCGGACGCAGCAGCGCCCCTGGAGTCAGGGCGGAGAGTCGAGGAGATTGCCATGTCTGCCGAGGTCATGGAGCACACCGAAATCTTCATCGGTGGCCACTGGGTGCAACCCGCGCACACCGATGTCATCGAGGTCGTCTCCCCTCACGACGGGCAGCTCATCGGCCGTGTGCCGCACGCCTCCACCGAGGACGTGGACCGTGCTGTTGCTGCCGCGCGCCAGGCGTTCGACGAGGGCCCCTGGCCCCGCATGGCGGTCCAGGAGCGTCTGGAGGTCATCGACCGCATCGCCAAGCTGATGGGTGCGCGGGCGCAGGAGTTCGCCCAGGTCATCAGCCGGCAGAACGGCTCTCCGATCTCCTGGTCGCTCACCAACCAGGTCATGGGCGCCATCGGCCACTTCGCCGTGACCGCGCAGGTCGCCGCCGCATTCCCCTTCGAGGAGGAGAAGCAGGGCATGCGGACCCCACTGGTCATACGCCGCGAGCCCGTCGGCGTCGTCGCCGCGATCGTGCCGTGGAACGTGCCCCAGTTCACCTCCGCCTCCAAGCTCGCCCCGGCCCTGGCCGCCGGCTGCACCGTGGTCCTCAAGCCGTCGCCCGAGACCCCCCTCGACGCCTACCTCTTCGCCGAGGTCGCAGCCGAGGCCGGCCTGCCCGAAGGTGTGCTGAGCGTCCTGCCCGCCGATCGCGAGGTCAGCGAGTACCTGGTGTCGCACCCCGGCATCGACAAGGTCGCGTTCACCGGTTCCGTGGGCGCGGGCAAGCGCGTCATGGAGGTCGCCGCGAGGAACCTGACCCGGGTCACCCTGGAGCTCGGCGGCAAGTCGGCCGCGATCGTCCTGCCGGACGCCGCCGCGGACGACGTCGTGCGCACTGTGATGACCGGCTCGTACCTCAACAACGGCCAGGCCTGCGTGGCCCTCACCCGCATCCTGCTGCCCCACGAGCGCTACGAGGAGCTGGCGGGCAAGATCACCGAGGCGGTCGCCGTGCTCGAGGTCGGCGACCCGCTCGACCCCGAGACGCAGGTCGGCCCCCTGGTCAGCAAGCGCCAGCAGGAGCGCAATCTCGACTACATCCGCATCGGCCAGGAAGAGGGCGCCAAGCTGCTGCTCGGAGGCGGCGTCCCCGACGGCCTCGAAGCAGGTGCGTACGTCGAGCCGACGCTCTTCGGTGATGTCACCAACGACATGCGCATCGCCCGCGAGGAAATCTTCGGGCCCGTCATCTGCCTCATGCCGTACGAGACCGAGGAGGAGGCCGTCGCGATCGCCAACGACTCGGACTTCGGCCTCTCCGGCGCCGTCGTCACCGCCGACATCCACCACGGCCTTGAGATCGCTCGGAGAATCCGCACCGGCACCTTCACGGTAAACGGCTTCGCCATCGACCTGACCGCGCCGTTCGGCGGCTACAAGAACTCCGGCATCGGCCGCGAGTTCGGAGCCCCGGGCCTGACCGCGTACCTGGAGCAGAAGGCGATCGCCCTGCCCGAGAGCTGACCCGGGCGGACCCGGGCGCGCGCCCGGGTAGGTCAACGCGTGCCCGAGCCACAAGGCCCCCGGCACCCGCCCTCGCGTGACGAACTCCGAGCGGCGGTCCCGGGCCCCACAGACCCCGGTCGGCCGGACGGTCCCCCCGTACCCCCGGCCGACCGGACCTTCCCCCCCCCACGATCACCCCGGCCCCCCGGCCGCACCCCATCAACGCGCCAGTTAGGAGCCACCATGCTTGCTGCCCTGATGACCGAACTCGGCCAGGACAAGCTCGAAATCCGCGACGACGTCGAGACCATCGGTTTCGGTCCGAACAAGGTCCGCGTCGCCATCAAGGCCACCGGCCTGTGCCACTCCGACCTCTCCGGGATGAAGGGCATCATCCCCAATGCCACGCCCATGGTCCTCGGACACGAGGGCGCCGGCGAGGTCCTTGAGGTCGGCGACGGTGTCACGCACGTCAAGCCCGGAGACCGCGTCATCGTCAACTGGCGTCCCGCGTGCGGTGCTTGTGAGCACTGCCACCGCGGCGAGAGCAACCTGTGCATGAGTGGTGTGGCGGCCGTCGGGATCCCCGCCTTCCGCTCGCGCGGCACTGACTTCTTCCGCTTCATGGGTGCGGGCACCTTCGCCGAGGAAGTCGTCCTCGAGGCCGGGTTCGCGGCGCCGATCCCGGACGACGTCTCGTACGAGGCCGCCGCCCTCATCGGCTGCGGCGTCACCACCGGTCTCGGTGCCGCGATCAACTCCTGCGACGTCAAGCCGGGCGAGACCGTGGCCGTCATCGGCTGCGGCGGCGTGGGCATCAGTGCCGTCATGGGCGCCAAGGCCGCGGGCGCCGCGCACGTAGTCGCCATCGACCCGGTCGCCGGACGCCGCAAGTGGGCCGTCGACTTCGGTGCCACCGCCGCCGTCACCCCCGACGAACTGAAGGATGCAGTCACCGACTTCACCGGCGGCCTCGGCTTCGACCACGTCATCGAGGCCGTCGGCCGGCCCGACACGGTGCGCTCCGCCTACGAGGCCGCCCGCCGCGGCGGCACGGTCTGCCTCGTCGGCGTCGGCGGAGTGCACGACATGCTGCCCATCAACCTTCTGGAGCTGTTCGCGAGCGCCAAGCGCATCGTGCCCTCCATCTACGGCGGCGACGATGTCGTCCGCACCTACGGGCGCATCATCAACCTAGTCCGCGCCAACCGCATCGACCTCGAGGCGCTGGTCACGCACCGGTTGCCGCTCACCGAGGTCAACCAGGCCATCGACCTCATGCGCAGCGGCGAGTCTCTCCGCGTCATGCTCACCAACGGCTGAGCAGGCCACCTCGAGCCGCCCGGCCCCCTGCGCACCGCCCTCCCACGGGTGGGGAGGCCGGGCTCCTGCCGTGTCGCGCGCGGCATCGGAGCGGTCGGGCGTACGGGACCGACCGAACCCGCCGGTGAAGCAGGGAAGAGCGAGGCGCATACACGTATAGGGGGAAGGGGGCACGGAGGGGACGCCGTCGTTGAGTCGGAACGCGGGCACCGTCCCAGTTCTTCACCCGTTCGCAGTCGCTTTGCATGCCCTCACGCCCTCGGAGACGTTGACTGGGACCAGCCAGGAGACGCCGGAGCAGCTATGGCGTCGACGGTGACAGCCGTACGAGGTCGGCTCACCGGTTTGCGGGCACCCGGTCAGGCCGGCAGGCACGGCGCCCACATCTGCCCCCACTCGCCTGCTCGATACGGCGAAGTCCGGTCAGGCACATGGGCACGGCCCGCTGGTGGCAGTGCCGTAGCTACCGACCGCCCCTTCCCGCTCGTCGTGAAAGGCGCCCTCATGCACGAAGACTCCACGCCGTCCCGCCGCGCGTTCCTGCGGAGCACGGCAGCCGCGGGACTGGTCACGGTCGTCTCCGGCCTGGCGGTGTCGGCCTGCTCCAGTTCTCGTCGGATCGAGGCCGCCGCGGCCTCGCCCAGCCCGACGGGACCAGGTGCAAGCGCCTCAGGGAGCGGTCTGACAGCCAACGGCTACGGCCACACCGACGCCGACTTTGCCCGGGTGGGGTTGAAGCGCGACACCGTTGAGCTCTGGGAGGACGGCTTCCGCACAGCCGCTGACAACGACGATCCGAACGTCTTCGAGTGGTGGTACTCCGACTTCACCGGCGAGGACGGCACTGTCGTCTCCTTCACCCTGAGTACCCGGCTTGACGACGGCTTCGTCCCCGAGCCCGGTGAGGCCGGACGCAAACCCAAGTCCAGCGTCATCGTGACCGACCCCGATGGCACCAGCCACGGCGGAACCCACACCTTCGCCTGGGACGAGTTCTCCAGTTCCAAGGACCGCTGCGACGTACGTCTGGGGCCCTTCACCTTCACAGGCGACCTGAAGACCTACCACATGACGGGTCAGTTGGGCGACGTGGGCGTCGATCTGACGTTGACGAGCCTCGTGCAGCCCTTCCGGCCCGGCACCGGCCTCATCTACTTCGGCGACACCGGAAATTACTTCGGCTGGCTGGCCGTGGTGCCGTCCGGCACCGCCACGGGAAGCATCACCGTGAACGGTAAGAGGCGCTCTTTCACCGGCCACGGTTATCACGACCACAACTGGGGCAACCAGCCCTTCCCTTACGGCGTCGAGCACTGGCGCTGGGGCCGCGGCAGCGTCGACCAGTACGCGGTGATCGGCGCCGATCTCCACCTGCGCAAGGAGTACGACTCCGCGGTCGTCCCCGTCTTCCTGGTGGACGACACGAAGAGCGGCAAGCGCATGGTCGGCGCATACGGCACGCAGACGGTGACAGCCAAGGAGTCCGACCCGAAGACGTACCCCGACCGCGCATACCCCAAGGACTATTACAGCAAGGTTCACTGGAGCTACCACGACGGCAACGACAAGGCCGACGTCACCTTCACCGACACCAACCAGCTGATTGTCAGCAAGCAATACGTCACCAAGCCCACGCAGGCCCAGAAAACGGCCCTGGACAAGCTGGGCATCGACGAGATCTGGTACACCCGCTACGCCACCACGAACGACCTCACCCTCACCGTCGCCGGCACACAGGCCTCGGGCATTGGCACAGGCACCCTGGAGGCCGCCCAGTTCGGCCTGAGCACCGCCGCACCGAAGGGCAGTCACAGCCCCACCTCGTCGGCATCCAGCTCCTGATCAGTTCGGTGAGCCGCCTGTGCTTCGGCCGGGGCGTCCGATCCGTGCCCCACCGCCCTGTGAGGCGGAGGGGCTCCCTCCCTGGCATCGTGAGAGGGGAGATGCGACCGAGGCGGGGGAGATCACGGGAGATCTGCCAGGCGTGGAAGATACAGAGGGCCCGCAGGGGCAGAGGCCGCCGACGTCTGCACCTCCGGGTGTGTTGCGTCAACTGGGCACGGAGAGGGCAGCGGCGCTTCTCGATGTTCTGTACGCCGAGGCAGCGGGCGGCCTGTACATTCTGGACGCCGACCTGTGCAGCTTGCGCTTCGACAGCAGCGCTCCCGCGACGCCGGCCCTGGCTGACACGGACGAGAGGGTTTCCCTGGAGGCATGCCTGTTGCTTCCCGACGTGCAACGGGCGCTGCGCACATCCCTGGCAACAGGTGAGCCCGTTCGCAACCTGCGCTGTCTGGTGGAGGCTGCGCACGAAGACCGACGAAAGCGGCGGGCGCTCTCCCTTTCGGCCTATCCCTTGCGCGATCGGGACCAGCAACCTCTCGGCCTGGCCGTGACCGTCACCGATATCTCGGCCCGCGAGACCGCCGAGAAGCGACTGGAGCTGCTGGAGCGCGCGGACTCGGTGATCGGCAGCTCGCTGGACGTCTTCAGCACCGCGCAGGAACTGGCCGAGAGCGCGGTCGCCGGCCTCGCGGACGCGGCCGCCGTCGACGTGCTCGACACCGTGCTGCACGGCGACGCGCCCGCGCCGGGGCCGCTCCTTGACCCGGTCACCGTACGTAGGGCGGGTTTCGCGACGGCGGGGCGAGCGGGCAGGCACGGCGTGCATGAGGTGGGCTGCGTGCGCGTGATGAGGCAGGGCAGACCGTACGCCTACGCGCTCGCCGATCTGACCCCCCGCGTAGTGAACGATCTCGGCGGTGAGGACTCGGCGGCGTGGCTGTCGAACGACCCGGACCGGGCAAATTTGTTCCGGCGCGCTGGAGTGCACTCGCTGCTGGTGGTGCCCCTCGCCGCTCGCGGCGTGGTTCTGGGTCTCGCCGCGTTCTATCGTGCGGGGGAGTCGGAGCCGTTCGACGAAGCGGACGCCGACGTGGCCGGGGAACTGGCGACGCGGGCCGCGCTCTGCTTGGACAACGCGCGTCTTTACACGCGGGAGCGAACCCTGGCCCGGATCGCCCAGCGGGAATTGTTGCCGAGTCGCATGCCTGCCACGCGTGCAGTGGAGACGGCCTACACGTATCTGCCCGTGGCGGCGGGCGGAGCCTGGTTCGACGTGATTCCGCTGTCCGGCTCCCGCGTGGCGCTGGTGGCGGGTGACGTACGAGGCAGTGGGTTACGCGCAGCCACCGCGATGGGTCAAGTTCGCACTGCAGTCCACGCGTTCGCTGCTATGGACATGGAGCCCGTCGAACTGCTGACGAGGCTGCATGAGCTGACGGCCGGCGTCGCCATGGAACAGGGGCCGGCGGAATTCCCGGCGCAGACCGACGGCCCTGCGCCGCGCGACCGCGAGATGGACGAGGGCCCGCCGGCGAGCTGCCTGTACGTCGTGTACGACCCGGTGACCCTGCAGTGCGAGGCCGTCAGCGCCGGGCACCCGCCGCCTGTGGTGACGCCCCCGCAGTCAGCGCCGTACCTGTTGGACCTGGCTCCCGGTCCGGCGCTGGGGCGTGGGGCCGCCTCGTACCGGTCGACGACGGTCGAATTGCCGACGGACAGTGTGCTCGCGCTGTTCAACCACGGCCTGGTGCGCAGCACGGCTCGGGACGACGATCGACTTCCCATCCTCATACACCACCTGGACCGGGCCCGGGGGCGCCCCTTGCGGCAGCTGGGCGACGTGCTGGTGACCAACGTGCTGCCCGACGGCCCGGAGGACGACACCCTGCTGCTCCTCGCCCGCACCCACGCACTGGGCCCCCACGACCTCGGAGGCTGGACGTTGCCCCACGACCCGCGCAGCGCCTCCAGGGCCCGGCGGCTGGTTGCCGGCCGACTGGCCGAATGGGGGCTGGATGACGTGATCCCCGGTGCCGAACTGATCGTCAGCGAACTGGTCACCAACGCCGTTCGTTACGCCGAGGGCACCATCGGCCTGCGTCTGATCCGTGGCGACGCGCTCACCTGCGAGGTCACGGACTCCAACAGCGCGGCACCCCACCTGCGTCTCGCCGACGAGTCCGACGAGGGAGGCCGCGGCCTCTACCTTGTCGGGATGCTGGCCAGGCGCTGGGGCACGCGCCACTCCGCCCGCGGCAAGACGATCTGGGCTGAGCTGCCGAATCCCTGACGGCCGTCACGGGGTCGTTTCAGTTCCGTCCGGGGCGAATTCCTCGAAGAGCAGGACCAGGCGGCCACGCATGGCCGACCACTCGGCCTCCAGGTCCCCGTCGTCCAGGCCGAGAGCTCGTGCAGTGAGCAGGAGACCGCGCATGGCGTGGATGGTGGTGGTGAGACTCGGCTCGAAGCCCGGTTGCTGGGCGCGTGCGCCGGCCAGCCCGTGGACCGCCTCGGACAGCGCTGTATTGAGATTGCGCTCGAACGCACGCAGGGCGCGACGCAGTTCCTCGTCTCCCCGGGCCCCGGCCATGAGCTCCAGGCATGCCTGGTACTCGCGGGTCCGCTTCAGGCTCCACAGGGTGTCGAGGGCTCGGACCAGACGGCCTTCCGCGGGTCCCTCGGTGATGAGTCGCAGGTGCAGGGGGATGCGTGCCCGGTAGCGCTCGACCAAGTGGTCGAGGGTGGCCTCGAGGAGCGCGAGCTTGGTCGGGAAGTGGTGGACGAGCCGGCCCCGGGTGACACCGGCGGCCTCTCCGACCGCGTTGGTGGAGAAGCCGGCGTAACCCTGGTCGACCAGCACGTTGACGGTCGTGTCGAGCAGCAGTTCCCGAGTGTCCAGGGCGCGTTGCTGCACGCGCCGGGTACGGGACGGGCGGGAGTGCTGTGACATGCGGAAAGTCTACGGGGGACCGGCAGATGGTCACTGTCGGCGACGGCAGACCGGCGACCACCTGCGGCTTCGGAGCTCAGTCGGTGGCAAGCATGACGCGCAGGGCCTCGCCGCTGCGCACGAGGCCGAGTGCGTCATTCACCCGAGCCAGGGGCAACCGGTGCGAGACGAGCCTCCGGGGCGATCATGACGTGCGTGCCATGGACGCAGGCGGGCCGCCAGTTGACGATGACCCGGTCGTCCGGGTGGACGCGGGTGACGCCGTCTGGTCAGGCCGGGTGCTTGCTGTAGCGGCAGCCCTCGTCGGGCTCGGCTCCGACGTGGGCGGCGAGGTGGATCCACGGTTTGCTGCGCGGGTCCGCGTTCAGCAGGGTCTCGAGCGCGCCGATCCGTGGTCGGTTGAGGCTGGGGTGCAGGCCGACGGTCAGTACGGTCTGGCCGGGGTGCCGCACGGTGTGCTCGATGACAGCGGTGAGCCTGCCGACATCCCCGTATTCGGGCAGGGCCCACAGGCGGTCCTGGCTGGTGATGAGCAGGATGATGCCGCGTGGCTCGCTATCGGTTCCTGGTTCGGGGTGGGTGCGCATCACGACGGTGTCGACCGGTGCGCCCACGGTGATGGGCCAGCGCTGGTTCGGCGTCGACCGACTCTCCGGCGAAACGCACGGCCGGGACACCGCGCCGGTCACCGAAACAGACCTCGGCAGCGGCCGTGGGAAAAACACTCGACGCGCAGGTCCACCCCCGCCACACCTTGGTCCTTTACACTTTCGCCGTCACATAGCGTGAGGAATGATGTGAGAAGCGTGATTGAAGCGCTGCGTAGTCCGCGGCGCCCCCTCGTGCTCGGCGCGGTGCTGACCGTCGCGCTCGTCGCACAGTCAGCTCTGCTCGTCGCCCAGCAAGTGCAGATCGACGACCTACGGATGCAGCCCGTCGACGACCAGGCGAGCGTTGCGCCTGGCCCCTCAGGGCCGTCCGGTCCCGCGGGTCCCTCGGGTCCCGGTGGCCCTATCGGTCCGGCAGGCAAGGACGGCACGGACGGCAAGGACGGCAAGGACGGCGTGAACGGGAAGGACGGTAAGGATGGCGCGAACGGCAAGGATGCCGTCGCTCCGCCGGCGCCGGCTGCAAGTTAGACCTCGGCCGCACTGGCCGGATCTTCCGGTGTGCACGGAGGGTAGTCCGCCCGCGGGGCCGGCCAACGCAGTCGGAGTCGTGGACAGTGCCCGGACGGGTTGCAGCGCCGCCGACAGTGCCGGACGCGCCGGTGGCACGGCGCGGGATCGTCAAGCGGTCGTAGGGGGCCGTTCCCGGTCCGTTGCATCCATGGCGGTTGTGGCCTGAAAACAGACGCCGAAGCCCGTGACACATCTTGGGCTTCTCCGCGCGCCGAAGGGGCGCCCGATGTAGGTGAATATGGTTCCGAACACCCGCCTGCGCTGTACCCGTGTCGTTACTTCGGTCCCTCTCCGCAGTGATCGGCAGAAGTGGGTGTCCGGTCGCCCCCGGAAGGGCGCTCGACGTAGAGGTCCGCCTTTGCCGCGCCCTTGCCCTGTGCTCCTTGTCATCGCATAACGTGAGGAATGATGTGGGAAGTATGAAAGAGGCGTGGCGCAGCCCGCAAGGCCGCCTTGCACTCGGCGCGGTGCTGACCATCATGCTCGTCGCGCAAGCAGCTGTGATCGCCATCCACCAGGAGCAGCTCGACGAACTCCAAGCACGGCGCATCGCCCTCCAGGGGAACAGCATCCGGCAGGGTCTGCCCGGCCCGCCTGGCCCCTCCGGCCCCTCCGGCCCGCCTGGCCCTACCGGCCCGACAGGCGTGCCGGGCCGGCACGGGCATAACGGCCATCACGGCGCACCGGGGCACCACGGAATGAGAGGAAGGCATGGCAGGAACGGGGTGGTCATCTACTTCAGGCCGTGCCACCGTACGGCCGCCTGTCCCCGCTGCTCTTCAGAGCTGTCCCCAGTCATGACGCGTCCCTTCCATGAGCCCCCCAGGTCAGCCCGAGGTCCGCGAGTTGCTGGGGCTTGTCATCGGTGAGTTTGTCCCGCCGGCTCTTGGTGTTGGTCGGCCGCACTCCGAGCCTGACCTCGCTCCCGTCTTCCAGCCGTCCTATGTGCCCCCTGTGCGGAGCGCCGTTGTGCTGCCGGCAGGGGGCTGATGCATGGGTGATGCAAGTTTGGGCGACAGGCTGACCTCCCCCATGGTTTGGGTTCCAGGTTCAGTGGCCAACTGACGGCGGGAAGGGTGCAGCGGATCCCTCGCATACGCAGGTTCGTCGAACTCACACGCCGAATACGCGGCACCTGCGCACCTCTCAGTCTCACCCCACCCTGACCGGCTGCCGATCACCCATGTTTTGAGCGGCCGGGGCAGGCAGCGGCCCGACATGGACGGCGCACATCTTTGGGTCATCGGCCTGTCCCCGCGCCAAAGCGCCCGCTCCAACCCCCGGTTCGCCGAAAACGCAGCGCCAACCTCGAAGCCCAACTCCTCGAGCTCAGTCGGGATGGGTCAGCGGGCCGAGAACCAGGCGGGATTGAAGAATCCAGTCCCAGGGCAGGCGCCCCGAACCCGGTGTGACCGAGCGCTTCAGTGGGCGGATGACTGCCTCACGTGGCGACTCGGTCGCCGGAGGTCAGCCACCGCCAGCGTGGGCCCTCCGTGATCAGGGTGGCGGCAGCCAGCAGGGTCACGAGACCCGCCGCCCATGCAGGCCAGGCCAGCCACGAGGATGCCACGGCAGCGGCAAGCTGGAGAAGTACCAGAAGGATCGTGACCCAGCCCGGCACCGCGATGATCACGTTCGCCTTGTCGCCGGGAGTGGAGAAGCACGTGGGAAGGCCGATCAGGAGCACCACGGGCAGGGAGGCAAGCAACCATGAATGGCCGGCCAGCGCCCAGGGAGTCGCCACCCAGGCGACGAGTTCCACCGTGAAGCGCAGAACGGACGCGGTGCGGTCGTCCGGTCGTGCCGAAATCGTTTCCCCATCAGCATCGGTCACCTGCGTGACGATCTCACGGCCGGCGACCAACAGCCAAGAGCCTGGGCGCCGTTGGCCGCCCCACAGCCTTCCTCCGCGCCCGTGCAGCCGATGACACCCGCGCCACCACGCGTTCCGGTTGGGCTCGTGGCGCGGGTCAGATGATGGGTGTGGGCCAGAGGACGTCGGTTTCGACCGGGGCGGTGTAGTCGACGCCGGGGACAGCGAAGCCGTAGAGGCGGCGGACTTCGTCGCTGAACCAGTCGAGGTCGGCGAGTTCGGTGATGCTGTCGCTGGTGGCAGTGCTCCAGCGTTCGGCGACCGTGTTCTGTACAGCGGGGTCGAGTTCCCAAGTGTCCAGGCGGATGCGGCCCTCGTCGTCGAGGTCGAGGGGGCGGGCGCCGGTCAGCTGGTCCCACAACTCGACCAGTTGACCGATCGGAGCCACCATGGCATTACCGAGGACACCCCGCAGCAGCCCGACGTACAGGGCGATGCCGGGGATGGCGGTGGAGGACTGGGTGACGGCTGCGGCGTTGACCGAGGTCACGGCCCGGCCGCCCACGGTCTTGCCAAGGCGCTCGTCCAACGTGCGTGCCGTGGCTTCCAGATGGGACTTCGCGGCGCCGATGGTGCCCTGCCGGTAGATCGCCGCGGTGAGTGGCGAGCCGATGTACGACAGAGCGGCGGTGGTGAAACCGTCGGCGAGCAGGCGGCGGTCGGCCAGGAAGGTGATCCACCGTTCCCAGTCGGTGCCGCCCATCACCGCCACGGTCTGTTCGATGTCGTCGCCCTCGGCCGGCGCGGTGGTGACGTCCTTGACCTCCGGGGCACCGTGCTCGTCGAAGACGAGGGTCTTCGTGGTGTACGGCGCGCCGACCGGCTTGAGCGCCGAGGCATACACGGTGCCGGTGTCCGGGTCGGTGCGGCGAGGAGCGGCCACCGAGTAGATCAGGTAGTCGAGTCGGCCCCCGAACCGCTCGGCCAGGAGGTCGGCGACCTGCTCCTTCACAGCGTCGCTGAACGCGTCGCCGTTGAGGAAGACCATGTCTCGCCCGTGCTGTTGGGCGAGCCGGGCGGTGGCGGCGGTGCGATACCAGCCAGCCGTGCCGGTACGCCGCGCGGGCGCCTTCTCGAAGCACACGCCGATGCCACGGATGCCGACACGGGCCAGACCCGCGATCGTTGCGGCCAGGCCGTACCCGGCGGACGAGCCGATGACCAGAGCCACCGGCCCTTCGCCCCCGTCAGTGACCACGGTGGGAACGGCCTGCCACATCTCGTCCACCAGGTGCTCGCAGCCACCGGGATGGGAGTCGAGAAAAAGGAAGCCCCGGCTCTTGGGCGCAATGACGCGTTCGCTCACGGTGTGGTGCCCCAGGTGTCGTCACGGACAAGGACGCGGCGGCCGCCTCGGCGACCCCGTCCCGTAAGTCTGCGGTGCTGCGGACGAACACGGTGATCTTTACCGGCACAACGATGTCCAGCCGGGCTTGGAGGGTTCCCACTAGCTCCAGCTGTGTGACTGAGCACCGGACCCGTCCGATGAGGGATGGACTTGTGAGGGATGGACCTGTCGGGCTGAGTATTCGAGTCGGCAGGCCGGGTCCGTAGGGTCACCGCCTCCCGGAACGGGACCGGGACACCGGAGGTTGATGAGCGAGCTCAGCACACACGGGTCACTCTTCGCTTCGGTGGGTGGCTGGGGCGTCGGTGCGATCGCCGGGGAACTCGTACCAGCGGCGCTGCAAGCACACGAACTCCACGTCAGCACGTACCAGCCGCATGAACCCGCTGACGGTCTCGGCGAGCCGCTCGTCGGAGCCGGGGTGGGTGAGTCGGCCGTCCTCGGTGAATGCCTCATGCCCGCGGGGCAGGCTGAACATGTCGGGGTAAACCCGTGTCCCGAGGTGTTCCAACGGGACCCGCAGTGCCCACAGACCGCGGTTGCCGCCGATCATCGACGGAGAGGTGGAAACCAGCAGCGCGTGCTTGGTTTTGAACGGCTGCGGTCGTACGCGGGAGACCCAGTCGATGGCGTTCTTCAGCAGTCCCGGAACGGAGGCGTTGTACTCGGGTGACGCGATCACGAACGCATCGCAGCGTTTGATTCTTTCGCACAGGGCCAAGGCGCCGACGGGCAGTCCCTCGGAGTCCTCCACATCGCCGTCGTACAGCGGCATGTCGAATTCCCGCATCCTGGTGAGGGTGACCTCGGCACCGGTTTCGGCGATCAGGTTCGACACCAGCGAGGCGAGCCGTGCGTTGGTGGACCCGGCGCGCAGTGCGGCGCCGAATACCAGGATGCGAACGGGATCCGGTTGAGTATCGATGGTCATGCTGTGCTCCCCTCCTCGCCGGACGGTGGTCCTCGGCAGCCAGTTTTCCTCAGCCCGGCGCTTCGGCCAGGACGACACACTGCGGTTCCTGGGCAGCGGAACCAGCCGTAGACGAAGGAACGCGGAGTACGGCTGATCGCAAGGTGTGAGGTTGGTTGGTCGCTGCGATCGCTCCGGCCGCAGGGGCAGATTTCCGGAGGTCACATGTGTGGGGGTGACCCACGTCCTTGACCTGACTCCCGCGGATCATCGGCCAACCCTCGCCCCCCTTCACCGAAGGTCCGCGCTTCACCTGAGAGCGGGGCCCGCCGAAGCCGGATCAGCCCCGCAGGGTGACGCCGAATCGGGTCCTCATCCGCCGCAGTTCCCACAGCGAGACGGCGGTCACCGACAATGGCCCGCCCAGCACGGAGCAGAGCTGGACGAGGGGTGGGCCCCCCGGCATGCCGTCGCCGATCACGCTGAAGGCCGCGAACACCCACACCAGCGTCAGAGTGAGGACAGGTGGCAGCATCGGGTGGACCTGGGCGCTGTTGAAGGCACTGCGGGCCGAGTACAGCGACGCCATGAAGAAGAAGGGAAGGCCCCACACGATCACGATCAGCGAGGCGACGGCCAGTACGTACTCCCACCAGTCCTTCCCGTCATCGGCGTTGACGGTCAGGGCCGTCGGGACGAGGATCCCGCCGATGACGACCAACGTCAGCACGTACCAGCCGACCGCTTTGAGCGGAGCGCGCAGCCGGGAGCGCAGATGCGGCCGCAGGTGCGGGGGTGCGTAGTAGATGAATCCGAGGATGACCAGGGGCGCGGCGATGATCAGCACGAACGGGGCGAGGATGAGCTGGGCGGCACCGCCGTACGCCGCGTCCTCCCAGCGGTTCGGATCCACGTTGTAGGCGAGGATCAGGGCGATGGTGGCGGCGGCACCGAGGATTGTACGGGTCAACTGGACGCGGTCCACGGCGCGGTCCACGATCCGGCCCTCACCCTCCTGCGCGAAGAGCCTGGTGGCTACGCGGTGCGCGGAGCGCAGGATCGCGCCGATGAGCCCGAAGGGACCGCCGAACGACAGGCAGCCGCGACGGCGCCGGGCGGCGGGCCTCGTGGGCTGGGGGCCGTACGGGTACGGGTTCGGGTACGGAGGCGGGTACGGGCCCGGATTCGGTGGTGGCGGACCGTACGGGCCGCCCTGCGGTGGTCCGTAGGGAGCGCCCCAGCCGCCCTGGCCTCCCGGTCCGTTGCCGCCAGGCTGACCCGGGCCGTTTCCCGGCCCCCATCCCCCCGTAGCCATGCCGCTCCCCGTTCGCTTTCGGCCAGTTGCTGTGTGTGCCCTGTGGCGCCACGGCGCAGTGTAGTGGCACATCGGGTGACAGAGGCTGTGCTTGTTGCCGGTCGCGCCGCCTTGCCCGTCGCGCCACATACGTGTATACCCGTCAGCGCTCCGGCGAAGCGCCGAGGCCGGTCAGGGCAACGGCGCGGACCGAGGCGGGAGTTGGGGTCGGGCGAGGACGTCCGTGGTGCGTACGCCAGGGAACGGAGCCGGTGCCTGTTCGCGGGCGGCGCGAGCCGCGCTGTTCTGTGCTGAGGGTGCGGCTGCCGGAGCGCCGCCGGTTGTCCAGGTCGCGGTCCGGTGACACGTCTGGCACAACGTGGCCGAGGCCGCCGAGCGAAGCGTCGCCGCTGCCTACACGTCCGGGCGCGCGGCACCTCAACCCGATTCCGAGGCCGTCCCGTTCGCGGACTCGTCAGCTTCGCCGTGGCGACGCGGGCACCGGTTCGCCTACCGGACCGGGCTCGGCACGCTGCTGTCCACGCACTGCTTATGGCAGGGAATAGTCGTCGCTCGGTCCAGCGGCAGGTCGCGCTCGGGATGACCTACCGCACCGTCAAGCAGCTCGCCGACGCCGCGACGCCAGAGGAGTTGTTCGCCCGTCGGTGGCAGAACCGACGGCCGGGCAAGCACGGCTCACGGACACCATGCGGTGTCCCTGGGACAAGCTCCTGGACTGGGACACCGCGGGTTGGGGTGTCAGTTCTCCGAAGGGATCCGTGCGCTGATCTCGCGGGCGAACCAGCTGGCCTCCTTCGACAACTCGTCCTCCTCTTCGACTGCGATCAGGGTGAGCAGGCGCAACAAGTCGTGCGCCTCGGTGAGAGTAAGGATCTCCAGGCGGCGGTCGAGGGCTTCCTGAGCGGGAGGGAGGCCGTCGAGTGCGGGGGCAGCGTTGGTGTGGGTCATGCCTGCATCATCCGCACTGACCGGACCACCATGAGTGCAGACACGCCTGCATGCACGACGAGGGCTCGGAGAGCGCAATGGCGGCTCGCTTCGAGCGTGGGCGACGGGCTCGTCACTAGGACTGCGTACGCCGAAGTTTGCCGCGGGGGGCGTACGTGCACACCGACCTGGGCACCTTGCCACTCCACGCCGTGTCCGCGCTGATCGACTGGGCCGGCACCCATTACGACGAGATCCGCTCCCGTTTCGACGAGGCGGCTGCCACAAGCTGCCGAGACAGATCTCGTACCGGCATGGGAACACAGGCCCCCCGGGGACGGTCACGCGGCGAGCGGCGTCGCAGGCAGCGGCCTGACGGCGTAGTCGCGTCCGGCTTGAGGGTGCCGCCGAGCCTGTCGACCGGCGCCTGCGTGCCGCTGGGCGCTGTGTCAGGCGCCTGCGCACCGGCGGTTTCTGCGGTGCCACTGCAGCGGGCGTTCTTGGCAGGCGGGTCCCGTAGTGCTGGCGCCCGTCCGAACTGCTCGCCTGCCACAAGTGTGGCGGCGAGGGCGACGACTGCCAGGGCTCGTCCGGCGGATCACGGGCCGCGCCAGGGCCGGACCGAGGCGAGGGCCGGACAGTGACGTAATCGGGTTGACCGCTCCCGGCAGGCAGTGCTGGAGTCGGCACGTGGACAGCATCCCCGCCAACCGGCGGCTCTGGAACCAGATCAGCAGCGTCTACCAGCACGAGCA
Organism: Streptomyces sp. NPDC107517; assembly: GCF_055582645.1. Taxonomy (NCBI): domain Bacteria; kingdom Bacillati; phylum Actinomycetota; class Actinomycetes; order Kitasatosporales; family Streptomycetaceae; genus Streptomyces; species Streptomyces sp. NPDC107517. The sequence continues at coordinate 71,441 of NZ_JBVJPM010000023.1, read as the reverse complement.
CGACCCGCAGATCGGCGCCACACCCCGGCTGTGGGGCATGTACTCCATCCCTGACGCGCACCTGCACGCCCTGGGCGACGTCACCGGCAAGCGCGTCCTCGAACTCGGCTGCGGCGCCGGCCAGTGGTCCAGGGCGCTCGCCGCTGAGGGTGCCACCGTGGTCGGGTTCGACCTGTCCGAAGCCCAACTCGCCGCAGCGGCCGGCGCGATGGGAGCGGCCCGTTATCCGCTGGTGCAAGGCGCCGCCGAACAACTCCCCTTCGCCGCCGACAGCTTCGACCTGGTGTTCTGCGACTTCGGAGGCCTCAGCTGGGCGCCCCCACACCTGGCCGTCCCGCAGGCCGCACGCGTCTTGGGCCGCGGTGGGCGCCTGGTGTTCAACGTCGCCAGCCCATGGTTCGAAGCTTGCTACGACGAAGCCGCCAGCCGCGTGACCACGACGCTGCAGCGGGACTACTTCGGGCTGAACACCATCGCCGAAGGTGGCGGCGCGACCAGCTTTCAGCTCACCTACGGCGACTGGGTCAAGGTCCTGCGCGGCGCGGGTCTCATCATCGACGACCTCATCGAGCCGCGGCCCGAACTCGGAACACCCAACGGCTACAACGAAACCGACCCACCCGACTGGGCACACCGCTGGCCGGCGGAACTGCTCTGGGTAACCCACAAACCGTAAGTGCCGCCGCGCCGAGACGCGAAGACATCCCCTCGCCGGGCAGGCCTGGGGCGGCTGCGATGAAGCCCGTGTATTCATTTCCCCCTGGATCCGCTGAACCAGGTCAGCATGACGGCGACCGGAATCCTGGCTGGTTGTGTTCACGAGAACCGGCTCTGGTCCAATGGGTGTGGTGCAGTCACTCCCGGTGACGTCTGCGATTGGAGCAGGGAGCAGGGAGCAGGGAGCAGGGAGCAGGGAGCAGGGAGCAGGGGGCAGGGGGCAGGGGGCAAGGGTCTCGATGGTCAGGTCCGGGCCAAGACCAGCGGAAATCTGCGCCGCCCACTGCACGACCACCGACTCCTGCAGCATGCGTTCTACACATCCGCACTGGTCAGCTTCTGGTGCGAGCCCAACTCCAAGCGGTTTTAGACCGCAAGCGAGCAGAAGGGAAGAGCCGCATCCATCGCATCCAGGCCGTCCTGCCACTGCCCCGACGGCGACGCGTCAACGTCCTGTGGGGCACTCATCCGCGACGGAGGGTGCTGCCAAGTCGAACGTCCAGCAAGGGCCGACTGGGCGCTCATGCTGTTCAGACAAAGGCCGTCGTGTGCTTTTCTCGCACGACTGCTGGGCGCGAAGATCGGAAGACCTACACCTGAGTGGGGGACAGATGGACGTGCTGGTCAGGCCTGCGCGGGCAGCGGAAGCCGAGGTGCTCACCGACTTGGCGCTGCGGTCCAAGGCGCATTGGGGCTATGACGTCGAGTTCTTGGAAGCCTGTCGGGCCGAACTCACCGTTGCCGCGAGCGAGGTCGTACGCCGACGGGCCACGGTGGCTGTCAGAGATGGCCACATCCTGGGCTTCACGACTCTTGAGGGAGAGCCGCCCGTAGGCGTCCTGGGCATGATGTTTGTCGAGCCGCAGACCATTGGCCAGGGCATCGGCCGGCTCTTGTTCGAACGCGCCGTCGCTGCTGGAGGAGACCTGGGGTTTACTCAGTTCACGATCGACGCGGACCCGAATGCCGAGCCCTTCTACCGCGCAATGGGCGCGGTCCGTGTGGGAAGCGTCCCCTCTGGCTCCATCGCCGGCAGAGTACTGCCGCAGATGGTCGTCACCGTCCAGCGCTGAAACAGCGCCGCTCGCCAACATCCGTTGGAGATCTCCGCCAGACCGTGTGTGGTGGTACGGCCTCCGCGGGGTCCATCGCCGCACCCCGGCATGTGCACCAGGAACCGTCGCTGGTCAGCGGGACATCCCTGTCAGGGGCATGAGATGCCCCGAAGGGCACGCCGGGACTCTGAAGGGGGACGCCGATGGATTTGGTGGTGTTCCTGGTGATCAGCCTGGCCGCCATGGGGTACGGCGCCTAACAGGCTCTAACAAAAGCTGTTGATCATGTGACTGTTGGCTTGTCGGGTCGTTGGTCTCTTCATGGGGAAACGTCAGTCGCGACCGTGGATCGTGTCGGACGAACTGTGGTCGCTCATAGAGCCGTTACTGCCTAAGCCGGGCCCGAAGCTGGTCGAGGGCAGACCGCGGGTGCCGGACCGACAGGCGTTGTGCGGGATCCTGTTCGTCCTGCATACCGGCATCCAATGGGAGTATCTGCCACAGGAGTTGGGCTTCGGCTCCGGCATGACATGCTGGCGGCGCCTGGCCGCCTGGAACGAGGCCGGCGTGTGGGACAAGCTCCACACGGTACTGCTGAAGGAACTGCGCTCGAAGAACCAGCTGGACTGGTCTCGGGCGGTGATCGACTCGTCCCACGTCCGGGCGGCACGGCGGGGCCCAAAAGCGGGCCCAGCCCGGTCGACCGCGCACGTCCGGGCAGCAAGCACCACGTCATCACCGACGGGCAGGGCATCCCGCTCGCGGTGTCGTTGACCGGTGGAAACCGCAATGACGTCACGCAGTTGCTGCCCCTGCTCGACAAGATCCCCGCCATCGGCGGCGTCGTCGGTCGGCCACGGCATCGACCGGACATGCTCTTCGCTGACCGCGGCTACGACCATGACAAGTACCGGCGCCTGGTCCGGGCACGTGGCATCCGCCCCGTGATCGCCGAACGCGGGCAGCCGCACGGCACGGGACTGGGAGTTTTCCGTTGGGTCGTCGAGCGGACGATCTCCTGGCTGCACGGCTTCCGTCGCTTGCGTATCCGCTGGGAAAGACGCGACGACATTCACGAGGCCTTCCTCGGCCTCGCCATCTGCCTCATCACCCACCGCCACGTCCAACGCCTTTGTTAGGACCTCTAAGAGGCTGTTCTCCACTACCGCTTGCGGTGCCACGGGATCCGCGCCAGGGGCCTTGTGGCCCGCCAGGAGTCGAGTTCCGGCACAGGAGGAAGTGGTCCCACCCAACACGCTGTGGTCGAATTCGTCGACGACCAAGGCCATATGTGCGAGTTCCGGGACCAGGGAACGGCGCGCTCGGGCCTGCGCGTGGGGGTCCGGCCCCGGTGATCTACCTTCCCGGCCCACTGGGGACCGCACGGATCGACGATGCCTGGAGAAGTTTCTGGAGGATCGTGCCAGTTCTCGGGTTCGGCTGTCTGTTCACGGGCCTCACGCTCTGGGAGCTGGTCAGCCGGTGAGCCGACACGTAGGAGCAGTCCGTTCGCATTGCCCAGGAGGCGTGCCCGGCCGGACGCAACGCGGGGTTCCGCGGCGACGACGGGACTTTCACAACTCGCCCTAACCCCGCCACCGCACCCCGTGCCGCTGCCGTAGCCGGTGGATCTCCCACCAGGCCACTGCCGTCACCGACACCGGGCCTCCGAGGAACGCGCAGACAGCGAGCGGCACCGGGCCCGGCGGCAGTCCGCCAGACGACAGGCGGATGAAGGCGAACACCCAGACCAGAACGGTGGTGACCAGCGCGGGCAGCGCCGTGTGCAGGGCGGACAGGTTGAAGGCGTGGCGCAGCGCCGGACCGGTCGCGAAGCAGAGGAAGAAGATCACCCACCAGAACGGCGCCCAGCACACGAACATCACGGACACCCAGAGCAGCAGCCCGGACAGCCCCCTGGTAACGCTGGGCAGCAGCCCCATCCCCTGGCCTGCCGCCGTGAACAGCAGCGGCACCAGCGTCCAGGCGCCGAAGTACCACAGGGCCGACCTGCCGGCCGGCCACAGCTGTGTCCGCATGGCCCGCCGTGTCCCTGGCCTGGCTGCCCCGAAGAGCAGTGCCACCACCATCGTGGCACTCACCAGTGCCAACCAGGGGGCGAACAGCAGATGTTGCAGGAACTGCCCCGGCAACTCCTGTCAGCCTCCGAACGAGTACAGCAGCCCCACAGAAATGACGAGGGCCATCCAGGCCCGTACCCGCTGCACCCGGGACACCTCGGGATCCACGATCTGCCCTGCCGGGCGTACGGGGAAGACCCGGCGCGCCATGCGGCGGGCCGCACGGGCCAGTTGGTAGCCGACCAGCAGCGGCACGGTCAGCCACCACAGGCACGGGAGGACCAGCACCAGCAACACCCCGGGGGACACCTGCGCCCGCCGACCCCTCAACACCTCACCCAGCGACGGCCATTCGTCCTCCCGCAGCCGTCGCCACAGCGGCGTGTACGGCCGCGGCGGATCGCCCGCGGGCCGCGGCCCGGGCGGGCGGGGTGGGTCGGTGATCACGGGCGTCCCTTCCACGGTCCCGGAGACAGACGCGACCCAGCCCGGCCACGGTTCCGACGGTAACCCAGTGCTGCCGGGGCGCGCGGTCGGCCGGCAGCTGCTCCCCGAGCCGTCGGTTCAGTTCGTCGATTGCCTGCGTCGAATCAATGGGGTTCTGCTGCCCGATGCCGTGGCGGCGCCGGGTGTCCGTCACGCACCGAGAAAACCGTGAGCGACGAGGGCTGTTCGGTCAGCTACTTCTTCGTGTACGCCTTCACCTAGGTGTCGAGGTATGGCGAGGGCTTGCCTTCGGTGGCCGGTCGTCCGAGGGGTCGTCGACGGAGAGGTCGGGGCGTGCGTCCGTCACGTTGATGTGGTCGATGGTCGGGGTGTCGATCCACGTGCGGTCCTGAATGAGGAGTCCGGTCGACGCATTGCCAGAGCACAGAACCTTGAACGGGAGTCGCTCAAAGGCGAGTTGAACTGCACCAGCACCGGATGTGTATGTCTCGGACATGGCCGGTGGTCCATGCGGCGCCTTCAGGGGCTGATGTTCCGGGTGAGGACCGTGCTCGAGCGTGCCCGCGTAGCCGCACGATCCAATCCATCCGATCCAGGGGAGATGCATGAGGAGACCGAGGGGAACCCCCTGGCGGGGACCGTCCCGTGACGCCACCCCCGGGCAGTCGGCTGCTGCAACGAGGCCTCCCCGGCACACCATCACAGCCGGATTCCGCTGGCCGCACTTACGGCCTCCGCGGTGCTCGTGGCCGTCCCGGCAGGACCGTCCAGGCCGCACCGCTGCGGAACACTCCGCTGATCACGTGCAACCTGCAGGGCGCCAACAGCGGGCAGGACACCAAGTGGACCACCACAGTGCGCCGTTACGTCGCGGCCGCTGAGAACGTGGCGGTACAGGGAACAAATTCAACGACCGGTGGCGAGCATCCAGAGCCCGAGGGCCGTGAACAGGGTGCCGCCCGCGAGGCGAGCCGCGACCTCCTCCATCCGTCTCCTGCGGAGGTCGATTCGCGCGGACTTTGGGGCCTCGGGAAGGTAGCGCACCGGGACCCCGCCGCCCACGGGAAAACCCTTGACTCCGGATGACCCGGCCTGGAAGGTGTGCCGACTGCCCTGCGCATCAACGAATTCGACCACGGCGAAGTAGACAGGGGGACTGTTTATTTCGGACCCTTCCCTGCGCAGGTGGCGGACCACCTGGCCCCTGACGCGGATCCCCTCGCGCTGGAGGCGGTGCTGGACCATGGCCTCATGGGTGCCGAACCCCAGGAGTGCGAGACCTGCCAGTAGCGGCATAGCAACCCACACCGCTGCCTCCCCTTCCATTCCATGCTTTGCACGATGCTTCGGGTATCTCCTGTCACAGGCGTGGACGCACCATCGACTGGAGACGGTTCCTGGTGAAAACGCTGGGCTGTGCGCAGACGCCGACGGCACGACGTGGTGTAGCGCCCAGCCGTACTGCGTCCGCTGACTTGCCAGTTGGTCTTCGCTGCCGTCGTCGTCCTCGTCGAGGTCGGACGCGTCCGGATCGCGCAGGGTCCGCAGCTCGCCGCCGGCCGGGGTGGAGGCGCGGAAGCGGTGGCGGCCGAGCAGGTTCAGGGACGGGATACGGTGCTTGAGCGCGGGAGAGGCGGGCGTTGTCCTCGTCACGGACCATGTGGCCTTCGGCGCGGAGCTGGGCGACGGCGGCGTCGATGTACTTCGTCGTCCACATCACGATGGCGTTGAGGACCAGGCCGAGCGCGCCGAGTTGGTCCTCCATGCAGCCGTGGCACGCGTCCCGGGCGAGCGACCCGCCGGCGCGTCAGCGTTTCCACCAGGTCGCCGGGCAGCGCCGGGTCCGAGCGGCGTGCGGCGTCCGCATCCTCCACGGATGCCTCAAGACCCACACCCTCTACGACGAAGCCACCGCATGGTCGCACGCACACGCACACCCCGATGCTGCTCGACCCCGAACGGCCTGATGTGTCTGAACCGGCAAGGGCGTGTGCGGCCGTCCATCAGGGGGCGGCTGCCACGCCGATCAGGTTGTCGGTCGGCCGAGTAGCGAGCGAGGCCGTGAGGCGAGGATCGCTTCGGCCTCGTCGCTGATCGCCCGGACCACGTCAGCGGCCGGGCGCACCCCCTCGACGAAGGCCGCCGACTGGCCGTAGAGGATTTCGCTCGTGTCGGGGTCGGGCGGGGCCCCGAAGGGATTGGCGCCTTCCGCGGGTCTGATCTCCTCCACGCGGTCCCGCAGCGTTGATTCGCGCTCCGACCACTCGTCGGTGAACCGGTTGCGGCGAACGCGCTCGCCGATACTTGCGGGCCACGGCAGGCCCGAAACGATGTCGTAGGCGCGTGTCCACACGGTGTCGCCGCCGTCGCTGTCGACGATCAGACGCTTGTGGATGTCGTGTACTTCGACGGCCTCAGGTGTGGCGAGGAAGGCCGTGCCCAGCCAGGCACCGTCCGCACCGGCGGTGAGCGCGGCCGCGAGCGTTCGTCCGTCGCCGATTCCGCCTGCGGCCAGTACCGGGACATCCGGGTACCTCCGCACGACCCCGGCCAGGAACGGCAGCAGGCCCATCTTCCCGGTGTGGCCACCGGCCTCGCTGCCCTGCGCCACGAGGACATCGGTACCTGCGACGACAGCCGTCTCGGCGTCCTCGTAGCTCTGGACCTGGCACATCACCCGTGCGCCCGCCTCCTTGGCCCGGTCGATCCACGGCCGGGGATCGGCGAACGACAACGCGACGACGTCCGGCCGCTCCTCCAGCGTGGCGTCGAACAGTGGCTCGGTGAGAGGGAGGAGCGGAGTGATGAACCCGACCCCGAACGCCCGGTCCGTGGTGGCACGAATCGTCGCGATCTCCGTATGGATCCAATCGGGCCCTTTCCAGGGGTGCGTACCCCCGAAACAGCCGAGCCCGCCGGCCACGGAAACCGCGGCAGCGAGTGTCCCGCCGCTGTGCAGGGCCATGGGGGCCGCCATCACCGGATGGGCAAGCCCGAACATCTCGGTGAATCTCGTCTGCAACATGGACACACATTAATGGGTTGGCGATATGTCGCCGGATGACATGTCCGAGGTCGCAGGGAAGATGGAGTGATCCGGGGGCGACGTCCCGTGGGCAACCCGTGGCGGCCGATCGACGGCACAATCCTGCGGTAGGTCCCGTGCCCCGATCGTGAAGTGAGCAGCTCGAAGCGCACCGATACTCGGCCGAAGCAGTGGCGGATCATCGAGCCTGCAGCCCAGGCAATCGACCATGCATCCCAGCTGTCCTACGACGACGAACTCGCATTCGCGGCTGCCGCTCCGCGCTTCGACGAGGAATGCTTCGACAGTCAACGCTTCATCGCCCGGCCTATCACACACATTGACCAGAACCGGCACCTCACCGGCGGGGATGAGATTCCGGTCCACAAAGTGACCCCACACATGGTCCGCCGCACAATGGCCATGCTGACCAGAGACTTCACCGGTTCCGAGACTGCTGTCGGAATGCGGCTCAACCATGTCGCCACTCGGGCCCCGGCCAGTGGATCGACCCAGGGCAACATTGACCACGGTCCCTCTTGGTCCCCAACCGCCGGCAGGCCGACGCCCTCCGCTCCACCAGGTCATACGTACGCGGCTGCTTTGATAGCCATCGGCGACACCTCAACGTGCGAACTCGGGGTTCTGCTCCGTAGGCAACGTGCGCATCGTCCGAAGCGGTGACAGGAAGTTGGGAAGGACGCTCAGTGTCATACCCGCTGCACCAATCCATAAAGTATCGGTCGCTCCGAACGCGGAGCCCGATGCTCCACCCAAAAGCGCGCCGAGAGGAATGCCACCCCAGGAGACGAATCGAGCTGTTGCGCTCATGCGGCCCAGGAGCCGATCCGGCGTCAGGGCCTGCTGGAAGCTTGATTGAGCCACCACGCGGACGACTCCACCCAGTGCCAGAGCCGCGAGTCCGATCGCAGCGACGTACACGCTCCAACGCGTTCGCGCCAACGGCATGAGCACGGTCAACGGACAGGTAACCAGTGGCGCGAGCCAGATGACCGGACCTTGCCCGACCCGCTTGGCGACCCTGGTCGCCAATAGTGCGCCCAGCAAGGAACCGCAACCCATTCCCGACAGAATGAGCCCGATACCAAAGGACTGGAGACCTGTCTCCCGATCCAAAAAGACCAACAACATGGTTTGATACATGACCAGGAAGAGGTTGAATATCGCATCCCCCAGCATGATCGCTCGCAGAGGAGGGTGCTTGACGACGAACTTCAGTCCCTGCTTGATCTCTCGGAAAAATTGAGGGCTATCGCCCGGTTCAGGCTTCTGTTCCCGTTTCCGGATCGTGATCGCGAGCAGCCCCGACATAGCCATCCCGGCCGAACTCACCATGAGCGTGGCAGGGGCTCCGACCAGGCTGACCAGAGGCCCTGCCAGCGTCGGCCCGCTGATACTGGTCACCGAGCGTATGGCCGACAATTTTGAGTTTCCTTCCACGAGATGGCTGCGTCCCACCAAGTGCGGGAGATAGCTGACGTATGCAACATCGAAGAAGACAGTCAACATTCCGTGAATCAAGGCGACTGCATAGAGCCACCAGATGGTGAGAAGGCGCGCCCACCATGCCACCGGTATCGTCAAGAGGAACAGCGCGCGAGCGAGATCAGTGCTGATCATCACCGACCGCTTCCGCATGCGGTCCACCCACGCTCCTGCCGGCAACCCGACCAGGAGCGATCCTGCCGTAGTCATCGAAGCCAGTAAACCCACCTGGAACTCATCGGCATGCAATGCCGCGATGGCAACCAGAGGCAAGGTCAGAAAGATGATGCGGTCACCCAGCTGACCGAGCGCGGTCGCGGCAAACAATCGTCCGAAGTCCCGATTACCTAAGAGGCCGAGCCGGGAAGATTTCGCCATGGATTACCCTACTGTCGAATGTGCGATGTCTCTCTGATGGCTTCAACGACTACGGACGGCCGACTCCGAACTCGTAGACCACTTCCCGGCGCACGTCCGGAATGACCATGTCGGCCGTTTCCACCGGACGTCCGTCCGTGTCGAAGATCGTCCGCTCGATCAACAGCACGAGGTCCCCCACGCTGATCCCCAGGAGGTTCGCCTGCACCGGGGTGGCGCGGGCCGGGCGCGGCACCTCGACCACAGTCGAGATGACCACGCCGATGGACCGCATGCGCTCGACCACCCCCTTTCCCGCCAGGGGACCCATCTCGGGCAGCACAATCGGTGTTCCGTCCGTGAGAGCCATCGGCTCCCAGGATTGGGAAAGCTGGACGGGTTGCCCGTCGGCAAGGAACTCGTAATGCGTATGGACGCAGAGGTCCCCGAGGCTGATGGCGAGCCGCTCGGCAATTGGCTCGGGGGCGGGGACGCGCACCTGACTGTGTGAATCCCAGGCGTCGGCCTTGCCCCGCTCTTTCCTGGCCTGCCAGGAAAGAGCGCCCTCCCGGCGTTCGCGGTGCCGCGAACGAACCAGCCGCAGGCGCTCTCGCGGCATGCGGACGTAGGTGCCCGAGCCGGCGCGTCCTTCCAGGAGACCGTCGATGATCAAACGGTCCATCGCCCTCTGCATGACGTTGCGTCCGACCCCGTACTCCACGGCGAGCCGTGCCCGGGACGGCAGGCGCTCTCCGATCTCCCACTCTCGCGCGAGAATCCGTGCGCGCAGCACGTCGGCTACTGCGAGGTACAGAGCCTCTCGGGGCATGGATGATCCTCCGGGTCCTGCCCTGCGGCAGCTGTTCATTCCAGGGCGCGTTGGCAAGTTACTGCACCACGCAAAAGCTGCTGGAGTAGAAATACGCTCCGAACTCATGCGTCTGCCGAGTTGGTCGGCAAGCAGACCAACTCGACCTGCTGATCGGCCGCCAAGGCGCGGACTCGGCGTGCTGTTGCGGGGGAAGCGGTCCGGCAGGACGACCAGCTTCTTGCCGGCCCAGCGGATGCGCAGGACTGGAGGAAACCGAGAACTGCTGGCAGCCGTGCACGGCGGATCGTGACGTAACGAACCGCTACGGCGCGTTGTGCCTACTCGTGGCGCTCCGCGTGGGGCGGATAACCGCCTTGCCGGAGTCGAGGTCAACAGAGCTGGGCGGTGCACCGGATTCAGCGTCGTCCCGGAGGACAAGTCGGCGTTCCCGCTCCTGTTGCACGTGTCGCTGTGACGGATGGAATAGCTCGCCCCACGCCTCAGCAGCGGATGCTTCGCCGCCAGCCGACCCACGCAAAAAGGAACAGCCATAGAAAGGAGTACCGCGTGGCCTTCAGGTGACCTTTCCGCTCGGCGTTGACTCACGGACCATGCGCACATTGGGAAGTTTGTCTCGCCAGAGCTCGCGCTCACCTGTGGTCCTGAATCCATAGCGTTCGTAGAAGCGGATCGCTGTCGCGTTGTAGTCGGTCACCCACAGGTGCATAGGAGTGTCTCCTCCCCACGCCAGGAACTCGTCCATCAGTCGGCCGCCGATACCTTGACCTTGGGCTTCATTCAGGAGATACATCGGCCCGAGGGTGACCACCTCATCTCGTCGGCCGCAAAGGACCCCGACGACCTCCGACCCGGAACGGACGACACGGCAGAACAACAGATCCGGCTGCCGCACGGCCTTCTCAATGAACTCTCGCCACTGGGCAATGCCCTCCGGGGTGACAACGGACCCTCGGTGCTCGCGGATCCACGCCTCATCGATCCCCGCGACCTCGTTGGGATACGTCTGGAGCCAGGCCCTCAACTGCATCCGGCCCACAGGGGCAGCATCGTCAGGCTGCGGCACTTCGATCTGATGGCCCATAAGGCCATTCTGGACGGTGTACCTGATGTGTCTCGATGTGGCCGCAGCCTGAGACAGAAGCCCGATGGACCCTGCTCGTTGAGAGACGGCTCGGTTGAGCGAGACGGGGTATCTGATCGTCTGCGCTGCCGGTCAACCCTCAGCAGATGTTCGCGACTTCGGGAGGCGCCGGAGCTCATGGGGATTTGAACGCTGGGCTCTCGGATGCGGGGCGGTCACAGGTCGCGGAAGTCCTTGGCGGTGGGGTAGGTGACGTGGGTGCAGCCGCGTCGGGTGGTGATGTCGTCGATGTAGGCGCGGAACAGGGATCTGACCGCCTTGTGGCCGAGGACGTTGTCGTAGACGCGGGCCGCGGTGAGGGTGTGCAGGGCGGGCCTGCCGTTGCAGATCGAGGAGGCCCACCAGACGCTGTCCTTGCCTCCCGCCGTTCCCGGCTTGAGCAACACATCGTCGCCGACCTCGGCGTAGCCCACGGACTGTGCCTCGGCTCCGAAGTAGGACACCGTGCGCAGCCACCAGGGCGAGTGCGTGAGCGCGCCCTCGGCGTAGTCGTGCAGGTCGCCCTTCAGGCCGGCGGCGATGGCCCGGACCCGGCGGGGGCTGACCGCCAGCAGGCAACCTTCGACGGGGTTCGCACGACGGGCGGGGATCGTCAGAGCGCGGTCGGGCAGTCGGCCCTGCCCCTGTTCCTTGACCAGATCGCTGGCCCAGCGGCAGGAGCCGGTGACCGAGGCGACCTTGCGCAGCTTCGAGGGGACTGCGGGCATCCGGTCGGGCAGGGAAGGGAGTTGGAACCGGCAGTCGAACCGTCGGGTGAGCTGCTGCGCGGCCGAGCGCGCTATGAGGGCCAGGCGCCGGCGGTCCTCGGCGGAGACCCCCGGGTACCGTTCCACGGCGGTGACGTTCAGCAGCCTCGGTGCCGCTTTGCCGCTGCCGGGCCCGCACTCGGCACGGATCATGGTGCGGAAGTTCGTGTATGAGCCCAGCGTGCCGTCGCCCAACGGCCACGCTTCAGGCGCGCGGTCGGCGACCTCTGTGACGTCATCCTTCTGGTCGTAGCCGTCGAACGTGCTGAACGGGGAGCCCATGTCGCCGACCAAGCTCACCGGCTCGGAGCCGCCGCTACTCTCGACGATCAGTCGGAACAGGTCAGTGGTCTTGGGTGAGCCACCCACCTTGTAGATGGTGCAGGAGCTGGGCAGATGCCGTACATCAAGCCGGTACTCGTCGTATTCGACGGACTTGGCTCGGACCATGCCGCCCTGCAGATCCATCACCTGCGCTCCCGACACCAGGTGATCGCAGGCCGCGGCGATGTCGCGCTCGCCGGAAGCCCGGTCGCGGACGTCGTCGACGGTCAACAAGCCTGCGTACAGGCTCAACCCGATCCCGCCCACGGCCATCGTCTGACACAGCCGGCGCCAGCCCGCGCGCCTCTCGTTCTCCCCCGTCGATGCCCTTCGCAGCTGTTGCCGCGTCGATCACCGAGCGTAGAGGGGATGTATCTGAGCACTGCAGTCGGCCCGACATGTCGCCGAGGACACACGGCTGGTATCGCCCGCACCGGCGGCGGATGCTTCCCCGACGTCCTCGCCGAGATGCGCCGCCTGCGCTCACGCGGCATCCGTTGCACCATCCCGGACAAGGCCGACCAAGCACGTAACAGCAAGAAACTGGGCTCTCGCGGCGGCCGGCCGCCCAGATTCGACGTCGAGAACTACAAGGCTCGGCATGCGGTCGAGTGCGGCATCAACCGACTGAAAGAGACGGCCTTGCAATCCTCAATGGCCGGGCGGAGACGCCAACTGGCCTTGCGGCGCATATCACTTCGGCTCAGAGCCCGGCCGGCGGATCATGCCGGGCGGTCCACCTGCTCCGAATCGCTGCATCGGTCCGTCTGGCAAGGAACTGGGTGGCGCAGCTCGGGTCGGCGATAAATACCTCGACACGGTCGCGGTGATCAGGGACGCTTCGCGCGATGACCAGAATCGATGACACACCACCTGCGTGGGACGAACGCACCCAGCTCACCACGTTTCTCGACTACGCACGTGACACCGCACGCGCCAAATGCGATGGCGTCTCTGCGCAGAACGCACGCAAGGCGCTCCTGCCGGGCTCACCACTGATGACCATGAGCGGAGTGATCAACCACCTCCGCTGGGTCGAGTACTACTGGTTCCAGGTGGTCTTCCTCGGCGAGGAAGACCGGGGCCCCTGGACCGATGAGGACCCCGACCGCGAGATGCGTATCGCCGTCGACTTCCCGCTCACGCAGTTGCTCGACGAATACGCCGAACAGGGCACCCGCTACCGCAAACTGGTCGCCGGGAACGAGCTGGACAAGCAGGCCCAGCGAACCATCCGCAACGGCCTCCACGTCGACCTGCGCTGGATCCTCCTCCACCTCACCGAGGAGACAGCCCGCCACAACGGCCACCTGGACATCCTGCGCGAGATGCTCGACGGCACAACCGGCGACTAGACCCGGGAGTGATCACGGGCGGAGCCAGAGTCGGATCGCGGCAACGGTGACGGTGTCGCGGAAGATGTAGCCGTACTTGTCGAACCTCGCGGCCACGGCCCCGAGTTCTTCAACGCGTTGATCGTCCGCTCGACTTCGTTCCTGCGCCGGTAGATCGTCTTGTCGAACCCTGCGGGCCGACCGCCCTCACTGCCCCTCTTTGACCGGCCACAGTCCACCGCGGTGGTGTCAACCGCACACTTGGCGGAGCGTCACTCACGTCGAACAGGCGGCAAGGCGTACGCGGTCTCACACAATCCCGGCATTCGCGGTCGGACACTGTGGTGCCTCCGGATGCCGGGTGGTTCTCAGGTGAGCGGCCAGTTGCGTAGGGCGGCGTCGACCATCTCCTGGAGTTCATCGCCGGTGACACCGCTCGCGGCTTGCACGGCAAGGCCGAATGCCAAGGTGGTGACGTAGCGGGCCAGCAGCCTCGGATCGGTCTTGGGAGGCAGGTCGCCTTCGTCGACGGCTTGCTGGAATCGCTCTCGGAGGCGGGAGCAGCCGTTGTTGCGCCAGGCGGCGAGAAGGTCCCGGACTCCGCGCCCGGGGTCGCTGGTGGCCAGGGCACCTTGGACACCCAGGCACCCGTGGGGGTGGGTCGGGCGGGTGGTGGTTCGGACGGTGCCGGCCAGGATCGCGGTGGCGACGGTGAGGGCGGTCGGCTCCTCCAGGGCCCGGGCCAGGTATGCGCTCGGGCCTTCCGTGTAACGCTCCAGGGCCTTGCGGAACAGCTCCTCCTTGTTGCCGAAGGCTGCGTACATGCTGGTGGTGGAGATGCCCATCGCGCCGGTCAGGCTGGCCAGGCTGGCCCCCTCGTAGCCGTGCTCCCAGAAGACCAGCATGGCGCGCTCAAGAGCTTCGTCGGCGTCGAATGCTCGCGGTCGGCCGATCGGGCCGCTCTGTTTCGTTCCCACCCCCGCATCCTATCTCTTCCGCATCGATCGATGCGGAAGTGCTACGTTCGACTTATGCATCGATTGATGCGGAAGTCGAAGGAGGTTGTCCACATGGGATTGCTTGAGGGCAAGACCGCTCTGGTCACCGGCGGCGGCAGCGGAATCTGCCTGGCCAGTGCGGTACGGCTGGCGGCCGAGGGCGCCCACGTATTCATCACCGGCCGGCGCAAGACCGAACTCGAAGCGGCCGTCGAACTGATCGGTCCAGCGGCCACCGCGGTGATCGGTGACATCTCGGACCTGGCCGATCTGGACCGCCTCTACGCGACGATCCGCAGTCGGAGAAGGGGCCTGGACGTACTGTTCGCGAACGCCTCCGTCGCCGAGTTCGTGACGCTTGAGCAGGTCACGGAGGAACACTTCGACACACTCTTCGGTATCAACGCCCGAGGCACGCTGTTCACCGTTCAAAAGGCGCTGCCCCTGCTCAACGACGGCGCCTCGGTGATTTTGAACGGCTCCACCAACGTGGATGTCGGCGCGGAGGCGTTCGGCGTGTACGCAGCGACCAAGGCCGCCACGCGATCGTTCGCCCGGACCTGGGCCAACGAACTCAAGGGACGCGGCATCCGGGTCAACACCATCACGCCGGGCCCGACCGACACCCCTGGTCTGTCGGGACTCGCCCCCGATCCTGAACAGGCAGCCGGCCTCAGGCAGCAACTGGCGACGCAGGTGCCGCTGGGCCGGCTCGGGCGCCCGGAGGAGATCGCCGCCGCCGTGGCCTTCCTCGCCTCCGAGCAGAGCAGCTTCATCACCGGTTCGAGCCTGTACGTCGACGGTGGCCTGAACCAGATCTGAGTTCCGTAACCGCAAAACCGGCGAGAAAGGCGGCGCCCTACCGACCGGGTTCGCTCAGGCGGGCGAGCCCGGCGGCCTCGATCGTCGGACGGCCGGACGGCCAGAGGTCAGGTCCTCCGGGCTCACTCTGCACTCGAGCTCCGGCGGCATCGAAGACGCCTTTGCGGCGGCTGCGGCGCGGAACAGCCCTCGCATACGTACCAGGTGTCGGCCGGCCTCCGAGTACCGTGACATTCCCGGCTTCTGCTGCACCGTCAGCACGGACGACATCCACAAATGGGAGGTGCTGGGCAATGTTCGGCGGCCCAGGCGGCTGCCCGGCCGCGACCGCCGACGTCGTCGGCCGGGCGATGGCGAGACTGCGACTCCGGTTCAGTGGCGTCCAAGGGCCCGGTAGACCCAGCCGACTTCGCGACAAGGGACCTGGTTGAGGGTGCCGCTGGGCTCCGACGGCTTGGACTCGTCCAGACGTTCATGTCGGCCTGCTCGGCGATCACGACCCGGGGATTTAGCCAGCCGAAGGCGATCGAGGCCGGACGTGCATCATCGGTAGGCCGGTTCCGGCAGCGCGCCCGCGCAGGATTCCGGGGGCGAGACCGGTGACGCCGACCGCCGCGCGGTACGGATCTCCTTCAGTAGCGCGGCGATCGTGTCCCGCCCCGCGCCGTCGCGTGCCCTGTGCGGCGAGCGCGTCGGATTCGGCGAGATTGCGCTGCGACTTCGTGGTCCAGGTACTTGGACCTACCGGATCACCCTGGGTGGTCCTCGACCAGGTCCAGCAACGCGGCCCGTAACCCAAGGGCTTTCTCCACCGCGGCCGGACGGCCTGCGCTCGGAGGAGTACCCGGCTGTCCGGCTCGGCATCCTCCTCCAGGCCGTCCAGTCCCGGCTCGACACAGCCCTTCGAGCCTCAGGCCGCCGCTGTGACAGCCGCGATCCCGCCATGCCCGAACTGCCGGGCCTCCGCGCCGTACAACAACCGGCGCTGACGCTCATTCAGATGCGGAAGCACCGGTGCGAACCTCACCCGCAACGAGCCGATCAACTCATCGAAACGCCCCGACCACATCAACGTCCCCGAGTCCTGGAAGCGACCCGCAGATTTCGGACGCGTCCACTCGGACCATTCAAGTCGGCGCGCCAGCCGAGACGTTTTCACAGCCGACGGGTGGGGCTGAATCTGGGACTCCACGGGCTTTCTGGGACACGCGGCCGGCCCTCTGCAGTTCCAGGACGACGGCACCAAAGACAACGGCATGCGGCAGTTCTCGGCGCGGCTGTGGAACATTCCCGACGACGCGGACTGGAAGAGCGTCGCCCAGAACTGCCCGGCCGTGGTCAAGAGGCAGTACTTCAACCGGCCGACTCGCATCGTGGACAAGGGCGCTCTCGGGCTCTGGGGCGAGTTCGACGTCCTCGACAATGACGATGTCCCGGACTGGTTCTGGGGTCACGTGGAAGAGAAGGACGGGGCGCCCGACGGGCACACGCGGTATGCCTCGCGCCTTTGGGGGCTTTCCCTCAGCGACGACTGGCAAGAGGCAGCAAAGCAGACCCCTGCGCTCATCGCAGGCCAGTACTTCGACGAGCCGACGGAAATCGAGGACAAGGGAGTCGGCGGACTCTGGGGCATTTTCGACGTCAGCAACGAGCTGAGCCCCATCCCCGCGTTCACGGTGCAGGCCAAGGGCGACAACGACTGCATGTACTGCCAGGTCGACATCCTTCCGTCCTTGGACGGTCTGGACAACGTAGAACGGTTCAACCTGACGAACACGATGACCATCGGCGAGGACGCGCCCTTCCTTCACTCGGTGGTCACGAAGGACGACGACTCGGTTGATTTCCCCGAGGGTGTCGTCATGACCGTCACGGATCCCGACGGGAACACCTATGACGAGGACGTCGACGAGGACGGCAAACTCGTCAAGATGTCCGGCGACTCGATCCAGTGCCTGATCGTCGAGAACCCGCAGCCCGGCGACTGGACCATGTCGATGAGCGTGACCAGGGACGCCGAGTTCCGCTGCGAATGCAACACTCTGCCGGGCGCGGACGTCTTCGACACCATGGTGGAGACCCGTCGGAAACTCCACGAAGGGCAGGGCCTCGAACCTCGGGACATCAGCTGGTTCAGCGTCGCGGCGTTCGTGGGCACCGCGGCTGTCTGGGTGCTTGCCCCCCGAACTCGCCCTCTCCTGCCGGCTGGCCGTCGCTGCCGCCGGAGCAGGCCTCTCCGTACTCGCGCACATGGGCACCAGCAAGGCCGGTGTCGCGGAAAACCTCTCCGACGCCGCGGGCATCCTCGACAAGGTCGCGAAGGATCTCGTGAGGGAAGGCCCCTCGGCGCTGAAAAAGTACTGGTATCTGATCGACAAGAACATTTCCGGGGCGGAGGCCCGGGTGGCCCTCAGCTACCCGGCCAACGTCGTCCGATGGCTCGGAGTGCACAAAGACGTGTACAAGGAAACCGGACAGATGACGGACGCGGAGATGCAGAACTCCATCCGTCATGTGTACTGGCAGTGCCTGCTCAAGAAGAGGCTCGGGGAAGACTTCGCCAAGCAGATGGCCGAAGCGCACGAGGAGGCCCTCCCCGGGTCCGATGCGGACAACAAGGCGGACGAGGCGAACAACATCATCGGCCTCCGCCTCGCGGACGAAGTGAAAACCGACAAGGAATGCCTGAAGCGGGTCCACGAGATGTGGGAGGCGGGACAACTCGCCACCCGGCACGACTACGAGTAGGCGTTCAACCCCGCCCGCTGTCCCCGGTGTTCACGCCGGGGACAGCGGGCGGACCGCTCACGCAGCAGATGTACACCTCGCCGAGCAGCGCGTGGACGGCGGCATGCTCGATGTTCGTGAGAAATGGCAGCGGCCGTGGGGCGGTCGGCCCTGTAGTCGCATCCACCGGTCGAGGACTGTGCTCGATCACAGCTGGGTGGCCAGCCAGAGGGCCACGGCCGCGGTGATGGTGAGTCCGGCGTTGAGCGCGATCCGGCGGTCTTCGCCCCTCAGGTGAACGGCGATCGCGCCGGTCTGCAGGAGTATGAAGCCGATGGCCGCGGCCGGCGCCAGCGAGGGAGCGATGCCGGTCATCTCCGGCAGGATCAGGCCGGTCGCGCCGAGTATTTCGACCGCCCCCAGCGCCCTGAGGGCAGGCAGGGGTATGCGGTCGACCCAGGCCATCATCGGCCGGAGTTGATCGCGGCTGCGGATCACCTTCAGCGTGCCTGCGTAGAAGTAGAAGAGCGCGAGCAGTCCCGCGACGATCCAGTAGGCGATGTTCATGGTTCCCATTCATGGGCCACCGGTCCGTGGGGCCCGTCGATTGCGTCGCTTGCCAGAAGAGACCTCGTGAAGGCCCGGCCTGTTGTCCGAGGGGATCCGGATGCGCGGGCCGCCGACGACGCTGAAAGGCGGCAGCGTCACCGTCCTGCCGGTCCAAAGGGGAGTGGCCGGGCACGTGCTGTGCCGTGGGCTTCAGGAGAGGTCGGTGGCGGGCTCGGTCGCGTAGCGGCTCATCGCATCGATGTTGGCCTGGTGCGTCAGCTGCCGGCCGCCGGCCAGAACCTCCTGGAGTTCTCGGAAGTACTGCACGTACAGGTCGGGGGTGAATGTGCTGAGCATGACGGCGGGTTGGTCGGTCAGGTTGGCGAAGGTGTGCGGGGTTCCGGGCGGAACCATCACGAGCGTGCCTGCGGTGGCGTCGTGGTCCTCGTCCCCGACGGTGAATCGCACGGTGCCGGAGAGGATGTAGAAGCCCTCGTCGTGTCGGGCGTGGCGGTGCTGCGGCGGTCCCTGGGTGTGCGGGGCGAGGACGGACTCGGCGATCGCGAGGCGGTGCCCGGTGTGGCTGCCGTCCTCCAGAACGCGCATCCGCGTGGTGCCCAGAACGATGGTCTCGCCGTCGCCGGGACCCACCACCGACACAGCGGGGCGGGTCTGCGGCTCGCTGCTCTTCGCTTCTTCGCTCATGCTCACAAGTGGACCGCCCGGCACCTGCCGGTGTCCAAGACCCATCCCGCGACGCCGATACCTCGTGGGTATCGTTGCAGCGTGGAGCTACGGACCTTGCGCTACTTCGTGGCGGTCGCCGAGGAACTCCACTTCGGCCGGGCCGCCACCCGACTGCACATGAGTCAGCCGCCGCTGAGCCGGGCGATCAAGCAGCTGGAGGCCGATGTCGGATCCCCGCTGTTCGTCCGCTCGCCCACGGGGGTCACGCTCACTCCGGTGGGCTCGGTGCTGCTCGACGAGGCGCGGGCCCTCCTCGACCATGCCGACCGCGTCCGGGTACGCGTGAGCGCGGCAGCCGGTGCCGCGACCATCACCATCGGCATCCTGGGCGACGGCACCGACCCGGGAGTGGCCAGGATGGCCGCCGCCTACCGCCGAAGCCGCCCCGACATCGACATCCGCATCCGCGACACCGATCTGACCGACCCAACCTGCGGGCTGCGCGCCGGAACGGTCGACGTCGCGCTGACTCGGGCGCCGTTCGACGAGACTGCCCTGACCGTGCGTGTGCTGCGGACCGATCCGGTCGGCGTGGTCCTGCGCGCCGACGATCCGCTGGCCCGCCGCGACGGGCTGCGGCTGGCCGAACTGAGCGACCGCCGGTGGTTCCAGTTCCCGCAGGGCACCGACCCCATCTGGCAGTCGTACTGGAACGGTGGCAGGCCGCGCGAGGGCCCAGTGGTACGCGCCGTCCAGGAATGCCTGCAGGCCGTGCTGTGGAACGGCACGGTCGGCCTGGCCCCGCTCGGACACGACCTGCCGGCGCAGCTGGCCGTGGTACCGCTGATCGACATGCCGCCGAGCCGAGTGGTGGCGGTGTGGAACGAGGGTGACACCAACCCTTTGATCCGATCCTTCATCGAGATCGCGACAGCCGCGTACTGTCACTGAACACCGGCAACCAGTCCTGCCGCAGCTCGTGAACAATGCGAACGCTGCGGCCCCAGGGACCGCCTCCCGAAGTGGTGAACATCTGCTGTTCCTTCTCGGGCCCTGGCTCAACTTTTGTGGTGCCGGGCCATGCGGGTCGACGTCCGACTCAGCGCAACCCGCTGACCTGCCACTTCCGTCGGGGTCGCGGGCGAGTGTTTCGACTGGCGCCCGGCAGACCCTGGGCCCTTGGGGCCTCAGCGTGTCAGCCCGGCGAGCGCCCAGGGTGGTCCGGCTCGGGCCGGGTCCGCGGGATGCGGAGCTCGCGGAGCACGGACCAGGCGACCGACACCATGGGAACGGACACGACCGCGCCGACCACTCCGGCCAGGACGCTGCCGGTGATGACGGTGAGAGCCACCACCACGGGGTGCAGCCGCACCGCCCAGCCCAGTACCAGCGGATGTAGTACGTGGCCTTCGATCTGGCCGACGATCACGATCAGGGCGAGCACCACGATCGCGGTGACCGGGCCCCGCGAGGCCAGAGCGACGACCGTGGCCACCGCCAGCGCGATGGGTGAGCCGATCAGAGGGACGAAGGCGGCGAAGAACTCCAGCAGCATCAGCGGGAGGGCCAGTGGCACGCGCAATGTGAACAGGGCGATCCCGACCAACACGGCGTTGGTGGCCGCCACGATGATGATGCCTCGCGTGTATCCGGCGAAGGTGCGCCACGCCGCTCGCCCCGCACGGCCCCAGGTGTCCCGTGCGCCCTCCGGCAAGAGATCCTGGAACCAGTACCAGTACGTGTCCCCGGAATGCATGAAGAAGAAGGAACAGAACAGGGCAAGAGCCGCTGCGGTGACGGCTTCCACCAGCCGCCCGGCGCCGCTGAGCACGCTGCTGATGAGTTCCGAACGGTGTTGTGAGATGAAAGTGGACACCTTGCCCTGAAGATCTGAGAGCACTGCGTGGCTCACGTGGAAGGGGGAGCCCTCGAGCCACCGTTGGATCCGCCCGATGCCCCCGGAGAATTCCTGCCCCAGCTGTGCCGATTCTCCCGCGATCAGGCCGCCGACCAGCACCAGCAGCCCCAGCACGACGATCATGCTCCCCACCACGCTCAGCGCAACTGCCGCGGCCCTCGGCAGACGTCGCGCCAGCAGATCAGCCAGCGGACGCAGCACCGAGGTCACGACCAGTGCGAGGAACAGCGCCACACCGACCAGCTGCAATCGCCCCAGGATCGTGAAAACCGCGTACACGGCCACCCCGAGCAGCAGCAGCCGCCATGCGTATGCCGCCGCCACACGCAGCCCGCGGTTCACGGCCGCGCCGTCGAGGTCCCCGGCGCGCCGCACCGCAGTCCCAGTCGTACGTGCCCGTGCACCCGTCCGCACCCCGCGTGCGGGTCGGCTCCCCGGCACGACATATCGCCGCCGTCGCCCACCGCGACCGGAGCGGGGACGCGTGCCGGATTGGGCCGGCTGCTGCCGCTGCGAACGACGCGAACCGTCGTCCACCTGTGTGTCACCGCCTGCCGTCGTCGAGTCGCGCAGCTATGTGTTCCCCAAGGGGCAGTTTCGAACAACGCCTTCGGAATCAATTGACTGGGCCGGAGCAGTGCGAACACAAGGGCGTCATGGTCAGGGTGTGGCTGCACAACAGTCGTCGCAAGCCGGGACGGGGACGGCCAAGCGCCTGCCCGGGCGGCCTGACGCCCTCCACTCACGTCCAGTCGGGCACCGGGCAGCCTTCTTCTCGCGCAGCGAGGCGCGCTGGTGCCCGGTGTGGCTGGCTGATCAGCGATAGCCATCTGCCTTCGGCCATCCGAGCTCGGCGACACGACAACCGTGCACAGTTTCGTCGCAGGTCAGCCAGTTAGCCAGTTAGCCAGTCAGTCAGCGAGCAGAGTGCCGACGGCTCCGACTCTTCGACTGTGCAGCGGGTGATTGACCGTTTGCACAGACAGAGCCCTCTGCGAAGGTGCCAACTACGTCGCAGGACGGCCCAGCTGCCCCAACTGCCTGACTGCCAGTGTCCTGACAGGGCGTCGGCGACTTCCTGGGGCAGAAGGGCAGAGCGGTCCGTGCTCGCCGAGCTGGTTGTTGCACAGCAGCACTCCGTGCGGGGCCAGAATCTGCGCTGGGTGCGTTCGGCGCGGCCGAACGGCAGTGCGCAGCCGGACGGGGGCTGACGCAGGCGTTCGCGCCGGTGGCCGTAGTGGGCGTTCACCCCGGGCGAGACGGTGATGGCGGCGAAGGTGTGCGCCGAGCAGGCTGCCCCGGCCAGGGAAGCTCGTGAGAGTCGTGCTACGGCCGGACGGCGCTGACGAGCCGGTTGTACTCCAGGTCGGACCGACTCACGGCTTCGACGGAGAGGTCGATGCCGTCCAGCTGATCTCTGAGGGCGACGTACACCGCGGCGTGCGCTGCTCCCTGCTCGGGGCTGACATCTTGGGGCGACCAGGAGATCAGGACAATGGCCTCTCGACGGCTGCCGTCCCGGTCAGCGAAACAGAGTTCATAGGCCACGAGGCGTGGATCGGACGGCAGGACTTGGAGGAGCTCGTCGTGGGTCAGGTTCCCCTCGAAGTCGAGGATGAGGGTGTCCAGGCTGTCGTTGAGCCGGCACAGGACCGTGGTGATGTGCCGGTTGGTTCTGAGCTCGTTGAAGGCGTCGATGCAGCGGTCTTCCACTGAGATAGCACTGGTCATGACGACACCTTCCGATCACGGGCTGGACGTTCGGAGAGCTCAACGAACCCTCGGCCGGGAGGTTGTGGAGAAGGGCCGTTCGGCCGCACCGTCGTTCGGCGGGGGCTTTGAGCTGCGTAGATAGCAGTGGGTGATCGCTCAAGAGTAGGTGGGTGGCGGGGCCTGTGTCTCTGATGTGGCCCGCAGCCGCACCGCCGCCGGACGCCAGGCGCGCGACATCTGGGTGCGCATGCGCCATCCGCACGCGCGTCACTCGTCGTCAGACGGCGAGTGACGCGCCCGCGACCTCGAAGTGCCGGGCCCAGCACGCCGACGCACAGGCCTCGCACCCGGCTCGTTCGACCTGGTCACCAGCAATCCGCCATAGGTTCGGGCGGCGTACCGCCGACGGCAGCCGCACGGCGGGGCCCGTGCCTGGGAAGGCGGAGCGGGCGACCGCGACGCCGTGGACCGGGTCTGATGTGCGTGTTGTGGCAGCCGAGCGGATCGGCGTTCGACGCGCTCCCGCAGCAGCGCCGGGAACTGGTCCCAGAGCGGTTCGCGCAGGCAGGACAGCAGGGACGGCACGAGTCCTCCAGTGATCACCGAGCGTAGGGGACTCAGTGATCAACCGGGCTCGTGCCGTCCCTGCCTCCGGGGCGCTCAAAGCATCAACCAGCACGTATCTGCTGCCTGGGCCTCTAAACCCACAAGGCCACCGCCATCGCGATCAGCCCGACTGCGATCAGCGCCACCACCAGCATGATCAGCGCGAGAGGCAACGGTCCCCACCCCTTGCGCAGCTCAGCCTCCGGATAGGAGATGCCAGAGGTGGTATCCCCCTCAGCGGGAGGGGTTTCACCGGGGAGTATCCCGCCGCTTGATTTCAGTCCGAGGGTCCGGCCAGGAACGGCACCAGGGCTTGTCATGTGATTGCTCCTCTCGGCTGTCCTCCCCAACAGGCCAGAGCCCGTCAGCCTGGGTGTCCCTCGTGGCGTGAGGCAGCCGACAATGGGACACCGAGCCCGGGCCTCCAAGGTCTGCACCATCGCCCTGCGATCGACGTGCTCGCCAGCATCCAGAGAGCCGATGCGCTGCTCCAGACCCTCAATCGGCGAGCGGGGCTATAACGGCTGCCGGCACTTCACCGGGTTGTCGTGTCGCTGCCCTCACCTCCGCCACGACACGGGATGCACAGTGCGAGTTCCCGATCCCTCCACGGAGTAACAAACCGCTTCGGCCGGCCTCGACACCAGGAGGCCGGGAGGACCGGCAAGAGTGCCACGAGTCAGCTGAGGCGACACCGGGCGCTGGTGTACCTGATCAGCGGCCGAGCACGGTCTCCAGCTGCCGCTCAGTCCCCGGGCACGCGGCACCGTCCGCGGTGCCATAGGCGTCGGCACGAATCATGGCGATCTTCACGTCTACCGACAGCACTTCGACGTCCGCGATCGATGGGAACAACAGCTCCTTCAGCCGGAACACGACCTCTTCAACGGCCCCGAACCTCGGCCCAACTGCATGGGGCACGGCTGAGTCTCGGGCGACTTCAGATGCCGCCCGGACGCTACCTCGTTACTCAGAGCGGCTGCGTCACGCGAGTTGAGTCAGAACTCGGTCTCGTGGACACCGCCGGCGGGGCCCACGCCTTCGTGTCGACGCGTCCGTTGCCGGGGACGGCGGTGAGGGCAAAGGCGCTCAGGCCGGCGAGCAGAGAGCCCGGCGGGGCGGTTCAGATCGCGGCGCTGGGCTCCTGCGGGCTGAGGTAGCGGAAGGTCGTCATGAGCTGGGCTCCGTTCGGTGCACGGAAGGTGTGGGAGGGGCGGTCAGGGGTTCCAGGGGCCGATGCGGTCCAGGCGGCGTCGCTGCTGGCGTGCGGTGAGATCGTCGAGGGCCTGGCCGCGGGCGGTGAGGCGGTCGGCGACACCGGTGCGGTGCTCGACGGGCTTGTGATCGTCGTATTTGAACTTGGCCCTGACTTCGCTCACGTCCAGCACCAGGCCGCGAATTCCGGGCAGCATGCGCCCGTACGGCGGCTGGTCGGGCAGAACGGGGGCGTGGTCCCCGTCGGGCTGGAAGTGGGCCATCTGCCGGTGCAGCAGTGCGGCCTTGGCTTCGGGCTCGTCGACGATGTGGGCCTGGCAGGTGAACTGGACGGCTGCGTAATAGCTGGTGGGGACGCCGTGGGTGGGCTCGGCGCCGGGGCTCGCGCGCCAGGGGCCCGGGACGAAGGCGTAGTCGCCGATCACGGTGAAGGTGACGTTCGGGTCGTACTCGAGCGAGGCCCACACCGGGTTCGGCCGGGCCAGGTGGATCAGCAGCCGGCTGCCGTCCGCGACGAAGTGTGTCGGCACGGTCGTGGGCGCGTGGCCGAGCAGACCGTTGACGCTGAGCAGCCCGAAGTCGTGCCCATCGGCGATCCAGGTCTGCCACTCGGCCTCGTCCAGTGCCGCGTCCCAGGGCTGGATGAACATGCGAGTCTCCTTACGGGAAGGGGGTTCAGGTGAGAGCGAGCAGGCTGACCGCGACCGCGGCGGCGCCCAGACCCACCAACTGCCCCTTGTGGATGCGCTCGGCGAGCACGCCGCGCGCGAGCAGCACGGTGCCGGCCGGGTACAGGGCGGTGACCACGGCGACGACGGTGAGATCTCCGCTGCGCGCGGCGAGCAGGAAGAGAAGGTTCGCGAGCGAGTCCAGCACGCCCGCGGCGGCGGATACGGCGTAGGCGGGCCTCTCGGGGCCGATCCTGCGGCGCAGAAGGCCGGCCGCCGCCAGGGTGACCGCCGACGAGACGGCTCTGCCCACGATCAGCGGTGCCACCCCGCTGCCGGACGGTGTCTGGTGCAGGAAGACGAGCTGGAGCGCGATGGCGGCGCCCGCACCGAGGGCCAGCAGCAGTGCCGTGCGCGAGGGGCGCGACGATCCCGCACCGTGCCCGGCGCTCACCAGCACCACCGCGACCAGTGCGAGCGGCAGACCGATCAGACCGGCCAGACCCAGGTGCTCACCCTGCAGCAGACCCAGGGCGACGGGCAGCGCGGCGGACACGAGTGCCGTGACCGGAGAGAGCACGTTCATCGGCCCGATCGCCAGGGTCCGGTAGAGCAGGGCGAACGCGGCGGCCGAGGCCGCGCCGGACGCTGCGCCCCATCCGAGCGCCGCAGGACTGAACGAGGCGCCGAGCACGGGCCATATGAGCAGCTCGAAAGCGAGGCTGGCGGGAGCCGCCACCAGCACGGTGCGCAGCACGTGTGCCTTGCGGGCGCCGAGACCGCCGAGGAAGTCGGCGCAGCCGTAGGCGAGAGAGCTGCCCAGAGCCAGCAGCAGAGGTATCACGAGACGATCCCTTACGATCACAGTAGAACGACCGAACCATACAACGGAATGACCGCAGCCAAGCGACCGGGTGGCGCATTCCACGGATCCGTCATCAAGGGAAGGCGACCAGGTGGCCGAGGCAGACACAGCCCTGCGCACGCTCGCGCACAACGTCAGGCAGGCCCGCACCCGCGCGGGCCTGTCCCTGGACGAACTCGGCCGCCGGGCCAAGGTCAGCAAGGGCGCACTGGTCGGGCTGGAGAAGGCTCAGGGCAACCCGAACTTCGCGACGCTGGTCAGACTGGCCGACGCCCTCGGCTTGTCGGTCTCAGCGCTGCTGCACGGGCCTGCAGAGGGTCGGGTCCGCGTGGTGTCGGCCGATGCCGTGATACCCCTGTGGGCCGGTGAGCAAGGCAGCGAGGCCAGGCTGATGCTGACCACCTCGGGTCCCGCCCCGGTCGAGGTGTGGCGCTGGCGTCTGGAACCGGGCGAGGAGTACCGGAGCCATCCCCACCAGGCCGGTGTCGCTGAGACCGTCAGTGTCACTGAGGGGCGCATGATCCTCGTCGTCGACGGCGCTGAGCATCCGGTCGAGGCGGGGCAGACCGCCACCTTCGACGGCGACGTCCCGCACACCTACCTCGGAGCCGGCGACACCACCTGCCACCTGATCATGACCGTCCACCTACCACCCGGGCCCGCTGCCTGAGAACTGAGAGCGAGGACAACCGCGCCGCCAACCAGCCCTGCTCCTCCAGGGCGCCGCGCTCAGCCTCACACCAACCAGACCAACCCACCCGACAACCCATCGAAAAGCTCAGTAACGAGCAGTGGCAGTGGGCGCGGATCGAGCCGTTGTTGCGGACCGGACGCCCCGGCGCGATGGCCGAGGCCGGGATCACCGTGAGGTGGTCGATGAGATTGTTCGGAGAGTGAGTAGTTTCGTGGGGAGTCCCTCCATGACCGAGCGGGCGTAGGTCCGATCCCGCAACCCGGCGGCCCGGCGGCGGTCGCTTCGTGGACACCGCGGCCGCGATACGGCCGGAAGGCCTAACGGGCAACGCTCCCACGGCGCAAGGCCGCTGCCGCTGCTCACATCCAGGTCACGTCGCCGTCAAGGCCCCTACCCGAGGGTCCACTTGCCCGCGCGTTCGTCGAGGTTGAGACCGAGGCCGGCCGCGTCCATCTCGTACTGCACGGCCGTGATCTTCGCGCTCTCCCGCACGTCGAAGATCACCCAGCCGGTGACCTTCTCGCCCGGCGGAACGTTCAGGGTGAGGCCGAAGGAATCGCCGACGGTGGGGCTGCCGGGTTTGGCGGCATACACCGTCCCGGTCGAGTCGACGAGCTTCGCCCCCATGTTCCCGGTGTCGCCGTAGGCGGCGTCGCCGGTGCTGAGGATCGTGAACTTCGCTGCGACCAAGCGGTGCCCTGGGGCAGCCTGGAAGGCGTCGAGCGCAGGCTTGGCGCGGTCCTCGTACTGGTCCAACGTGACGTCGGCCGTGACGGTGCCCCCGCTGCTGAGGCCGGGCATGCCCTTCAGCGAGAGAGTGTCACCGAGCTTGGCGCCGGCCTGCTGTGTGCTGGTGGGCGTCACCTGCGACGTCTGCTCGCCGCCAGGTTTCGCGGTGCCGCTGGAGCCGGCGCCCTTCGTGGGCTCGGCCTTGGCGTTGTCTCCGTCCGAACCCCCGCATGCCACGAGGGCGGCGGCGAGCACGACGGTTGCGGCGGCGGACGCGATGGAACGGTGCATGGCTTTCTCCCCGTTGGTGCCGGTGAACCTGGTTGGTGTGACGACGACGACATTCTTGTGGCAGTCGGTGAGCGTGCTGCCCTTGTTCGGTAACCAAACGGCATCAAGAAGCGCTCGACGCTCAGCCGTATGCGGCCACGAGGATCATGTCGACGCCAACCGCGATCCTCGTCGCCGAGCCCGTCGCCGAGCCCGCCAGCTTGCGGTTGGCCGTCGATGTGTTGTCCGGAGTTGGGCGCCCCTGCGGAACGACGAATCTCACTCGCACCCGAAGCGCTGGAAGACCTGCGATTGACCGACAGCGAGATCGAGGCCGCTTTGAGGCGCCGGCTGAGGACATCGTCCTGTTCCGTGGAGTCCTTGCCCAGGTGCTCTCTACGGACGTGCGGATGCTGTGCCCACCCTCGTAGCCGGCTGACCAGCTGCCTTGGTTCGCTGCCCCGCCCGCACTTCTCGACCGGACGTCACAAGGCCTTCGGCGGCGGCTGATCCCCTACGGATGACGCGAGTACGTTCCCTGTCGCCCACCCGGGCGCAACCCCTAAACTCTGGACTGAGATCCTCAACTCCCTTGCTAGTAAGGGGAATTAGTGCCCGACCGAATCTCCGCCGGAGCCGCGCAGGGTGCCGTCAACGACGCAGGGCTGCTCGCGCTGCGTGCCGAAGTCGAGAAGCTCATCACCGAAGCCCAGATCGGTGCACGGCGTGCGCAGCGCCGCGCCAAGCTGTGGCACGCGACCTATCTCAGCCTGGGTTTTCCTGCGGCGGTCCTCGCCGGTATGTCGGGCGCGGCGGGTCTGGCCTCCGCCGGGGCGCGGGTGCCTGCGGCCATCCTTGCGCTCCTGGCCGCCGGGTTCTCGGCCGGGTCGACCTTCCTGCGGGCGGACGCCCGCCACATGACGAACCTCCGCAGACGCTACGCCTGGCAGAATCTCGAGACGCGCGCCCGGCTCATCCTGGCCTACGACGCCTATGAGGGCCCCGAGCATCTGCACACCGCCCTCCTGGGCCTGCGCGAACTGCGCGTCGCTGTCCCATCCAGCGCCCTGATCCTGGCCGAGCAGCAGGCGCCGACGATCCCGGCGCCAGCCGTGAGGGCACCGACGGTTCAGCAGCAAGCCATCCCGGCCCCAACAGCGCAGCCGTCCGCACCCCCGCCCCCGCCCTCGCCCGATCCGTCGCCGGATCCGGCCGACCCGGTCGACTGACGCACCCCGCCCGGCCCGGAAACCCATGCCGATCCGGCCGACGACGCCATGGTGCCCACGCTGTGTGAGCCAGACTGCTACGCGTCGACCGAGTGCACGATCGAGCGCGTCCTGCCCCCGCGACATTCCGTACGTGGCGGCCGTCATCAAGTAGTTCCTCGGCATGGAGGACGCCTACGTCGAGGGCACGATGCGCTGGTGTGAACGGAAGGGATTCTCTGTGGCGAACACGGCGCCGCGCCGGTACCGCGTTCACGCGAAAGCGACAGAAGCTGGTCACCGAGTACCACGACAACCGGGCCGAGTTGCAAGCGTGGATGGACATCGTCAACCTTGCGATGGAGCACGGGCTCACCCGCACCACGCAGTTGGTGTCGCAGCCCGCAAGCTGCGGGTGGAGACGGCGTCGGTCTCACCGGTATCGGGCAGAGCAACTGGACCACCCGGCCGAAAGCGTCGTACCCACCTCTGGATTTGAGCCCCTAGTTCGCTCTGCAGATCAGCCCGTACCCCGACACATGGGGGCCATTTCCGGTCTCGGGAGCGGACTGCGGGCTCGCCGTCTTGCCGTCGTTCTCGGTCCGCGGTCGTTCCCCGTCCTGCTCTGGGTGGACAGGACTTCGCGTCGACGGACGGTCTATTTGATTGCGGACGCAGCCGATGGTTTGGCACTGTTCGGGACATCGTCCGCGTCTGCATCGTGAACTGAGGAGGCACCCTCGTGGCTGTCGTTCCGGAACGGCGTGTGGTTCTCCTGGGGGGCGGCTTCTCCACCGAGGACGACGGTCTGCTGGATGACTGGGTGCTCGATCAGGTGCGTGTTCCCCGGCCCAAGGTGTGCTTCGTGCCGACAGCCAGTGGCGACGCTCCCGCCTACGTCGAGCGATTCCTTGCGGCGTTCCACTCACGTTCCTGCGAGCCCAGTGTCTTGCAGCTGTTTCGGCGGGACCTCGATGACGACGGCCTGCGAACGTTCCTACTCTCTCAGGACGTGATCTATGTGGGTGGGGGCAACACCGCGAACCTCCTGGCGGTCTGGCGTGCGCACGGCGTGGACCGACTACTGAGCGATGCCTTTGACCGCGGGACCCTGGTGTGCGGTATCAGCGCCGGCGCCAACTGCTGGGCCGAGGGCTCGCATACTGACTCTTTCGGGCCTCTGACCCACCTCTGTGATGGGTTGGGACTGCTGTCCGGCTCGGTCTGCCCCCACTACGACAGTGAGCTGGGGCGTCGGTCGTCCTATCAGGCGGCCGTGGCCAACCACGCACTTCCGGCCGGTTGGGCAGTGGAGGACGGTGTCGGTGCTCTCTTCACCGACGGTCGGCTGACTGACTCGGTGACCCGCACGCCTCAGGCCCGGCTGTATCGGCTGGAGCCAGACGGAGACAGCGGAGTCAAGGAACAGGCCCAGCCATGTCGTCTGCTCGTCCCAGCACATCAGTCCACTCCGCCTGTGTGAACCAGCGATGTGAGCGCCGCGGATGGGGACCACCTTCGCATCAGCAGCCTGCCTCGCCGGGCCGCCCGAAGCCTCCTCTACGTATTCACCAGTGCATGCCCAACGCGTCCAAATCCGTCCGTCGTTGTGGGGTGAGCTTCGCATCTCCGCGTCGGCCATGGCTCCTGGCCGCCGCCGCAGTTCCCCGAGACGAACTTGCCCACAGGTTTCTCGTCGCTCCTAGGGTGAGAGTGACGTGTTGTGCTGTCTTGCCGAGGAGGAATGGTCGGTCATGGCGAATACGGATGAAGGCGCGACTCGGGTCCGTGAGGTGCGCCGCCGTCTGTTGCAGGAGGGGCCGCCGCGGACGCGAGACCACGAGGGAGACTTCGAGACCGTCACGGTGCCCGAGCAGCACTGCGATCAACTACGCGATCTGATGGTCTCCGAGGGAGTCGAGAAGGTTGTGGAGGTCGGTCTTGCCTACGCCAGCTCAGCGCTCGCCATCGGAGAGGCGCTGGTAACCGTCAACCGTCCGCTTCCCCAGCACGTCATCATCGACCCGTTTCAAGAACGCGAGTACTCCAACGTCGGCTGGGACCTACTGTGCTCCGCGGGGCTGGACTCGATCGCCACGCTCATGCTCCTTCCTTCGTCGATCGCGCTCCCGCAGCTGCTGACCGAAGGCTTCATCGCCGACGCGGCTTTCGTGGACGGCAGTCACCGGTTCCATGAAGTTTTCGTCGATCTCTACTTCTTGCGCAAGATCGTCCGCCCCGGTGGCTTGATTGTTGTCGACGATGACTGGTGGCCGTCCGTGCACATGGCTGTCCAGTACTACGAGCGGAATCTGGGATGGACGGTGATCTCAGATGCCTTCCCCGGCGAGGCGGCCGGCGTCGGACCTCAGCGCGGACAAGAGGCCCGGTGCAAGGCGTACCGCTTGCCTGACCCCTCGTTTGAACCCCCTTTCGATGACTTCCGGGCGTTTTAACCTAAACCGGCGGCAGCACCGCGGCCATGCGGGATATAGGGGACTGGTCCAGCGTGGTGCGTGTTTGCGAGACCGAGGCTGTCTGTCGCTGCAGGCGATAGAGGGCAGACATGGTGGTCGTCACGCGGTGATGCCTTCTTCGCGGCTTTCTGCGGTTTCATGACGTGGTGCGGTGCTGTCAGTTCGTGTGTGATGTGCGGTGCGGGCTGCGGTGTTGACGATGCGGAAGCCGGTGGCGGCGACAGCCAGGACCGCGGGCACCAACAGGAACGGGCCGCAGAAGATGAGCACCGTACCGACCACACCGCAGCTGACGGCGGCACTGATCCGCAGGCGGGTGCGGCCGCGCAAGAGGATGGTCGCTGAGGCGAGTCCGGCAAGGGTGACGGCCGCCAGGCAGGCAGAGGTGGCGCGCAGTAGACCAGCCAGGCCGATGAGCCCGAGGGCCGCCGCCGTGGTGATTGCCGCCGAGGCGAGCGTGACGACCGTGAGGCTGCGCCGGGGGACGGTGGCTGCTGCGGTTCGAGTGGTGATGCCTCGCGGCATGGCGCCTTGCTGTCCCAGGGCCTCGCCGAGCCGGGCGGCTCCTGCGAGGTAGGCGTTGACCGCACCGAAGGTGAGCAGGAGTGCGGCGGTTGCAGCTGCGGCGCGGGCGGTGGCGGCGAAGTTCTGATCCAGGAGGAGCGTGAGAGGTGTGGTGGTGGTTCCGGCCCGCGGGCCGAGCGCGCCGATGGTGACGAGGGCGAGTCCCAGGTAGAGGACGCTGACGATGCTCCAGGCGAGCAGGGTCGCCCGGGGAAGATCTCGGCGCGGGGTGGAGAACTCCGCCGCGAGGTGGCTGATGGCTTCCCAGCCCGCGAAGGCGAAGAACAGGATGCCGGCCGCGATCCCGACGGAGGTCCAGCCGTGGGGCAGGAAGGGGGTGAAGTGGGCTGTCCGGACATGAGTGCCGGAGACGGTGATGGTGATCGCCAGCAGGGTTGCCAGGAGTCCGACCAGGAGCATTTGCATTCGGCCCGACAGGCGCAGGCCGACGAGGTTGCTGCCGTAGGCCGTGGCCAGGACCAGCAGGGCGACCACCGATGCTGTGGAATGCCCCCACCCCGCGGCGGCGGCCGCGTACTGCCCGCCGATGAGTGCCGCGGCCGGTACGCCCAGGGGAACGGCCCAGTAGAACCACCAGCCCACCGGCGCGGCGAGGCGCGGCCCGAAGGCTCTGCGAGTGAAGGCTGCCACCCCCCCACCGTCCGGCTGCTGGGCGCTCAGAGCCGCGAACACCCAGGCGATCGGCAGGCTCACTATGACGAGGCCGAGCCACGCCAGAATCGACCCCGGTCCGGCGGCCGCCGCGGCCGTGGACGTCAACGTCAGTGCCCCCGGCCCGAGCACCGCACCGATACACAGGGCCGTGCCGGTCCCGACCCCCAGGCCGGACTGCCTCTCCATCACACGCCTCCACTCGTTGGTTCGTCTGACGTGGGTGAACGTAGAGCGATGGACAGGCGTTCAGGGGCTCGGCCGAAGGCAATTCGGCTGAGGGACGAGAATGGTGGTCATGGACGAACTTGATTCGCTGATCCTGGAACATCTGCAGCGCGATGCGCGGATCACCAACCGGGAGCTGGCCCGCTCGTTGGGGATCGCCGCGTCAACCTGTCTGGAGCGCACGCGCGCGCTGCGACAGCGTGGAGTGATCACGGGTTTCCATGCGGCGGTCGACCTGCGCGCACTCAACCGCCCCGTCCAGGCGCTGCTGTCGATCCAGGTGCGCCCGCTCAGCAGGGACGTCATCGAGGGATTCAAGGCGTACGTGAGCGACCTGCCCGAAGTCCTGTCCGTGTTCGTCATCGCGGGCAGCGACGACTTCCTCGTCCACGTGGCCGTACCGGACGTCGACCAGCTGCACGCATTCCTGATGGACCGCTTCAGCCAGCGCCGAGAAGTCGTCAACTTCCGCAGCAACGTGATCTATCAGCACGTCAGCACACAGGTCGTCAGCTCTCTGCACGACTCCACCAAGTAGGCGGCCCGAGGCCAGGACCGTGTCTCATGGGCCATTCCAATGTCTGGTGAACGACGGGCGCTGGCCGTGATGTGGAGCACCGCGGATGCCTTCCGGGCCTTCGCCTAGTACCTGGGGGCCGACCGGCGGTCCTGGACAGCACACACAGCTCAGTTCGTCTCCGCGCAGTTCGGCCAGCTCGCTACGGGGCGGGCGGATTCACGGGCGCCTGACTGCTGTCGACGCTGGGCGCCTGTGTCGGTGTCGTCCTCGCCGCTGTCATGCGGCACGGCCGCCACCCGGCCATCGGGCCACATGAACGAACAATGAGCGGCGCGTTCTTGCGGGGAGAGGATTGCCGCGGCCTCCTCTGTGCTGACGGTGGGGTGCTCGCCCTCTGCACAGGCCCGCAGCCGCGTTCCCAGTTCAACCGCTCCACCGGTGCCGCTCGCCTGGAATCAGCTCGGCCGCCAGGACACACTGATCGGCGTGACCCACGCCAGGGCTCTGAGCGCTCCCCCAACTCCCTCACCCTCCAGGATGACGCGGCGACCATGTTTTGCGGCGAACGCCGGCTGTGTCGCTGAGACGTCAGGCCGGGAAGCCGCCCCGACGAGGGCGAGGAGAGGGATGCCACGCATACGTGGGACGGATCCCTGTAAGGCGGCTTGTGCGAGGCTTCGGCTCGTGCCGTTGTTGAAGGCGCCGCTCACGCGCACACTCGGCAGAGTGCGTCGGCTTCGTGGTTGAGCGGGTTCGTCTCCGCGGCGAGTGGTGGCGGTTCACCGCCAACCGTGTCCGGGGTGGCCACGGACCACTCCACTTCGCGCTGGTCCACAGGGTCATCGGACACTCAACTGCCCACCGGGACCCGGCACGTCACCTCCCTGCGGCGGATAGCATCACATGCCCCTGTCTTCCACCCCTGCCTCTGGAGCCCCCATGAGCCGCACTCCTGGCTTTCCTCTCTCGCGCCGCGGCCTCATACGCACCGGCGCCGGCGCCGGCGCCTCGCTGGCCGCGCTCGGTCTCGGCGTCGGTGCGCAGACCGCCTCCGCGGCGGTGGCCACCACCAAGCGATTCGATCTCACGCAGCCGTCGTACGACCTGTTCCGGTCCAAGGACTTGCACGGTCCGCGGGTCCAGCAGAGTTTCGCCTTCGACTGGGTGAACAAGTTCCTGTTCGTGGCGACCAAGCGGGATGGAAGCGCCGAGTCCGCCGGTGACCTGTGCATCAACAAGATGGACTTCGACGGGAACTACATCTCATACATGCACCTCAACGGCTTCGGCCACGGCGTCGCCTTCGCCGCGGTGCCGAGCGGTTCCGGCACCGATCTGTGGATCGAGTGCGCCGCGAACGACAACGGGTACGGCACCGCGCTCACCCCCATCCGCTACACCGCCGACACCACCCTGGCCTCGCCGGCTGCTTCGGCCGCCTACCGGCCGATCTCCGGGGCCACTGAGTACACCTGCTCCGCCGACCCCGTCTACCAGCGCATGATCGTGCGCTACAACACCAGCGCCGGCAAGCGCGTCGCCGTGTATCCCCTCTCCGCCTTCCAGACGGGAAGCTTCGGGTCGCCGTTGGTCGACTTCCAGCAGCCGACGATCTCCGGCACCGCTCAGGGCTACACCCTCTACGGCTCGTACATGTACTTCCTGACGGGTGACCCGTATCCCGGCGACGGCACCCCCGTTGGCGACGGCAACACCTACGTCACCAGCATCGACATCAACACGGGCACCGTGGAGCAGGGCCCCGTCCTCACCAAGGCCGGCTCCACCCTCAAGTGGCGCGAGCCCGAGGGCCTGGCGATCTACCGCACCGACGCCGGCGAGGCCCGCCTCTTCATCGGCTTCGCCACTGGCGAAGAGGGCGACCGCCGCTCCAGCATCTTCTACAAGAACGATCTGATCTGAACTATGCCCGACCGGCGTCCGGCGCCCGGCTGTCAGCCACCGGGCGCCGGGCACCAACCTCCGGTCCTCCGGGCGACCGGCAGGCGCTGCGCCCGCAGGTGACGGAGCAGGCGATCACTTTCGAACGGCTGTGCATCGCCAGGGAACTGCACGGCATGCTCGCGCACAGCGTCGCGATCGTGGCGCTCGAGGCCGGCGCCGCCTTCGACGAAGCGCGGGCCCAAGGGCCTCGGGGTGGTCGCTGTTCTTCTCCTCGCGTTCGGTCAGGACGTCAGGACCTGGAAGAGGAGTTCGGCACTGTGGCGGTCGAGTTCCATGTATCCGAGTTCGTCGACGCAGAGCAGGTCCACGCGTCCGTAGCGAGCGATCGTCTTGTTCAGCTGCTTCTCGTCTGCAGCCTCGACCCGCTCGTTGACCAGCTTCGTGGCGAGGGTGCAGGACGCGGTAGTCCTTCATCCCGGCCTCGATGCCCAGCGCGATGAGTATGTGGGACTTGCCGGTACCAGACCTTGCCGCGGGGCAGCGTCGGCACGGCCTCGGCCAGGACACAGCGACGGGGAACTCTACGGGGCCAGATTGCGGCGACCGGGCCACCGACTGCGGCGATCGGGCCACCGGTGCGCGGTGGCCTGAGCCGCGCTGGCGCCCGCCGCAACGGGCCAACCGGCGTCGAGGGCGTTGTCGTCGGCAACACCTGGGTACCCGACTTTCCCCGGAAGCCTGCCGCTGCCAGGGCGGCGAGAGGCAGCTGCTAGTGGACTACGTACCCCCTACGGCCCCGCCGACAGCCTGCGTACAGAGCGGTGGTGATCGCGTCGGTGCGGGAGGCGGCGACCAGCGGCTGTGGGACAGCCTCTACGGAGTGCTGAGCCCCGGTCAGCGGGCGGTTCTCGATTCCCTGCTGACCGTGTCGCCGGGGACGCGGGTGTCGGAGCTGGACTCGACGCTGACCAGCTGTTCACCTTCGTCTAGACACCCACCCGGAAACCAAAACGCACAACACATACGAGGAAGAGGACCATCTCAATGAAAGCCATCGTGGTAACCGACCAGGCCGCGGGAACGGCGGGGATGACGCTGACGGAGCGGCCTGACCCGCCCGCATCGATCAATGACGTCATCGTTCAGATTCATGCATCGGGCTTCGTCCCGACCGAGATGGAGTGGCCATCGACCTGGACCGATCGCGCCGGCCGTGACAAGACGCCGTCGATCCCCGGCCACGAGCTGGCCGGAGTGGTCACCGCCCTCGGCTACGGCACGACGGGCCTGTCGGTCGGTCAGCGGGTGTTCGGCCTCGCCGACTGGCACCGTGACGGCACCCTGGCGGAGTACGTGGCGATCGAAGCACGCAACCTCGCACCGCTGCCCGGCGACGTCGACTTCACGGTGGGCGCGTCCCTGCCCATCTCCGGTCTGACCGCGTGGCAGGGGCTGTTCCAGCACGGCCGCCTTCAGGCTGGCCAGACCGTCCTTGCCCATGGCGCGGCCGGGGCAGTAGGGACGATGGTGACCCAGCTCGCACGTGAGGCCGGCGCCTACGTCATCGGCACCGGACGCGCCGCCGACCGCGAGAAGGCACTCGACTTCGGCGCGCATGAGTTCGTCGACCTCGAGAGTGACGCGCTGAAGGACATCGGCGGCGTCCATCTGGTCTTCGATGTCATCGGTGGCGACGTTCAGAAGCGGTCCGCTGCCCTGATCAAGGCTGGAGGAACGCTGGTGTCCATCGTCGGCCCGGTTGAGGCGCGACCCGCTGACGGTCTGGCGGTGGACTTCGTTGTCGAGGCCGATCGTGCCGGACTGGTTGAGATCGTGCAGCGGGTGCGGGACGGACGGCTGCGGACAAACATCGGTGACGTCGCGAGCTTGGATGACGCCGTTGGTGCCCTTAACCCGACCACGCGACGCAACGGGAAGACAGTCATCAGAGTACGCCCGTAGGACGCCACACGGCTGGTCACCGAAGCCGGCGGAACCTGGAGCCGATACGCCCCTGGCTACTATGAAAGGCGCCGATGACTGACACTGCCGGGATGCCCCGACCCAGAATCCGTGTCGCCGCATACGTCATCCGGCATCGCGCTTCCCCTGAAGTTCTGGTGTTCGACCACGTTGGTATGCCTGAGGCCGGAACCCAAGTCCCTGCTGCCGACACCGAGGGTGATGATCCCGTTCCAGTGCGCGAAATCGGTGTTGGCATCGACTTCCCACCAGGGCCATTGCACCGACAGGTGATCCAATGTGACACCCCGCTCGACTCTGGCCGCCGTGCAGGCGCAAGCGAGCGACAGCACGTCGCCGACGCTGAAGCCTCTCTCAGCCATCATTCGGCCAGGACAAACGGGGCTCCCGGCCGTCTACGAGCCAGGGCACCGCGCGGACGTGTGGGCCACCTACGACCTCTCACCGGGCTGACCGACGCTCGGCCCCAACTATCGCGCTCAGTCACATCTGGTGTGACTGAGCGCGGTAGTTGGGGCGCAGGTAAGAACGTTGTCACCTGCCGCAGACGGTGCTCCTCCAGCCCTGATTCAGGCCCGCATGGAGAGCACCGTGCGCACGCCTGTGTCCCGGGGCCAGACAGCCCTACCAGGGTCTTCACTCGCCCATCGCCGCACAACATCGCGTCGGTCAGCTCAAACAGCGCGTCACCCCGAGCGGGTAAGCAGCCATAGAAGTCGGGCCGGAACCGGGACAGCTCAGTCAGGGACTCACGTGGGCGGTGTCGTGCAGCTGACTCGCTCTCACGGCCTTGGTTGATCATCAGCGTCTCGACAGCGCGCATGATCACACCAGGGCCGCGCGCTAAATCTCTTTGGTCCAGGCCCTCCAGCGAAGCTAGCCTCTCGCCATGACCTGGGACGAAGGACGCCTGCTAGCCCTGGAGATTGACGCGAACTACGGCCTCGCACCGGCCCCGGACACCCCTCAAGCAGTCCTGAGTGATCCATCCCTGCTCGCGGTGTGGGCATGGTCCCCCCACGCACGTGTCCTGGCACTCGCGCCCGGACTCGCGCTCCCCAGCTCCATCGACGGCATGGAGCAGGAGTACAGACCCGGCCAGCTACCCGACGCACTGCGCTGTCTGGTCGCATCCGTCGACGATCGGACGGCGTCTGTGGAAGGCGGCCCGTGTTTCGTCTTCCCGGACCGTCTCGCCGTCCCAGGCCCAGCCCCGCTGCCCGTCATCTCCTCCAGCGTCGACGGTCAGCGCACCGCTCAACACCTGATCCGGCCTGACAACTGGCAGTTCGACGAGTGGAACGAACTGATCAACGGGCGCATGGGGGAGTGGGCCATGGCCGTCCACGACCGGGAGCCGGTGTCGATCTGCTTCACACCCGCGTCGAACGCCACCGCCGCGGAGGCAGGGATCTGGACCCGCCCCGACTTCCGCGGCAAGCGTCTCGCATCGACCGTCGTAGCCGCTTGGTACCAGCGTGAGTACCGCAACAAGACCGTGCTCTTCTACAGCACGACCGCAGACAACCACGCCTCCCAATCCGTCGCCCGCACTCTCAGCCTCACCCCACTGGGCTGGATTTGGACCGCACGTTAGGTCAGAGGGCGGGCGCGGATACGTTGAGACCGCCGACAACACAGCAGGGCGTCAGTCAGCGCCAGGGTCACGGCCACCGGAGCCCGAGTAGCAATGTCAGTGCCTCGTGGCACGCTGGACAACGCCCGGCGGTACCCATGCCGATGCTGCCGTCGGGCACCACAACAACTCTTGTGCGGGACGGGTCTACACCTGATGCCGAGGGCTGGGTTCTGGCGGGCGAGCCAGCAGTCCACTACTCCTTCGTAGGCGAGCCAGACCTGGCCCTTGCCTCGTCAACGTAACCGCCCCGGCTCCCGCACAACGCAGCGCAACGGGGAGAGGGCAGCGGACCGTATGAACCAACAGTGAGCCCGCCCAGCAAGTGCACGGATGGGCCGTGGAATCAAGGTTGTCGGGGTGTGCCGGTGTCTCGAACAGAGCCCGGGATCTCCCGGGTGCTGGCGGCGACTCTCGTCCGGTGGGCTACGCTGCGAGGCGATGACTACCGGGACGGCATTGCGCCACACACGGATTGGTGACCCGGTGCTCTTCTGAGCGCCGTACGGGTCGGTGAGGGCCCGCTGTTCGATCGAGGATCTTGCGCTGCTGCGCGGGCTCCGCCTCCGTCGTGTTGACCACAGGTTCGACACATCAACCACGACAGGAGAATTCATGCCCACCAAGACGCTGCAGATTCCCACCGCGGACGGCCAGTCGGACGCTTTCGCGGCCTTCCCTGACGGTGGTGAACGGCACCCGGGGGTGCTGATGTACGCCGACGGCTTCGGTATCCGGCCCGTGCTGCAGGAGATGGCTCGTGAACTGGCCGGGCACGGGTACTACGTGCTCGTCCCCAACCTCTTCTACCGGCACGGCCCGGCACCGGTGATCGAACTTCCCGAGCACATCGGAGAAGAGGTCCGGCCCGCGATCTTCGCCCAGCTGATGCCCTTGATCGAGGCGCACACCGCCGAACGTGTCCTGAGCGACGCCGATGCCTACCTCAGGTTCCTCGCCGCGCAGCCCGAGGTCGTC
Organism: Streptomyces sp. NPDC107517; assembly: GCF_055582645.1. Taxonomy (NCBI): domain Bacteria; kingdom Bacillati; phylum Actinomycetota; class Actinomycetes; order Kitasatosporales; family Streptomycetaceae; genus Streptomyces; species Streptomyces sp. NPDC107517. The sequence goes on along the minus strand of NZ_JBVJPM010000023.1, from coordinate 31,244 downwards.
GCCGGACCGGTCGCGGTGACCGGCTACTGCATAGGAGGCCTCCTGGCGGTGCGCACCGGCGCGGCCCACCCAGGCCAGGTGGCCGCCGTCGCCGCCTTCCATGGCCCCGTGGGCGCCGACGGGCCCGACAGCCTCGCCAAGCTAACCGCTCAGGTCCACTTCGGCCACGCCGAAGGCGACATGACACCCGAGGCCCTCGGCGACCTCAACCAGGCCCTGGACGCTGCTGGCATCGGCTACACCTCCGAGATCTACGCCGGCACCACTCACGGCTTCACCATGTCCGACACCGACGCCTTCAACCCAGTGGCGCTGCAGCGCCACTGGGACCGCCTACTGCCCCTCCTCGACCACACCCTGGCCAAGCACTGAGGATCCGGCCCGGAAACCAAGCCTGAAGTAGACAGCTCCGGGCCCAAGGGGCTTTCGAAGTCGGCGTGAGGGCGGGCTGAGCCCGCCCTCACTGCTCTTCCTGGACGTATTAGCGCCGCCGATCCGGCATCGCTTCACGACGTTTGACGCACTGTTCGACCGGATCGACCAGCCTTTCTCTGTCGCGTACTTGGCCGTTCACGCGATCAGGTAGGGCGGAGCGGGCGGGTGATCCGTTTTGACGGCCGGCTGATCTCGACTCAGCGGTAGTCGCCGCTGCACCTACCGAGGAAAGGGCAAGGGTCCCGCCAGTGATCAGTGCTGCGACGGGGGCTGGAGGACTTGACGGCAGGGGCCACCGGTCCTGCGGCTGGCTCCCCATTGTGTGGTAACAACTGTTACCATCGAGATATGGCGAAGAAACAGCAGCTGGGTGCGCGGGTGGATGGGGAAGTCGCGGAACTCGCGAGGAAGCGCGCCGCGGACCTCGGACTGAGTGTGGGCGACTACCTCGCCCGGCTGGTGCAGGACGATGCCAGCGGCCTGCGTGCCCGTGCGGTGGACGCGGCCGCCCGCTTCCTGGCCGAGCACCAAGGGGTCTTCGACGAGGCCGAAGAGGCCCAGCAGGCAGCTCGGGGAGCGCACGCGGCCTGATGGAACTGCATATCGACGTTCCCTGGATCCTGCAGGTCACCGAGGCCGCCGGTGCCGACGATCCGGCCCCCGATGATTACGGTGTTCCCGTTTCGGCGGTAGCGCGTCACCGCGCGGAGCTGTTCGAACAGCCCGTCTACGATGGCCCCTACGCCAAAGCCGCCGCCCTGGTGCACAGTCTGGGCCGGTGCCGCTGGCTGGAGCGCTCCAATCTGGCCGTCGCCGCCGCCACCGGCGTCATGTATCTCGACGCGGCCGGCGTTCCCGCCAAGCCCGCCCGTGAAGACGCCATCGCCCTCAAGGACCTGCTCCTCGACCCTGCCTGCACCGCCGGGAAGATCGCCGCGTTGCTCCGGACCTGGCCCACCGCAACCTGACGCCCGCCTATCCGGCGCCCCTTCGCCCGGAGCAGGACCGTTCGCGGCGGGCGGGCCCGGAGCATGCACGGACAGGCCCGGGCGCAGACCGAGGCGCCCTCGGGCAGAGAAATCAGAACATTGATCAAACTCCCTCCAAGGCTATGCGGGCGTACGCCTACACCGTCCTGATACTGCTCAACTTCCTTACAGTGCGGGACCTGGACTCGCGGCTGCCGACCGAGAACGACGTCCTGGAGTTCCGGCGGTGGCGGCGGGAGGATGCCGAGGAGGCGGGTGGCGAGGCCACCTGGGATCGGGATGCAGCCGCTATCGGCGGGCTCTACGACTACCTGGCCCAGGTCGGTTACGTGAGCGGGCGGCCCTGGCGGGAGACGGGACGCGGAGAGTCCCTGGGCAGCGGGGTGAGGCGGGGCCCGTGGGTCCGGCACATGGAGCTTGACCAGTACCGGTTCTTCCGGGACGTCGGGTTCGGCGGCCTGCAGCCGGGCGGCGACCTGGACTTGGCTTTCCGGGGGTGGCGGCCTCACCACAACCGCTCGATGTAGGAGCTGGCGCTGATGACGGGGATGCGGATCCAGGAGGAGCCAGCCCTGCTGCCGCCCGGACTCGGCCTGGCCAACGGCCATCGGTCCGCAGTCGCGGACGTCGACCTGGCGGTTTGCGCGAAGTGCCGACGGCCACGGTCAGCGTGGGAGGATCCGTTTCTGCTTTCCCGGCATCGAGAGCGAGGTCCTGCGGGGCGGTGAGGCAGGCGTGGGCCGTCATGGCGGGGGTGATGTGGCGGTGCCGGCCCGGGTAGCAGAGGCCCTGGTAGGTGTCCAAGCCGTAGTCCTGTTTCGTGGTCTGGAAACATTCTCGACGCTCCACCGGCTGCCGGCGACGCGGATCGGGTCGTCGGGTGTGGTGGCTGATGGGCAGCAGGCGGTGTAGTAGGAGATGGCCTGGGGCTGGCTGGTGCTGCTGCGGGCGATCGCTGCATGGCGGCGGACTTCGCGGTGCCAGTCGGGCGGACCTCCACTCTCTCCCAGTCGAGGACACGCGGCCCGTGGGTGCCGTTGCCGCAGGGACGGCGTCCCGTTTCTGCCGGGGGCGGCCCGGGAAACAGGTCGTGGCCGGGATGGTCGATGGCCCAGCGTGACGACGGTTTCGTGGCGGGTGGCAGCTATGACGTGGAAGGCATCGGCCCGTTCGAGCTCGGTCGGCAGTCCTTGGAGAGCCACGCCAAAGCCCGTTGCAGTGCTAGCGGAGGCGTCTACGGCCACGTGTTTTCGAAGCCTGCATCCGTGGTGTTGCTGGGAACCTGCGGTAGCCGTCTCAGCGGTATGACGGCCCCTCGTTCTCCCGGACTCAGTGGCGAGGTCCGCTGTGGTCCAGGATCCATGCGATCTGGTCGCTGACCCAGCGGCGACGGTCGTCGTCGTTGCTGTCCCGTCCCGCGTCACGGCTTCGGCCGTCGTGAGGGGTGTCGAGGAGCTGCACGTGGTGGGAAGCGATGGCTGTCCGGTCGTTGGTCGGGTCGGCCGCCGCCGAGGCGGAACCAGCCGTCGCGAGGAGTCCCGCCGCTGCGAACGTCACGGAAGCGGCCCCGACAGCAGCACGTTGCGCAATTGTGAAAACCATGATCTTTTTCCTCCTTGCATACCCAATGACCTGCACAGCAGGCCGCGAGGGCTCGTCTTCAATCAGGCACTGACGACAGTACAGGGAGGTGGTTGAATGATGAACTACTTGAGGAGTGAGGTGCGCCATGTCCCGAAAAGTCGTTGCGTCGGACTTTCCGGTAGCCCGAATCGGTTGCCTGGGACCGGGCAGTTGGCGGAGCGGCTACTTCTTCTTCACGTCGGTGTTGACGGCTGCTCGCCGCCGGCTTGGTGCTGCGTGATCTGCTCGTTGGCGTGGCGGAGCCGGGTGCTGCTGACCTGTCAGGGTCTTGGCCGGGCCTGAAGCTGATGCCCTGCCCCATTAGCGGCTGACCGGCGGTGACCGCCGGGACGGGCGACCGGGGATCCGTTCCTCGGCGAGTCTGTGTCTCCCGCCCGGCCGGTGTACGCGCTCACCCTGGCGACGCAGGCAACGGTTTGTGCGCCGCTGTGCCCGAGCGGCCCCGCCCCGGTCGCCGGCTCCGGCCGACGATGCCGCTCACTCAAGGACAGCAACAACACAAGGCCACCGATCGTGCTGCCGGTTGACCGCGCATCACCTCTGAGTCGCCATACCGGATCAACGACGATCGCGATCGGAGGCGACGCCTTGATTCCTGGCGGCTCCTGAGGGCGATGCAGGTCTGCGTGACGGTCTGCGGCTGGATGAGGTTCAGGGCCCCATCTGCCTGCTCGGGCACGTCACGGGCGCGCCAGTAGCCTTCGGTCGCCAGAGCGTTCCGGTAGCCCCGGCTCCTTCCGCAGCTTGCGAGGCACGGCAAGACCGCCGCCAAAGACGCCTACGTCATCGCGGACAAGGCGCGGATGCGCCGGGGCCTGCAGCCCTTACGGCACTGGGACGAGATTGCGGTGGTTTGAAGATCCTCCTCGCCCGACGGGTTGGAGTCAGTACTTGCTTCCCGCGCTTGAACGGGCCTTCAACTGTGCCGCCTTCAGGGTCGCGCTTGTCCCGCTGGCCGGATACCAGGCGTCGGCAGCCTGCGCCGTGGGTCAGTGCGTGTCCGTGCGGTCGAGGTCGGCGAGCAGCCTTTCCGCGTCGGTCATGAGTGAGCCGTAGACGTGCCAGGCGCCGGGCTTGGTGAGGGTTCCGCGGGCGATGCTGTCGGTCATGGTGTCGTGCCAGGACAGTGTGCCGTCGATCGCTGTGCGCAAGCGTTCGCGGGGAGATGCGTCCGGTGAGCCCGTTGCCGGGCCGGGTTCGGCGAATGCCTGGACGGCTGCTCCCGCCAGTTGGAGGGTTTCGGCGTACTGGTCGAGGAACTGGTGTCCCAGGTGGTGGTCGGCGTGGTTGTCGTGCGCGTTGTCGGCGAGGGTCCGTGCGATTCCGCGCACCTGGATCGACACGCCGCGCAAGACCCTGAATGTGTCGTCGAAGGTCGTCTCCTTGCGTCGCGTGTGCGCGACGCAGCGTGTGTTCCACCGCAGGCTCTCGTCGGCCTGCCGTACCTGTTCCTCTGCACGAGTGAGGCGTTTGTCCAGGCTGCGCGCCTGGTGGAGCCAGGTGTGGGCCTCAGGGGTGAGCTGTCGCCCGGAGAGGCCGGTGCCCATGTCGTGCAGCAGTGTTCCTATAGAGCGGGCGAGGTCGCGTACGGCGGAATCGGACTCGTTCAGGTAGAGCGGTGGCAGGACCAGGGCGTTGACCGCGATGCCCACCGCCGCGCCTGTGAGCGTCTGCAGCGCGGAGGATATGAGACTGCCCATGGGATCGGTTGCGGTGGCGGCCAGCGCGATGACTGCGGTGGAGGCGACCTGGAGACGGTCGTCAGCGGTGCGGCGAGGGCCCGCGATGACCGCGATCACCGCGATGACCGCGACGGCGCCCGCGGTCGGTCCCAGCAGCCGGGCCGTCGCGAGGGCGAGGATCAGCCCGGCGACTCTGGCCACCACGTTTTGTGCCGCCTTGGTCACGGACTGGTACACGGTGGACGCGTTGACCATGAGCAGAGCCGTGGCGACCGCCAGGTAGGGCCGCTCCTCGGGGGACCAGGGGGCCACGATGCCCCAGGTGAGCATTGCCGCGATGAGGGTTTTGGCGCCGTGCACCACATGGCTGGCCCGCTTGGTGTGGAGTCGGCCGACGAGGCGACGTAGCGGCCCTGCTGCCGACACCGGAGTGCGGCCCAGCCGGATGGTTGAATCTTGCATGACCTCGATGATGGCATCATATGTCCGTTTTGATCTCGTGACATCGGCCACGGTCACCCGTGGCCCATTACTGCTGGCCGACGGCTGGGGTTGGGGGCAGGTGCCTCGCGGCGCATCGCGAAAGGGACGGGGAGCACCGAGAGGATGGGTCCGGGCGGGGGTCATGCAACCCAGATCCAAAGCCCCTCCGCGCGGCGGGACGATGCGGCCCGCTCGCATCAGCGGCCTGCCTCGCCAGGCCCGAAGCCTCCTCTACGTATTCACCAGCGCATGCCGAGTGCGTCCAAGTCCGTTCGTCGTCGTGGGTGAGCTTCGCGGCTCGCCGTCGTGTGTTGGCGATCCACATGCCGAGTGCGACGGGCACACCGTCCCCCTCGCTCCCCATGCCGATCGAGCCGCGTCCGCACCCTCCCGCGGGCACCAACTCGGTTTGATTTCCAAGTATGTTCAGGTGTCCTTCGCGGGTGTGGAAGCGGCGTGCGGCGGTCAGGCCGAGCGTTTACTTGTCGTCCTGAGTCCGCTGTACCGGCCACTCGTCTTCCCCGGCCTCCTCGATCCTGAGGACGCTCTCAAGCAGCCACTGCTGTGCCTTGCGGAGCTTGTCCCATCCCAGCCGCTGTGCCAGCACCCCTGCGTCGAGGTCTTGGCCCTGCGAGACCAGGACGCAGCTCACTCGGCAACGCGCCGTCGGCGTCGATGTGGTTCTTGGCCCGGCGGCAGCAGCGTTGCTACGCGGTGTTCCAGGCCGGGCGCCGGCCCGGGGCGATGGAATCCAGCGCGTCCAGACGGTCCCCGGAGAGCTCCACCCGCTCGCAGGTACGGCTTTGTGGCTTCGCTGTTCTCCAGGAACAGCGTTTGGCGACCGCCTTCGGACGCGGTTGGTGATTGCCTGGCTCACGGGTCTCGATGAGAAACGACGGCGGTGTCGTGTCCACGACTTCCGGGGAGAGCACGTGACCGCCCGACGGCTTCAGACGAGCATGTTCGGCACCCTCGTGCGCCGCGCTCTCGTTCCCAAGAGGCTGCTGCGCTGACATCCGGCTCACAAACCGTGCGTGCGGAGATTCCGGTGGCCAACACCAGGACCAGGACCTGGCTGACCGCCACCTGACGCCCGCACAGCCGGCGCCGCTTCGCCCGAAGCGCTAAGACTCGCGCGGGGCGGCCCGCGGCCCGGGACTGCGCACTGACCTGCCCGGTTACAGACCGAGCCGGCGGCCCACCGTCACAGACGATGTCTCCGACGGGGGACCGGCCGGAACTGGGATGGCGGGGCGTCGTTTCCGGCCGCGGGCACATCGTGGCGAACAGGATGGGAGCTGGAGGTGGTGGGGCAGATCAAGTGGCAGGTCAAGTGGCAGATCAAAGCGGTGCCTGATCCCTTGGCGATCAGTTGGCCACCTGGTTTACTGCGCGCATGATTACGGGGGTCATGGCCTTCCTGAGTCCGTTCATCGCGCAATAATCGCAACGCGGCGAGCCCGGCGGACACGTGCTCGGGCCGCGGCGGGGGAAGCCGTCTTCTTCGAGGTTGGGGCCAACCGCCCGGACCAGGGACGCCGATACAGCCGTGGCCGGGTGCGAGCCGGGCACGAGTTCCGATGGGAACCTCGCAGGTCTCGGACGGGGCTGCGCGAACTCCCGGCAGATCTGCGCTACGTCCGCTCACGCGATTCGACGTTCGACGAGCATTGGTGGCTCCCGACCGGCGCGTGGGTAATCGAGTGTGATTCCTCTGCGGGGCCTGTACGTCTGTATGTCCACGCGGAGCAGGTGGTGCAAGTCGTGGACATGATCCGGCGCACAGGTGCCCCGGACTTGGTGAAGCCATAGAGGTTGTCTCACGTGGCAAGTTTCGCGAGCTTCTTGTAGCAGGTCACGGCGGCGGCCATGGCCAGGCCTCGGCTCCGCCGGTCGTTGCGGAGCATGTACAGGATCTTGAGGCCACGAGCAGCCCATGGCAGGCTCATGCCGCATGATCGATGAATTCGCGAAAGACAACCTGCACGGAAGACTGCGGCGAGACCGCAAGGCGCTGCTCTGGAAACTCGACGGTTTGTCCGAATACGACGCCCGCCGACCTTTGACAGCGACCGGGACCAACCTCCTCGGCCTGGTCAAACACGTGGCCACCGTCGAGGCCAGGTACTTCGGCGAGGTCTTCGACCGTCCTTCCCCGGAACCGCTGCCCCGGTGGCAGGACGCCAATGGCAGCGATCTGTGGGCGACCGAGGACGAGACCCGCGGTCAGATCATCGGGTTCTACCGGCGCACGTGGGAACACTCGGACGCGACGATCAACGAGCTTCCCCTCGACGGCCCCGGCCACGTGCCCTGGTGGCCGGAGCCTCATGCCGACACGAACCTGTTCGCCGTCATGATCCATGTCCTCGGCGAGTCCATACGGCATGCAGGGCACGCCGATATTCTGCGCGAGGGCCTCGACGGCCGGACCGGGTTGCGCGCCGAACATGAGAAGCAGATCGACGAGGAAGCCCGTGCAGCCCACTGCGCGAAGATCGAGCAGGCCGCCAGATCGGCCGCACCAATCAAGGCTTAGACCCAATGCCGTTGCGTTACAGGCTTGCGGGTTGGGGTCTTGTGATGTGAGGACTGCTGGAGGTCCGGTGCGGGTCGGCTGCGGGCAGGAACGGTGTTCAGGTCGCTTGAGGTGGTAGTTGGACATCTTGCGTTTCACCGCGCGGGGCTGGCTGCGGACGCGGCTGATGGGCAGGAGCCGTTCCATGAGGTCCTGTTCGAGCATCACCAGCGCTCTGACCATGAGGTCAAGGGGAAAAGCTGCCCGGCGTGACGGTCACGCTGCGCCGGGCAGAGCGCAGGGTCTCGGTGCAGGAGATCCGGTCAGGGTCCAGACCGCGAGTGGCTGCCGTTCTCAGCATGAGCTCACGCAGAGCGTGGTGGACCGATGGCTGCCTTCCTGCACGCCGGCCTCGACGAAGAACTGCAGCAGCCGGCCTCGATGAAGGACTACAGCTGAGGAGCGAGTTCGCGCGCGTCCATGTCTCTGTCGCTGGATCGCGCTCACGCTGAGCGGGTCTCGAAGTGACGAGTTGTGGCGATTCGTTAGTGGGCGGCCTCGCCCTGGGCGATTTCGATCTCCTGGTGGATATGCAGGACGCCTGCCGCCGCGGTGGTGCAGGAAAACAGTGCGCACACGGCGAGCAGTGCGGCGATCCAGGACGTTGCGCGCGTGGGGCGCGCGGTGGGGGACAGGAGGGCGGCCACACGCTGTGGCACCGGGCTGGTGGTGGCTGCCGGTGTCATCACGGGTCGTGGGGCGTTGGTCGTGTGCGTGGCCAGGGCTGCGCGGGCGATGGCGCGCGCGGTCAGGCGGCGGTCGCCGACGGCGGTGGCGGCAGCTTCGTCGGCGGCGCGCTCGGCGGCCAGACGGATGGTCTCGCGAACCGGGCGCAGGGCGGGATGGCAGTGGGCGGCGATTTCCGCCGTGGCCAGGAAGTAGTGGTGGCCACCGTTGTTGTGTGCGCGCTCGTGTGCGAAGAGTGCCTCGCGTTCTCGGGCGTCGAGGCTGCGCAGCATGGCGGTGGTGACGACGATGCGGTGCGGGCGGCCGGGCAGGGCGTACGCGTCGGGGTGCGGGGACTCTACGACGCTCAGGTCGCCCGCGGGGGGCCGGCGGTCGGCTTGGGACCGGGCGTTGCGCAGGCCCGCGGCATGTCGTACGAGCGAACGGCCGAGGGCGAGCGCGGCGAGCACGAGCAGCCCGGCGGCGAGGGCCGCCAGGGGCAGGACCAGTCGTCCGGCGGGCGTGGGCAGCGGGTGCACCAGCTCGCCCAGGGTGGCGAGGGCCGGGATCTTGAACAGTCCGGTCAGGGCCAGGGTGCCGAGCGCCGCGACGGTGCCGGACGCGAGGAGGAGTGCCGAGGCGGTGAGCGTCCACAGGGCGACCACGGGCGAGCAGCGGCCCAGGATCCGGCGTGCCAGCAGCGGTGCCACGCAGGGCAGAAGCAGGGGGATCATCAGCACGGCGAGTGTCATGGGCCCTCTTCCAGCAGTCGGCGCAGGACCTGCTCGTCGTCCGGGCCGAGCTGGGCGACGAAGCGGGCGAGGACGGCCTCACGGTCCCTGTCACGGTCGAGCTCGCCGTGCATGCGCAGGGCGGTCAGGCCCGGCGGGTCCTGTATGGGGCGGTAGGCGTAGCCGCGGCCCCGGCGCTCCCGTTCGAGCGTCCCCTTGTCGTAGAGGCGGGACAGGATCGTGGTCACCGTGGTCCGGGCCAGCCCGGAGGCGAGTTCCGCCTGGACCTCGACCGGAGTGAGCGCGGTATCCGCGGCCCACAGCGCGGCCATGACCGCGGCCTCCAGCTCACCTGCCGGCCGACGGTCGTCGTTCTCGGTGCTCATGGGCACGATCCTCACCCTCGCGTCGTCTACAGTAGTGTAGACCGTCTACAGGCTTGTAGACAGTCAGGTGCTGTGCATGCCCCCGTGCATCGCGTTGTCCGCAGGGAAGGGACTCATGCCGATGACCACACCCGTCGTTCTATCGTCGCAGCTCGCGGTGAACCCGCTCGACGCCCAGTCGCTGCTGGCCGCTTTCGGCGTGCTGGGGGTCGGCGCGGTGATGTTCGCCGAGACGGGTCTGCTGATCGGGTTCTTCCTGCCGGGCGACTCTCTGCTGTTCACCGCCGGGCTGCTGTGCACGGGGGACGGGCAGCACGGCATCCGGCTGTCCCTGGGGCCGCTGCTGGCTGCGGCGGCGTTCGGCGCGGTGGCCGGCGCTCAGTGCGGCTATCTGATCGGGCGCCGGGCGGGCGGTCCCCTTCTGGCCCGCAGCCGCTCGGCGCGGCTGCACGACGGCGCCAGGAGAGCCGAGGAACTGCTCGCGCGCTACGGGCACGCGAAGGCGATCGTTCTGGCGAGGTTCGTGCCGGTGGTGCGGACCGTGCTCAATCCGCTGGCGGGGACGCTGAGGGTACCGGTGAGGGTGTTCACCGTGTGGCAGGTGGCCGGCGGCCTGGTGTGGAGCGTCGGCCTGACCCTGGCGGGATACGCGCTGGGCTCCTCGGTCCCGAACGTGGACCGCTATCTGCTGCCCCTGGTCGCTGTGATCGTGGCGGTGTCCCTGCTGCCGCTCGCCGCCGAGCTGTACCGCGGCCGCAGGCGTGACCAGGCGAAGGAGGTCCGCTGATGATGCCCGCGTTCGACGGGGCGTCCATCGACGGCTCCGCCTACCGGCACGTAGCGGATCTCGCGCAGCGCGCGCCGGGCTGGCTGGACGGCGCGGTGACGGTGTGGTCGGCCTACGGGCTGGGAGTGTTCGCTCTGCTCATGATCCTGGGCTGGTGGCGGGCCCGGCACGCGGGTGCCGCGGCCGCGGTGACGGCACTCGCCGTCCCGGTGGTCGCGGTCCTGGCGTACGGCGTAGATGCCGTGCTGAAGCTGCTGGTGCGCGAGGACCGGCCGTGCCAGAGCCTGCGTGTGCGGACCCTGGAGGCGTGTCCGGCGCCCGGTGACTGGTCGTTTCCCAGTAACCACGCGGCGATCGCCGCGGCCGTCGCCGTGGCGCTGCTGTTCGTCTCGCGGCGCCTGGGCGCACTGGCGTGTCTGGTGGCGGCTGCCATGGCGGCCTCGCGGGTCTGGGTCGGCGTGCACTATCCGCACGACGTCCTGGCCGGGCTGATGGTGGGCGGGCTCCTCGCGCTCGGCTCAATGCTCGTGGTGGGGCGCCGGTCCTCGGCGCTGGCCCGGCGCATGACAGCGGTGACTTCGCTACGTCCCCTGTTGTCGGCGTCATGACCCGCAAGGGCGCAGCCGCTCTGCTCGGCCCTGTCGCGCTGGGCGCATGGGCGGCGTTCGGCGTCCTGGCCGCGGCCGTGGCCGGCCGAGCCGGTTCTCCGCTGTGGGTGGACGCCGGTTTCCTCACCTGGTCGGTCGGTCACCGTCCGGATGCGGCCGTGGAAGTGGCCCGGGGCGTAACGGACTCAGGCACCGGCGTGGCCCCGTACATGCTCGCCGTGCTGGCCGGTGTCACGGCGGGGCGCACCGTGCGGCTTCGCCTGCTCGGCGTCGCCCTCGCTCTGGCCTGCCTCGGCCTGGGACAGGTGGTGCGGTACGCCGTGATGGAGATCGTCCACCGTGCGCGCCCACCGCACAGCGACTGGACGACGCATGCGAGCGGCTACTCCTTTCCCTCCGGACACTCCACCACGGCCTTGCTGACGGCCGGCCTGCTGATAGCCGCGCTCACGGTGCGCCGCCCGCGCGGGGGCACAGCGCTGAGGGTCGCCGTGGGCTGCTGGGGTGTGACGGTCGGACTGACCCGGATCTTCCTCGGTGTGCACTGGTTCACCGATGTCCTGGGCGGCTGGCTGTTCGCCCTCGGCTGGCTGGGGACGTTCCTGTACCTGGCCGCCCGCCTGCTGCCCCACCGCCTTTTCACCGACACGACAGATCCGGCCCCAACGCCGATGGAGAACCATGCGCCCCAAGATCCTGGTCGTGGAGGACGATCACGCCCTGCGTGACGTCCTGCGCCGCGGCCTGAGGGACGAGGACTTCGACCCGGTGCCCGCCGCCGACGGAGCCACAGCCCTCCGGCTGGCCACCTCTGACATCGCCGCACTGGTCCTGGACGTCGGCCTGCCCGACGCGGACGGCCGGGACGTGTGTCAGGCCCTGCGCGCCAACGGGTTCCTCGCCCCGGTCATTTTCCTGACCGCCCGCCACCAGCTCACCGACCGCCTGTCCGGGTTCTCCGCCGGCGGGGACGACTACCTCCCCAAGCCGTTCCACCTCGCCGAACTCGCCGCCCGGCTGCGCGCCATACTCAAACGCGCCGGCCCGTGCTCCCCGGCCACGACCGGCGACCTGAGCCTTGACGCGGTCGGTCACCACGTCACCGTGCACGGCGTCCGCGTCCCGCTGTCGCCCACGGAGTTCCGACTCCTTGCCCTGCTCATAGCTGCGGACGGGAACCACGTGCGCCGCCGCGACCTGGTCCGGGCCGGCTGGCCCGAAGGCGCACAGGTCAGCGACAACACCCTGGATCAGTACCTGAGCCGGCTGCGCCGCAAGCTGCGCGAGGCGGGCAGCGGCCTGACGATCGGCACGGCGCGCGGGATCGGACACCGCCTGTCGTGAACCGTGCCCGGCGCGCCCTGCGCCACCTCGCCCCGCGCACCCTGCGCGGCCGCCTCTCCCTCGCGGCGCTGGCCACCGCCGCCCTGCTGATGACGGCCCTGACCGTGGTGTTCAACGCAGTGATGGACGAGCACCTGCAACGGCAGGCGGACCACGAACTGCGCGACCGGGCGGCAGCGGTGGCCACGACCGTCGACACCAGCGGGCCCCGCGTACGCGTCCTGGAGACCGCCAACGACCGCCTGCTGGATGCGAATGTATGGATCTACGACGGAACCCGCCTGCTCGAGAAGCCGCCCTCCGCCGCGACCCACAGCCCGCTCACCCGGGCCACCGACCGGCTGGCGAGAAGGGACGGGCCTGCCTGCACCACCGTCGACGCGGTCCGGCTGTGCTCGCTCCCCCTCACCGACCGCCGGAGCACCGCCACCGTCGTCACCGCCCTGGACCTGGCTCCGTACCGCAACTCGGCGGACACCCTGCTGCTGGGATCGCTCGTCCTGGACGCCGTGATGCTCGGCTGCACCTACATCCTCACCCGCCTGTCCGTGGGCCGGGCCCTGCGCCCGGTGCGAACGATGACCGACCAGGCCACCCAGTGGAGCGCAGTGACTTCCGAGGAGCGGTTCGACACGAAGAACCGCCCCGCTGAACTCGCCCGCCTCGGTGCCTCACTCGACGCACTCCTGAACCGGATCCGCACCGTGCTGCGCCACGAGCAGCAGCTGACAGGCGAGTTGTCCCACGAACTGCGCACGCCGCTCACCCGGATCGTCATGGAACTCGACTGGTGGCGATCACGCCCCCGCACGCACGCCGATACCCGTGCCACCCTCGAGGTCATCGCCGAGGCCACACAGTCCATGCGGACCATCTGCGACACGGTCCTGAACGATGCCCGCGAGAACGCGCTCAACCCGGCCACGGTCCCCGGAACCACCGACGTCGTCCCCGTCATCGACCGCCTTCTCCAGAACCTCGACACACCGGATCAGGTCAAGACCACACTGCAGACACCAACTCTGCAGCCACAGGCGGGAATCGCACCCGCCCTCCTCGAACGCATCCTCAGTCCCCTGCTCGCCAACGCCACCCGCTACGCCCACTCCCACGTGACCGTGTCCACGCGGCAAGTCCCCGGAGCCGTAACGATCGACGTCGACGACGACGGGCCCGGGGTACCGCAGGAGTTCGTCAGCGACCTGTTCCAGCCCGGCCGTCGCGCCGACTTCGGCGACGGGCACGACGGCGCGGGCCTGGGACTCCCGCTCGCGCGACGCCTGGCCCGCGCCGTCGGCGGCGAAGTGGCCCACGATCCCGGCCACTCGCCCGGAGCCAGATTCACCGTCAGCCTGCCGGCCGAGTGACCAGGCCGGCAGCGCTCCCGTGCTCCTGCGCCCGGGTATGGGTCACCACGCTGACAGCGGTGAGGACTCCGGACGCAAGACGACCGCTGCAGAAGACAGCGGCGAGCCGAGTTGTGCAGCATGGCGTGCCGCTGCCAGGAAGTGCTGTCGGAGCGGGGCAGGACACGGATGGAGGTTCAACTTCAGGCTGCCGTGGGGGTGCGCCTGTCGCGCTGTGACACGGCGACGTAGCCGACGAATCCGATGATCGCGGCCGTCCACGCGAGCGTGACCGGCGCCAGTCCGAGGCCCAGAGCTCCGCGGGTGTGACCGAGTGCCATCCAGTCGGCGAGCGAGGCGCCGAGAGGGCGGGTGATGACGTACGCGGTCCAGAACGCGGTCACCGCGCCGATGGTGCCGAAACGGTGGGCCAGGGCGGGCATGCAGATGCCGGCCGCGAAGAGGACGACCGAGCCCAGGTAGCCGAAGCCGTCAGCGGCGGTGAGGTCGCCCGCGGCGGTGCCCAGGGCGAAGGTGGCGAGTACGGCCGCCCAGTAGAACGCTTCGCGACGGCGCGTTCGGACGGTGTGGATCGACAGGGTCCGCTCGCTCACGTACCAGAGGACGAAGACCGCGGCCAGCACGGCGAGGAAGGCCGGGGCCGACACCACGTACGGCACGCCCAGGCCGACGTGCAGGACGTCGGCGGCCATGGTGCCGAAAACGCTGACCATGACGACGGCGGTCCAGTAGACCCAGGCGACGTACCGGCGGCGGGTGAACTGAATGACCAGGGAGGCCGCCAGGGCGAGGCCGCCGAGTGCGACCGCAGGTATCGGGCCGAGCGTACGGGCCAGGAGGTCCGACGCTGTTTCGCCCATGCCCGTAGTCAGTACCTTGATGATCCAGAAGTAGGCGGTCACCTGCGGCACCTTGTTCGCCAAGTGCCGTACGGGGATGAGGGGCCGGTCGTCGAGGACGTGCTCTGCGATCATGATCCGCACGATGGCACTTCGAGCCTGAATGCATCCTGAACGGCGTGTCCGGGCCCGCACGGCCCTGATCACGAGTCGTCACGGCACGTATGGTGCTCGGCCGAGGCGGATGCGGCAGGCGACGCCGCACGGCAGTCAGGATGCGTTCAGGTATGCATTGGCACGGTCGGGCCTCATGACATACGAGACGTCAAAGACCTCCTCAGCGTCGGCGGCCGGCACCCAGGCGCCGGCCTCCGGGCCCCGGCAGCGCTGGAACAAGGTGCCCGAAGTCACCGCCTACTTCTGGATCATCAAGGTGCTGTGCACCACCGTGGGTGAGACAGCTGCCGACCTGCTCAACGAGAAGGCCGGCCTCGGCCTGACCGGTGTGTCGGTGCTGATGAGCGCTCTGCTGGCCGTCGTCCTGGTCGTCCAGTTCCGCACCAGCGCGTATCGCGCGGGCGTGTACTGGCTCGCCGTCGCCCTGATCAGTGTCGTCGGCACGCTGATCAGCGACAACCTCACCGACAACATGGGTGTGCCGCTGGAAACCAGTACCACCGTCTTCGCGATCATCCTCGCGTTCGTCTTCGTGGTCTGGTACCGGCGTGAGCGGACGCTGTCGATCCACAGCATCGACAGCACCAGCCGGGAGTCCTTCTACTGGCTCGCCGTCCTGTTCACCTTCGCCCTCGGCACCGCTGCAGGCGACCTGGTCTCCGAGCGCATGGACCTCGGCTACTGGCTCGCCGCGGTTCTGTTCGGCCTGGCCATCGGCGCGGTCGCCCTCGCGCACTTCAAGCTCGGCCTGGACGCCGTCTGGAGCTTCTGGATCGCCTACGTCCTCACCCGCCCGCTCGGCGCGTCCATCGGTGACTACCTCTCCCAGCCCACCGGCGACGGCGGCCTGGGCATGGGCACGGTTGTCACCAGTGTGCTGTTCCTCGCAGTCATCCTCGGCCTGGTCGTGTACCTGTCGGTGACCCGGAAGGACGTGACGCAGCCTCAGCCCGCCGCCCGGCACGCGGCCTGAGCAGGCGTGCAGGGAGCATTCCGGATGTGTTCAGGCTGATACTGGCAACCTCGGTTTCGTTCCGGCAGAGCCGGACCCTGCTTCGTGATGGTGATGGATCGCTCGCATGTTCCCGGTGACGACGTGGGTTCGACTTGCCTAGTGTGATCGTCATGCAGCTCCGGTACGCCTTCAGGTTGTACCCCGACGCCGCTCAGCAGGCCGCGCTGGCCAGGGCGTTCGGGTGTGCCCGTGTCGTGTTCAACGACGCGGTCCGCGCCCGGGAAGACGCCCGCAAAGCCGGGCGGCCCTTCCCGACGGCCGGCGAGCTGTCCACTCGCCTGATCACCCAGGCGAAGCAGACCGCTGCGCGGTCCTGGCTGGGTGAGGTCTCCGCTGTCGTCCTCCAGCAGTCACTGCGGGACGTCGAGACCGCCTACCGCAACTTCTTTGCCTCCCTCAAGGGCACCCGGAAGGGACCGAAGATCGGCCCTCCGCGCTTCAAGTCCCGCAAGGACACGCGGCAGTCGATCCGGTTCATCGCCAACGCCCGCTGGAGCATCACCGGCAGCGGCCGTCTGAACCTGCCGAAGATCGGAGCGGTGAAGGTGAAGTGGTCCCGCACCCTGCCCGCCACCCCCACCTCCGTCACCGTGATCAAGGACGCGGCCGGGCGGTACTTCGCCTCCTTCGTCATCGACACCGACCCCGACACCGACCGCATCCGATGGACCGATCCCGCAACCGACCGCACCATCGGCATCGACCTCGGCCTCACCCACTTCGCGGTCCTGTCCGACGGCACGAAAATCGACTCCCCGCGGTTCCTGCGCCGCGCGGAGAAGAAGTTGAAGAAGGCCCAACGCGAGCTGTCCCGCAAACAGAAAGGAAGCAAGAATCGCGCCAAGGCCCGCCTGCGGGTCGCCCGCGCCCACGCCAAGGTCACCGACGCACGCCGCGAGTTCCACCACCAGCTCTCCACGCGACTGGTCTCCGAGAACCAAGGGATCGCCGTGGAAGACCTGTCGGTGGCAGGACTGGCGCGCACCAAACTGGCCAAGTCCGTGCACGATGCCGGATGGTCCTCGTTTATCAGCATGCTGGAGTACAAGGCGGAGCGGTACGGTCGGACGCTGGTCAAGATCGGCCGGTTCGAACCGACCTCCCAGACCTGCTCCGCCTGCGGCGTGAAGGACGGACCCAAACCCCTCAATGTCCGGGAGTGGACCTGTACGGCCTGCGGTACGGTCCACGACCGGGATGTCAACGCCGCCAGGAATGTGAAGACTGCCGCCGGACTGGCGGTATCGGCCTGCGGAGCGCCGGTAAGACCAGGAGCGATCCCGGCACAGCGTGAAGAACCAGGAAGCCACGGATTGTCGACCGAACCTTATGCCGCGTAGCGGCACAGCAACGATCGAGAAGGCCAGAATCCTCGGGCTTCAGCCCGAGGAGCAAGTCAATTCCTCACCACGATCGCGCTGTTCCTGATCTTCGTGGTGACCTTGATCGTGCAGTTGAGGTCCAGACGCTACAACCCGTTCTTCTACCGGACCGTGATCCTGTCGACCAGCATGGCAGGCACCACGATGTCCGACTTCATGATCCGTGACGCGGGAGCCAAGTACCTGTCCGGCAACGCCACTTCACTCGGTTGGGGCCCGCAGGGACTGGGCCTTGGCTACCCCACCGGGGAGGCGGTCCTCATCTCGATCCTGCTGGTCATCTTCGCGGTGTGGAAGGCCACCGGGATGACCCCAGATCCGTGACATTGTCACCTACGCGTCGAGGCGCTGTTCTGGTCGGCGATCCTCGTCTCCAACACCCTCGGCACGTCGATGTGTGACTTGCTGTCCGACAGCTCCGGGCTCGGTGACGCCGGAGGCGCGCTGCTCGTGACCGGGGCGCTCGCCGTTCTCGCCGCCCTGATGAAGGTGCCGGTGGTGCCGAACGTGCTGCTCTTCTGGATCGCCTTCGTCCTCACCCGCCCGTTGGGCGCCACCGCGGGTGACTTCCTGACCAAGCCGGTCGCCAAGGGCGGCCTGGACCCCGGCGCGCCGGGGTCGTCGGCCGTACTCCTGGCCGTCCTGCTCGGTCTGGTGGACTACGCGCAGGTCCAGGAACGCCGGACCGCAGTACGGCCGGCTGGACGGGAGCCGGTCACTCGGCAGTTCGACTGAGTCCGGTCACCCAACAGGCAGGTGGGTTCGTGGGTGATTGGTGTTGATCCCGCGGGCCGCGCAGATTCCAGAAATTCGTGAAAAATAGTGAGCGGTCCGAGTCTATAGCCGGAGGCCACCCGCCCCGCAGGTCACCAACGCCACACACCTGCGCGACCAGATCCATACCGGTCCGGGGCCCAAGATCCGCCGCGCCCCGGGCACCCATGCGCAGTAGTCGTAGCCGAACGGGCCAGCCGGCGCCGCGCGCTGGCTGGACGTTGTCCAGCTGGGCCGCGCGCTGCGTGGGGAGCCCGTTCGGGAAAAGTGGACTCTCGCGATCGGTGAAGGATCAGTACTCCGGCCGTAAATCGTTATGTTCTCTGGTCTTGAGGCTGTCTGTCCTTGGCGGAAACTCAGGTGGCCTCAGCGCACGATCTGGCTAGAGTCGGGCGATGCCCGAGCTGAAGCGGCTGCAAGCCGGCCACGCCCCGGCGGTCCTGGCCTTCGAGCTGGCGAACCGCACCTACTTCGCTGCCTCGATCTCCGACCGCGGCGACGACTTCTTCGACCGGTTCACCGACCGGTACAACGCCTCGCTGGCAGAGCAGGAGGCCGGCATCTGCGTCTTCTACGTGCTCGTCGGCGAGGACGGCTCGGTGCTCGGCAGGTTCAACCTGTACGACTTGGAGGACGGTACTGCCAGACTCGGCTACCGGGTCGCGGAGCGGGTCGCCGGCCGCGGCGTGGCGACCGCGACCGTCCGGGAGCTGTGCCGGATGGCGACAGCGATGCACGGCCTGCGCACACTGCGGGCGGCCACTTCCCACGACAACGCCGCGTCCCAGAAAGTCTTGGCCAAGGCCGGGTTCGTTCCGTTTGGCCCTGCCATCCCGTCCGATCTCGGCGGCAAGTCGGGCACTTGGTACCAGCGCGACCTCCAGACATAGACCTTGATCTTCCTCGTGGGTCGACTGCGGGAAGGCCGCGGCCACCGCTGATCATCGGAGTGTGCAGACTGACGATCTTGCGGTGGCCGCAGGTCACCGCGTAGAACTGCTCGCTGGCAGGCCGGGAGTTCGAGAGCTTGATGAGCCGGATAGCCGGCCTGTTCGCCCGGGTTGAACCCCGGCGTCGGGTACGGGTTCTGATGCTGGGGCTGCTGGCGGACCTGCCACGCAAAGACTGCTGGAGCATCGCCGAGTGGGCCGGAGAGGCCACCCCTGACGGGATGCTCCCCCTATCTCGGCCGGGCCTGATGTGACGCTGATGCCGTCCGCGATGACGTGCGCGAGTGCGTCCTGGACCATGTACTCGACGAGGGTGCAGTGCTGGTGGTCGACGAGACCGGGGACGTGAAGATGGGCACCCGCACCGTCGGCGTCCAGCGCCAGTACACCGGCACCGCACTCATCTGTGCCGCGCCAGGAGCGCCCGCGCGGTCGCCGCCATCGCCTCGTCGACCATCTCCCCGTCGAACGTCACCGCGCCCACGCCGCGCGCCTGGGCTTCCTCCATGACGGCGATCAGCCGTGCCGCGCGGGCGAGTTCGTCCGGGCCCGGCGCGAAGACCTCGTTGAGGACGGGCACGTGGGACGGGTGGATCGCCATCATGCCCGCGTAGCCGAGTGCCCGGTTCTGCTCGGCGAAGGCGCGCAGGCCGTCGAGGTCGCCGATGCGGGTCCACAGCCCGGCCACCGGATGCGGCGTGCCCGACGCGCGCACGTCGAGCAGGACGCGGGCGCGCAGGGTGTGCGTCTCGGTGCCGCCGGGGCTCCAGCGGTAGCCGACTGCGCGTTCGACGTCGCCGCCCGCTCCGGTGACCGCGCCGAGGTAGGCGACACGGGTGGCGGCCGACGCGCAGCCATAGGCGTCGCGCAGTGCGGCGGAGCTCTCCAGGATCGGCAGGAGGGCGAAGTGGTTCTTGGGCAGACCGTGTTCGTGTTCGCTCCAGCCGAGCAGCCGGTCGGCGATGCGGACGTCGTCGGGGCCGGTCACCTTGGGCAGGACGATCCCGGTCAGGCCGGGCCCGCACAGACCGCGGAGCTCGTCGGCCGCGGCCCAGCTGTCGAGCGGGGGGATGCGGACGAACAACGCGGGTCCCTGCGAGTCC
Organism: Streptomyces sp. NPDC107517; assembly: GCF_055582645.1. NCBI lineage: Bacteria > Bacillati > Actinomycetota > Actinomycetes > Kitasatosporales > Streptomycetaceae > Streptomyces > Streptomyces sp. NPDC107517. The sequence goes on along the minus strand of NZ_JBVJPM010000023.1, from coordinate 11,304 downwards.
TGTTGGGCGATAGCGTCCGCGACCTGCTGGAGTGCGTCAGTGCGCGCCCCGTCGGGCACGGCGTCCTCGAGGTCGAGGATGACCGCGTCGGCGCCGGCTGCCCGCGCCTTGGGCAGCCAGGCGGCGGCCCGGTTGCCGGGTACGAACAGCAGGGACCGCAACAGCGGACGCGGCGGGGCCGTGGGTTCAGACGACACCGTGCTTCTCCAGGTCCGTGAGGTGTTCCGCGTCCAGGCCGAGCCACTTCTGGTAGACGAGGTCGTTGTCCTGCCCCAGCGTGGGGCCGGTCCGCCACACCGCGCCCGGCCGCTGCCGGAAGTGCGGGATGACCGACTGCATCCGTACGGGGCCGAGGTCGGCGTCGTCGACGGTGATGATGTCCTCGCGCTCGGCGTAGACGGGGTCCTCGGCGATGTCCGCCGCGCTGAACACCCGCGACGCCACCACCTCGGCCCGCCCGAACGCCTTCAGGCACTCGGCCGCCGTCCGTTCGGCCACCCAGGCCCGCAGCGCGTCGTCGAGCCGGCCACGTCCCGCGAACTGCTGTTCCGCGGTGGCGAATTCAGTCTCGTCGCAGCCGAGCAGTACGGCGACATTGCGTACGGAGCGAAGAGTGGCTGAGGTCACCGTGATCCACTCGTCGTCTCGCGACCGATAGGTGTTGATGACGGCGGCCGGGGCGACGGCGAGCTGGTTGCCGGAGCGCTCGGGCACCGTGCCGAGCTGGTCGTGGACGATGACCTGCCACTCCACGAGCCGGTACAGCGGCTCGAAGAGAGCGAGGTCGATCCATTCGCCGTCGAAGTCGGGGTCGTGGTCGCGACGGTGCAGCGCGGCCAGGACCGCGTATGCGCCCATGAGACCTGTCACGGCGTCCCCGTGCGAGAAGCCGGTGTGCACCGGCGGGGTGTCGGAGAAGCCGGTCAGGTGCACCACACCGCTACGGGCCTCGCCGACCTTGCCGAACCCCGGCTCGTCGGCCCGCGACGAAGTGGCGCCGAAGCCGGAAATCTGCAGCAGCACGGCCTTCGGGTTGACACGGTGCACTGCCTCCCAGTCGAGTCCCCAGGAGCGCAGGCGGCCGTTGCGCAAGGTCACGATCACCACGTCGGCCCACGCGACCAGCCGCTGGGCGATCTCCCGCCCCGACTCATGGTGGAGGTCGAGGGTGACGGACCGCTTGTTGCGGCCCGCGACCTTGAACCACAGCGGATGGCCGTCCTTCTTGGGGCCCATGGCGCGCGCCGCGTCGCCGGCACCCGGCGGCTCTACGTGCACCACGTCCGCACCCTGGTCGGCGAGCATCGACCCGGCGAGCGGACCGGCCACCACGTGCGCGAACTCGACCACCTTCAGGCCGTGCAACTGTCCCTGGCCGCCGGCCTCCTGCTGATTGTTCGACACTGCTGTGCTCCCCGACTCGGTCGACTGCGGCGCTCTTCAGCTTGCCCAGCCGCCGACATGTGCGTCCAGCAAGAAAGAGCGATGAATCCTTGCGGAAACCGCATAAGTGCAGGGAGTTGGCAGACCGGGGTCAGACCCAGGACACGCCGGGTGGCAACGGGTGTCGGCGCGTGCGGTACTCCTGGAGCGTCTCCAGGAACCGGTCGGCCGCGAGCGGGAGCGGGCGCTGCGCGCGCAGGGCGATGTCCAGGCGCCGGTGCACGGTCGGCTCGGCCAGGGGACGGTGCACGAGCGGGCCCGCGCCGAGCAGCGGCAGCACGAGTGCGGGCATCGCGCTCACCCCGAGCCCGGCCGCCACGAGGCCGCCGACCGTGGCGACGTTGCCCGCCTCCGCGGCCGGCGCCGAGCGTGCGTCGATCTGGGCGAACGCGGCATCGGTCAGGCGCCGCACACTGGAGTCGCGGCCTACGGCGAGGAACGGCTCACGGGCCAGCTCGTCCCATGTGACCTCGGTGAGGTCGGACAGCGGATGGTCCCGCGGCAGCACTGCGACGAACCGGTCGCGCACCAGCGGCCGATGCTCCAACTGCCCCGACGGCTCACCGGTGGTGGTGATCGCGAAGTCCGCGTCACCCGACAGAACCCGGCTTAGCACCGACTGTTCCAGACCGTCCATGATCTGCACCGCGACCTGCGGCCGCTGCTGCCGGAACTCCAGAATCACCTGCGGCAGCAGCACCGCCGCGACCGACGGCAGGGTGGCCACCGCCACGTTCCCCGCCTCACCGAGCAGGAAGCGCTGCAGCTCCTTCATCCCCGACCGGTGGGCGTTGACGATCTGCTCGGCTATCCGCAGTGCTTCCCGGCCCGCCGCGGTCAACTCGACGTTGCGGGTGTCGCGTTCGAGCAATTGGGCGCCCAACTGCCTTTCCAGGTCGGCCACCGCGCGACTGAGCGAGGACTGGGAGACGTGCAGCTGGGCGGCGGCCGCCGTGAAACTGGCCGCCCGGGCCACGGCGGCGTACGCGGTGAGATGCCGGAGAGTGCTGTCCATGGCGAACGAGCGTACGGTCTGCGGCTGTCATTGATGCGCAGACCGCATGGATAGATCTCGGTTTGATGCTGGACGCCGATCCGCCGCAGCTCCGAGACTCGTCACTCAGCCGGGCAGACACGCGCGACGGTGCGCAACAGTAGGAGAAGGTGAGCGACAACCATGCTGGCAGCGCTGGGTTTCTGCACGATAGGACTGTTCCTCGTGCTCACCATGAGCAAACGGGTCTCCGTCCTGGTGGCCCTCGTGCTGCTGCCGGTGCTGGCGGCGCTCGTCGGCGGATTCGCCGGGGACATGGGCGACATGATTCTCGACGGGCTCACCACGGTCGCTCCGACCGGCATCATGATCGCCTTCGCGGTCCTCTACTTCACCTTGATGGTCGACGTCGGCCTCTTCGACCCGCTCATCAACGGCATCCTGCGGATCGCCCGAAAGGACCCGGCGCGCATCGCCGTCGGCACCGCCGTCCTCACCATGTGCGTGGCCCTTGACGGAGACGGCGCCTCGACCTTCCTCATCACCGTCTCCGCCCTGCTGCCCCTCTACAAGCGCCTCGGCATGAGCCCACTCGTCCTGTCCGGTGTCGTCTGCCTGGGTGCGGGCGTGATGAACCTGATCCCGTGGGGTGGACCGACCGTGCGGGCCATGGCGGCGCTGAAGCTGGAGAGCTCGGACGTCTTCACGCCGGTCGTCCCCGCCATGATCTGCGGTGTCGTATGGGTGCTGCTCGCCTCGTACTGGATCGGCCGGCGCGAGCGCCGCCGCCTCGCCGTTCAGGGACTGCGCGAGGTGCAGGAGTCCGCCGTACACGCGGCCGGAGACGGTCCCGGCACCCCGCTGGTGCCCTCGGTGGCGCGTCCGCCGGTCCTGCTCACCGCGTTCAACGCGGTGCTGACCGTCGTCCTCGTCGTGGCCCTGGTCACGGAAGTCATGCCGCTGCCCGTGCTGTTCGTGATCGCCTTCGCGCTCGCCCTCGTCGTCAACCACCCCACCTGGGAAGCCCAGCAGACGCTCCTGGAGAAGCACGCGAAGAGCGTCGTACTGGTCACGACGATGATCTTCGCGGCGGGTGTGTTCACCGGCATCCTGACCGGCACCAAGATGATCTCCGAGATGGCCGAGGCCCTCGTCTCCGTCGTGCCCGACTCCCTCGGCGGACACCTCGCACCACTCGTGGCGGTCACCGGCATGCCCCTGAGCCTCGCCTTCACCCCGGATGCCTACTACTTCGGGGTGCTGCCCGTCCTCTCCCACACGGCGTCCGGGTTCGGCGGCGACCAGGCGGAGATCGCACGGGCCGCGATCCTCGGCCAGATGACCACCGGGTTCCCGCTCAGCCCGCTCACCGCCTCCACGTTCATCCTCGTCAGCATGAGCGGCGTCCAACTCGGCGAGCACCAGCGCTTCATCTTCCGCTGGGCGTTCGGCACCACGCTCGTGATGACCGCCGCGGCCCTGCTCACCGGTGCCATCTCCCTGTGAACCACTCTGGGCGACCTCAAGGACACGTCGATATGCAGTTTTCTGAAGGTGCGGCGCCGCTGCGCCGCCGCACAGTGTGCTCGCTCGGTGTCTCCACCGCTCTGACGGCGGCTCTCGTCCCCACGCGGACCGCGGCAGCGAACCCGGCGGCGACCGCGGTGCCGCCCGACCTGTTCGTCTCGTACGACAGACCAGGGACGTACGGTGTCGCGCGGGAGGACGTCAAAGTGCCGCTGCGGGACGGAAGTCACCTGGCGCCCGCAACCTGACACTCCGGCGCGCGGTTCGGCTGCTGTCGGCAGATGAGCACTGCGTTTGCCCCACCTCGCGGCGGATCCGGCCGCCAAGTCAGTTCCTGCTGGAGCGCCGCTGGTTCACGCAGATCAGAGGGTGGGATCGTCGAACTGGTCGAGAAGGGCGTCGGTGAGTGTGTCGCTCATCGAGGCAGCGGCACCGTTGTGTAGTGACAGTTCAGCCCAGATGACTTTGCCACCCGATGTGTATCGCGTGCCCCACTGCTGGGCGAGCTGCGCCACCAAGAACAGCCCACGTCCACCCTCGTCCGTTGTCGCTGCCCTCCGCACATGTGGAGAGGTGCTGGACCCGTCCGACACCTCGCAGGTCAGGCTGCGGTGGTGCAGCAGCCGCACCCTGATGGGTGGCGAGCCGTATCGGATCGCATTGGTGATCAGCTCGCTGAGAATGAGTTCAGTGGTGAACCCGATGTCCTCCAGGCCCCACGCTTGCAGTTGCGCCCCACACTCCGCACGTACCGGGGCCACCGCCGCCGGATCCGGCAACACCTCCCAGTGCGCCACCCTCGAAGGCTCGAGCAACCGGGTGCGCGCCACCAGCAGCGCGATGTCATCGGCCGGGTGCGCCGGCAGCATCGCGTCGATCGCCGCCTGACACGTCTCCTCCGGAGTGCGCCCCGCCCTCTCCAGCGCCCCGCGCAGCAGGTCCAGCCCGGTGTCGATGTCCCGATCGCGGTTCTCGATCAGCCCGTCGGTATACAGCACAAGTCGTGAGTTCTCGTGCAAGTGCAGCTCGGTGGCCTCAAAGGGGTGACTTCCCAGGCCGAGAGGTGGCGAAGCAGATACTTCCGGATAGGTGACGGTCCCGTCCGGATGCACCACCGCCGGGCCCGGGTGTCCTGCTCGCGCCGTCGTGCACACTCCCGTGACCGAGTCGTAGATCGCGTACAGGCAGGTCGCACCCGTGACCGATTCGGCGTGGCTCTGCGGGCCGCCGCCGTTGCCCTCGTCACTGTCGATGCGGCTGACCAAGTCGTCCAGGTGCCCGAGCAGTTCGTCCGGCGGCAGGTCCAGGGCGGAAAAATTGTGTACCGCCGTGCGCAGGCGCCCCATCGTCGCGGCCGCGTGCAATCCGTGGCCGACCACGTCTCCGACCACCAGCGCCACCCGGGCGCCCGGCAGCGGGATGACGTCGAACCAGTCCCCGGCCACGCCGGCTTCAGCGGGCAAGTACCGCCAGGCCACATCCAATGCGTCCTGTTCCGGTACCCCCTGCGGCAGCAGACTTCGCTGCAGGGTCACCGCCATCGAGTGCTCACGGGTGAAGCGGCGGGCGTTGTCGATGGCCACCGCCGCCCTCGCCGCCAGCTCCTCCGCGAAGGAGAGGTCTTCTTCCTTGAACGGCGGCGAATCCCCCGTGCGCCAGAAATTCGTCGTCCCCAGCACCACGCCACGCGCCTGGAGAGGCGCTGTCACCAGCGAATGCACCCCACGCTCCAGGGCCCTACTGGCCCCGTCAGGGTCCTGCTCCCGCCAACCCCAGGCCTGTCGCAGGTCGCCCTCCAGCACTGCCCGCCCCGCTTCCAGGGCCCGCGCCTGCGGAGCCGCCGGCGAGTAGATGATCAGTTTTCCGACCGGGTAGACCCCCTCCCGCTCCTGATACCCCCCGCTGATTGCCGTACGGCGCATACCCGCCGTCCTGGTCGGCTCCCCGCCCCTCTCCACCGACTCCAGCAGATCGACGGTGACGATGTCGGCGAACCGTGGGGTCGCCACATCCGCCAGCTCCTGCGCGGTGCGCACCACATCCAGCGTGGTACCGATCCGCATCCCCGCGTCGTACAGGAGCGTCAGCCGCTCCCGCGTCACCGCCGCCCGTCCGGTGACCGCTGCCAGCTCTGTGGTGTCCCGCAACGTCACCACCCAGCCGGCCGGAGCGCCGTACGGGGCAGCGGGCCGCATACTGACCGCCAGCAAGCGGTCCCCCGCGCGATGCACCTCATCTGTGGTCGGCTCACCCGACGCCAGCAGCCGCGCCATATCCGCATCCAACGTCAGTTCTGCCACCTGCCGCTGTTCCGCATCCGCCGGCAGCTCCAGCAGCCGCCGCGCCTCGTCGTTGGCCAGCATCAGCCGTGCGTCGGCACCGATGATCAGGACCCCCTCCCGGACCGCGTGCAGCACCGCGTGATGGTGTTCGTACATCCGCGTCATCTCCGCCGGGCCCAGACCGTGCGTCTGCCCGTGCAATCGCCTGGCCACCAGTGCCGTCCCAAGGGTGGACAAGGCGAGCGCGGCCGCCCCGGCACCGAAAATGATCGGCATTTGCCGTGCCCACAGCGTGGTCACTCTGTGGACCTTGATTCCGGCGGACACCAGGCCGACGACCGAGCCGCGGTCATCGGTCACCGGGACCACCGCCTGGATGACCGGCCCGCTGCCCTCGGGCAGGGGCAGTCCGAGGGCCCGCTCGATGGTGGTGCGGCCTTCCAAGGACGGTTTGATGGTGCCGATGAACTTCTTCCCGATCTGTCGCGGGTCGGGGTGCGTATAGCGAATTCCGTTGGTGTCCATGACGACGATGAAGGTCACGCCTGCCTTCTTGCGGGCTGCTTCGGCACGCGGCTGCAGCACGGCCGTCGGATCCTCGCTGTGCAATGCCTGGACTGTGCCCGGGGCGTTCGCGAAGGTCTCAGCTGCGGTCAGCGCCTGGCGTGCGGCCTCCCGCGTACTGTCGCGACCCGCCTGGAGCAACAAGGCCGTCACCGCGGCCGCCACCAGCAGCACCACGATCACGATCTGCAAGACGAACACTTGCCCGGCGGCGGTGCGCAGGTTCAGCAAAGAGCGCAGCCACGAGCCCGCGGACTCACCTCGCTCACGCGAGAGGCCAGCGAAGAGACGATCCGACTCATGACGCTTTGGGCCAAAGAATCCCTTCATAACCCTGTCTTAGCACCATTTACGTTCCCGAGGGTGGACACCCTGCCCCGCTTGAAAACCCGAGGTCGGACCGCTGATCAGGCATGTCGCGCCTCGGCTCTGGCGGGCGCGTCCCGGTCACGCGGACTGCTGGTACTCATTGATCAGGCCGCCGCGCGGCTGAGCGCGACGGATGCGACCGGCCAGCGTGATGGCCGCGGCCAGCTTGCCAACCGCCACGACTCTTCGCTGCTCGCCCCGACTCCGGACCGTCTCTGGAGGGCCTCGGCCCGCCGCCCGACATCATCACCGTGCACCTGGACGCCGGCTACGACTCGGACACCACCCGCGCCCAGCTCAGCGAACGCGGCCCGCACGGACGCATCGCGCACAAGAGGGAGAAGGCGCCCATTCAGGCCAGTCGGCGTTGGCGCGTCGAACGCACTCACGCGTGGCAGAATGCCTTTCACCCTCTCGCCCGGTGCTACCGGGATTCATTCGCAGTGCTCCGGCCTTCAGGCCGGAGGGTGAAGCGAATTCTATGGTTGCGACGCGGAGCGTCGCGGTGGCGTTCCGGCGGAGCTGGACCCTGCTTCGTGACGGTGATGGATCGCTCGTATGTTCTCGGTGACGACGTGGGTTCGACTTGTCTAGTGTGATCGTCATGCAGCTCCGGTACGCCTTCAGGTTGTACCCCGACGCCGCTCAGCAGGCCGCGCTGGCCAGGGCGTTCGGGTGTGCCCGTGTCGTGTTCAACGACGCGGTCCGCGCCCGGGAAGACGCCCGTAAGGCCGGGCAGCCGTTCCCGACGGCCGGCGAGCTGTCCACTCGCCTGATCACTCAGGCGAAGCAGACCGCTGCGCGGTCCTGGCTGGGTGAGGTCTCCGCCGTCGTCCTCCAGCAGTCACTGCGGGACGTCGAGACCGCCTACCGCAACTTCTTCGCCTCCCTCAAGGGCACCCGCAAGGGACCGAGGATCGGCCCTCCGCGCTTCAAGTCCCGCAAGGATTCGCGGCAGTCGATCCGGTTCACCGCGAATGCCCGTTGGAGCATCACCGGCAGTGGCCGGCTGAACCTGCCGAAGATCGGGGCGGTGAAGGTGAAGTGGTCCCGCACGCTGCCCGCCACCCCCACCTCCGTCACCGTTATCAAGGACGCGGCCGGGCGGTACTTCGCCTCATTCGTCATCGACACCGACCCCGCCGCCGACCAGGCGCGGATGCCCGCAGCCGACCGCACCATCGGCATCGACCTCGGCCTCACCCACTTCGCGGTCCTGTCCGACGGCACGAAAATCGACTCCCCACGGTTCCTGCGCCGCGCGGAGAAGAGACTGAAGAAGGCCCAACGCGAGCTGTCCCGCAAACAGAAAGGAAGCAAGAATCGCGCCAAGGCCCGCCTGCGGGTCGCCCGCGCCCACGCCAAGGTCGTCGACGCACGCCGCGAGTTCCACCACCAGCTCTCCACGCGACTGATCTGCGAGAACCAAGGGATCGCCGTGGAAGACCTGTCGGTGGCAGGACTGGCCCGCACGAAGCTGGCCAAGTCCGTCCACGATGCCGGCTGGTCCTCGTTTATCACCATGCTGGCGTACAAGGCGGAGCGGTACGGCCGCACCCTGGTCAAGATCGGCCGGTTCGAACCGACCTCCCAGACCTGCTCCACCTGCGGCGTCAAGGACGGACCCAAACCCCTCGATGTCCGGGAGTGGACCTGTACTGCCTGCGGTACGGTCCACGACCGGGACACCAACGCCGCGATCAACGTGAAGACGGCCGCCGGACTGGCGGTATCGGCCTGCGGAGCGCCGGTAAGACCAGGAGCGATCCCGGCACAGCGCGAAGAAGCAGGAAGCCACGGATTCCCGACCGAAACCTTTGCCGCGTAGCGGCACAGCAACGATCGAGAAGGCCAGAATCCTCGGGCTTCAGCCCGAGGAGCAAGTCAAGAGCGTCGCGTCACTGTCATTGATGCCTTCTTCGACCTCGCTGACACAATCATCACCGTGCGCCGCCTGATCCGGCGGTCCTGGGCAAGTCACCGCTGGGACGAACACCCGAACCGCCGGCCGTGATCCTTCGGCCCCGCTCCAGTCACTTCGGCAGATCGGTGGAGAGGAAGGGAGCAAGGAGCACGAACAACGCGTCGGGGCGGTCGAGGGGGATGATGTGGCCGCAGTCCTGGAGATGGTGTCCGACCAGGTCATCGCCGATGGGACGGAGTTGGCGTTCGAGCCCGGTGCCGACGGGGTGAGAGCCGACGGCCATGGTGGGCATGGTCAGCCGAGCCGTCGCGACGGCGTCCTGGATCTGTTGCGCGCCAGTAGGCAGGGCCCGGTAATAGGAGAACGCGCAGCGCAGGGCCTTACCCCCGGTGTACGCGTGAACGAAGGCCGCACGGATGCCGCCGGGTACTCCTCGCCCCGGTTCCGCTCGGCCTTGCGCGCCATTGGAGGCGGCAACAACCACGCCGGTGGTGCGTTACACGCAACCGGCAAGATCAATGGGCCCAGCACCGAGCCGCAGGAGCGCCTAAGACCTGTCTTCAAATGATGATCTTGAGTAGTGGATCATGGTCGGGTGATGCGTCGCCATGAACTGTCCGATGAGGAGTGGGAGTTCGTCCGGCCGCTGTTGCCCACCACCCTGCGGGGGCGGAAGCGGTTGGACGACCGAAGGGTGCTCAACGGGATCGTGTGGAAGTTCCGCACGGGCACGGCCTGGCGGGATGTACCCGAGCGATATGGCCCGTGGGCCACGTTGCATACGCGGTTTCGCCGGTGGGCTCTGGACGGCACCTTCGAGCGGATGCTTGAGGCCGCCCAGGCCCGAGCCGATGCGGCCAGGGAGATCGACTGGCTGGTGTCGGTCGACTCCACGGTCGTGCGGGCCCACCAGCATGCCGCCGGGGCCCGTAAAGGGGGCTCCGCAGCCCTGGCCTCGGACGCTCCCGAGGCGGTCTGACCAGCAAGATCCACCTGGCCTGCGATGCCTTCGGCCGCCCGCCCGCCTTCGTGGTCACGGGCGGGAACACCAACGACTGCACGCAGTTCACCACGGTGATGGAGGCGATCCGGGTGCCTCGCCTCGGGCCGGGCCGGCCACGGGTTCGGCCCGCCCACGTGCTGGGCGACAAGGGCTACAGCTCCCGGGCGATACGCACCTGGATGCGGCGCCGCGGCATCAGTCACACCATCCCCGAGCGAGCAGACCAGGTCCGCAACCGGCTCCGGCGCGGCAGCCGTGGCGGGCGCCCACCGGCCTGCGACAAGCAGCTCTACAAGCAGCGCAACGTCGTGGAACGGTGCTTCAACCGTCTCAAGCAGTGGCGTGGCATCGCGACCCGCTACGACAAGACGATCGAGTCCTACCAAGCAGCTGTCACCCTCGCCTCGCTCCTGATGTGGGCGTGACATTTGAAGACAACTCCTAGTAGGACTCCGTTACGTCTGTCTCGCGGTCCTGTTTGGGGGCATGTTGGGGGTATGGACGCACATGAAGTGAACCGTGCCCGGGTGAAGTTGGGGTTATTCGTGGCTGATGTGTTCGCGTCGGTGCCGCGCAAGGACCAGCGGGCGAAGAGTGACTGCTATCTGCGGGGACTGATGCTCGACGGTCGTCGCAAGTCCATCCAGGCGATGGCGGAGCGGCTGCCGGACGGCAACGAGCAGAACCTGCAGCAGTTCGTGAACCAGTCGACCTGGGATCCGGTGTTGGTGCGGCGGCGGATCGCTGAGCGGATGGTGCCGCAGATCGGCCCGGATGCCTGGGCGGTCGATGATGTGTCGTTCCCCAAGGACGGGAAGATGTCGGTGGCGGTCGCCCCTCAGTACTGCGGAGCCTTGGGCAAGCAGGCCAACTGCCAGGTCGCGGTGAGCGTGCACGCGGTCTCCGACACCGCGTCGGTTCCGCTGCAGTGGCGCCTGTTCGTGCCCCAGGAGTGGGCGGCCGATCCGGTCCGTCGGCGCAAGACGGGGATCCCTGAGGAGATCGGGCACCGGGAGAAGTGGCGCCTGGCGTTGGACACCCTTGATGAGCTGGCCGGATGGGGCCTGGTCCCGCCGGTGGTGGTGGCCGATGCCGGCTACGGCCAGAACGCCGACTTCCGCGACGGCCTGGAGCGCCGGGGCATCGGCTATGTCGTCGCCGTCCGCTCAGATGTGAGCGTCCACCCGGACGACGTGGA
>NZ_JBVJPM010000022.1:0-119522 GCF_055582645.1 Streptomyces sp. NPDC107517 | reverse complement strand
TCGCGTTCGTGCTGCAGATGACCTTGCGGATCTCGACGTCGAAGGAGAGGAAGGGCACGAACTCGGCCCAGGCGTCCGACCACAGCTTCACGATCACCGGATATTCTTGACCCCACGCTTCCTGGAACTCCAGGAACCGCTCGGTGGCAGCGTCCTCGCTGGGCGCGGTGTAGACGGGCTTGAGTGCCTTGGCCGACTTGTCCCAGTCCTGACGGGCGGCGTAACGGAACGAGTTCCGCAGCAGATGAACCACACACGTCTGGACAATCGTGCGAGACCAGACCGTCTCTACGGCGGTCGAGCGTGCTCGGGCTGAGTCGAGTGGTGCCCGGCTCAGCCCGAGCCGGTGCCGGGATCTGCGTGCCGACACCATCACGGCCGCGTCCTGACTGCGATGGGCAAGCTTGCCAACGCCCACTGGCACGCCCTTGGGGAAAGGCCCCGGGCCTGGATCTGGGAGCCGACCACGTCGCGGCACCCGTCCCGGAGCGAACGATACGCGGCTGCGCTGAGCGTCAAACCCTGGGCAGCCAGGGGGCTGGATGGGTCATGCAGTGGCGGACTTGTTCAGGCCGAAGAGCTTCTCGGAGTTGGTCCGGCCGATCTTCACGCGGTCGTTGTCGCTGATCGGGCACGTGTCGAACCAGGGTGAGAGCTCGTCCATGGACTCGTAGGGGTAGTCGACGGAGAACAGGATGCGGTCGGAGCCGACCTCCGTGAGGGTGTTGAGCAGGGCCTGGGTGCGGAAGACGCCGCTGGTGGTGAGGTAGAAGTTGTTGAGCAGGTAGTGCATCGGCGGCTTCTCGTGCGCGCCGTGGGTCTCGCGGCGCTGGTGGCGCAGCCGGTGCTCGAGCCGGGGGAGGGTGAAGGGCAGCGCTTCGCCGAGGTGGCCGAGAATGACGTTGACGTTGGGGTGGCGGTCGAAGAGCCCGCTGAGGATGAGCCGCACCGCGTGGGTTGCTGTTTCGAACCCGAAGCCCCAGGCGGAGCCGAGCAGTCCCTCGTAGCCCTGGTAGATGCGCTGCTGGTTGGGGAGCGGGATGCGCGGGTGGAGATAGACCGGGACGCCGAGTTCCTCCACAGCGGCCCAGAAGGGTTCGACCTGGGGCTCGTCGAGGTACTGGGCGGTGTTTTCGTCCCCGATGTTGCTGTAGCCGTTGATGAGGGCGCCGACGAAGCCGAGGTCGCGCACGGTGCGTCGCAGTTCCTCGGCGGCCTTCTCCGGATCCTGCAGGGGAAGGGCGGCGAAGGCGCGCAGTCGGTCGGGGTGGCGGGCCACGAGCTTTTCGGCGGCTTGGTCGTTCATCTTGCGCGCCATGTCCACGGCCTGCTTGGCGTCGGTGAGGCCTTCGATGCCGGGCTGGGTCAGCGACAGGATGTCGATGCCGATGCCGTTGCGGTCCATGTCCTCGACACGCTGGTCGACTTCCCGTAGCCGGCGCTCGACGTCGGCGAAGTAGTCGGGGGCAGTGAAGTCGTGGCTTCCCGTGGCGGGGAAGTCCGGCGACTCGTAGTGCTCCTCTAGGGCGATCTTGCCTTGCACGGGCGGGTACCTTTCGTGAGCAGGATGGTGCGGATCACTCCCGGTTCGGAGCGGGCGCATCGATTCGATGCGCCGCGCTAATCCTCAGTAAAGGCATGAGGGACTGCGACCCGCCACGCGGGCCTACCCGTTCGGCGGACAGCGGCGTACCCGGGAGGGCCACGGCGTTCCTGACTCACGTACCGCCCCCTCATAGGTTGAAGATGCGTTCGGCGTTGGTTCTGCCGATTTTGACGAGGTCGTTGTGGCAGAGCAGTGAGTTATCGAACCAGGCTGCACCGTCGGCCATGGACTCGTAGGGGTAGTCGACGGAGAACAGGACGCGGTCGCTCCCGATCTCGTTGATTGCGTGGTAGATGGTGCGGGTGCGGAAGTGCCCGCTGTTGGGGTCACAACGAAATTTTCGTTGGAGTACTCGTCTCGCTGACCCGCCTTTTGGCGTTGCCCAGGCCGATGCCCTTGCGTTGCTTGTCCAGCCGCTGCTCCAGCCAGGGCAGCAAGAACGGCAGACCTTCACCGAGGTGCCCCAGCACGATCTGGATGTTCGGATGCACGGTCGGTAGCGACTCGCGCGGGTGCAGGTACATCGGGACGCCGAGCTGGGAGACCTTGTCCCAGAAGGGCAGGTTCTCAGGTTCGTCCAGGTAATGGGAGGTGCTCACGTCGCCAATGTTGGTGTAGCCGTTGATCAGAGCGCCTTGGCACCGAGGTCCCGCACGGCTCGCTCCGGTTCCTCGGCCGCTGCCGCCGGGTCCTGCAGTGCGACGGCGGCGAAGAACGCCATCCGGGAGGGGTGGGCGTCGACGAAGGTGCGCCGGATGGTGTTGTTGGTCCGGCGGGCGACTTCGACGGCCTGCTCACGGTCCAGGATGGACTGGATGCCGGGGGCGGTCAGGGACAGGATCACGGTGCTGATCCCGTGCTCGTCCATGAGATCGATACGCTGCTCGGCGTCGAGGAGTTACGTATCGACGTCGGCCATGTACGTCGGACCGTTGCGTGCCGTCTCGTCGGCCGAGTCCCAGAGACCGTTGTTCAGCTCCGTGGACATGGGTTCTTCCAGCGCGAACTTTCCGTCCACGCCAGCCTGCCTTACTTAAACACGCGGAGCTCCCGGGGAGATCATCGCGCTCCGTAGCCAACGCCTCCCGGCTCTGTCTATCACCGGCATGCGGTTCTACGGCTTCTTGTCTCCTGCAGGGTTGCCGGCATCACTCCGTCCGCGGCCGGCGTCTGCAAGGGAAGCGGCGTCGTTCGCCTGGACTGACCAGGATGGAGAGAGTTACTGCATCAAGCCCGCAGGAGCGTCAACTGGAGAGGCAGTTGAAGGGGCCCAAGTACATCAGCGATGAAATAGATGAACTCCCACGCCCTGGGCGGCGCCTCGATACGGGAGATGTCCTCGTCGGCCACGGAGAAGTAGTTGGAGGACAGGATCGCGAGGTCGCCGTACCTGCCGACGGTGAGGGTGCCCTTGACGTCCTCCTCGCCGGTCAGGTGGGCGCCCGCGCTGGTGTAGAGCTCCAGTGCCTTGGCGCGGTCGAGGCGGCTGGCGGCCGGGTAGAGCCGGGCGTGCCGCCGATGGTGCGGCCGGTGACCAGCCAGGCCAGCCCCAGTCAGGGGCTGCACCTGGAGACGCTGGTGGCATCGGTGCCGGCGGCGACGTGCAGACCCGTGTCGAGCATGGCGCGGATCGGGGGTGCGGTCTCGGCGGCCTCGGCGCCGTAGCGGTCGATGAACGCCCTGCCCTGGAACGTCATGCGGTTCTGGACCGACACCGCCCCGCCGAGGGCCTTGATGCGCTTCAGACTGGCCTGGTTCACGGTTTCGGCGTGGTCGAACAGCCAGCGGGTGCCGGGTGGGAACGCGCCGTCCGCCGCGATCTTCTCAAAATCGTCGAGATCCTGACGGATCGTTTTGTCGTAGGTGGCGTGGAGCCGGAAGCCCCAGCCGTTGGCCAGGAGCAGTCGGGCGGCGGCCTCCAGGTCGTCCTTGGCCCTGGCAGCCAGCTCGGGGCGGGGCTCGGCGAAGTTCTCGAAGTTGGACGGAGACCAGGCGAGGTTCTCGCCTGCGCCGTTGCAGCGCAGCCACGCGCTGGCCAGTCTGCGCCGCGGCCGGCTGTGGCTGGTGCAGACGATGGCCTGTTCCTTCGACATGGTCGAGGCGATGGCCGCGTACCGCGCTCGCTACCCCGGAATCGACTTCCACGTGACCAACGAGCCCAGCTTCGAAATGGCCTCCGCGGTTCTGGCCGGAAACCTGGACGCCGCTGTCGTCGGCCTCGGTTCCCGGCAGGTGCCCGAGAGTCTCGACCACCGGGTGCTGGGCAGCGACCCGCTCGTGGCGCTCCTCTCGCACGATCACGTCCTGGCGGACCGGGAGGCCATCGATCTCGCCGACCTGCCGGAGAGCCACCCGCTGATCCAGTTCGCCCGGGGCACCGGGCTGCGCCGCCAGGTCGAGGCTGCCTTCGCCCGCGCGGGTGGCTCGGCGGGCCAGAACTTCGAGGTCGACCAGATCTATGACACGATCCGCCTGGCCTCGCGAGGCATCGGCGTCGTGGTCGTACACCGGCCCACCGTGGTCGGCCCCGGATCCGTGCTCGGGCTCAAGGCCGACGACGACCTGCCCCGCGGCGCGCGGATGCTTCGGCTGAAGGACGAGGTGGCCCTGCACCATGTTCCCGTTGTCTACGACGGCAGACGGCTCGCGCCAGCCGCAGCCGCGTTCCTCGATGTCATCGAACGGCACGGGGCAGGTCCCATCGGTTCGACCGAACGCTGGGTGCGGATCTTCCTGTCGGACTGCCGGAAGGGCGGCCACCAGGCTGGACCGCGGACAAGTGAGAGGCAGTGCCATGAACGAGAACACCGCCGCCGAGAGCGGAGGCTGACCGATGCGTGCCGTGCTACAGGAGGCATGGGCCACCGTCGTCCCCGACCGGCAGGGCCGGCACGGCCCGTTGCCCCCGTTGATGCTCGCACTGACCGTGGTCACCGGCCTCGTCGACGCTTTCAGCTATTTGGCGCTGGGCCATGTCTTCGTCGCCAACATGACCGGCAACGTGGTCTTCTCAGGCTTCGCGATCGCGGGTGCCGCGGGCTTCTCCCTGGCCGCCTCGCTCGCCGCGCTGGCCGCGTTCGCGGCGGGCGCTTTCCTGGGCGGCCATAACGCCCACCGGGCCAGGGCCCACCGCGGACGGGTCCTGCACCGAGCGCTTCTCCTGGAGACGACCCTGGCCTCGGCGGCGTACATCGTGGCCCAACTGACCGGCCCCACATACGGAGCCGGGCCTCGGTACGCGCTCATTGCGCTGCTCGGCGTCGCCATGGGCGTCCAGAACGCCACCGCCCGGTCCCTGGCCGTCCCCGACCTAACCACCACCGTCCTGACCCTCACCATCACCGGTATGGCCGCCGACACCAAGGCGGCGGGAGGCGCTGGCGGGAAGGCAGGACGGCGCAGCCTGTCGATTCTGGCCATGTTCGTAGGCGGCCTGGCCGGTGCGGTTGCCGTCCAGCACACCAGCCCGGCGCTTCCGCTGCTGTTCGCCGCCGTGCTCCTCGCGGGCGTCTCGGTGGCTGCGTTCGTCCTGACCAGGTCCGACGCGAGCTGGACGGATCCGCTGTGACCACCTGAGTCGTTCTTCGATGGCGCGGAGGTCCTCGGCGGAATGCAGCGCGAGGTTCGTGCGTTTGTGCAGGTACTGACGGAGAAGACCGTTCGTATTCTCGTTGGTGCCGCACTGCCAGGGACTGGCCGGGTGTGCGAAGAACGCACCGTCGGTGAAGTAGGGCGCGATCTGGTGGTGTTGGGCTATGTCTGAGTCCTGGTCCCAGGTGAGAGTCCGGCGAGCGAGGGCGGGCAGCTCGGTGATCGTGGTGATGAGGGCGTCGCGTAGGTGGCCGGCTGAGCGTCCTTCGGGGAGCGCGACCAGACGCAGGTAGTGGGTGCGGCGGTCAACGAGGGTGGCGACGGCGGATTGGCTGCGGATGCCCACGACCAGGTCGCCTTACCAACCGAGGCCCTGGCGGAGTTCGACCACCACCGGCCGCTGGTTGATCAAGGTGGCGGGTGCGATGAAGCGGGTCATGCGCTCGCTGGCCGGCGCGGCGACGCTGCTTGCGCAGCGGCCGGCCGGTGCGAGTTTCCTGGTCAGCGTCCTGCTCAAACCGTCCTTGGCGCTATCCGTCTCGATACAGCGAGGATCGACGGTCTTGTCGAATTCGCGCGCCACATCAGGTCCAGGGCGAAGCTGCCGAGGTGGACCAGTAGTTCAGCCGGGGTCACGTACTGCTTTCCGTGCCAGGCAGGAAGCGGTCCCTGCCTCTGCTTCGGCCCTATCCCGTGACAGGCGACCCCCGTCGTTCAGCATCAAACAGTAAAGCGTGTTGCACAAGGCCGGGACGATCTCCGGGGGCCAGCCTGAAGGCATAGGCCGGGTCGGGGCAAACCGAGGCGCAGGCGGGCAGTTGACTTTGCTCCTTCTGGCTGGATCCGAGCGAGATAACCGATGTGCAACACGTTCAGGCTCAAGCGCGGCCTTTCGCGGTCAACGGCCAGGGCACCCAGACCGGGCTCAGTTCGCCAGCCCTTCCTGTCCGCGACCCTGGACGGCGCTCCAGGCGCGTCCGTCGCACTGGCGATGCCAGGCTGCTCCGCCATTGAGGCTGGGTCGCCGAGTGGGTGAACTCCTGATCCAGTACGCCGAGGCGGGCGCGATCACCAGGCACTCGTATGAGGCACATCCCCTGACGACTGACCCAAGTGTCGGCAGTCAGTCGGCGTTGCGAATGAGCTCCGCCATCCGCTCGCCGATCATGACACTTGGAGCGATGGTGTGGCCGCTGATGAGGGAGGGGATGACGGAGGCGTCTGCCACACGAAGGCCAGTGACGCCGCGGACGCGAAGCTGGGGGTCTACCACGGTGAGTGCGTCCGAAGGGTCACCCATGCGTGCGGTTCCGACCAGGTGGTACGTGGTGTACATGCTCTTCAGGATGGCCTCGTGGAACTCCGAGTCGGGTGCGCCGATAGCCGGGTAGACCTCCTCGGTGTACGGCGCCAAGGACTCGGACTGGGTGATTTTCTGGGCGCGGCGCATCGCGTCGATCATGCTCGGCAGGTCGTCGGGGTGGCTCAGATAGCGGGGGTCGATGACCGGCTTGTCGTGGGGGTTCGTGGAGGCAAGGCGGAGCGTGCCGCGGCTCTTGGGGTGCAGCAGCACTGCCCAGATCTTGTAGCCGCTGCGCTGGTCGACCTCGGCGGACCCGGCCGTGGGGCCGGCGACCGGGCTGTCGGAGGAGATGTCGGGGTTGTAGTCGAGGAGCAGTTCGTAGTCCGGAAACGCTGCGTCCGCTGTCCGGGACACGAATCCGACGCCGTTCTGCGAGAAGTATGCCGCCGGTCCACTGCGGTCCAACCGCCACTGGGCGAAGGCTTCGTCGGAGGTGGGGTCCCCCTGGTAGGAGCCGCCGACGCCCTGCGGGGCGGCTGCGACGACCGGTGTGGTCGGGTGGTCATGCAGGTTCTCACCGACGCCGGGCACGTCGGCGACGACCTCGATGCCCTGCTCGCGCAGGTGCGTGGCCGGGCCCACGCCGGAAAGCATGAGCAGCTGCGGTGTGTTGATGACACCGGCGGAGAGGATCACCTCGCGTTCCGCCTCGACCGTGTGCTCCGAGCCGCCCTGCTCGTAGACGACGCCGGAGGCCCGAGTGCCCTCGAACACGACCCTGGTGACCGCAGCCTCAATGATGATGCGCAGGTTCGGGCGCGCACGCACCTCGTCCGTGAGGTAGGCATCGGCGGGGGTGCGGCGCGTGCGCGCCTTGAAGATGCTCTGGTACCGGTCGGCGACGTAGGGCGAGGCTCCGTCGACATCTCCGCGCGGCCCGTAGCCGGCCTCTGTGAATGCGAACAGCAGAGAGTCCGCCAGACTGGTGGGGGAGGGAAGATCGGAGAGGGTCATCGGGCCGCCGGAGCCGCGCCACTCGGAGGGGCCGCGGTCGGTGTCCTCGATGCGTAGGTACGTGCGCAGGGCCTCGGCCCCGTCCCAGCCCTGAGCGCCCTCCTGGGCCCAGCGATCGTAGTCGCCGAGGGCTCCACGGAGCCACGCGCCAATGTTGAGGATGCACGAGCCGCCGACGGCCTTACCTCGCGGGTGGACGATCGACCGGCCACCGATCCCTGGCTGAGCCGTGGTCTCGTACTGCCAGTCGGCGTCGCTGCCCATGAGTACGGTGAAGGCGCCCTGGGTGCGACTGGCCTCGTACGTGTTCTCCTTGCCCGCCTCCAGCAGGACAACCTCGACCGCAGGATCCTCGCTCAGCCGCGCAGCGATGACGGGGCCGGCAGTTCCCGCGCCGACGATGACGTAATGCGGTCGAGACATGGACGATAGCTCCTTGCTGACGAGGCAACAGGTTCCCTCGAACCACCGACACCTGACCTAGAGGTGAAAGACCGGGGTCGCAGCCTGATTGGGGAGCATTGCGCAGGAAACGGACTGTCCTGTGGACGTGTGTAACGGCAAGGGAATGTGTCTGCCGTAGGCAGCATGCCGACGAAACCAAATCGGGTCAGGGCCGACGCCTCAGGGGATGATGCCTGGAACTCGCGGGCATGGGAGCCGACATCGGGGTGCGAGTGTCGACGAGGGGGTACCGCGAGTGTCGGCGGGTGGCGTCAGACCTTGGCGATTGCTTCCTCGTAGGTGACTGGGCCGCCGATGGCGCCGAATTCGTGAAGGTCACCGAAGACCTCGATGCGGATCGATTGGTCCAGGCCCCCTACCGGGACCGGGTCGAAACCGGCAGCCCGGATCAGCCCAGCCACCTGATCGCCTGCGGCCTCGTCGTCCGTGGCGTAGAACAGCACCGCCTGCTGCGGGGTCCGACGCGACACCGAGGTCAAGGACTCGGCTGCCAGCGAGCCGAAAGCCTTCACGAGCGCCACGCCGGCAGGCAGCAGGGCGGCCAACAGTTCGCCGGAGGACTCGTTCTCCCCGATGGTCTTGGTGAAGCCTCCCTTGCCGTCGGGCGCGATGGGGTTGGACGGGTCGACAACGACCTTGCCGGTGAGCGTGTCCCCGTACTGGGCGATGAGTTGCTTGGTCACGTCCAGCCAGACGGCGAAGACGATGATGTCGGCTTGGGCGATGGCCTCCTGGACCGTGACGGCCCGGCCGTGTCCGCCCAGGGTTTCGGTGAGCGCCTGAGCTTTGGCGGTGTCACTGCCGGCGATCAGCAGGTCGATACCGCCTACCGCCAGGTCGGCGGCGAGGCGTGAACCGATGTTTCCGGTGCCGATGATGGCCGTCGTCATGTCGAGTCGTTTCTTTCGTCGAGGATCATGCGCTGGGCAGGTTCAGGGGGCCGAGAGGCCGGGGCGCGGAAGAGTCCTGAAGCTAGGAAGCGGGTACCCGCGCTGCGGGCTCTGGATTGTCACACCGACACTGGATCACCGGCAGCGTCCAAAGATGCGCCCCGAGCAGGGTCCAGATGGTGAAGTCCTTGATCTTTTGGCAGGCGGCGACACGGACGAGGGTGGAGACAAACGCCTCGTGTCCCGTCGCGGTACGCGTCCACGGCATAATCCGCTTCCACTCGCGGGCGCTGAAGTCGAACGAGATGTACGGGCGTCGGGCGCCATGGCGGCGAGGACGTCGCGGCGCTCATGTGCTGTCTCCTCGAAGGGGGGCTGCGGTCCGCAGGCTCACGGACACAGATCCACTGTGCGGCTGCATCACACCGATCGCATCCGCAGCAGAGCCGCTCGCGCGTACAGGGAAGAATGAACAACGCAACCGACTGCGCGACGCCGGGACGGTGTTGCGATCAACCGGTCAATCGATCGGAGGACCCAGGCCCTCCGAATCGGTGTCAGCCGCGCCGATCCTGGCCCGCGCGCGAAGGGCCGCCGTACCACCACTTCACCGGCTCTGCAGAGACATCGACGTCCGCCGTCAACGGGCGGGGTGGTAGCGGGCGGTTGCCTCCGTTCAGTACTGCGTGGCGAGCTCCGGCATGAGCCGGTTCACGACGTTGTAGTTGACGGCGGTCCACCATTCTGAGCCCTCGGCCTCGGATGCCTCGATCGCGCCGTGGTCCTCGCTGACCAGATAGTCCTCGATGTCGTTGAGTGAAGCGAAGGAGAACACCGAGACCGCGTCGATTTGCTCGCCTTCCGGGTCGTTCTGCGCCGTGTTGCCGATCGCGTGCAGTTGGGCGTAGCGGCGGACGTATTCGTGCGTCGCCGGGCGGGCGAGGACCACCTTGGCGTGTTCGTGGAGCAGCCGGTGCTGGAAGTCGTCGCGGGAGAGCTCGGGCCGGCGGATGTAGATCTCCACCAGGCTGATGGGATCGCGGTGCCGTGCGCTCGGGATCAGGGTGTATTCGCGTGTGATGCCGCGGGTGAGCATGCGGAACACGGTCTGCTCGTCGAGGATGAAGCGCTTGGTGAACTTGTCCTGGTTGAACGTGTTCTCCACGTCCGCCTCCTGCGCGAACGTCAGGTAGGCGAAGCCGTCCCACTTCGACCGCCGGTAGGGGGTAACGCGCGCTTCGGGGTCGGAAACCAGCTTTCCCCGGTCGTCCACCATGGCACGGTAGGGCGGTGGAAAGAAGGAGGAGGGCCCGGAGGGCAGGCGGTGCACCTGGTCGTAGCGCAGCACCAGTTCCAGTGAACTGCCCGGCTCCTCATAGGAGAACTTGGCTCCGTGAATCTTGCGCCAGTACTCGTCGTAGTGCTCGAAGGCGAGGTTGGGAAGAGGTTCCAGGGCCAGCGCGTCCGGCCGCTGCACCGGGTCGCTCACCGTGCGACCGTGGAGGTCGCGTGCCCAGCCGTCGGTCTGTGTGCGCTCGTCCAGTGGTGTGGCGTCCGCTCGCCGCAGGAAATGCGGGGCGACGATCAGTGGCTGGGCGGTCGAGGTGAACTCGCGGAGAAAGGGTTCACGGTGCAAGTTGTCCGCGCGGTCGAAGTCGTGGGGCATCTAGAGGCTCCTACGAGGATGAGTCGCAGCCGGCCCACAGACGTGGCGCCAGGGCGGCAGACTTTGAGTGCAGCGGAGGTAATGTCCATATATCGGGCAACATGGACTTGGTCGTCGGGGTGTCATGCGGAGGGGCCGTCGAGAATCAAGATCGAGCACGCGCGGTCACGGCAGGCCATGCCCCATGTCCTGAGCGCCGGAACCGGCCGGGTCGGCAGTGAACGGGCCGACGCCGCAGTGCGGAACCGGCCCGTCTGGTCGTGTCAGTTCAGGGGCTCCGTGTGGCTCACCGGATCGCCTCGGAGATCGGCGTCCGGCCGTCGTAGAAGATCACGGTCTGCCTGATCCCGGCGTTCGCGGTGATGACGTGGGTGATCACTGCAGCGACGTTGTCCCGGGAGGTGTGGCCCTCGTCGTCGCCCGGCTGCCGGCCGTTGATCGTGCCGTCGGGGTCCGCGAGCTGGATCTTCCCTGTCGCCGGTTCGAGGGTGAGATTCCCGGGGCCGAGGATCGTGAAGTCCAACTCGGTCTCCCTGAGGTGCGCGTCGGCATCGCGCTTGGCCTTCGCGTAGGCGTAGAAGGAGTCGTCCGGGTCGATCCTGTCGGCATCGACTCCGGCTCCCGCGTACGAGACGATGACGAAGCGCTTGACGCCCGCCGTCCCGGCCGCCGTCATCGCGCGCACGGCGGCCTCGTAGTCGACCTTGTGGGTGCGGGCGGGGTTGCCGCCGCCCGCACCGGCGGCGAACACGACGGCCTGCGCGCCGTCGAAGGCCTTCGTGAGCTCCTCGATGCCTGCCTGCTCGATGTCGAGCACGACGGGGTTGCCTCCTGCGGCTTCGACGTCGGAGCTCTGGGCGGGATCGCGGATGACCGAGTCGACGCAATAGCCCGCGCCCGTCAGTTTGGGTGCGGTGAGCAGTGCGACCTGGCCGTGGCCGCCGAGGATGACTACGCGCTTCGCCTCTGACATGAGCGCCTCCTGTGGTGTCGGCTTCGGGTTCCAGCGGGCCCGCCGGCCGGACTGTCGTGATCGACGGCTCCTATATGAGGCAAAATATCGTTATTTCCGGCGCGAAGTGTC
Source organism: Streptomyces sp. NPDC107517 (assembly GCF_055582645.1). Classification (NCBI taxonomy): domain Bacteria; kingdom Bacillati; phylum Actinomycetota; class Actinomycetes; order Kitasatosporales; family Streptomycetaceae; genus Streptomyces; species Streptomyces sp. NPDC107517. The sequence continues at coordinate 107,903 of NZ_JBVJPM010000022.1, read as the reverse complement.
CTTGAGCGACAAGACCAGCTGTGCGAAGTCGGTGAGCTCCGCACCATCATGCGGTGAGGTCAGGCGGGGATAACCCGTTCCTCGCGCAGGATGTCGAACAGCTTGGTGAAGGAGGCGAGGGTGTCGGCGTAGTCGGTGAATCCGGCGCTGCGGCTGCGGGTCATGTCGGTGAAGCACTCGACGGGGCGGTTGAGGTCGCTGTCGGTGTGCCACCAGGACGCCACCCGGTCGAGGTCGGCCTCGGCGAGGCCTTCGCGTTCGGCGAGCCGGCGCCAGACGCGGGCGCTCGGCGTAGCCCTCGGGTTCGACGCCGAGCAGTTCCGCGATCCGGGGCCACATCCAGCGCCAACGGAAGATGTCCCCGTTGGCAGTGTTGTACGCCTGGCTGGGCAGGTTCTCGGTGGTGGCCGCCCAGATCATCTGGCGGGCCAGCAGACCGGCATCGGTCATGTCAGTGACGCCGTTCCACTGAACCTCGTTGCCGGGGAAGACGAATGGCAGTCCTTCGGCGCGGCACAGAGCTGCCTGGGCGGCCAGGGTCTGACCGATATTCATGGCGTTACCGAGGGCGTGCCCAATGATGGTGTGCGAGCGGTGGACGCTCCAGGCGAACTGGAAGCGCTCGGCGGCCTGCCACAGCGCGTCTTCCTGGGCGTAGTAGAAGTTCGGGGTGTCCAGGCGGGGCTCGTCCTCGTGGAAGGGGGTGTCCCGGGTCGGGCCGGTGCCGTACGCCTCGAACGGACCCATGTAGTGCTTGAGGCCGGTGACCAGCGCCACGTGCCGCAGGTGCCCGGCCAGCCCCACCGTGTCCATGACGTTGCGAACCATGGCGGCATTGACGGTGATGTTCTCCGCCTCGGTCGGCCGACGGCTCCACGCCGTGAAGAAGACGTGTGTGGGATGCAGCCCGGCCAGCGCTGCTTGTACGGACTGTGGATCCGTCAGATCGGCACGCAGGGCTTCGACGCTGTCCCGGGTTGCGGGCTCGCGCCGGGAGAGGCTGGCGGCGTGCCATCCCTGTGTCCTGAGTTCCCTGCACAGGGCCCGGCCTGCGATCCCGGTTCCCCCGACGATCAGGGCACGTCGCTTGGGGGCGCTTGCTGCTGTGTTCATGCTTCTCCTCGCGTCCCTCCGGATCACGAAGGGCTTGGGCGGGGCCCGGCGCGATGTGGTCGGCGCCGGACACAATGCGCCGAACCCGACGCGGCACTTCGCCGGCGGGGTTCGGCGCCCTTCAGGGGCGTGCGGACGGTGCGGTTGCGGTTCGCACGAGTGCGGGTCAGTCCTGGGCGGCCGCGTGCTGCTGCTGTGCCCAGGCCAGATGCCACTGCTCGAGCGACGTGTCGCCATTGAGCTCCAGGCCGGGGACCGGCTCGGCGCGTTCCCTGCGCAGGTCGCCGAGGAGGTGCTCGGCTTCGAGGGAGGGGTAGTCGGTGTAGCCGCGGTCGTCGCCGCCGTAGAAGGTAGCCCTGTCCGGCTCGTTGAGCTCGGCGTCAGCCTCTAGACGAGCCGGGAGGTCGGGGTTGGCGATGAAGGCGCGGCCGAAGGCCACGGCATCGGCGTTGCCGTCGCCCACCACGTCGAGAGCTCGCTCCCGGTCGTAGCCGCCGGTCGCGATGACGCGTCCGGGGTAGCGCTTGCGGGCCCAGGCGCTGTCGATGCTGTCTGCCGGCCGCTGCGTGGTCTCCGAGTTGTCGCCGAAAATGCCCGGCTCGACCAGGTGCAGGTAGGCGAGGTCACGCTCGGCGAGCGCGTCGATGACGTAGCCGAACAGTGCGATCGGGTCGGAGTCTGCCATGTCCTGGAACGTGCTGCTCGGGGAGAGCCGGACGCCGACCCGGTCCGCGCCGACCGCGTCGATCAGCGCGTCCAGGGCCTCCAGCAGGAAGCGCGCACGGTTCTCGATGCTGCCGCCGTAGCGGTCGGTGCGCTGGTTGGTGTTGTCCTGGAGGAACTGGTCGATGAGGTAGCCGTTGGCGGCATGAAGCTCCACGCCGTCGAAGCCGGCCGCCCGCGCGTTCCGCGCGGCCTGACCGTACTGGGCGACGATCCCCGCGATCTCCTCGGTCTCCAGCGCACGGGGCGTCACATAGGGGGTGCGGCCGTCGCGGGCGAAGGTGAGTCCGGTGATCGCGATCGCGGAGGGGGCGACCGGGGCTGTGCCTCCGGGCTGCAGGCTCGGGTGCGAGGCACGCCCGGTGTGCCACAGCTGCGTGACGATGGCCGCGCCGGCGTCGTGGACCGCGTCAGTGACGGGCTTCCACGCCTGGACCTGCTCGTCGTTCCACAAGCCGGGAATGTTGGGGTTGCCGATGGCTTCGGGGGAGATTGCGGTGCCTTCGGACACGATAAGCCCGGCCGAGGCACGCTGCGCGTAGTAGAGCTTGGCGGACGGCCCCGGACGGCCGTCAGGCAGAGCGCGACTGCGGGTCAGCGGCGGCATGACAATGCGGTTGGACAGCGACAGGGCGCCGAGCTGGACGGGTTCGAACAAGGTGGGGCGGTCGTACTGCATGGTCTTCTCTCCGGGATGTGGCGAATATGCTGGCCAGGCCGGGTGTGCCACCTGGTTCTCCCGAAGCTAAACCTTGACATTGACGTGAAGGTCAAGTGCCGCAAGGGGCGAAACGGAACGCCTTCGCCAAGTAGCGGAGAGTCGCCATACCGGCCCCTGGCTTGCAACTTGCGGGGAGATACACTCTGACGTGTACGTGAATGTCAGTGTTTGGGTAGTGAATCGGGTGAGTCGATGAAGATCGGTGAGCTGGCACGTCGCACCGGCGTGACCACAAGGACCCTGCGCTACTACGAGGAGCAGGACCTACTGCACCCCGAGCGCGAGGGCAACGGTTACCGCTCCTACCCCGAGTCCTCCGTGCTGCGAGTGGAGCAGGTGCGCGACCTTCTCGCCGCCGGCCTGTCCACCCGCGTCATCCGCGTCGTCGTGCCCTGCTTCGAAGGCTCCGGACCTCAGCTTCGTCCGCAGGTCGACGAGGAACTGGCCGCCAACCTGGCCCGCGAAGTCGATCAGATGAACGCCCGCATCGACACCCTGACCCGCAACCGCGACGCCGTCTGCGACTTCCTGCGAGGCGCGACCCCCGCGGCGGTCGGCTGACACTCCGCTTCGTCGTGACTCGCCCGCGCGCTCGCCGCCGGGTCGACAGGCCCACGCTTGACGCCGGTCAGTGCGACCCGGGCGTGCCCGGTACCTGCCGTTCGCGTTCTCCGTGGCAATGGCGGAACCCGAGAGCTCCGCGCAGCGGGCGCAATGGCAAGCGTGGCGCCTGACCATCGCTCACCGCCAGCGGTACACCGTGCTGCAGCGCTGCGCGGGCGGCGAGTCCGTTGAGCACGACCTGATCACCTGTCGGCCGGCGCAACCCCTGAAGGCCGACCTGCCGACACTGCTGTCACAGCGCGGGTTCTGGCTCGACTTCTGGATGTTGTTGGTGATCTTCCTCCGGCCCGTTTGGAGTAGCGCCAGGCGAGGGTCTCGTCGTCGGGGGTGTGCAGCAGGGTCCCGTCCACCGCGGCCGTGCGAAGGCCCCGGTAGAAGGACCCGGCCTGCCCGGGGCGGGCGACGGGCCCGGCGAGCGTCTCGAGCAGCACCCGCAGAGGCGCGGATCCGACCCTGCGTCTGGCCGCGTCAGCGAGGAGGCTGCGGGACGCGCCGGGGCCAGCGAGGTCAGGGCGTTGGTCAGCGGCTGCTGCTTCTGCGGGTGGTGGTGTACTTCGTGCTCGCCCTCGCTCGCGTCCGCCCGGCCTTCCTACGCGGGGCGGACGAGCCCGGTGTCGTAGGCGAAGATCACGGCCTGGACGCGGTCGCGGGCGTCGATCTTGGTGAGGATGCGGCTGATGTGGGACTTGATGGTGGACTCGGCGAGGTGGAGACGGTCGGCGATCTCGGCGTTGGTCCAGCCGCCGGCGATGGCGGTCAGGACCTCGCGTTCCCGGTCGGTGAGGTCGGCGAGACGGCGCTGCTGCTGCGAGGAGTGGCCAGGAAGTCGGTCGCCGAAGGCGTCGAGGAGTTTCCGGGTGAGGCCGGGGGAGATGACGGCGTCGCCGGCGGCGACCGCGCGGACCCCGGCGACGAGCTCCTCGGGCTGAGCGTCCTTGAGGAGGAAACCGCTGGCTCCGGCGCGCAGCGCACTGTAGGCGTACTCGTCGAGGTCGAACGTGGTCAGGGCCAGGATGCGGGAGCGCCCGCCGGACTCCACGATGCGGCGGGTGGCCTCGATGCCGTCCATGCCGGGCATGCGGACGTCCATGAGGACGACGTCGGGCCGCAGTTCGGCCGTCGCGCGTACGGCTTCGCTGCCGTTGGCGGCCTCGCCAACGACCGTCATGTCGGGCTGGGCTTCGAGCAGCATGCTGAAGCCCATGCGCTGCAGGGCCTGGTCGTCGACGATGAGAACTGTGGTCATGTGGCGCGCCCTTTGGGGGAGTTGGGGACGAGGGTGGCGTGGACGGTCCAGCCGCCGCGAGCGTTGGGGCCTGTGGTGACATGGCCCTGGTAGAGCGCGGCGCGCTCGCGCATGCCGAGCAGGCCACGGCCTCTCTCGGATGCCGGAGCGCCGCGGGGCGGGCCGTCGTCCTCGACGGTGACGTGGACCGTGTCCGGCGTGGCCGTGAGGGAGATGCGGACCGAGGTGTCCTGGGCTGCGTACTTGACGGTGTTGGTCAACGCCTCCTGGACGATCCGGTACACGGACAACTGGAGGCCGGGGGCCAGACCGCGCAGGTCACCGTCGGTTTCGAGGGTGACGGCAGGGCCTGCCGCGCGGATCCTGCCGATGAGCGCATCAAGGTCGGCGAGGCCGGGTTGCGGGGCGAGCGGGGCATCAGGTGTCCCGTCCCCGGCAGGCTGCTTGCCGGCCTTGGCCGTCGGGTCCTCTCCGATGACGGCCAGCAGGCGCCGCAGCTCGGCCAGCGCGTCCCGGCCACTCGCGCCGATGATGCGCAGTGTCTGGGCGCCGCGCTCCGGCTTGGTCTCGGCGAGCGCGGCAGCTCCGTCGGCGAGGCCGACGATGACGGCCAGGGTGTGACCGAGGATGTCGTGCATCTCGCGGGAGACGCGGGCGCGTTCCTGCGCGGCGGCGAGGCGGGCCTGCTGGTCGCGCTGCTTCTTGAGGGCGTCGATGTACGCGGCGGCGATCCGGGTGAGCAGACCCAGCGCGGCGAACACGGCCAGCGCGGTCATCGCCATGAGTGTCACGACCTCCGGCCGTGTGGCGTACTCCAGTTGCCCGCCGTTCCAGAAGGCGGTGGCCCACGCGACAAGCTGGATGGTGGTGATACTGATGGCGAGGACGAGATGGCGCGGGCTGCAGTGGCGGCCGACGTTGAACAGGGCGACGACGCGTGCGGACTCGGCGCCGGTCAGCACCCCCAGCGGCAGGGCCGCGATCGAGGCGGCGGTGGTGAGGGCGAAGACCAGCATGGGTCGGCTCTCGCGCCACAGAAGCGGGACGGTCAGGGCGACGATGAGCGCCAGCTGGGCCGCGACGTCCGCGGTGTTGCGGGGATTGAAGTACGAGCTCACGCCGAGCCCAGCACAGAAGGCCGGCATCCCCCATCGGCGAACCCAGGGATGGGCCCGGTCGGCTCGCCGCAGCGCGGCCAGCCGAGAGACCACCGAGACGATCACGCGCTGCTCGGAGTCGTCGGCCAGGCTCTGCGGGAACCCGCTGTCGTCCTGGGCGGGAGCTGAGAGTTGAGCAGGGCGCGTGCTCGGTGCGGTCACTGTGTGGTCCTTCGTGGTGCGGGGGCCCGCCTGCCCTGCAGACAGGGACGGCGGGCTGGGGAGACGAGTTGGGCGATGTGCGTCGGTGGCCTCGGTGACGGTCTCGCAGGTGGCCTGTGGCCACCGGTCAATGTCCCATCGTCGCCGTCGCAACCCGTCCAGGTCGGTTCCTCTGAGCTGGTTTCTCCCCCGTCTTGTCCGGCCTGTTCACCCTCGGGGTTCGAGTACGGGTTCCGGGGCGGCGTATGCCTTCTTGTCGGCCAGCGCGTGGCGCAGCTTCTCGCCCTCGACGTCCACGTTCGACAGCACGCGGTCGAGCCACCGGGGAAGCGCCCACGCGCGGCGGCCGAGCAGTGCCATCAGCGCGGGCACGATCGTCATACGCACCACGAAGGCGTCGAAGAACACAGCGGAGCCGAGACCGAGCCCGATGGACTTGATGAGCGCCACGTCGTCGAGGAGGAACCCGGAGAACACAGAGATCATGATGACCGCGGCGGCGGTGACCACGCGTGCGCTGTGCCCGAAGCCCCGGACGACGGCTTGGACGGGCTCGGCACCCTGGACGTACTCCTCGCGCATGCGGGTCACCAGGAAGACCTGGTAGTCCATGGCGAGCCCGAACACCACACCGATCAGCAGGATCGGCAGCACGCTCACGATCGGGGCGGTCTCGTCGATGCCAAAGACGTCCTTCAGCCAGCCCCACTGGAAGACGGCGACCACGACGCCCAGGGTCGCGCCGACGCTGAGCAGGAAGCCTAGGGCGGCCTTGAGCGGGACCAGGATCGAGCGGAAGACCAGCAGGAGCAGCAGCAGCGCCAGGCCGACCACGATCGCCAGATACGGGACGAGCGCCTGGGCGAGCTTGGTGGAGACGTCGATGTTGACGGCGGTGGTGCCGGTCACCATCAGATCGGCGCCGGTCTCCGCATGCAGAGCGGCGCTCTGGTCGCGAATGTCGGCTACCAGGTCCTTGGTCGCCTGGCTGCTGGGGGCGCTCTTCGGGACGGCGCCGATCAGGGCCACGTCACCCGACGCGTTGAACGCGGCGTCCCGCACCGTGGCCACGTCGGGCAGCTTCTCGATCCGTGCGACCGCCTCCTTGGCGGAGGCCTGCGGGTCGTCACTGCCGCGGGCGTCGACGACCACGGTCAGCGGCCCGTTGAACCCGGGCCCGAACCCCTTGCTCAAGGTGTCGTAGGCGACGCGCTGGGTGCTGTCGGCGGACTTCATCGAGTCGTCCGGCAGAGCCAGACGCAACGACAGGGCAGGGATGGCAAGCAGCAGGAGACCGGTCACCGAGACAGCGAGGACCTTGACCGGGTTACGGGTGACGAACCGCGCCCACCGCACACCCCAACCCTCACCCTCGCCGCGTTCCTCCAAGGCGCGCATCCGGCGGCTCAGCAGCCGACCCTTCACGATGCGCGGACCGGCGAAGCCCAGCATGGCGGGCAGCAGCGTCAGCGCGATCGCCACGGCGACAGCGACGGCGAACGCGGACGCGAGGCCCATGGAGGTCAGCATCTTGATGCCGATGATGCTCAGCCCGGCAAGGGCGATGATCACGGTCAGGCCGGCGAAGACCACGGCGGACCCGGCGGTGCCCAGGGCGCGCCCTGCGGCCTCTTCAGGGGCGTGGCCGTCGCGCAGCTCGTGGCGGTAGCGGGAGACGATGAACAAGGCGTAGTCGATGGCCACGGCCAGGCCCAGCATCAGGGCCAGGGTCGAGGCGGCCGAGGCCATGTCCACGAACGTCGTGGCGATGGTGATGGACATGACCGCCACGCCCACGCCGAGGATCGCGGTGAGCAGCGGGAGCCCTGCCGCGATCAGCGAGCCGAAGGTGATCACCAAGGCTACGGCGGCGACCCCGAGCCCGATCAGCTCGGCGGCCTTGCTGGTGGCCTTGTCCTCGACGGCGTCACCGCCCATGCTCACCGTAAGGTCGGCCTTCTCCCCCTCGTCAGCGACCTTGGTGAGCGCGTCGTGCGCGGCGTTGCTGACATCCGACTTGGCGACCTTGTACGACACCTGGGTGTAGGCGATGTCGGCGGCCTCGCTCACCTGGCCGCCGCTGAACGGGTCGGAGACGCTCGCCACTTGCGGCGCGGTCTTCAACTCGGCGACCAGGGAAGCTACTTCGGACTTGATGGCGGCGGTGGTGAGCTTCTGCCCGCTGGGCGCCTCGAAGACGATCCGTGCGGAGGCACCGGAGGCGGATGCCTGCGGGAACTCCTTCTCCAGGAGGTCGATGGCCTTCTGGGACTGGGTGCCGGGCAGTGTGAAGCTGTCCGAGGTCGACCCGGTGGAACTCATCGCCCCGATTCCGACGGCCGCCAGTACGGCGATCCACAGCATCAGGACGATGCGGCGTCGCCGGAAGGCGAACCGCCCCAGCCGGTAGAGGAAAGTGGCCACGGATTACTCCCACGAGGAGAAGAGATCGCTGAGCGAGCGGGGCCCGAGCGGCCCCTATCTCAAGCTAGGAGCGGTCATCCGTGTCCTGTGCCGCCTGTGGGACCGAACCTGGCGGAGCCGGCTAGTACCGGGGGACTAACGTGTCTCCTCCGCGAGTTGCAGCGTCGGCGTGAGCTGCTACTGGCCGTTCGGGGTGAGGTGTACCAGACGGTCTGGGACTACCGGGCTGTCAGCCGACGGCACCGGCGGCTTTACCAAGACCATTGGCGAACGCGAGTCATCGGGCAGCTCGCGGCCGGCCTTTGCCCGAGGGCGCCGCACCCGTCGAGGCGTTCGGCTCGCTGTCGGCAGAGTCCCTCGCCTCGGCATCCCGTCGCACCCCCGAGCGCGCGGTGCTCTTGTACGCCACCGACGACCAGGCCGCTGCAGACGCCGTCGCCGAGCTGATCCAGGCTGCGGGCTTCGGCGCGGTACACGCTGGCGGCATCGACATCCGTCCCGAACCGGCCCCGGCAAGAAGCATCGTGCCGCGCCCTCCGGCCCCGCCCTGCGCTTCGCGTCAGAGGACCAGCTGCGGCGGTGGATGGTGTCGGACACCCGTGCAGACCTGCTCGACGAGCTCTCCCCGCTGCTCGCGGAGGACGAGTCGGTGGGGGTCCAGCCAATAGTCGGCTTCTGGTTCCCGGCGCGCGGGGCCGCGCCTGCTCGGGCACGCTGGAGGCAGCGGCTGGCCACGCCCTCTGGCCGCTCGTACTGCTGACCGGCCCCCCAGTTCCGGTGTTCTGCAACGCCGTCGGCCTCCCCGCCGCCCCGGCGCTTCGCGCGCTGCTGACGCTGCTGGTCAACGTCTTCCTCCTCAACGTCGTGCTGATGCCGCGCTGGACCCGACTGGTCCGCGGCTGGCTCTACCGCACCCTCAAAACCAATTGACCTCCACCCGATTTCCCTCCACGCCCGCTCAAGGAGTCACCATGTCGAACCGCGAAATCGTCAGCCCCATCACCGACGGCGTATTGCCGACTCGTGCCACCGCCGAGGAAGCCCGCGCTGCCGTCCGTGTCCCGTACGAGAAGCCGACCCCCGAGAACAGCGTCCTGCTGCTCATCGATCACCAGATCGGCCTGCTCTCCAGCGTGCGGGACATTCCGCTCGCCCAGCTGCGCGCAAACATCCTCGGCCTCGGCATGACCGCGAAGACGCTGGACATCCCGGTGCTGCTGTCGACCTCCATGGGGCAGTACCAGAACGGCGACACGATCCCGGAGCTCAAGGCGCTCTTCCCGGACGAGCCGATCTACCGTCGTACCGGCATCATCAACTGTTACGAAGACCCCACCTTCCGGGCCGCCCTCGAAGAGCTGTTGCAGCGCACCGGCCGCACCCACATCATCATCGCGGGCGTCACCATCGGCACCTGCACCATGATGCCGACGCTCTCCCTGCGTAACGACGGCTACCCGGTTTTCCCGGTCATCGACGCATGCGGCGCCTGGAACAGCTACGAGGTCGAGGCCGCCACCGCGCGCATGGTCCGGGCAGGCGCCGAGCCCGCCTCGACCTTCGCCCTCGCCTGCGAGCTCGTCGCGGACTGGAAGCTGCCCATCGCCGGCGGCATGTTCGAGCCCTTCAAGGCACAGCTGCCCGAGTACGGCTACGTGATCGAAAACTTCTGGAACAACGCCAACGGGCACACCGTTCCGGACCCGTTCGGTGAGGTCGCCTGAGTCCGTCCCCACGTCGAAGGCCGGGCCCCGCCCCAGGAGGCGGGGCCCGGCCATCGTCATGCCCGTCGAGCTCTCCCAGGAAGGCCATACCCCACCATGGACCGCCACCCTGCACCCGCGGGGACCGGGACAGAGGGCGACTCCGTCACTCCGCGACCGCCCGCCCATACCCAAGCCGCCGAGGCCTTCCAGCACATCTGCGCGGCCCCCGCTCTTTGCCCGCACAGAACGAACAGCGCCTCACCGGCCAGCGAACCCGCGAGGACAGCCGCTGCGCCGGCGCAGCGGCCGTTCTCACTCTGCGGGAGCAAACTGGTCGAGGACACCGCCGAGCAGTTCGCCTCCCTCGACGTGATGGTCGCCAACGCCGACATCGTGCAGATCACGGCCATGCTCGACGTCAGCCCCGAGGAGCTGGACCGTACCCTCGCGATCAACGTGCGAGACAACTTCCCTCTCTTACACCGAGGCCGCCCGCCAGATGATCAAGCAGGGCACGGCTGGAAGATCATCGGTGCTTCGTTGAACACCAGTCACAGGGGTTACGCGCTGATGGGCCCCTACAGCGCCACCAAGTTTGCTGTGCGCACGCTGACCCAGACCGCCGCGCAGGAGTGGGCCGAGCGCGGTATCACCGTCAACGCCTACTGCCCCGGCATCGTCGACACCCACATGTGGGTCGAGGTGGACCACCACCTCGGCGCCATCAACAAGCTCGGCAAGGGCGAGTCGATGAAGGCCATGGCCAAGGACATCACCCTGGGCCGCTTCTCCACCCTCGAGGGCGTCGCGATGTTCGTGTCCTACCTCACCGGGCCGGACTCCGACTACATGACGGGCCAGTCCGTCCTCTGTTCGCCTGAACGCCTACGCCCAACACCGAGGCCACCTTCCTGAACCGACTTGGGCGGCTCACCTTCGGCGACGACGCGTCGTCCTGCATTCTGTGGATCGCCGTACGGGTGGCCGTCGGTATCGGTGCCGCGACGTCGATCGGGTCGACCGAACGGCACCCGATCAGGCCCCTGTTTCACGCTGGGAGCGGTCATCCGTGTGCTGGGACCGAAGCTCGCACCGCTTCCTCGCGCCGCGGTACTCACGCACCTGGTCCGGTGGGTTCCGTGCCCGGGGCTACTGGCCGTTCGGAGTCAGCGTGTACCAGACCGTCTGGGCCTGGATGTAGCCGTCCTGGAAGAAGAACGAGTCGACGCCGTACGCGGCGTAGTTCGCCTGGGAAGTGGCCGACCACTCCAGGAACAGCGTGTTTCCGCCGAAGACCACGGACTTCATGTCCCAGTCGGCCCTGGGCAGGTCCGTGAACAGCTTGACGAACCCCTCGCGGATCTCCGTCCTTCCGTTCCGGACACCCGCAGGCGTGATCTGTACGGCGTCCTCGGCGAAGTTCGCGATAATCCCGTCCAGATCCTCAGCCCCGAGGGCCGCTCCGTGGCTGGAGAAGATTTCCTCGGGGGTACGAGCCGATGGGTTCGACATGGCGTGGCCTTCCTCGAGCGGGGGAGAGGTTCCTCGCCCATTGGACACCGGCGGGGGACGTGACCGCGCGTCGACGGGGATGTCTCGGACCTGGGCCAGCCAGGTAAGGGCTTCGGTCGTGAGGGCTTGACACCGATTTCGAGGGTGGCATGCTGTGCGCTCTCACGCAGCGCCTGCTAGCCGCGGCCGGTGAGATCCCGCCTCTCACCGACGCGCAGGCCGAGGTGGAGATCCGCATGCTTGCCGCCACGATGGATGGCCTGGAGATCCAGTGGCTTCTTGGTCCGACCGTCGAGCTCGTGAGTCTTTTCGACCAGCACCGCGACCTGGCCATGGAGCCGTGGGCTGCTGGGCGGTACAACCAGTGCGGGGTTGCATGGTGGAAGCCGACGCGGTCGGCGTCGACCTCCACCTCTTCGGTCATGCGCGGAGCGCGGTGAGGAATCCGAGGATTTCCTGAGCCAGCAGATCGGGAGCGGATTCGTTGGCGTCGTGGCCCTGGCCTGGCAGATCCACAAGTCGCGCGTCCGGGAGCGCCTCCTGGAGGCGGTACGCGCTGTGCCTCAGCCAGCCCGGGCTGTTCTGCCCCCGCACCACCAGAGTCGGGCAAGTGACCTGACCGAACGGAGCGTTCTCACTGTCGAAGGCGTCCAGGGCGCGGAGCTCACGGGACCAGTTAGGGGCCAGGGCGGCGCGCTCCTTCCATGTGATGGTGCCCCGGAGTGCTGCTACGTCTTCTGCGGGGGCCTTCACGAAGGAACGAATCCCGTAGGCGAGGGCCTCGTCGAGATCCCCCTCCCCCAGCAGCCTGTCGTAGTGCGTGAGTGCCTCTTCGCCGGCGACAGGGCCGGGCGGGAAGAAGGGCGGTTCGTACAGGATCGCGGCCGATGGGGCACGCCCCAGGGCGAGGCTTCCCGCGAGGAAGCCGCCGAAGGAGTGCCCAAGCAGAACGGCATCAGGCCCCGCCAGGTCGAGCACTGCAGCGATGTCCTCCCGTTCCCGCTCGACCGAGTAGAGGTCGGAGTCCCCGCTGGCTCCGTAGCCGCGCCGGTCGACCGTGTAGGTGGTCGCATGCGGCGCCAGCGAGTCCGCCAAGCGCTGCCAGTTCGCAGAGGTGCTGATGGAGCCGTGCACGACGACCAAGGGGCGGCCCTCACCGGTGACGGTCGCCGCGATCCGGGTGCTGTCGGTAGAGGTCACATACCTTCGGGAAGGGTGGACTTCAGTCATTGGGTGAGTCCTTTCTCGTAAGCGTTGCGTGGCAGGGGGTGGGTGGGCGGCGAGCGCGCCTCGGCGTGCCGCCCCTCCCTTTATCGCGTCGCAGGGGCAGTGGCCTTCGCCGCGAGGGCGAGGGCTGGGGCGGTGGCGAGTCCGCCGGTGACCTTGTCCGTCCACTTGCTCATGAAGTACGTCAGCACCGCGGCGATCACGAAGAAGACGGACATGATGAGCAGTCCGCGATCCGTCGAGCCCGTCGCATCCTTGAGTACGCCGACCACATAGGGGCCGACGAGGCCGCTGAGGCTGGCGAGCCCGTTGACCATCGCCAGGGCCACCGCCGCGAGGCCACCGGCGAAGGCCTGGGCGGGCATAGCCTGGAAGGTGGACAGTGAGCCGAAGAACCCGGCTCCGGCGAGGCTGACGCCCACGAGCGCGAGGACGGCGTTGCCGGTCGTCGCGGCGATGACGAGGCCGACGGCGCCCGCCAACTGGAGGAGGGTCAGGTGCCAGGTGCGCTCACCGGTCCGCGTGACGTTGCGGGCAACGAGGAGCATGACGACGGCCGAGAAGGCCCAGGGAATGGCTGAGATGAAGCCGGCTGCCGCGTCGCCGAGGTCGAACCGCTCGCGGACGATGGTCGGCAGGAAGTACGTGATGGCCCAGTAGCCGATGGACATGCAGAAGTAGAGGAGGACGAACATCCAGGCGGCCGGGCGCCGGAGTACCGCCGACACCTGCTTGAACTCGTGTGCCGAAGCGTTCTCGCCCTGGACTCCGGACTCGGCCAGATACGCCTTCTCCGACTCGTCGAGCCAGGCCACTTCGCGCGGCGAGTTGGGGAGTCGGAACCATATGTATACGCCGAGCAGGATGGCGGGCGCCCCCTCGATGAGGAACGCCCAGCGCCAGCCGGCGATCCCCAGAAGACCGTGCATCGACAGCAGTGCCGACGTCAGCACGGAGCCGATCGCGAGCGCGATGGGGACGGCCAGATTCATCATCGAGTAGGTCTTGGTGAGCATGCGCGGCGGGCACCACATGGCGAGGAACAGCAGTGCGCCCGGAGAGAATCCGGCTTCGGCGATGCCGAGCATGATCCGCACGATGTAGAGCGTGGCCTCGTTCTGCACCACGCCCATGAGCATGGTGACGACGCCCCAGGAGAGCATGATCCGTGCGATCCACCGGCGTGCGCCGAACTTGGCCATGGCCATGTTCGAAGGGATCTCGAAGAGGCAGTAGCCGATGTAGAAGAGCCCCGCGGCGAGACCGAAGGCGGCCGAGGTGAGTCCGAGGTCGTTCGACATCGGATCGGCCAGCACACCTATGTTGGCCCGGTCGATGTAGGAGACGAACATGCCGAGCATGATGATCGGGATGATGCGCAGCAGCATCTTGCGGTAGATGCGGACCTCGATGTCGGGTGGCGCCACTGCGCCGACAGGATTCGTCATTGAACCTGACTCCTTGGGTGGCGGGAAACGCGGATTCCGGCGGGCCCCGTCGGACCGGCCAGGAGCAGCGCGGGAGGCATGACGGGGAGGGCGCGCACGCTCTGCTACGTACGGCCAAGTGGGATGTGGTGTGGGGCGGTCGGTCAGGCGGGGGCCACGCCTACCGTCATGCCGCCGCAGACGTAGAGGGTCTGCCCGGTGACGAATCCCGCACGGTCGCTGAGGAAGTAGCCCGCTGTGTGGGCGATGTCGTCCGGGGTGCCGAGCCGGCGTACCGGCACCGAGTCCACGATCGCCTGGGTGCGGGGCGAGCCGGCGGGGTTGGCCCGGGTGAACAGGTCCGTGGCGATGGGGCCCGGGCCGATGGCGTTCACCGTGATGCCATGCTCGCCCAACTCCAGTGCCCACACGCGCGTCAGGCCGATGAGCGCGGCCTTCGACGCCGCGTAGGCGGTGCGCAGTTCCTTGCCGAGGGCGGCCCGGGAACTCATGTTGACGATGCGGCCGAAGCCGGCCTCTTTCATGCCGGGAAGCACGGCCTGGGTGCACTGGATCGCGCAGCGCAGATTGAGGGCGTACGCGGCGTCGACCTCGCTGAGGGTCTGCTCCTCGAGGCTGTTCGGGAAGACGGCGCCCACGTTGTTGACCAGGCGGGTCACCGGGCCCGCGGCCAGGGCCTCGTCCAGGGCGGCCGCGGTGGCGTCGGGGTCGGACAGGTCCGCGGTCACGGCCTGGCCGATGGGCGCCTTGTCCCGGTCGATGACCACGACGTCCCAGCCGAGCGTGAGGCCTTCCTCGGCGATGGCGCGGCCGATGCCGGAGGCTCCGCCGGTGACCAGGAGGCGTTCGGTGGGTTGAGTCATGTCAAACCGTCGCAATCGGGGTTACGGGGGAGCCGGTGGCTCGGGGCAGGCGCAGGGGTGGCGCGGTGAGCAGGCAGCGTGAGCGGCCCGCCGCGCGCAGATGCTGGGCGAGGTCGCTCAGCCACCACAACTCGCCCAGGTGGATGCCCAGTTCGAAGAGACACAGACGGTGCAGGGGAAGGACCGGCTCGCCGGGGCGGGCCGTAGGGTCGGGGAACGCTTCCACGGCGTGGTTGTCGGCTGCGATGGCCGCTACTCCGCTGTCGCGGATCCACTGGTGGAGTTGCGGGTCGGCGCCGTCCAGGACGGCGCAGGCGTTGACGGCCTCGACGGGTGGCGGGCCGTCGCCGTGCACAAGGTGTCGTCCATAGCCGGTGTGCAGCAGGAGGATGTCGCCGGCCTCGACGTGCACGCCGTCCGCGGCCATGACGGCTGCCAACTGCTCGTAACCGATGGCTGTGCGAGCAGTTCCGTAGTGGGCTTCGAGGTCGATGAGGACGGCGCGGCCCTGGACGCCGTGGCGTGCCATGTGGCTGATGCCCACTGGTCCGGCGTCCGATGTGGAGGCCGCGCCGTCGGCGATGCCGTCGAGGTCGGCGAGGCTGGAGGTGCCGGCGTCGCTGGTGTCGGCCGGGCCGGTCACGTCCGTTCCAGCGCGCCAACCGTTGTAGTAGACGGGCTCCGGTGTGCCGTCGCCGTCCGCGTCGAAGCGGGAACCCACGTGCCCGAAGGCGTCCCACTGCGTGGAGTACTGAGTGTGCAGGACGACCAGGTCGTCGTTGACGACGTCAGTGGCACCGGGGTGGGCCACGCTCATGTCGCAGTTGAAGTTCACCGCACCGGAGCGCAGGGTCGGGCGGACCACGGGAGGAAACCGGTTCGGGCTCAGGACGGTCCCGCCGGGCCGGTCGAGGGGCAGAGACAAGCAGTAGGTGATGCCGTCGTGCACCTCGGCCAGGCCCTTGCGGACCTGATCGGGACCGATCAGGTTCAGGCGTCCCAGAACGTCGTCCGGTCCGAAGTCTCCCCAGGTGGAATGGTCCGGGCGCCTGGTCCAGCGGTGGGCGGCCGGATGTCCGGGAGGCGGAACGGGAGGCTGGGACACGACGTCAGTCCATCAGCTGGTGGATCTCGATCACGTTGCCGGCCGGGTCGGTGAGGAATATCTGGTCCCAGCCCTTGACGGCCCACTCGCCGTAGTCGGCGAAGGGAACGTTGTGCTTGGTCAGGTGCTCGCGAACCTCGGCGATGTTGTCCGTGCGGAAGGCGAAGTGACCGGTGAGCAGGGGGTTGATGGTGTGGCCCATGCGCGGGCCGAGGTAGGCCTGGCGTCGGCTGGCGTGGATCTGCAGGACGTCCTGGCCGCCCTCACCGGCGTCGAAGAAGGCGACGTTCTGGCGCCAGGTGCCTTCTTCCTGGGACTCGTCCTCCTCGTGCCCCTCGTGGCTGATCATCGGGGGCAGGGGACCCATCTTCAGACCCAGCACCTCGGAGTAGAAGCGGTGCAGCTCCTCCATGTCGTCGGAACACACGTTGACGTGCTGCAGACGGAGATCCATCGATGGTGCCTTTCTGATGCGTTGCTAGTGTGCCCGCTCGGAGCGGCCGGAACGGGTGGACGCGACCGGCACCATCGCATCGAGCCGTACATGCGGCCCGGCGATGCGGCGCACAGCCCTCGACGCAGTCCGCGGACCTGCGGGGAAGCAGGTTCCGCGGCGTCCCGGTGCAGGCATCATTGCCCACGAGAATTAACAGGTCCAATACCAATCGGCTCTCCATTTGTAACCTGTGGATATCAATGAAGGGTGAGGATCATGGACCTGCGTGACCTGGAAGCGTTCGTGGCAGTGGCCGAGGAACTACACTTCGGGCGGGCGGCCGCACGCCTTCATGTCGCCCAACCGCCGTTGAGCAATCGCGTCCGGCGGCTGGAGGGCGAGCTACGTCTGCAGTTGTTCGAGCGAAGCACACGCACGGTCGCCCTCACCGACGCGGGCCTGCGGCTGCTCGACCCAGCACGCCGCACCCTCAGTCAGGCCGCGATCACCCGCGAGGTGGCGGCCTCGATCCTGTCCGGCGAGGAAGGCCGTGTACGGACGGGGTTCGCCGGCGCCTCAAGTCAGCGCCTGCTCCCCATGCTGGCTACGGCGGTGCGCCGAAGATATCCCCGGATCGAACTGGTCTTGAAGTCGCAGACCTACGTCTATACCGCGCTGGAGCAAGTCCTCGCCGGAGAGCTCGACCTGGCGTTCGTGCGTCTGCCCATCGCTCATCCGGAACTCAGCGCCCGGCCCGTCGAAGTCGAGGAGCTGATCTGCGCGCTGCCCGCAGACCACCCCTTCGCCGATCGCGAGCGCATCCGGCTGAGTGATCTCGCTCAGGAGGACTTCGTCAGCCTGCCTCCCGACCAGGGGTCGATGCTGCAGGCGACCATGATGTCGCTGTGCCACGCGGCGGGTTTCCGCCCGCGCCTTGTGCAACTCGCCCCGGATTCCAGCACCGTGCTCGCTCTTGTCGCCGCTGGTGCGGGCATCACCATCACGCTCAGTTCCGTGTGCCCGGTGCAGTCCGTGGGGATCGTGTATCGGCCCCTGGACGGAATCCGGCCCACGCATCTGGTCTCCGCGCTCGCCTGGCGCACCGACAACCCTTCGCCCGCCCTTGCGCGGGTTGTCGAGATCAGTGAGACGGCCCTGCCCGCTCCGGATTTTGAAGTTTCGGGTATCGATACATCCTCCATTGGTATTGGCCAGGTCTAGAACGGCGGGCGTAGCGTCGTTGGCAGCTGGAGCGCAGCAGCCCAGCGACCTGGACAGAGGAGTGATCGATGGCCATCCAGCAGTTCGACCCCGTCTCCACCGCCGGTGACCACAAGCCCCCCGTGACGGTCACCTTTGTCGGCGCGGGTGCCATCGGACTGCCCATGGCCCTTCGACTGGCGGCCGCGGGTTTCGAGGTCACTGCTGTCGAACCGAGCCCGCAGACCCGCACCCGGGCGGAGGACGCAGGCCTGAAGACCGCGGCCGACGTCGCCTCGGCGTCTTTGGGCGACGTGGTGGTGGTCATGGTCGCCACCGGGAGTCAGCTCCTCGAAACAGTGGCAGCCGCCAGTGCGCGCGGTTCGTTGGCCGGACAGACCTGGGTCATAGGCTCGACCGTCGGCCCCAAGGACGGGCGAGCGGCGGGGGAGCGGCTGGCCCAAGCAGGCGCTCAAGTTGTCGACGCGCCCGTTCTCGGCGGAGTACCCGGTGCGGAGAAGGGTGCGCTGCGCATCCTGGCCGCCGGGAGCCGCCAGGCCCTGGACCGGGTTCGTGACCTGTTCCGGCCGTTGGGTCAGGTAGCCGAGGTCGGCGACGAGCCAGGACAAGGGCAGGCCGTGAAGGTCGTCAATCAACTGTGCAGTTCAGTGCACTTGGCCGCCGCGGCTGAAGCCCTTTCGCTCGCCTCTCACCTGGGCCTCGACCCGGCCCGTGTCGTGCCTGTCATTAGCGGAAGCTCCGGTTCCTCCTGGTTCCTTGAGGACCGTGGCCCTCGCATGGCAGCGCCCGATGCGCCGGAAGACGTCTTCACCCGCCTGGCGATCCTCACTAAGGACAACGCGCTCGTCGTGCAGGAAGCGGAGCAGGCCGGCGCACGGATCCCGCTGGCGCGGGCAGCCGCCGGCCAGTACCGGCAGGCCATCGAGCAAGGCCTGCTCGAACTCGACGACAGCCAGATCATCCGCACGTACCTCGACACCCAATAGGGACGATCCGGCGGGGCACGCCCCCCGCGACGCGGCCGTTGCGAGCGACGCATACGCCCGCCCCTCCGCCGCTGCTTCCTCGTGCCGTCTCTTTCCAGGGGCCGTTCAACTTTCCGTAGAGAGGACACCCATGCGCGCCATCGTGAAGACCGGGCCCGCAGCCGGTTTCGAGTACCTCACCTACAAGCAAGAGAGGGCTTCGCTCGCGCCTGACGAGGTCCGTGTCACCGTGGCGGCGGCATCCGTCTGCGGCACCGACCGCGAACTCGCGCTCGACACCCTCCTCCACGCGCTGAGGCGCGAGGCGACCGCCGTGTGTGTGGGGCTGCCGAACCAGGCATACCCGCTCGACATCACACGGCACGTCATCAAGCAAGGCCTCACGCTCAAAGGCAGTTTCGGCCGATCCCTGTGGGCCACGTGGGACCGGGTGGCCGCCTTGGTCGCCTCCAGGCGACTGGACCTGGCCGCGCTCATCTCGCAGTGCCTCTCACTCGCCGAATTCGGCGAGGCCATCGCCCTCTTGTCCGGTGACGCTGCCAAGGTGCTGCTCATCCCCGCGGCAGAAGAGCCGATCCGGACATAAGTCCGCCCCTTCCACAGCAACACCGCAGCGCACCCGTCGGGCGGCGCCCGTTTCGCCTGCCGGCGCCTCCTGTCCGCCGGAGCGAACGCCCTGCCTGCGGCCTCACCAAGGAAGACAATGAAGATCACCAGGATCGAAGCGATCCCCTTCGCCATTCCGTACCGCAAGCCGCTGATATTCGCGAGCGGCGAAGTGGACGTCGCCGACCACGTCCTCGTACGCGTCCACACTGACGAGGGCTTCGTCGGTACGGCGGAGGCGCCGCCGCGCCCCTACACGTACGGCGAGACACAGGAATCGATCGTCGCGGTGATCGACAAGATCTTCGCTCCGCAGCTCATCGGCCTGTCGGCGTGGGAACGCGAGACTATGCACGCACGCCTGGGGCGGACGGTGGGCAATCCGACGGCCAAGGCCGCGCTGGACATGGCCGTGTGGGACGTGATCGGCCAGGCCGCGCAGATGTCGGTGAGTGAACTTCTCGGTGGTTGGTCGGACCGCATGAAAGTCAGTCACATGGTCGGCTTCGCACCATCCGAGCAGATGGTCGCCGAGGCCGAACGCATCCGGGACACCTACGGAATCACCACCTTCAAAGTAAAGGTCGGACGCCGGCCCTACACCCTGGACGTCGAAGCCTGCCGAGCCCTGCGCGACGCACTCGGCGACGACGTCCGGCTCTACGTCGACGGGAACCGAGGCTGGAGCGCCTCCGAATCCGCGCGCGCCCTGCGGGAGATGGACGACCTCGACCTGGACTTCGCCGAAGAACTGTGCCCTGCCGACGATGTCCTGGGCCGCCGCTGGCTCGTGGCCCAGAGCAGGATCCCCTTCGTCGCCGACGAGAGTGTCCCGACCCCCGCCGACGTCACTCGCGAACTCCTGGGAGGCAGCGCCACGGCGATCAGCATCAAGACGGCCCGTACCGGCTTCACCGACTCGACGCGCGTCCTCAACCAGTGCGAGGCGATGGGAGTGGAGGTGGTGATCGGCAATCAGATCGACGGCCAGATAGGCACGTTGTGCTCAGTCGCTTTCGGCGCCGCCCATCGCGCCACCACCGACCGGGCCGGCGAACTGTCCAACTTCCTTGACATGGCGGACGATCTGCTCGCCGACCCTCTGGTGATCGAGGACGGAACGCTGCGCGTGCGCGAGGGATCTGGCCTGGGCCTGGTGATCGACCTCGACAAGCTTGAGCACTACCGTCAGGACCGCTGAACGGCCCCGGCCCGGCTCACCCGTGACGCGACTGCGTGAACAGCGTCGAGAAGTCGGCGCGTGATCTGGTCGAGGCGGGCATGAGGTGGCCGTCGCGCTGCCGGTTCCAGCGTTCAGGCTGTACTCGCGCACTGCTCGATCACCGACGCGACCTGCTCGCTCGCCGGGGAGTTGCGGTGCGCGCGGCGGGCCAGGAGGAGGTCCACGGACTCGGGTTCCGTCAAGGGCACGTAGGTCACGCCCTCGAGGCTGAGGCTCCGTACCGACTGCGGTACCAGGGCGACGCCGTGACCGGCGGCCACAAAGACGACCAAGGTGGCCGTTTCGCCGACTTCGGTCACCGAGGTGGGCCGGAATCCCGCCCGCTCGCACGCGGATATCACCCGGTCGTACATCGAGGACCGGGACTGCGAGGGGTGGACGACGAAGGGTTCGTCCGCCAGGGTCTCCAGCGCGATGCTCCGTCGGCCCGCGAGCGGGTGGTGCGACGGCAGAACGGCCACCAGGGGCTCGGACCGCAGCGGCGTGATGCACAGGTCCGGCCCGGCTACCGCGCCCCGGACGACCGCGAGGTCGTACGTGCCGATGAGTACGCCCTCGACGAGCTCGGGGGTGAGGAGCTCGCCGCGCAGGTCCATGGTGATCCCGGGCAGCTGTGCCCGCACCGTACGTGCGACCCGCGGCAGCACGTCGTACGTGGCGGTACCGATGAAGCCCACGGAGACCCGCCCCGCGTGGCCGGTGGCCAGCTCCTGCATGTGCACGCGGGCACGCTCCTCTTCCGTGACGAGGGCGCGTGCGTAGTCGGTGAGCTGGCGACCTGCCTCGGTCGGTTCGACGCGTCGCGTGGACCGGTTGAACAACGGGACGCCCAGTTCGCGCTCCAGCTGCTTGATCTGCTGGGACAGGGCCGGCTGCGCCACGTGCAGACGGGCTGCCGCGCGGCCGAAGTGGCACTCCTCGGCGAGGGCGAGGAAATACCGGAGCTGACGGAGTTCCATGAGCTCCATCTTATAAGGACCCGTTATCAATCCATGCGGACTAGGTCTTGGACGTGATGAACCAGGGATCCTAGCGTGGGCGTGTGACCGACAGCTACCTGTACGCAGCAGCACGAACGCCCTTCGGACGGTTCTCGGGAGCCCTCGCGAACGTCCGGCCCGACGACCTCGCGGCGCTGGCCATCACCGGGACCCTGGCCAAGACCCCCGACCTCGACCCGGCCGAGATCGGCGACGTCGTCTGGGGCAACGCCAACGGCGCCGGCGAGGACAACCGGAACGTCGGCAGGATGGCCGTCCTGCTGGCAGGCCTGCCGACTTCCGTGCCCGCGACGACCGTGAACCGCCTGTGCGGGTCATCGCTGGATGCCGCCATCATCGCTTCGCGGGCCATCGAGACCGGCGACGCCGACATCGTGCTCACCGGTGGTGTCGAGTCGATGACCAGGGCACCCTGGGTCCTGCCCAAGCCCGACCGGTCATTCCCGGCCGGAAACGTGACAGCCGTGTCCACCACCCTCGGATGGCGCCTGGTCAACGAGCGCATGCCCAAGGAGTGGACCGTCTCTCTGGGCGAGGCGAATGAACAGCTCGCCGACCGCTTCGACGTCCCCCGCGAACGCCAGGACGCCTTTGCCGCCCGTTCCCACAACCTCGCCGACGACGCCTGGAACGCGGGCTTCTACGACGACCTGGTCGTGCCCGTCACCATCGACGCCAAGGGCACCACGCTCGACCGGGACGAGGGCATCCGCCCCGGCTCCACCACCGAGAAGCTCGCCGGGCTCAAGCCCGTCTTCCGCCCCAACGGCGTCATCACGGCCGGCAACGCCTCCCCGCTGAGCGACGGCGCCTCGGCCGTCCTGCTGGGCTCGGGCGCCGCCGCCGCACGGATCGGCACCGACCCCGTGGCCCGTATCGCCGGACGCGGCGTGTCCGCCCTTGACCCGCAGCTGTTCGGATACGCCCCCGTGGAGGCCGCGAACCGGGCGCTGAAGAACGCCGGGATCGCCTGGTCCGACGTCGCCGCCGTCGAGCTGAACGAGGCGTTCGCCGTCCAGTCGCTGGCGTGCGTGGACGCCTGGGACGTGGACCCGGACATCGTCAATGCCAAGGGCGGCGCGATCGCCCTGGGGCATCCCCTGGGCGCGTCCGGCGGACGCCTCCTCGGCACCCTGGGCCACCGGCTGCGCGAGTCCGGCGAGCGGTGGGGCGTCGCGGCCATCTGCATCGGAGTCGGCCAGGCCCTCGCCGTGGTCCTGGAGAACGTCACGGGGAGCAACCGATGACCACACAGCTGTGCGCCGACCCGGACGAGGCGGTGTCCGGCATCGAGGACGGTTCCACTGTGCTGGTCGGCGGGTTCGGCATGGCAGGGATGCCGGTCGACCTGATCGATGCGCTCATCCGTCAGGGTGCCACCGACCTCACCGTGGTCTCCAACAACGCGGGCAACGGCGACACCGGACTTGCCGCGCTCCTGGCCAAGGGGCGGGTGCGCAAGGTGATCTGCTCCTTCCCAAGGCAGGCGGACTCGTGGGTGTTCGACGAGCTGTACCGTGCCGGCCGGATCGAGCTGGAGGTGGTGCCGCAGGGCAACCTCGCGGAACGCATGCGGGCGGCCGGAGCTGGCATCGGCGCCTTCTTCTGCCCCACAGGTGTCGGAACCCTGCTCGCCGAGGGTAAGGAGACCCGCGAGATCGACGGCCGTACCTACGTGCTGGAGTACCCGATCAAGGGCGACATCGCCTTGATCGGCGCCCACCGAGCCGACCGCATGGGCAATCTCGTCTACCGCAAGACCGCCCGCAACTTCGGGCCGGTCATGGCCACCGCGGCGACCACCGTGATCGCGCAGGTCCGCGAGATCGTGGACACCGGCACGCTCGATCCGGAGACCGTCGTGACACCGAGCATCTATGTCGACCGAGTGGTGCAGGAGGCGGGCCGCGCATGAACCCGACGAGCCGAATCATGAACCCGACCAGGCAAGAGCTGACGAGCCACGCGCCGAAGAGCGAGCAAGGCCCGCTGAGCAAGCACGACATCGCCGCCCTGATAGCGCGCGACATCCCCCAGGGCGCCTTCGTCAACCTGGGCATCGGCCAGCCGACCCTCGTCGCGGACCATCTGCCGGCCGACTCCGGCGTGGTCCTCCACACCGAGAACGGCATGCTCAACATGGGGCCCGCCGCGCAGTACGGCAAGGTCGACCCCGAGCTGACCAACGCGGGCAAGGTTCCCGTCACCGAGCTGCCCGGGGCCGCGTACTTCCACCACGCCGACTCCTTCGCCATGATGCGCGGTGGCCATCTGGACATCTGTGTCCTCGGCGCGTTCCAGGTCTCCGCACGCGGCGACCTGGCCAACTGGCACACAGGTGCGCCCGACGCCATCCCAGCTGTCGGCGGAGCCATGGACCTGGCGATCGGGGCCAAGAAGGTCTTCGTGATGATGACCCTCTTCACCAAGGACGGCACACCCAAGCTGGTGCCCGAGTGCACCTACCCGCTCACCGGCCTCGGCTGCGTAGACCGCGTCTACACCGACCTCGCCGTCTTCGACATCACCCCACAAGGCGTGCACGTGGCGCGAACTTTCGGCATCACACCCGACGAACTCGCCGCCCGCCTGGACGTACCCCTGACCGTGGCCGAGCAGTGACTTCATGGGCGGCGATGGAAGGTCGTCGCCGAGTCGTCCCGGTTCTTGGTGAGTGCCGGGGCTCGGTGACCCAGTAACGATGCCATCGGCGCGGGCGCCGCCGACCGTGCCTGGCGGCTTCCCGGCATACCTGGTGGGCGCCTGCGGGGGCCGTGGCGGTGAGGTCGCGGGCGCCTGCCGTTTGGTCATCAATGCCGCCACCAGCGACCATCGGGAGGCGGTTGAAGCGCTGCTGGCTGGGCTGGAAGGATCGGACAAGCCATTTCTGCACACGAGCGGAGCCGGCAAGATGACCGACAACGCCGGGGTGGGTATCGATCGGACAAGGTGTACGACGCAGATGCGCCGTTCACGCCGTTGCTGGCGCGGGCTGCCCGACACGCTCTGGATCGACTGGTGCGGGAGGCGGCTTCTCGAGGTGTCCGCTCGGCGGTGATCTGCCCCCCCCGCTAATTTCGGTGCGGGCCGCGGCCTGCATCCGGACAGCGTGCAGCTCCCGCTCCTCTTGAAGCAGGGCCAGGACAGCGGCACGGTGCGGACGGTTGGGCCTGGCGAGAACGTCTACTCGAACGTGGACATGGTGGACGCCTACGAGCTTGCCCTTGAGAACGCCCCAGCCGGAGCCTTCTATTTCGTGGAAAGCGGGGAGACCTCGTTCGAAGAGATGGTGCAGGCACCCGCCCGCCGCTTTGAGCTGCGCGGCCCAGAGGCGTGGTCCCTGGAGGAGGCGACGGCGGCTTGGGGCTTGCACGCTGCTCTCGCGCTCGGCTCGAATAGCCGAGTACGAGGTCAGCGAGCTCGCAGCGAGTTGGGATGGCAGCCGTTCCACCGCTCGGTCACGGCATGGATAGAACACGAGATGTAATTGCGACGGACCCGCACCGCCTGCCGACGCCATCGAATTGGCGTGGGTGGTGCGGGCTGGGCGGTGACGGCCCGCACGTTGTTCCGGGAATGTCGGCAGGGATGTGTGCATCGCCTGTGCTGTCTGCCGCGGCCCTTTTGCCGCATTGCTCTTGCGTCGTCGATACCCTGAATCCGCGGAGCAGCGAACCGCTGCGCGGTCGTAACGTCGGCCAGCTCGGGTGTGAGGTGGCGGCCGCGCAGTGTGCCAACGGCAGCCGTCACTTTGGCATGGCGACCAGCACCCGGCCGCGTCCGCCCGCGTCGACCCGGTCGTGGGCCTTGGCGATGTCCTCAAGTGCGTAGCGGTCGCCGACGCCGACCGTGAGGGCACCTGCGACCGCTGCGGTGGTGAGGTCGCGGGCGGCTTGCCGTTTGGCCTCGGCCGGGAAGTCGTCGCTGCCGAGCAGGCGCAGGGTGACGTTGTTGAACAGCAGGGGCCAGAAGGGGAGTTCGGTGCGGTCGGCCTGCGTTCCGTAGGCGGCGATGACGGCGTCGAGAGCGGTGACCACGTTGTCGAGGTCGGCGTTGGCGGACAGGGACACCTCGACGACGCGGTGTACGCCGTTCGGCGCGTGCGCGCGGATCGCCGCGGCCGGGTCTTCCATGTCGAGGGCGACGGCGTGGGAGACGACAGCCGGGTCGATGAGGACCAGGTCGCGCTCGCGGCGCACGGTGCCGAGGACGGTGGCTCCACCCCAGCGTGCGAGTTGCGCGGCCAGTGAGCCGACACCGCCGAGGACGCCGTTGACGAGCACGAGCCGGCCGTCGACCGGCCCGTCCGCGAACACCGCGCGGTGGGCGGTGATGCCGGGGATGCCGAGACTCGCGCCGAGTTCGTCGCTCAAGTGGTCGGGGAGTGGAACAGCCTGGTCATCCGGCACCACGGTGAACTGGGCGGCGGTGCCGAAGGGCCGGTAGGACTGGGCGCCGTACACCCACACCCGCTCGCCCACACGGTGGGCGTCGACCCCGCTGCCCACGGCGTCAACGACACCGGCGGCGTCGCTGTGGGGGATCACCCTGGGGTACGGCATGGACGAGCCGAGCCAGCCGCGCCGCTTTTTGGTGTCCCCGGGGTTGACGCCGGACACGGCGACGCGCACGCGGACCTCGCCGGGGCCGGGCTCGGGGTCGGGCAGCTCGCCGACGTGCAGGACATCGGCGGCCGGGCCCTGACGGTCGTACCAGGACGCGAACATGGACTACCTCCGGTGGCTGTCAGGGTTGGTCGGGCGCGTTCGTGCCCAGGACTTCGTGGAGCCAGGTGCGCTCGGCCCGACTCGTGGCGCGGGCGGTGAGCATCAGGCCGCGCCGGTAGGGGTCGGCGGTCTGCTCGGCGGAGATCGGTCGGTCGCCGACGTAGAAGAAGCTCGCCGGCTCCTCCAGGAAAGCGAGGCGGCGACGGAGCACCGCGTGCTGCTCGGCGACGTCGGGCAGCTGTGAGAGGAAAGCCAGGATCGTGGAGAAGCGGGCGAAGTCGGTGATCTCGTGGTCGGCCGGCCTCCGCAGCCGATCCAGCATGTCGGCGCGTCCGGCCTCCGTCAGGTTGAGCACGTAGCGGGACGCGCCCGCGCGGGGATCGGCCTGCCGTTCAAGGAGGCCTGCCTTGGCAAGTCGGGTGATGGCCGGGTACAGGCTTCCGTCACTCACGGGGCGAGTGAAGCCCGTCAGGTGTGAGACACGCCGTCGCAGTTCGTGACCTGGCAGAGGGCCCTCGGCGAGGAAGCCCAGAATCGCGAGTTCCAGCATGAGGTCATCTTCTCACATCAAACATCGATTCGATGTTCACATCGATTCGATGTTAGCCTCTCATGGCCGTCCCGCAGTCGAGGCCACGCCTCACCTGTTCACCACCGCCGAGAGCCGCGAACCATGGAATTCAGAACCTCTGTCACCGAGTCCGCGTCCGTCGCACCCCCTCCACCACCCGCCCTGCCGCGTTCTTCCATGGCGGTGGCGGCGTTCTCCACGGTGGTCGAGTGGTACGACTTCACGCTGTACCTCTACATGACCACTGTGCTGGCCAGGGTCTTCTTCGGCCCGGGCGCGTCCTCCGTTCTCACCACGCTCGCGGTCTTCGCCATCGCCTACGTGATGCGGCCGCTCGGTGCCCTCGTTTTCGGTCATGTTGGCGATCGGCTGGGGCGGCGCAAGGTGATGCTGGCCTCGATGTCGATGATGACCCTGGCCATGCTGGTCACCGCTCTCCTGCCCACGCGTGAGCAGATCGGTTCGACGGCCGCGGTACTGCTCTTGCTGCTCCGCTGCGTCATGGGTTTCTCCGTGGGCGGTGAGTACACGGGCGTCATGACGTACCTGGTCGAAGGGGCGCCGCCCCGGCGGCGTGGCCTGATCGCCTCTCTTGCCTCCGCCGCCAGCGAGGTCGGGGCGCTGCTGGCCGTCGGTGTGGCGGCGCTGACCACCGCCACGACGAGCCGTACGGCGATGGACGCCTGGGGGTGGCGTATCCCGTTCCTCGTCGGCGCCCTGCTTGCCGCAGGTACTCTGATCGCGCGCTCCGCGATGCGTGAATCCCCGGCGTTCGAGGAAGCACGGCAGGCGCGGGCGACGTCTCCCGCTCCGCTGGTGCGCACACTGCGCAGCCGACGGCCGGGCATCTACAGAGCGTTCGCCATCTCCGCGCTCGGCTCCATCACGTACTACGTCGGGATCACCTATGTCCCCACGTACCTCACGTCCGTGGGTGGCTTCGCCGAGAGCGACGCACTGTGGCTGTCGACCGTCGCCTCCGTGACCGTCATCGTCGTCACGCCGTTCGCCGGAGTCATGTCCGACCGGCTCGGCCGGCGCCCCACCCTCGTGATCTTCGCTGTGCTGTCCCTGGTCCTACCGGTGTCGATGTTCGGGTTCATGACCGGAGGGCACGCTGTGACAGCTCTGGTCGGGGCCGTGGTCCTGGCACTGGTGGCGGGCGGAGTCAGCGCCGTGGGCGCGTCCTCGGCCCCGGAGCAGTTCCCGGTGGTGGGTCGGCTCAGCGGGCTGGCCGTGGCGACGGTGGCCACGACGATCTTCGGAGGCCTCTCGCCGTACGCCTCCCAGGCTCTGATCGACAGCACCGGATGGACGCTCGTGCCCGGGGCCATGGTGGCGGGCGTCGCCCTCATGGCCCTGCCGGTGCTCTGGCGTCTGCCGGAGACTGCACCGGCGCGTGTCGGTTATGCGGGCGGCGCCCGTCCCTAGTTTCCGTCATTGCGGGTGAGGGCTGGGTGAGGTTCGCGCAGCCGGTCCAGCAGGCCGTCGAGGAGCGCCAGCGCACCGTCGTCGAAGCCGGCGAAAGCCTCGCGCAGGTTGCGGGCGTGTGCGACCGCGGCGCGCTCGACGGCCTCCCTGCCCTGGTCGGTGATGGCGGCGTAGAACACCCGCCGATCGGTCGGGCACGGACGGCGCTCGACGTATCCGGCAGCCGCTATGCGGTCCACCAGTCTGGTGATGCCGCTGCTGGTGAGGACGACGTCCTCGGCCAGGGCGCCCATGGTCAGCTGGCCGCCCTGCGTACGGGCCAGCCGGATGAGGACCTCGAACCACACCTGCGGCAGACCGGACTCGCGCTGCATGGCCGCGCCGAGCTGCCGCTCGAGCCTGTTGGACGCCTCCAGCAGGCGGCCGAACGTCGTGATGAGGCGATCGTCGATGGGTGAAGGGGAGGTCATGCCAAAAGTGTAGGTCGAAATAGTTGCGGCAGCAGTTATGTTTGCTAGCGTGTCAATATCTGACTCGTCAACTATTTAGGGAGTGCCCTGCGCACCGCGACCGCGGTGCGCAGGGCCGGAGGCGCATCATGAGCGAGTTCGCGGAGCCCGTCGTCGTCGGCCGAGGAAGCGAGGACGCACCGCTGGTCGTCCTGCTGCACGGCCGAGGCTCACGGGAGACCGACATCATCGGGCTGGCGGACGCGTTGCCGAGCAGCCTGTCCTACGCCGCGGTCCGGGCGCCCATTGCGGAGCACGGGGGCTTTGCCTGGTTCGCCAACCGCGGTATCGGGAGGCCGGTGGAGGAGTCGTTGCGGGGCACGATGGACTGGTTCCGGGCATGGCTGGACGAGGTGGCACCACCGGGTCGCCCGGTCCTCCTCGTCGGCTTCAGCGGGGGTGCCGCTTTCGCTGGAGGCCTCGTACTGGACGATCCCGCGCGATTCGCCGGAGCGGCGATCCTCTACGGCACGCTGCCGTTCGACGCAGGTGTGCCGACCGACCCCGCGCGTCTGGTGGGGGTACCTGTCTTCGTCGCCCAGGGGGATCACGACCAGGTGATCCCGCCCGAACTGCTCGATCGGACCTGGCGTTACGCGACGGTCGAGTCGGGCGCCCCCACGGTCGCGCGGCGCGATCCGGTAGGGCACGGGATCGCACGTGAGGCGCTGGGCAGCCTGGCGGGCTGGCTGGTGGAGCGATCGGCGTTCCTCGCGCGCCAGGGCGTACAGGCTGCCAGTCCGGCGGGATGGGTGGGCCTGCTCGACGGCCTTCCCTCCCGCGTCGGTCCGCGTCCCGACGTCACGACGACGATCCCGCAGCAGCAGCGTACGGACCTTGCTCCGGTGGAACTGCAGGAGAAGTTGTTCACCCGGCTGAGCGCGCTCCCTGGTGTCCGAAGCGGTCAGTCGGCCATCTCGGTTCCCGGCGCACGCGGATTCATGTTGACCATGCCCCAGTCCGGTCCTGACGCGGCGTTCCTCGTGCCGCACGTGGGGGAGTTCGCGCATCTGCACCCGGAATCCGACGGATCGATGCACGTCGCGCTGCCGCTGCCCATGGCTGCCGAGGCGATCGCGAGCGGATGGGCCGTTGCCCACCCGCTCGCCGGGATCCGCCTCACTCCCGGGATGGTGCTCGTGTACGGCCCCCGAGACGACGACGAACTCGGTGTGGTGTCGTCCATCGTCGCCACCAGCCATGCCTGGGCAGCTGATCTGGGATGACTGGCGTCAATCGGCTCCGGTCAGGCGGGCCGACGGGAGTTGCCGGCGGACGGCCTCTGCCTCGACCGCCCGGGATAATGCTCACGTGGCGTCAATGGACACTGATCCGTTGCAGATCATTGCCCACCACGACCGAGCCGTCGTAGCCGCGATTGGCGAACCGTGTCCACTTAACTGGGTCCACTTTTCGATCCTTGAAGTCGATGATGTGGGACAGCACGAGCTTCGACACATCTGCCCGCTGCGCGATCGATCCGACTTTCTGGACTTCGACATGAGACTTGAGCATGTGGTCGCGTGACACCGGTGGCAGGGCGCTTCCCTCGAGGTTCACCGCTTCGTGCACCAGCACGTCTGATCCGTGCGCCAACTGAACGAGGTTGTCGGACATCATCGTGTCCCCGGAGAAGGTGACCGATCCGTATTCGGTATCGAAGCGGTAGGCGAAAGCCGGGAACACGGGGCCATGGGGTACCAACGTGGCGGTGACGCGAACACGGTCGTCGCTCATCACCGGGAACGGTGGGCACGGAGGGCTTGTGTGTCTGAAGCTCGCACCGACTTCTGGGATGTTGATCTCGTGGACCACCGGCATTGCGCTGGTGTCGGGGAAGCCGCTGTCCCGCATCAGCACGTTGTTGCTGTAGGCGAAAGCCTCGGTGCATCTACGGGTGAGTTCCTTGAGCCCGGGCGTTGGTTGGTCGGGGCTGGTGACCGGGACCTTCTTTCCGCCGAAGGCGGCGGGCAGTCCACCCGCCGGTCCGGGGCCGTAGACCTGCACCGGGCCGGCTATGCCGTCAGCGATGGCGGGAATGGTGCCCCCGCCGAGCATGAAGAAGTTGTAGTAGTCGGCGACGTGATCGGCATGCAGGTGGGTGATGAAGATGCCGGCGAGATCTGAGAAGTTGAGTCCCGCTCGGCGGTACTGCGTGGCTGCGGCGCGCCCGCAGTCGACGATGTACACCCTGCCGTCGACGACCAGCGCTGTGGAGGTGCCGGTGCGGTCGGCTGCGATCGGAGGCCCGGCCTGAGTGCCCAGGAGAATGAGCTCGAGTCGGCGGGAAGAGCGTGTTGCTGTTGGCCGGGCAGTTGCGCCGGAGGGTGACGAGGAATGCTGGGAAGGTGCGCAGGCGGCCAGACCGGCCGTCGCGGTCCCTCCGATGCCGGCGAGAATCGACCGTCTTGTGAGGCTTGAGGTCTGTGCGGTGTCCTCACGGTCCGGGCGCAAGCAGCAAGCAATGCACATGTGTACTCCGTTCCACAGGGCAGCCCGCGATGTGCGGAGAGTCTCCGCTTGGAGACGGCGGGCAGCCGATGCCAGGTCAGTTCGGGGTGATCAGGGCTGGAGCGACTATCTGCCGAGGCGCGGCGGCGGAGGCGGTCGCGCTGCCGTAGCAGGCAGCCACGCAAGCAAGCGCGCAGCCGTGCGGGGTGGCACGTATCGAATACGCGCCACCCCGCACGGACGGATCACTTCAGGAGTCGGATGGCGTGCTCCTCCACGTATTCCTTCATGCCTGCCTCACCGAACTCCCGGCCGATGCCGCTCTGCTTGATGCCGCCGAAGGGCATCCGCAGGTCGAGGGACTCGAAGGAGTGGGTGTTGACGAAGGTGCTGCCGGCTTCGATCCGGCGAGCCAGGGCGAGTCCGCGCTGGTGATCGGCCGTCCACACCGAGGAGCCGAGGCCGTACTCGGAGTCGTTCGCCCAGCGCACGACCGTGTCCTCGTCGTCATACGCGATGAGCGGGACGACCGGGCCGAACTGCTCGCAGGAGGTGATGGGGGCGTTGTGCTCGGCGTCCCGTACGACGTGAGGCTGCACGTAGTACCCGTTCTCTGCCGAGGGCAGCCTCCGGCCGAGCTCGATCACGTTGGCGCCACTGTTGCGCGTGGACTCGATGATGCCCGTCACCTTGTCGAACTGGGCCTTGTTGTTCAGCGGACCGAAGCTCGCCTCCTCGTCCAGGCCGTGGCCGACGGCGTACTCCGCGACGCGGGCGCAGAAAGCGTCCGCGAAGGTGTCGTAGCGCGAGCGGGGAACGTAGATCCGCTTCACCGCGAAGCAGATCTGCCCCGTCCGCGTGAACACGCCCTTGAGCATGCGATCGAGTGTGGCGTCGATGTCGGCGTCGTCCAGGACGATGGCCGGGTCGTTGCCGCCCAGTTCGAGGGTGAGGTTCTTGATGGTGCCGGCGGCTGCCGCCATGACGTGGCGTGCCGTTTCGGTGCCACCGGTGAACCCGATCTTGCGAACCAGCGGGTGGGAGACGAGTGCCGCACCCACGTCGGCGTTGCCGTGCACGACGTTGAGGACACCCTCGGGCAGGATCTGCGCGACGCGCTGCAGCGCGAGGGTGAGCGCGGCCGACGCGAACGGGGAGGGCTTGAGCACCAGCGTGTTGCCCGTGGCAAGCGCCGGCGCGAGCTTCATCATCGTCAGGACGACCGGCATGTTCCACGGAACGACGGCTGCCACCACGCCGCGCGGCATGCGTTCGACGCTGATGAAACTCTGCTCGTCGTCGAACTCGACGGGCGTGAAGAAGCTGTCCACCAGGCTCGCGGTGTGCTGGAGCACCCCCGTGCCCAGGGCGAAGTCGGTCTGCGCCTCCCACAGCACGCCACCGTGTTCGCGGACCAGGAGGGGTGCCAGCTCGTCGGCGGACTGTGCCAGGACGTCGGCGGCCTTGAGCAGCAGCTGGGCCCGCTCGGCCGCCGGTACGTTCCGCCACGACTGGAAGGCGGTGTGTGCGGCGCGCACCGCCTGGTCGACGTCATCGGGGGTGCCGACAGCGACGCGTGCGACGACATCGCCGAGCCGACCGGGGTCCCGGACCTCCTCGTAGGCATCTGACGCTGCGAGGCGGTGGCCCTTGAGGTGCCCGATGGAGAGAACTTCGTTGGTCGTGGTCATCGGGAAGGATCTCCTTGTGCGAGTTGTGGGTCGGGGAGGATCAGAAGACGACGACGGGCTTGATGGTGGAGCCGTTCGCGGAGTCCGTGAACGCGGTGTTGATGTCCTGGAGGCTGTAGGTGCGGATCAGCTTGTCGAAGGGGAAACGCCCCTGCTCCCACAGCTCGACCAGGCGCGGGATGAAGACCTGCGGGACCGAGCTTCCTTGGATGATGGTCTTGAACGTCCAGCCCTTGACGAGGGAGGCGCCGATCTCGAACGGCACCTCGGTGCCCGGCTTCGCCGCGCCGACCAGAGCCAGCGTGCCGCGGATGGCGAGCGCGGCGGCGGCCTGGCGCAGGACGGCGGGGACGGCCGTGGTGTCGAGTGCGTAGTCGACGCCGGCACCGTGGGTGATCTTCGTGATCTCGTCCACGACGTCGACGGCACCTGAGTTGATGGTGTGGGTGGCGCCGATCTCTTCGGCGAGTTCGAGCCGGGAGTCGTGCAGGTCGACGGCGATCACGGTGGTGCAACCGGCCACGCGCGCGGCCATGATCGCGGCCGATCCGACCGCGCCCGTGCCGAAGACTACGAGTGACGTACCGGGCTCGGGTCGCAGTTCGTTGAGGACGGCTCCCGCGCCGGTCTGCAGTCCGCAGCCCAGCGGCGCCATCTTCTCGAGGGGAGCTGCGGCATCGACCTTGATGACGCTGGTCTCGACCACATTGGCGTACGTGGCGAAGGCGGACTGGCCGAAGAAGTGCGAGGAGATCGGTCCTTCCTCGTCGGAGAGCGAAGTGCTGCCGTCGCGCCGGCGCCCACCGAAGTCCTCGGCCATCAGGTTCTCGCAGTAGGCCATCTGTCCGGCGCGGCAGCGGCGGCAGTGTCCGCAGTAGGCGGCGGACAGGACGACATGGTCCCCGACCGCGACGGTGGTGATGGCGTCACCGATGGCCTCGACGACACCGGCGCCCTCGTGTCCCAGTACGGCGGGCAGGGGAGTGGGGTAGATGCCGTCGCGGACGATGGCGTCCGTGTGGCAGACGCCGGTGGCGACCATGCGAACGCGTACCTCGTCCGGCCTGGGGTCGTCGAGCTGTAGTTCGCGCACCAGCAGGGGGTCGCCGGTGGCCGGGGCGACGGCGGCGGTGACGGTGGTGGTCATGATCGTCTCTTTTCGTGAACGGGACCCCGGACCGGACTCGATGCGGTTGAGCCAGCGGGGAAGTACGGCACTTGGCCTGCACGGCCGGTGGAGGAGGGCGCCGATCGGCGCGTGACGCGGGCGCTGTGTGTCCGTCCTACGCGGGTGCACCCACGTAGCGCTGTCCTTTCCAGCCATCATCGTGACGGGCATCTTAAGTGTCAATATGATGGCGCTCGTCTTTCAAGTGAGTTACTTCGATCCACTGGTATCCGCGTCGGACAATGGGATCGAGGGGCGTCGCAGCCGGCGTGAGCTGGTGAGGCGTATGGAGTGGGCCCTCTTGCGGGGGCGTCAGGAGGTATGGAGTGAAACCGCGTTCCCTGGTCTTCGACCTGTTCGGCGACTACCTGCGCTACCGGGGTGGCGAAGTGCGGCTGCGCGGCTTGGTCGCGCTCATGGCGTGCTTCGACGTGCCCGAGGCGACCGTCCGCGTGGTCGCCACGCGTATGAGGAAGGAAGGGTGGCTCGTGAGTCGGCGGGAAGGGCGCGAGACGGTCTACGCGCTGACCGACGCCGCCTGGGAGCTGCTCGACGAGGGGCGGGACCGCATCTTCCGCCGGGCTCGCGGGCCCTGGGACGGGCACTGGAACATGGTGGTGTACTCCGTTCCCGAGACGGAGCGCGCGCTACGAGAACAGCTCCGTAAGAAGCTGGCCTGGTTCGGCTTCGGTCCGCTGTCCTCTGCGGTCTGGCTCAGTCCGCACGACCGTACCGAGGAGGTCCTCGCGGCCTTCGCCGACTATCCAGCGGTCCAGCTCCACTCGTTCCGTTCCCGTCTGACAGGTGTCGAGTCCGACCGGGATGTGGCTGCGCGGGCGTGGGACCTCAAGGAGCTGGATCAGGACTACGCGGAACTCCTCGAGACCTATCAGCCGCGGCTGGCGGGGTACAGGGCCGGCGCTCTTACGGCCCGGGAGGCGCTGGTCGAGCGGATGAGGTTGATCCACGACTACCGCCTCTTCCCCTTCCGTGACCCGGACCTCCCGCCGGACCTGCTGCCCCCCGAGTGGCAGGGGCGCGTGGCCCACGAAGTGTTCCTGGAGGCGCACGGCCTGCTGCGGGCCCGGGCTGAGGAGTGTGTCGATCAGCTCCTGAAGGTCGACTGACGGGGCGCCGTGGGAGGTCTAATTGTTTCAGTCACTAGACGGCCGTTGTAAATGTGTCGTACATTGATGTTGCGGCGCCGCTACGGGCCGCCTGAACCGACGGGGCGTGTTCCCGCCCCGGCCCTGCGTCTACCAGGGGATTCCCATGCGTATTGCTGTCGTCGGCGGCGGCCCGGGCGGGCTGTTCTTCGCCACTCTGATCCGCCAGTCCGATCCCACGGCCGAAGTCACGGTCTTCGAGCGCAACCGCGCGGATGACACCTTCGGTTTTGGTGTCGTCTTCTCCGACCGGACCCTCGCGGCGATCCACGAGGCTGATCCCGTCCTGCGCGAGGCGCTGGACGAGCACGGTCGGCACTGGGACGAGATCGAGGTGCGGCTCAAGGGCGAGCGGATCCGCTGCGGCGGCAACGGCATGGCAGCCGTCGTGCGCCGCGAGCTGCTTCTGCTGATGCAGGAGCGTGCACGACAGGTCGGTGCCGAAGTCCGCTTCTCGACCGCGGTCGGCCTCGACGAACTCACCGACTACGACCTGGTGGTCGCCGCGGACGGCACCGGATCGAGAATCCGGGAACAGGTCGGCGCCGACCTCGACGTACAGGTCGAGACGGCCACGGCCAAGTTCATCTGGTTCGGCACCGATTACATGTTCGACGGATTGACCTTCGTTCACGAACACGGTCCGGACGGCGTCTTCGCTGTACACGGCTATCCGATCTCCGACACGATGTCGACCTTCATCGTGGAGACGGACGAGGCGTCCTGGCGGCGCGCCGGACTCGACGAGTTCGACGTGACCCAGCCGCCCGGCGCGAGCGACATGAAGACCAAGCAGTACCTCGAAAAGCTCTTCGCTGAGCAGATCGACGGCAAGCAGTTGCTCACCAACAACTCCCGCTGGGGCAACTTCCGGACCCGTCGCACCGCACGCTGGCACACGTTGACGCCACGCCCGGTGGTGTTCCTCGGAGATGCGGTGCACACCGCCCACTTCTCGGTCGGGTCCGGCACCAAGATGGCCATGGAGGACGCCATCGCGCTCGCCGCGGCGGTCGCCTCCCACCCCGGGGACCTCGAAACGGCGCTCGCGGCCTACGAAGAGGCCGCGCAGCCCTCAGTCCAGAAGATCCAGGACTCGGCGCGGCCCAGCCTGGCCTGGTGGGAGCACTTCGGCCGGTACCACGACGTGTTCGAACCCTGGCAGTTCGCCTACCACTTCATGACCCGCAGCATCACCGACGCCCGCCTGGGCCGCCGCGCGCCGGACTTCATCGCTGCCGGTCACCTCGCCTGGCAGAACCGATACGGCGCCGAGCCGCTGGAGACGCCTTTCGAGAACCGCGGATGGACCACGCCAGGACGCCTGGTCCGCATCTCCCGTGACGAGGCAGACACCCCGGCGGCCGTGGAGGGCACCGAACGACTCGCCCTCTCCGAACAGCCGATCCCTGGCCCGTGGGGTGCGCTCCTAGCCGCACCCACCACCGAAGCCGGGCTGCCCGCCCTGCACGACCGTCTTGCCGAGCTCGTCGCGCTCCCCGAGAAGGACCGGCCCGTCGTGGTCGCCGTCCATGGCGGAACCTCACTCACCCGGACCCTCGCCTGCGAACGAGCCAGGCTGCACGATGGCCTCCCCGCCCTGGTCATCGACCCCCAGGCCGATCGTGACCGTGCCCTGACCACGGTGCTCTCCGGCCGCGCCGATCTCGTAGGAGGGTCCTCGTGACCAGCACCATCACCAGCG
This sequence comes from Streptomyces sp. NPDC107517, assembly GCF_055582645.1. Lineage (NCBI taxonomy): Bacteria > Bacillati > Actinomycetota > Actinomycetes > Kitasatosporales > Streptomycetaceae > Streptomyces > Streptomyces sp. NPDC107517. The sequence continues at coordinate 70,960 of NZ_JBVJPM010000022.1, read as the reverse complement.
GGACGACCGCGCCGTCGGGCGCTGCTCTGGCGTCGCTCTTCGCGCCGCGGGGCATCGCCGTCATCGGCGCCTCGCGCAACCCCGGCAAGCTCGGTGCCGCGTTGGCCCGGTCCCTGGAAGGCTTCGCCGCCGCAGGCGGCCGCCTGGCCCTGGTCAACGGTCGGGACGACACGATGTACCGCTCCGTGCGCGACGCCGCCCAGGACGGGCCGGTCGACCTGGCGATGATTTGCGTACCGGCCCCGGCCTGTCCCGGAGTGCTCGCGGAAGCCGCCGAGGCCGGAGTCGGTGCCGCCGTCATCAGCGGCGGTGGTTTCGCCGAGGCCGGCGGAGCCGGCGTGGACTACCAGCGCGAGCTGGAGAAGGTGGTCGCCACCACAAGCATCCGCCTGCTGGGCCCCAACACCAGTGGCTTCCTCGCTCCGCACTCCGGGCTGACCGCAAGCTTCGTACCCGGCGTGGCCCGCGTCCGTCCTGGGCGGATCGCGGTCGTAGCGGCGAGCGGCGGCGTCAACCACGCCCTTGCGTTCCTGCTCACCGATGCCGGACACGGGGTCAGCCTTGCGGTGGGCCTCGGCAACGGCGTCGACGTCACCGCACCGGACGTCCTGGACCACCTCGCGGACGACCCGCACACCACTGCCGTGGCCCTTCACGTCGAATCCGTCGCCGACGGACCACGCCTGGTGGAGAGCGTGCGCCGACTGGCCGCCCGCCGCCCCGTGATCGCCCTGGTGGTGGGCCGGCACGACGTTGGTGAGTTCGCCGCTTCTCACACGGGAGCACTGGCGACGTCCTGGCGCACCACACGCGCCGCACTTGCCCAGGCCGGGGCCGTGGTCGTCGACGACGAGCGCGAGCTCGTCGACGCCGTCGGAGCCCTCTCCGTGACCCGGGCGCGCCCCAGCGCCGATCCGGCTGTGGGAGTGGTCACCGCCCAGGCCGGCCCGGGCCTCCTGCTCCTCGACGATCTGCGCGGACGCAAGGCCCCCGTCCCCGAGCTGACGGACGCGAGTCAGCAGCGGCTGGCGGAACTCCTGCCGCCACTGACCTTCCAGCGGAACCCTGTCGACACCGGACGCCCGGGGCCCGAGCTGGCCCAGGTGCTCGCGACGGTGAGCGACGATCCGGGCGTCGACATCGTGGCGGGGTACGCCCTGTACGAGCCTGACGCCGTGGACGTGGTCGATGCCGCCGTGCAGGGTCGCAGGGACGGGGTGCCGATGGTGATCGGCCTAGGCGGGTCGGGCGAGGAGGTGGCGTCCGCTCGTAGCGCGCTCCTCGACGCCGGCATCGCTGTCGCCGCCGACCCTCGCGGTGTGGCCGCGGCAGCCGGGGCCCTGCTGGCTGATGCCCGCTCCCGGTCCCGTACCCGCGACGCGGTCGCCGCTACCGCGTCCGAGGTGCCCACCGGCGTAACGGGCGCCTACGACGAGAACCAGGCCAAGGAGCTGGTGTCCCGTCTGGGCGTCGCCACTCCGCCGCGCCGTGCCTGCGACAGCCGGGCCGCCGCACATGCTGCTCTCGCCGACCTGGGCGGTCCGGTGGCGGTGAAACTGCTCGATGCCACGGTCCTGCACAAGACAGAGGTCGGCGGCGTCCATCTCGGGATCGTCACCCCGGCCGAACTCGATGCCGCACTCGACAAGTTGGAAGCCATCGGCGTCCGCCGCTACCTCGTGGAAGCCATGGCCGGACCCGGCGTCGACCTTGTCGTCGGAGCCCGTCGGGACCCCGTCTTCGGCCCCGTCGTCCTCCTCGGCCTCGGCGGCACCACGGCGGAGGCGCTCGCGGACGTCAGCATCCGCCTGGCACCCGTCACCCCGGCCGAGGCCGCGGCCATGCCGGTTGAACTCGCGGGACACGCGCTCCTCGACGGCTGGCGTGGCGGGCCCGTTCTCGACACTGGCGAACTGGGCCGGTTCGTCGCCGCGTTGGGCGACCTGCTCCACGCTAATCCCTCACTCGACGACGTCGAGGTGAACCCGCTGCGCCTCACCGCGGAGGGCCTTGTGGCCCTCGACGCCGTGATCCTGACCAAGGAGACTGACGATGCCCAGCCCGATCTCTGACCACGTCGTCCCCTGGCCGGAATCCGAGGCGCAGCGGTTCGCCGCCGAGGGCTACTGGGCCGGTGTGACGCTCGGCGACGTGCTCCGCCAGGTCGCTGCACGTACCCCCGACGTCATCGCGGTGACGGATCCCGTCGCCTCCGGCGGTGCTGGGGTCCGCCTTTCCCACGCCGAGCTGGCCGAGCGCGCCGACGCCGCCGCCGTCCGTCTCCTGGACCTCGGCATCCGCAAGGGCGACCGGATCCTTGTGCAGCTGGCCAACGGCTGGGAGTTCGTCGTTCTCACCCTGGCCTGTCTGAGGGCTGGCATCGTCCCCGTCATGGCACTGCCGGCGCACCGCCGCTACGAGCTGCAGTACCTCGCGGTGCATGCCGAGGCGGTCGCGATCGCGGTACCGGACCGCATGCGGGACTTCGATCACCAAGCACTCGCCCACGAACTGTCCGCCGACGTCCGCAAGGAGACCGGGGCCGACTGGCACGTTCTGGTCGCCGGGGACGACGTCCGCCAGGGCAGTGTCGACCTGCGAGCGCTGTGCGCACCGGCCACGGACCCCGCGGCGGACTCGGCCCGCCTGGACGCCGCCGGTCCGGGCAGCGGGGATGTGGCCGTCTTCCTCCTGTCCGGCGGCACGACGGGTCTGCCCAAACTGATCGCCCGCACGCACGACGACTACGTCTACAACATCCGCCGCAGTGCCGAGGTCGCCGCGGTCGACGAGACGACCGTCTACCTGATCAGCCTTCCGGCCGGCCACAACTTCCCCCTCGCCTGCCCGGGCATTCTCGGCACACTGGCGGCCGGGGGCACGGTGCTCACCCTGCCGTCGCCACAACCGGAACGAGCCTTCGCCACCATCGCCGCAGAGGGTGTTACCCACACCGCCGTGGTGCCTGCCGTGGCCGCACGATGGATGGAGTACGCCGAGGAGCACGGCGCCGACCGGCTTGCGTCACTGCGCGTCCTCCAAGTCGGGGGAGCCCGCCTGGCGGACGAACTAGCACGCAAGATCCGTCCGGTGCTCGGCACGACCCTCCAGCAGGTGTTCGGAATGGCGGAGGGCCTGCTCAACTTCACCCGCCTCGACGACTCCGAGGACGTCATCTGCACGACACAGGGGCGCCCTATGAGCCCTGCGGACGAAGTACGCATCGTCGACGAACTCGACCACGACCTGGCCGATGGCGAACCTGGCCTGCTGCTGACGCGCGGCCCTTACACACCGCGCGGCTACTACCGGGCGGCGGAGCAGAACACCCGCGCGTTCACGGCAGACGGCTGGTACCGCTCCGGTGACATCTGCCGTCGAACATCGGACGGCAACCTGATTGTCGAGGGCCGGGACAAGGACATGATCAACCGAGGCGGGGAGAAGATCTCCGCCGAGGAGGTCGAGAACCTCGTCTACCAGCTGCCGCAGGTCAGCCAGGTGGCGGCTGTTGCGATGCCGGACAAAACGCTGGGCGAGCGGGTCTGTGTGTACGCGGTGCTCCGTCCAGGCACGTCGCTCACGCTGGAGGAAGTCAGGGCGCTGATGGACCGCATCGGCATCGCTCAGTTCAAGGTCCCCGAGCGACTGGTTCTCGTAGAGGAGCTGGCCGCCACGAAGGTCGGCAAGATCGACAAGAAAGCCCTGCGCGCAGACATCGCTCGCCGCATGGACGGCACCGCTTCCGTGCCCGTCCGCAACTCAGGAGGACTCACATGACATCCGTCGCGTCGCCGGTGCGCATCCAGTCCACGGACGCCTCCGACCAGCCTGATCGCACCCCGCAACTGGAAGACCTCTACCGCAATTTCGAGCGCCAGCTCCTCGTCCCCCTGTGGACGGAGATAGGCGACCTGATGCCGCCCCAGCCGACGTCGAAGGCCCTCCCGCACCTGTGGCGCTGGAAGAACCTGCTCCCCGCAGCGGAGCAGGCAGGCGAACTGGTGCCCGTCGGCCGTGGCGGCGAGCGCCGGGCCATCGCCCTGGCCAATCCGGGGCTGAACGGCAGCCCGTTCGCGACACCGACACTCTGGGCCGCGATCCAGTACCTCAATCCGCATGAGGACGCTCCCGTCCACCGACACACCCAGAACGCCTTCCGTTTCGTCGTCGAGGGCGAGGGCGTCTGGACCGTGGTGAACGGTGATCCCGTGGCCATGCGGCGCGGCGACTTCCTGCCGCAGGCCGGCTGGAACTGGCACGGCCACCACAACGGCAGCGACCGTGCCATGGCGTGGATCGACGGCCTCGACATCCCCTTCCAGCACTACACCGAGGCGACCTTCTTCGAGTTCGGGCCCGACGAGGTCGAATCACGGGAGGCCCCGGAGCGCTCCCGTTCGGAACGGCTCTGGGCCCACCCCGGTCTGCGCCCGCTCACGCATCTGCAGCCCACCCCGGCGACCCCGCTCCTCGCCTACCGCTGGGAGTACACCGACCGCGCGCTGACGGAGCAGCTCGCCCTGGAGGCCGAAGGGGAACCCGTCACCGTGGAGCCCGGCCACGCCGCGGTCCGCTACACCAACCCGACCACGGGCGACGACATCATGCCCACCTTGCGCACCGAATTCCACCGGCTCGCCCCCGGCACGGAGACGGCCGCGCACAAGGAGGTGGGTTCCTCGGTCTTCCAGGTCTTCGACGGCACCGCAGACGTGACCGTCGGCGACGCGACCTGGACCGTCGAACGCGGCGACCTCTTCGTCGTCCCCTCCTGGCAGCCACTGAGCCTCACCACCGAGGCGGGCCTGGACCTGTTCCGGTTCAGCGACGCCCCCATATTTGAACGACTCCACCTCCACCGCAACTACCGGGAAGGCACCCAGGCATGAAGCTCGCGACCATTCGCACCGAGGACGGATTCCGGGTCGTCCGGGTCGAAGACGGCGGATACGTCGACATCGGCCCCGGAGACGTCGGCGGGCTGCTGCGCCGGGAGGACTGGCAGTCCGTCGCGGCGGCGGCAGAGGGCCCGGTCTTCCAGGTCGAGCCCGACCGGCTCGCCCCCGTCGTCCCGAACCCTGGCAAGATCATCTGCGTGGGCCTCAACTACCGCACCCACATCACTGAGATGGGCCGAGACCTGCCGCAGTACCCCACCCTGTTCGCCAAGTACCAGGAGGCGCTCATCGGCCCCAACGACGTACTGACACTGCCGCCGGAGTCGGAAGCGGTCGACTGGGAGGCCGAACTCACCGTCGTGGTCGGCCGCAGCGTCAGGAGGGCCGACCGGGAGACGTCCGCGGCCGCGATCGCCGGCTACACGATCCTCAACGACATCACCGCGAGGGACTGGCAGTTCCGTACCAAGGAGTGGCTGCAGGGCAAGACCTGGGAGGCGAGCACCCCCCTCGGTCCCGTCCTGGCCACCCCGGACGAGCTGGCGCCCGACGCGGAGATCAGCTGCACCGTGGACGACGAGGTGATGCAGAAGTCCACCATCGGTGACCTCGTGTTCGACGCGGCCGACCTGGTCAGCTACATCTCGACGATGATCACGCTCAACCCCGGCGACCTCATCGCCACCGGCACCACCGGTGGCGTCGGCCACGCCCGAAAGCCCGCGCGCTACCTCCGCGACGGTCAGACCGTCGTCACACGCATCGAAGGCATCGGCGAGCTCGTCACCCCGGTCAGGGGCGGAGCGTCGTGAGCGACACCACGCCCTCCACGTATCTCCGTTGGATGACCGAGGGCCACGAGTACTTCGTCGCCTGTCTGAAGGGCGTCGACGATGCGGAGCTCGCAGGACCAACTGCGCTGCCGGGCTGGACGGGAAAGCATCTGCTCTCCCATGTCGGACACAACGCACGGGCCCTGACCCGCCTCGCCCACTGGGCACAGACCGGCGAAGAGACGCCCATGTATCCGAATCCGTCGGCACGGGCGGAGGAGATCGAAGCCGGAGCTCAGTGGTCCACGGGTCGGCTGCGCGACTTCGTCGTGGAGGAGCAGGACCAGCTGTCGGCCGCGCTCGACCGTATTGAGCCGGAGCAGTGGAAGGCGCTGGTCGTGACTGCCCAGGGCCGAACGGTCCCGGCCACGACGATCCCCTGGCTGCGCTGCCGGGAGGTGTGGATCCACGCCTGCGACCTGCCGGGTAGAGGTGGCTTCGACGCCTTCCCCGACGACTTCACGGACGCGTTGATTGACGACGCGCTCACTCGCCGTCGTGGTCCCCAGGCCGTCGACGTTGCGGTCAGCGCCACCGACCGGCAGCAGGGCCTCGGCGCGACCGGACCGGTGGTCGAAGGCCCGGCGGCGGATCTCGCCCGCTGGCTGACCCGGGGCATTGCCTCGCCGACGCTGAGTGCGGCGTCAGGAGGACCTCTGCCGCACCTCCCGGCCTGGCTCTAGGCCGACCGACCGAGTCCGCCGTGTGAGTGGGGCACCGACTGAGTAGTCGTTCGCTGTTGGCCCCAAGGCGTTGCCCGAAGAGCGTCACGACTTCCGGCCCGGAGCCCTCACACCTGATCGACACTCTTGGCCGTCGCGAAGTGCTGCACTCCGCGCGGCCGTAGCTCCATCGGTGCGGGCCCGTTACGGCGGACCCGCACCGTCGGCGTGTTCCTATGTCGGGGGGCGCAGCCAGTGTCCTCGAACGAGTAAGAAGCGTCCGAACCAGGCCGTTCCCTCTATCTCGTTTCTGGCACACCGGCGCCGGCTCGCAACCTGTCACGCCCCCCGGCGCAGCGCGGCCGGTGTGATACCGAACTCGGCCTTGAAGGCCCTGGTGAAGTGCGCTTGGTCGCGGAAGCCCCAGCGAGATGCGACGGCTATCAGCGAGCTGCGCTGCCACCGCGGATCCCGGAGATCGTGGCGCGCGGCGTCGAGGCGCATCGACCGGATCGTTGCCGTGACGGAGCGGTCCTCACCCTCGAACAGTCGATTCAGGCTTCGCGACGACATGTGGTGTGCATCCGCGACCGCTGCGTGTGGCTCAGATCCGGGTCACGCAGGTGAGTACGTATGTAAGCGAGGATGGTTTCCCTGTCCTGGACCCGCGGTCTCCATCGCGGGACGTAACAGTGGCGAGCATGCCGGCGACCAGTTCGATCCCTACTTCACCGAGGTGGGTCCGGGCCTCGTCGGCGCCCCCTCCCGCGCATTCAACAGCGCGTAGTCGGTGAGATTGGCCAGCAGAATCCCCGGGCCTTGGGCCGACGAGAACGGATGACGCATCGCGGTGTCCAGCGTGGCGTCCGAGACGGGCAACGCATTCCGCGGAACCGTGACGACGGCGCAGGTCCAGTCTCCGGAAAGCCTCAGGTCGTAGGGCCGTCCTGTGTCGTACAGGGCCAGTTGGCGAGGCTCTATGAGAACCTCACGGTCGGCTTGGTGGATGACCGCGCTGCCCGCCAGCGGAATGCAGATCTTCGAGGGGTCCTGCGGTGCGGCAGCGATTGCCCTGCGGGTCTTCCGAGGCCGCAACCCATCGGGTGCGTAGGTGAGTTCGCTGCAATCGGCGTCCGACGCCGTGGCGTCGGTCGCCGTGCCTCGGGGGGACGTGGCCGAAAGCTCGGAGCCGCGGGCAGCACATGCCGCTCGAAAGCGACGACGGTCGGCATGGCGGGTAGGGCAGCCGACCCCGTCCTACGTGCTCAACAGAGCTGAGTGGCGGCACGTTTCAACAGCAGACACGGAAAGAGCAAGAACATGGGACTTCTTGATGACGTTCCTGGCAGGGCAAGATCTTCAGCAACGGCTGGAGGGACGCAAAGGGCGGCGTGAGCGACGCCGTCGAGCCGGGGTCAGGCAGCTCGCCGACGGTCAGCACGTCGCGGGCCGCGCCCTTGCGGTCGTACCAGGCGGCACGCATCAGAACTCCTCGGAGGCGGAGTGCGTGAGGACGACGACCTTGCCGCTGAGGGCGTTGGTCTCCACGTCATGGTGGGCGTCGCGGATCCGTTCCATCGGATACGTGGTGACGGGGCCGAGGCTGAAGGCGCCGGCGGCCATCCGGTCCAGGTAGTGCTGCAGCACCGGGGCGGGCAGATCGTCGGCGCCGCCGCCGTAGGAGGTCAGGCGCACGCCGCGCGGGATGTAGGCGATCGGGTAGAAGTCGCGGACGATCCACTCGTTGGACAGCATCCCGGCGAAGCAGACCGTGCCGTGGACGCGGGTGGCGGCCAGGGTGTCGGGCAGCGTCGGGGTGCCGACCAGTTCGAGCGCGGTGTCGACTCCGCCGGGCACGATGCCGTGGACCTGCCCGGCGACGTTGCCGTCGTCGAGGAGCGGGTGGTCGACACCGTGCTCGGCGAGGGTGCCGAGCCGGTCGGCCTGGCGGGTGGTGGCCAGCACGGTGGCGCCCCGCTCGTGGGCGACGGCCGCTGCGGCGTAGCCGAGGGCAGAGGTGCCGCCTCGGATCAGCAAGGTCTGGCCGGGCTGCAGATCGAGGCCGGTGGTGAGGGAGCCGTGGGCGGTCTGGAGGGTTTCGGGGACGGCACCGAGCACCTCCCAGGGCAGTGCGGAGTCGAAGGGAACCACTGCAGTGCGGGGTACGACGGTGTACTCGGCGTAGCCGCCGTTGAAGGCACGGCCCATGCCACCCATCAGCGCGGCGACCTGCCGGCCGGGGCGCAGGTCGCTGCCGGGTGCGGCGTCCACGACGCCGACTGCCTCCAGGCCGGGAACGATCGGGTAGGGCACGCCTTCGGCAATACCCACGCGCATGTGGTGTTCGGAGCGGTTGAGCCCGAATGCCTTCACCTTGATCCGCACCCAGCCCGGTCGCGGTTCGGGCAGCGGCAGTTCCCGGATCTGCAAGTTCTCGACAGGGCCGGGCTCGGTGAGCACGACCGCACGCATCGTCCGCGGCATGATGAATTCTCCATTAGTTCGCATGACAACTATAGTCGAAGCAATGATTGAAATCTGTACTAAGCTGTGTTGGTGTGGCTCCGCGCGATCTGGGGGGAGGGGCGGGGAGTGCGTCATGACCGGGCTGCCATCGGAGCGGGCGTGGTTGGATCCCGCCTGGCGAGCGGGCTGGTCTACGGCGGCGAGCGTGTCGTCACGCCAGCAGGGAAAAGGTCAAAGCCGCCTCGCTGGCCGACTCCGCCATCGTTGCGGATGTCATAACTCATGCCTACGCGGTGATCTATCGATGCCGGACAGCTGCCCGACATCGTGCTGGCGCGGCTCCCTGGGAACTCAGGAAGAGGTCTGTTGACCGGGGTGGAAATGGTGCAGTTCCTTGTGGTCGGGGGCCAGGTCGGCGATGACGGTGCCGAAGACGGTGGCGAGGGTTCGAGCCTGCTCGGGGCTGACGTGCGCGCCAAAGTGATCGCGCACTCCGGCGGCATGTATGGGCCAGGCTCTTTCCAGGGCTGCGAGGCCGTCGTCCGTGAGGACGGCATACCAGGAGCGGCGGTCGGTGCTGCTGCGCTCCCGGGCGACCAGGCCTCGGCGCTCCAGCGAGTCGGCCAGGCGGGTCAGTCCGCTGCGGCTGTAGACCACGGCACGGGCAAGCTCCGCCATCGGCAGTCGCCGTTGTGACGCCTCCGACAACTGGACCAGGACGTCGTACTCGATCAGCGACAGATCCGCTTCTGCTCGCAACTCAGCGTCAAGGCGGCCCACTAGCAGGGCGTGCCCCTTGAGTATGGCGCGCCAGGCCAGCTCCCGATCGGCGTCCAGGAAATCTTTTTCTGCCACACGGGAATTATACGCAACGCAATAGTTGTTGCTGCAATCATCGGTGTGCGAATGATGTGTCCGGGGCTCGGGGCGAGCATCGTGGCGCAGGTTCGGGCCCGCGGCAAGCGCGGAATCGCCGCGAGGCGGCACCCGCTGGGGTGCCCCGTCACGAGTTTCCACTCCTCACTCCCGTATATATCCATAAACCGACATGAAAAATGACAGTCATGCCTTTCGCTCTTGACCCCACCGCCCTGGACCTCCTCTTCCGCGAGGTCCACACCGCGAACGCCTACACCGACGAGCCCGTCACCGACGAGCAGCTGCAGGCCGTCTACGACCTGATCAAGCTCGCGCCGACCGCGTTCAACCAGTCCCCGCTGCGGCTCACCGTCGTCCGTTCCCCCGAGGCCCGGGAGCGCTTGGTCCGGCACATGGCCGAGGGCAACCAGGCCAAGACCGCCGCCGCCCCGCTGGCCGTGATCCTGTCCGCCGACGCCGAGTTCCACGAGGAGCTGCCGCGCCTCTTCCCCGCCTTCCCCGCAGCCAAGGACGCCTTCTTCTCCGAGCGCCCGGTCCGCGAGCAGTCGGCCGTGCTCAACGCCGCGATGCAGGCGGCCTACTTCGTCCTCGGTGTCCGCGCCCTGGGCCTGGCCGCAGGACCGATGAACGGCATCGACCACGCCGGCATCCAGAAGGAGTTCTTGGACGACGACCACACCCCGCTGATGGTCGTCACCCTCGGCAAGCCTGCGGCCGACGCCTACTACCCGCGCGCCCCGCGCCTGGAGTTCGCCGAGGTCAGCACCACCGTCTGAGCCGTGCAGCAAACGGTGCCCCGGTCCGCCGGAGATCCGGGGCACCGGCCGGCCGCTCTCTCCACGGCCCCGCAGACCCGGCCTCGGATCGCACCGGAGCCGGTCGGCACCTGAACCACTTACGGGGAAACCACGGCGCGACCCGTGCCGGTCGCGCGCCGAGAGCCCCACCGCCCTCACTCTCCCCGCCCCATCCACCCGCAGATCGCAGACCTGCAGCCGCCCGTATTCAGCCGCCCGAAGAAGGAACAGAGCATCATGCCTACGGCATTCGACCCCTACGAGCTGGGCAGCAAGCGCCTGGCCAACCGCATAGTGATGGCACCGCTGACGCGTCGCCGTGCATACGGTCCCGGCGCGTCACCGACCGAGCTGATGGCGACGTACTACGCACAGCGTGCCTCCGCCGGGCTCATCATCGCCGAGGCCACCCAGCCGTCCGCCGTGGGCCAGGGCTACCCCGACACCCCGGGCCTGCACTCGGCCGAGCAGGTCCAGGCATGGCGCAAGGTGACCGACGCCGTCCATCGTGATGGCGGCACGATCTTCGTGCAGCTCATGCACACCGGACGGATCAGCCACTCCGATCTCCTGCCCGACGGCCTGCACCCGGTCGCACCCTCCGCGATAGCTGCGCAAGGACACGCGTCCACCCGCGAGGGCCATAAGGACCTGCAAGTCCCGATCGCCCTGACCGGGGACGGGATCACCGAGACGATCGCCGACTTCGTGTCCGCCGCGCGCAACGCGATCGACGCCGGGTTCGACGGTGTGGAGATCCACGGCGCCAACGGCTACCTGGTCCACCAGTTCCTCGCCCCCAACGCCAACCAGCGCACCGACAGTTGGGGCGGCTCCGTCGAGAACAGGATCCGGTTCGCAGTAGAGGTCACCGCCGCTGTGGCCGCGGCCATCGGCGGCCAGAAGACGGCCATCCGGCTGTCCCCGGGCAACCCCTCGGGCGACCTCGAGGAGGACGATCTGGAGGAGACCTACGGCGCGCTGATCGGCCGGCTGGCCCCGCTCGGCCTGGCCTACCTGCACGTCTTCGAACTCCCCGGGCTGCGCGACCTGGTCCTGCGGCTGCGCAAGGACTGGCCCGGCACCTTCCTGCTCAACCCCCACACCACCGGCATGGACCCCGTCGGTCCGGAAGCGCTGGAACTGATCGAGAACGGTACCGCCGACCTCATCGCGTACGGCCGGCTGTTCCTGGCCAACCCGGACCTGCCCGCCCGCCTCGCCGCCAGCGGCCCGTACAACACCGAGGACCCGAACACCGCCATGGGCGGCGACCACCGCGGCTACACCGACTACCCGCCCCTGGGCTGACCGCACCCATAGGGATCAGCACGGAGCGCCACTCGAGTTCCCCCGGGTATGGGGTCAGAACGTCGTCTCGCAGCGAGCCGGGGTCCGCCGGATGCGATGAGGACGTCGGTGTCTTGTCGCCGGGCAGGAGGGCGCCTGGACCGCGGGCCGAATGGGGTGGCTGTTTGTCGGTGGACTGGCTTATCGGGTGCCGGCGCCGGGTCTGGCAGCCGACGTCGCAGGACGGGACTGTCCGGCAGGTCCGGTGACGGGCACGCACCAGTCACCGGACGGGTGAACCGCTGACGACCTCCGATCAGTTGGCGGCGTTCGCGCCGAACATCGGGTAACCGCACCGTCGACCTACCCGGGCGAGGGAAAGGCCGACGCGAAGGACGCCTTCGTCATCGCCCACCGGGCTCGCGTCCGCAGGGACCTGGGACTGCTGTTTAGCCGGTGGTGTTGGCGGTGAGGCCGAGCTGGTAGGCGCGGCGGCTGCCGTATTCGAGCATGTCCAGGGCGTAGATGCGTTTGAGGTTGATGGTGTCGACGTGCAGGAAGTCGACGGCGACGAGGTGTTTGGCCTGGGCTGTGAGGAACTACCTCCAGGTCGGGCCGGTGCGGCGCGACGGCGGGCATCTGGTCACCCTCAAGCCGGAACCAGACCCCGCGGTGGTGGAACAGGCCCGGGCCCGCGGCATCTCGTACGACTGGAGCGCGGTCGGGCCGGACCGGTCGGCATGGTCGCGCTCGCCGCCGACGGCAGGCTCCATCCGGTCATCGACAGGGTCTTCCCCCTTGACCAGGCTGCCAAGGCGCACGCTCATGGGGAGGCTGGGTGAGGCGCCGGCAAGATCGCCCTGAGCGTGCATTGATGCGGTCGCGCTCCCTTCCCCGAGCTGCAGCCGAGCCGGTTTCGCCACGGACGGGCCGGTGGTGTCCGTGGTGTCAGCTCGGGCGAAGACATGGTCGCCGGTCCGGGCAGACTTCTGCTTGTGCCGTTTGAGTAGGCCCCAGCGAGCGGGTCCACGGCCAGAGCCGGCAGCCGGTCCGCCAGTCGCCTTCATCCGTTAGCCGTGGATGGCCCGTCCTGGCCGGGAAGTGGATCAGAACCGCCCCCGCCCTCCGCATGCGAAACTATCGCGTATGACGACCGGCGTGGAGGGTTCGCGGAGCCGCGGGCGGGGCAAGGGCTCCGGCCGGATGCCGACGATGCGGGACATCGCCGACCATCTCGGTGTGTCCCGTCAGCTTGTCTCGCTGGTGTTGAGAGGCGTACCGGGGCCGAGTGCCGAGTCGAGGGAACGGATCCTCGCCGCCGCGAGCGAGCTCGGGTATCGGCCGAACGCGTCCGCGCGCCTGCTGCGGCAGAATCGCACGCGCCTGATCGGCATGGTATTCGAGCTGCGCAATCCGTTCCAGGTGCGCTTCGTGGAGAGGCTCTTCGTCCGGGCAGCCGAGAAGGGTTTCGGCTTGGCGCTCGCCCCCAGAACGGCCGAGAGGTCTATGGATGTCGTGGTCGCCGAGCTGGTGGAAGAGCGTGTTGAGGCGTTGGTCGCGTTCAATCCCGACCCGGACTCGGCCGCGTTCGCCGAGGCGAGCGATCTCGTTCCTGTTGTCTGGTTGGGCGAATGGGCGCAGCAGTCCGAGGTCGACAACGTGCACGTCGACGAGGTCGAAGGGCTTCGTCTCGCCATCGAGCACCTGGTCGGTCTCGGGCACCGTGACATCGCCTATGTCGGCGGTCTCGGCGGGTGTGTGGGGCGGGACCGTGCCGACGCCTATCGCGCCGCAATGACCACGTTCGGGTTGACCGATCGGATCGAGGTGCTTTCCAGCGACTTCTCGGAAGAGGGGGGTGCCGCTGCTGCGAGGGAGATCGTCTCGCGCGCTCAACGTCCGACGGCTGTCGTGTGCTGCGGGGATCAGTGCGCGGCGGGCGTGATGGCGGTCTTCGCACGGTCAGGTGTGCGGGTACCCGACGACATTTCCGTCGTCGGGTTCGACGACAGCTACGTCTCGTCGTTGTCGTATCACCGGTTGACGTCGGTGCGACAGGACGTCGAGGCAACGGTTGAGGCGACGTTGGACTCAGTACTCGAGCGGCTTGATGGGAACGACGGTCCCCGCCGTGTCGTTGCCACGGCGACGACACTCGTGGTGCGCGAGTCGACGGGGCCGGCGCGGACCGGGGCGTGACGAGTTCCCGCTGCTCCCGACCCGGTTCCGCAGGACGCGAGGGCTCAGCGCACGCCGCGGATGGGGATGATGACGGCGGCGCCGATGATGGCGACGATGCCCGCGCACCAGAGCAGTGCTGGGTAGTTGTCTCCCCCGCCGAGGCTGAGGAGGAGAGCGCCGAGCGCGGGCGCGAAGGATTGCGGCAGTGAGTTGGCGATGTTCAGGACGCCGAGGTCCTTGCCCGGCTTCTCCGGATCGGGCAGCACATCGACCACCAGCGCGTTGTCGACCGCGGTGTACACGCCGAAGGCCAGGCCCATGATGATCTCGGCGACGTAGAAGTCGACCACGCTGTCGGCGTAGACCAGCACGATGAGCCCGATGCTGAAGAGAAGTGTCGAACCGACGACGAAGATCTTGCGGCGGGCGAGCTTGTCGGACAGCCAGCCGGATACGGCGGCGCTCGCCAACAGGGCGATCGTGTAGAGGAGAACACCGGTCGCGACGGCTGAGACCGCCCGTTCCTCGGTGAGCCCGAGGTGGTCCTGCATATAGAGGAGACGGAAGGTCGTGAACAGGAACGTCGCGAGGGTGAGCAGGAACCGCGACGACCACACCAGACCGAAGTCCCGGTGCCTCACGGGGTTGGTCCAGAACGTGCGGACGAGGGTCATCACGGAGAAGGGCTCGAAGGGAGTCTCAGGGACGTCGTCGGGGGTGACGAGCACGTAGACGATCACGCAGGCGACACCGACTACACCGGGCACGATGAATAGCAGCGGCAGGTTTGCGACGAGGAGCGCGGCCGCGTAGATGCCCGCCATGATCGCGAGGTTCTGCGCGAGTCCGAGGACACCCGAAGCCCGTCCGCGCTGCAGCTCGGGCACGTTGTCGGCGAAGCTCGCCATGAGCGCGGCGAACGCCGCGTTGGACGCCAACTGGCACAGCAGCCACGACAGCGTCAGCGTCACTACGTTCGTCGAGAGGGCCACCAGGGCGAGGCCGACCAGCAGGAACACGCTTCCGCCCAGCAGCCAGGGCCGCCGTCGCCCCCACCGTGTCCGGGTCCGGTCGCTGAGTGCCCCGAACAGGGGATTGCCGAGGATCGCGCCGATCGAGCCGACCGGCAGCGCCACCGCGATGACGGATGCCGGATGGCTGGGGTTCAGCTCCTGAGCCTTCAACTGCATGCTCACGAACACAGGCGAAAGGATCGCCACGAAGATCCCGAACTGCGCCACGCCGATAGCGGCGATGTACCAGTTGCTGACGGACCGGGCGGGGACCTGAGTCGTGACTGGGGGTGCGGGAGTTCTCGTCGCCACCGACGCCTCCTTGAGTCGTATGCCGAAACGTCAGGTGGAGCGGACACCGAAATCGGAGATTTAGCTCGTGCTAACCTGACGCCAGGCCGACATTAGCTCGTGCCAACTCGTTTGCCTATAGCGACGTCGATGGAGCGTGACATGCTGCCGTCCAGCCTGCCGAAACCCGATCTTCACCTGCCTGGCACCGGAGAACCGTCGCTTCGCTGGGGCATCGTCGGCCCCGGCTGGATCGCCGGCGAATTCGCGAAGGCCGTCCGCACCCACACCGCTCAGCAGATCGTGGCGGTCGCCTCCCGCTCCCTCGACCGCGCGTCAGCGTTCGCCGCCACCCACGGCATCGATCTCGCCCTGGGCTCCACGGAACAGCTCGTCACGCATCCCGACGTCGACGTCGTCTACATCGCGACCCCACAGAGTGCGCACCTGTCCGTCGCCCTGGCGGCGATCGCGGCCGGCAAACATGTGCTGATCGAGAAGCCGATCACCGTGAGCGCGGCCGAGGCGAAGACCCTGGCCGACGCGGCGCGCGCTGCCGGGGTGCTGGTCATGGAGGCGATGTGGAGCCGTTATCTGCCGCAGACCTCGGTCATCCGTAAGCTTCTCGACGACGGCCTGCTCGGGGAGATCCGTACCGTTCTCGCCGACCACGGACAGGCGATCACGGCGGATCCCCAGCACCGCCTCTACCGCCCCGAACTCGGCGGCGGGGCACTGCTGGACCTGGGCATCTATCCGGTGCAGTTCGCCTCCATGGTGCTCGGCGCCCCCACCCGGCTGACCGCCGTCGGCGGCATGACGAAGACGGGCGTGGACGCCTACTCGACCCTGGTACTCACCCACGAACGCGACGCGCAGTCGACGCTCTACACCTCGATCCTGGCCCGCACGCCGATGACGGCCGTGATCGCCGGAAGCGAGGCGACGCTCAGCATCGACGGCAGCTTCTACACGCCGACCTCCTTCACGCTCTCCTCGGCCGTAGATCCTTTCGGACCGGTGCTCACCTGGAGCGATACGACCGGCCTCAAGCTGTTCGATGGGCTCTCGTGGGAGGCAACGGCACTGGCGCGCTTCGTTGGCGAGGGCCGCACCGAGTCACCCGTCCACACCCTGGACGAGAACATCGCGATCCTCGCCACCATCGACGAGGCACGAGCCCAGATCGCCGCGTCCTGACGTTCGCACCCCAGAGGAGAGCCTCCATGACGGATCTCATCACCACGCTGGAAAGCCAGGAGAAGGAGCTGGTCTTCGACTCGTTTGACCACGTTGACGCCTGGCAACTGGGGTCGCGCATAACCGAGATCGCGAAGAAGGCCGACCATGCGGTTGGCATCGACATCCGGCGGCCCGGCCTGATCCTGTTCCGCGCCGCCCTCCCGGGCATTACGCCCGATCAGGATACGTGGATCGCCCGGAAGGCCGCGGTCGTGCTGCGCATGGAGGCCAGCAGCGCCCTGGTGGACGCCCGGCTGTCCACCATGGGGGTCGACCCTGCCGCCGTCGGATGGCTGGGCGCCGACTACGCGGTCACGGGCGGCTCGTTCCCCGTCCGAGTCCGGGACGTTGGCGTGGTCGCAGCGGTGACCGCCTCCGGGCTGTCCTCGCAGGAGGACCACGACCTCGTCGTTGAAGGCATCCGCGCCCACCTGGCCGACGGAGGCAACGCATGAGCGAGCAGGTTCCGCTGCGGCAGCTGCAGAGCGGTCAGCGCGCCCGCATCCGTGTCTGGGAACGTGCGACCGAGGCCGTCCACACCGTGTACGAGTCGCGCAACCGCCTCTACGAGGCGCCCAACTGGGCGCCCGACGGTCGCCTCCTCGTCAACGGAGACGGGCTTCTGTGGACCCTCCCCACCGACGGACTGGCAGCGCCCCAGGCGGTTCCGGCCGGATGCCTGCCCGACGTCAACAACGATCACGTCCTGTCTCCTGACGGGACCACGGTGTACGCCTCGGCGAACGACTGGCACATCTGGGAAGTCCCCCTCGCCGGAGGCACCGCCCGCAGGATCACCGCCGACGACGGCGCGCTGCACTTCCTGCACGGCATCAGCCCCGACGGACGCCGCCTCGGATACGTACGTCTGGAACCCGAGGGCGACAACTGGTGGGCTTCGGCCACCATTCACACCGTCGGCGTCGACGGGAGTGACGATGTCGCCGTCACCACCGATCCCGGCCCGGCGGACGGGTGCGAGTGGACGCCGGACGGGGACTGGATCTTCTTCAACACCGAGCAGTTCTCCCAGCAGCCCGGCCACGCCCAGCTCGCCCGCGTCCGGCCCGACGGGACCGAGCTGGAACAGCTCACTTTCGACGAGCGCGTGAACTGGTTCCCGCACATCGCCCCCACTGGAGACGTCGCCGTCTACCTCAGCTACCCGCCCGGCACGACCGGCCACCCCGCCGGCCTGCCCGTCGAGCTGCGCCTTGTATCGGTCGATGCCTGGCAGAACCCCACGACGCTCCTAGCGCTCGACGGCGGACAGGGCACGATCAACGTCCCCAGCTGGGCCCCGGACGGATCGGCGTTTGCGTTCGTCGACTACCCCTTCGACCCGCAGAACGACCCCGGTGGCCAGTGATCCAGAAAGGGACCCCATGACTCCCATGACCCTCACACGCCGTACGGCGATCAATCCGCTGCCCTGGATCCTGAGCGACAGCGGATACCGCCTCGATCGCGCTGTCCTGGACGAAGCCATGGCCGCACTGTCCGCCATCGGCTTCACGCACTTCACGATCGAGCTGCCCCCCAAGATGAGCCCCGCTGAGTACGGCACGCTCCTGACCAACCATTCGCTCGCGGCGGCGCCGGGATACTTCTCGGCCCCGTTCCACGAGCGCGAGCGCCACCGTAAGGCCGTCGAGGCGATCAAACGGCACGCACAGGCACACCTCGAACTCGGCGTCGACAGTGCTTTCATCGCTGCCGACCTGCTGCCCGAGCGCATGGCACGACCTGCCGTCGGCACGGGACACGACGCAGACCGGACGCTGGTGGTGGCCGAAGGACTCGCCGCTGCGGCCGAAGCGGCCGCAGCGGAAGGCGTGCGCTACGGGCTCCACCCCCACGTCGGCACCGCCGTAGAGATCGAGACAGAGATCCGCACGGTGCTGGATTCCACCGTGGGCAGCGCGCTCTGGTTCGGCCCGGACACCGGCCACCTGCGCTGGGCCGGCGCCGTACCCGAGAAGCTCGTCGCGGACTATGCCGACCGCGTGCTGAACGTCCACCTCAAGGACGTCGACGCCGAGGCGGCCGACGGTGCACGGCAGCGCCGCGAGGACTACATGACTGCGACCGGCCAATCGAAGCTGTGGATGGAGCCCGGACGCGGGGCGATCGACTTCGACGCCGTCCTCGGAGCGCTTCCCGACGCCTTCGACGGCTGGTTCGTCATCGAGGTGGATGTGCCTAACATCGGCACCCCCGCGCAGAGCAGCGCCGCGTCGCTGGAATTCCTGCGACAGCACCCCTACTTCACGGCCCGGGCAGGAGGCGCCGAATGAGCGCGCACTCCGGATCGCCCCGGGTGGCGATCATCGGAACCGGAATGATCGCGGCAGCGCATCTGCGCGCGGCCCGAGACGCCGGTGCCACCGTCGTCGGCGTCCTGGGCTCCCGCCCTGAACGGTCCCTGGAAGCCGCGGAGAGGTGGGGCGTGGCGACCGGTTACCCGAGTCTGCCCCCGCTGCTGGAAGCGCGGCCGGACGTCGTCCACATCTGCACGCCTAACGACACCCACATCACCTACGCGCACGCCGTGGTCGAGGCCGGACTCCACATGGTCGTCGAGAAGCCGATCGCCACCAGCTTGACCGAGGCGCGCGAGCTGGCGGCCGCCGTCCATGCGGCCGGCACCGTCGCGACCGTGCCGTATGTGTACCGGTACCACCCGCTGGTGCGGGAGATCCGCAGCCGTAGAGAGGCGGGCGACTTGGGCGATCTGTTGCTCGTGCACGGTTCCTACCTGCAGGACTGGCTCCTTTCCCCTGACGCGTCGACCTGGAGGGTCGACCCCCGAACCGGCGGTGCGTCGCGTGCTTTCGCAGACATCGGATCGCACTGGGCGGATCTGGCCGAGTTCGTTTCCGGGGAGCGGTTCACCGCCGTGACCGCCAGCACCTCGATCGCCTATCCCACCAGACCTCTAGCCTCCGGCCCCTCCTTCAGCGGCGGCGCGCACGGCGAGCGCGTGCCTGTCGAGACGGAGGACATCGCCGTCGCGATGTTCCGTACCGAAAGGGGCGTGCTCGCGAACACCGTCATCTCGCAGGTCTCCGCCGGACGCAAGAACCGGCTGTGGCTGGAGCTCGACGGCTCGCTCGGGTCGGCCGTGTTCGACCAGGAGCAGCCTGAATCCATCTGGTTCGGAAGCGAGCAGCGTGCCACAGTCCTCCGTCGCGGCGAAGGCGAAGTCTCAGGCGACCAGGGTCGGCTCAACCGCGTGCCACCCGGCCACCCACAAGGCTGGCCCGACGCGTTCGCGGCGTTCTGTGCCGACACCTACGCTGCCGTCAAGGGCGAACCGCGCACCGGACTTCCAACGATCGACGACGGCCTGCGATCCGTCGAGATCATCGACACACTGCTACACAGCGCCGCCACCGGCGACTGGACCGAGATCGGCGCAGCCCTCGCAGCGGTTCCCCAGGAAACGGAGAAGTCGTGACAGAGCAGCAGTCCCGCCACCCGGTCACCCTCTTCACCGGCCAGTGGGCCGACCTGCCCTTCGAGGAACTGGCGCGCCGTGCCGCCGAGTGGGGCTACGACGGCCTGGAGATCGCCGCCAGCGGCGACCACCTCGATCTCGCCCGCGCCGACGAGGACGACACCTACGTGAAGTCCCGACTCGACATCCTCGACCGCCACGGCCTGAAGGTGTGGGCGATCTCCAACCACCTGGCCGGCCAGGCCGTGTGCGACGACCCCATCGACTTCCGCCACCAGGCGATCCTGCGCGACTACGTCTGGGGCGACGGCGACGCCGAGGGCGTACGTCAGCGCGCCGCCGAGGACATGAAACGGTCCGCCCGCGTGGCCCGCAAGCTCGGCGCCGACGTCGTCGTCGGCTTCACCGGATCGTCGATCTGGCCCTACGTCGCCATGTTCCCGCCCGTGCCCGGCGAGGCCATCGACCGCGGCTACGAGGACTTCGCCAACCGCTGGAACCCCATCCTCGACGTCTTCGACGCCGAAGGCGTGCGCTTCGCCCACGAGGTGCACCCTAGCGAGATCGCTTACGACTATTGGACGAGCGTGCGCACCCTGGAGGCGATCGACCGCCGCGAAGCCTTCGGCTTCAACTGGGACCCCTCACACATGGCATGGCAGGGCATCGACGTGGTCTCGTTCATCACCGACTTCGCCGACTGCATCTACCACGTGGACTGCAAGGACACCCGCATCCGCAAGGCCAGCGGCCGCCAGGGCATCCTCGGCTCCCATCTGTCGTGGGGCGACCCGCGCCGCGGATGGGACTTCGTCTCCACCGGCCACGGCGACATCCCCTGGGAGGACGCCTTCCGAGCCCTCGCCTCGATCGGCTACGACGGCCCCATCTCGATCGAATGGGAAGACGCCGGCATGGACCGTTTGCACGGCGCCGCCGAGGCCGTGCAATACATCCGCTCCCTGCTGTGGAAACTGCCCGGGGCGTCCTTCGACGCCGCTTTCAGTAACCAGTAGGGGAGCAAGGCCCATCGGGTGCGGATCGTCGCGCCTCAGATCTGCGGCTCTCCCAGATCAGCCCACAGGTGAGCCGCCGATCAACGGCAGTGGCAGGAAGTTGTAGCCCTCCCACAGGCGGCGCGTTCCGCCTCCTCTCCGCCGCCCGGGCCGAACTGGCGCAGGACGGCCGTCGCCTGTTCCTCTCTCACCTTTCTCAGCTGCCCGGCCAGGGCGACGAAGAGGCGGTACTCCTGGGCGTTGTGACCGACGATCAGCTCGACGTCCCGCGCGGCGCCCGCCGCGGGCGCCTGCCAGGGTGTCGTCGGCAGGATCTCGCCGTCGACCACGGGGGAGAACGGGGTGGACGTGAGTGCGACCTGCCCCCACTGCTTTACGCGCTGTGCCATCTTCGCGCTCAGCGCCGCACCGGCCTCGGTAAGCGTGCGCGGGTCCAGCGCGGCCAGGGCGGCGGCCGTCGGGCGCAGGCCGGCTTCCGCGGCGATCGCGGTCGCGAGGTTGCGGGCCAGTTCGCCGGAGAAGTAGGTGCCGGGCACGCTCTGCGCGATGGCCCGCCCGAACAGGCCCCGTGCGCTCGGCATAGCCAGCAGCGCGGCCACCGAACCGGCGCCCGCCGATTCGCCGAAGACGGTCACCCGGTGCGGGTCGCCGCCGAACGCCGTGATGTTGTCCCGCACCCATTCCAGCGCGGCGACCTGGTCGAGCAGCCCTCGGTTGGCGGGCGCGCCTTCGATGCGGGCGAACCCCTCCACCCCCACGCGGTAGTTGAGGGTGACGACCAGCACGTCGCCGGCGCGGGCTATGTGCTGGGCGTCGTAACCGGGGCTGTAGGGTGCGCGGCCGTTGGCCGAGCGGCCCAGGCTTCCGGCGTGATGCCGATATGCCCCTGGCCGTCGAGTGCCACGACGGGTTCCTCGAGGCGCTGCCCGATCAGGCCCGGGTTCGGATGCGAGTAGCGCAGCCCCGACCGGTCGGTGGTGACCACGACTTACGCCGTGCCGGTGGAATGGCGCACCTGTTCGGCCATCGCCTGGATGGCGTGGTGTTCTGGGCCTCGGTCGCCTGCCCCGACCACGCGGTGAGGAAGATGTGCGTAGGGGCGACCGCGGCGGGGCCGGTCAGGTCGGCGAGCAGTGGGCGCACGCCTTCGAGCCGGGTGGGTTCCCGGCGGGACAGCCCGGCTACCGTCCACCCCTGGACCGCGCGGCGCCGGGCCAGGGAACTCCCCGCTATCTCGGGGACGCCGACGACCAGCGCCAAGCGATGCGCACGTCCATGATCCTTTCCTCCTTCAGCGCCACTGACCACTTGAGCCGGCTGGTCAATGGCCATCACGAGGCGGTCGCCAGGGGGAAACGACGATGGGAGGCGAACCGGCTGTGCGTGCGACGGCCGAAGCCCGTCGTTCACGCAACCGGCGAAACCCTGCAACCACCTCCACGTCGACGTCGGGTTCACTGACGGCACCCGCATCGCCAATGGGCAACCGGGCGTCAACGCGCTCGAGGAAAAGGTGCCCATCCCCGTCCTCGTGGCGTAACCCTTGGCTTCCCCCGGAACCGACCCTCAGCTTCCTTCGAGAACCGAGCGGATCAGGGCCCGTCCGTCAGCCGTGAGTGCGTCCCTCAGGATGCGGTCTACGAGCTGCCAGCGCCCGTCGATGCGCTCGAACCTCCAGACATTCGAGCTGATCATCGCCGGCGCCGGCTCGACGGGTGAGTGGCTCGACTCCGGATCCGGCTGGGAGGCGTCGCGGTGTGGGTGCGAGATCGTGAGGTAGCCGCAGGCGACGGCCGTGTCGCCGTTCACCCGGACGTATGCCTGGCCGGGGAAGTGGATCATCCCGCCTTCGACTTGGGCGACGTGATCCGGGTCGCGCATGATGCCGGCGATGTCGTCGCGCCCGTGGTACTTCGGGTGATTCGGGAAGCGGTCGAGCACTGCATTCTTGGCATAGAGTTCCCGCTGGAAGATCTCCGAGGAGACATCCGAACTCATGGCCGAGCCCGCCAGGAGGTTGCGGATGTGGAGGATGTCCAGAAGTTCCCGGTCGGAGGTTTCCCAAGTCATGCTGTCGTCCTTTTCGTGGTGTTCAGAATCGTGATCGGCGTCGTGTTCGGAGTGGTCGAGTCGTTGTTCGCGGTCGTCTGGGCTCAGATCGGGTTGACCCCAACGGTCAGCGCTCCGCAGGCGCGGAGCAGCTGGCCGGTGATGAAGCCGAGCCGGCGGATTCGCGTTCAGGAATAGATCCGTGGCGATCGGACCAGGCCCGGTCGTGTTCTCGGTAATTCCCTGCCGCGCTAGTTCGAGTGCTCATACCGGTGTCACGCCGATCAATTCGGCAGCTTGCATTGCACCGCTGAACGCACCGGCAGCCGTTCACTCATCGTCCGTTCCTCACGTTCGTCGCAGGCTCGGAGCATCCGTGCGATCTTGGACAGTGAATCAGCAGTGGGGGCGGTCGTCCAATACCGATTTCGACATAACCGATATGGGGCTCCGTATGAATAGATGGCGAGAGTCGCACATCGGACTATTGCGATCTGGATATCAAACGCTCGGGGATCGGTATTGCCTGGACCATCAAATTCCTGGCGGTGTCGACGGCTTCGCGAGCGGCGGATCGACCGTGCCGACAACGTGCTGGATCGCCGCGCGTGGACTGTTGATCGACGTCGGATCGCCGATCGATCAGACCCGGAATGTGCGGAACCCGGCCAGCGACCTGGGTGCCGCGTTGGAGTGGCCGGGCAGCTCCATCGAGCGGGGGGGCATCGTGATGATCCGCACCGGATGGCTGCACCACCTCCGCGTCGCCGGAACTCGGCTGCCAGGCGGGATCCATTCGCCCGGCCTGCGCCAAGCGGAAGAGACTACGGCGTGGCTGTGGGGCAAGCGCGTCGCCATGGCCGTCTCGGACAACATCGCGCTCGAGGCGTGGCCGGACTCTGGCCGAAGTGTGCGCCCGAACGCGGTGGCTCCGAGGTTTTCGTCACGGTGCAGTCCCTCAACCGTGGTGCCGAAGTGGATTGTTCTCCGAAGGCTATCAATTATGTCGATATAAATATTGGATCAGTGCATACTCGCGCTCTAAGTTGGCTCGGAAGCGCACCCCTGCGCCGGACTCAACGGAGAGGTTCCGCAGTGGCTCAGACAATCAGAGATGCTAACGTCCCAGAAATCGAGAATCGCATCCAGCGTAAGGTTACGCTGAAGATCATCCCGATCATCAGCATCGGCTTCTTCATCGCGTACATTGACCGCTCGAACCTGGGTGTGATCGCGAAGCCCCTGTCGCATGACCTGAATTTGACAGCCGCGAGCTTCGCCTTGGGCGCCGGCTTCTTCTACATCGGCTACCTGCTCTTCGAGGTCCCCTCGAACATGTTCCTGGCAAAGGCGGGCGCGCGGGTCTGGCTGGCACGGATCATGCTGAGCTGGGGCGTCGTCACGGTCGTGATGGGCTTCATGCACAACGAGGCCACCTTCTACGTGCTGCGCACCCTGCTCGGGCTCGCGGAGGCAGGCTACTCGCCTGGGACCATCTTCTTCCTTGCGCTCTGGTGCGCTCCCCGGCAGATGACGCAGGCCCTGACCCGCCTGAACCTCGCGGTGCCGATCGCTCTCGTGGCCGGATCGGTGCTCACCTCGTCCATCCTCCTGACGACCGACGGCGCAGCCGGCGTCGCGGGGTGGCGCTGGGTGTTCATCATCGAGGGCATCCCCGCGATCATCATGGCGGTATTCATCTTCTTCCGTTTGCCGTCCGCACCCAAGGACGTCGCGTGGCTCGACGATGAGGAGAAGTCCTACCTCGCGGCGAACACGATCCAGCCCGGCGGAGTCTCTTCTCACTCGCTCCGGCAGATCCCGGCGGCACTGCGGCGTCCGGCGCTGTGGATGTTCACGCTGACTTCGTTCTGTGCGGGCGCAGGCTTCTGGACGATCGCGTACTTCCTGCCGACGGTCATCGGGACGTCGTTCAAGTCTGGCGTGGTCGAGTCGGGCTTCCTGTCGGCCATCCCGTGGCTCTGGTCGATCGTGGTCATGCTGGTCGTCGCGAAGACCACGATGCTGACGGGGGATCGCAAATGGCACATCACCATCCTCATGGCTGCCTCCGCATGCGGGTTGGTCTTCGGAGTGCTGTCGGGCACTCCGGTGGTCGAGCTGGTCGGCATCAGCATTTCGGCAGGCGGGTTCTTCGGGACGCTCTCAACGTTCTCCACGGCGGCCGCCCAGGTCTTCGCCGGCCCGACGGCGGCCGTGTCGTATGCCTGCTTCGGCGCCGTGGGGAACATTAGCGGTCTGGTGGGGCCGTACATCTTCGGCTCCCTCGTCGTCAGCACCGGTTCGACGAATGGCGGCCTCTTGGTCATGGCGGGGTTCTTCGCGCTGGCCGCCATCCTGGCCTTCTTCGTGCTGCGGTGGACGGATCGTGAGACCGGCGGCCTGGCAGGGCACATCGCCGGCGTCCGCGAGCAGGCGGTGAACACCCAGAACGCGACGACGCTGACCGGCGGAGTGAGCTGAAGCCGCCCGAGCCGCATCCCGGTTCAGCGATCGGGCGGCGGAGCCGGAATGGTGGCGAGGAGATCACGGTCTTGGCCAGGAGGTGATCCTGGAAGGCGGCGTCGCGTACCTGGGTCGAGCCGAGCGTCGGGTGGTCGCCGTTCTCGTCAAATTGCTCACCCGTCGTCGCGGATGCATCGATCAGTACACGGCAGGTCCAGCGGGCACGATCATCGTCTTGGCTTCCGAGGGCATCCCGAACTCTCGGATAGCTTGGGCGGTTGGTGTTCGGTGCCGACGGTGCTTGCGTGGCGCGGAACGTATCAGGCCCGGGGCTTGGCCGGGTTGGCGGACGAGCAGCGTTCATGAGCGTCGGCGCGTAGTGCCTGGGATGTGGGTGAACTCCTGGTTAGGACTTGCGGTTCCTACGC
Organism: Streptomyces sp. NPDC107517; assembly: GCF_055582645.1. Taxonomy (NCBI): domain Bacteria; kingdom Bacillati; phylum Actinomycetota; class Actinomycetes; order Kitasatosporales; family Streptomycetaceae; genus Streptomyces; species Streptomyces sp. NPDC107517. Next base: position 44,986 of record NZ_JBVJPM010000022.1, on the reverse strand, counting down.
CAACCGGTCCTGCCGGGAGTTCACGTGTCAGTGTCGCTTGCCCGCTCGTGTTCGTCATGCCCGGCCCATGGCAGGTCGGGCGATACCCCGCTGACGTGTCCGTTCTACCCGTCCTCGTCGATCACCCGCTGGGCACAGTGAAATGCGTCGTTCCGATGCGCGCACTGGGGGTCGTGATGAAGTCGGCGAATGGTCGCAACGCAGCCGAAGACAGGCCGAGAGCGCGCCTGGCCGCGCGGCTGCGCTCGTTGCAGGCTCGTACCGGTAAGAATCTCAAGAGGCTCGAGCCGCTCCTGTATGTCAGCGATTCCTCGCTGTCGCGGTACATGTCGGGCGGCGCCGTGGCGGCCTGGGTGGTCACCATCAAGCCCACCGAGGACGCCGCCTGCCCCGGCTGGGCGTGGCCCGCCGGCGCCGGGCAGGTGGTGCGACCACGGATGCAGTCGCCTGCCCGGGACGACGAACCCACTGTGGAACTCGTCGAGGGCAAGGGCGCCAGCGGCCATCAGTCCGCGGGGGCCCGGATCAGCGACGCCAAGTTCGGCGACCTGATATAGCTGGACTGGACCAGCGATGATGGCGTCACCTTGATCCGGTGCGGCCCCTTCCCGGTCACGACCAGTACCGACACTACCCGCGCCCACTCCCTCGGCACGGGCTGGATCTTCCGCACCTGCGTGGACGTCCCCGCTCCGGCCTCGACGCCCGCGGCGAGATCTGCACCAATTGGTAGCCCCGCGCTTGCATAAAGCGGGTTGTCCGACAGGCGGTCAGGAAAACAGAAAGTGCCTCTGACCAGCAAGAATGAGGATTGTCGAGGTCCTGTTCCCGCTGAAGTCAGAGGCATTTCCCAGGCGAAGTACTCTATCGGTCTCTATCCCCGTCTGCAGCAACGGGGTACGTCGTTGCTACCGCACGGTCAGCCCTTCGGTCTGTTCGGCGAACGTGACCTTGGGACAGGCCGTGTACTCGCAGTACGAGCGGCGCACGCTCAGTTCGATGCGGGGCGGTCGGCTGCCCATCGCTGTGTCGGCCAGCCTGCGTATGTAGCGGCTGTGCACCCAGTCACTGGCGACGCCGCAGCCCGTACAGCGGGCAGACATTTCGTCATGAGTGTGAGCCCGGACCATCACGGCAGGACCTGCAGTGTCGACAGAGACCACGGTTACACCGCTCAAGTGCGGTAACAGGGAGGGAAGTTCGACAACGCACAAGACAAGGATGCCCAGCCCGGACAGTGCGTCCCGTGATGATCTCCGGCTACGAAAATCTTGCCGGAGCCAGATGAGCTCGTACCCCGACAGGCCGCAGCGTCATCTGCGAGCGTCGTCTGAAGACCTGTTCTGGTTCATTGTGCTCCGCTGCGCCAAGAGGTCGGCCCTGAAGATCCTGACGATGAATCGAGCGGCTCGCCTCGAATTGATGTCAGGTGGCCTCCGCTGCGGAGGGAGCCGCCTGAGCGGACTTGGTGAGGTCGGCGCCTTCGGGCTTCGGGCGGAGAATCGGAAGGAAGATGATCGCCGCGCCGAGGAAGAGGAGAGCGGCCAGGATCAGGTTGCCGAGGAAGAAGGAACCGGTTGTGTCCTTGAGGATGCCGAACAGGTAGGGGCCCACGAAGCCGCCGAGGTTGCCGGTCGCGTTGATGGTGGCAATGCCCACCGCGACGGCAGGGCCGGCCAGGAAGGCCGGGGGGATCTGAAAGAACGCGCCGGAAACGGAGCCGATGCCGGCGCTCGCGATGGTGAGCGCGATGAGGAGGACAATCGGGTTGGTGGCGGAGGCCGCCCAGACGATGCCGAGCCCTGCAAGGCACAGGGGGATCGCGGAGTGCCAGCGGCGTTCCTGGCGGCGATCGGAGTGTGCCGCCCACGTGATCGCGGTGAAAGCGGCGAACACCGCGGGAATGGCCGACAGCAGTGCGATCGTCAACGTCGAGTAGTGCGCCCCGCGTTGAACCGTGAGGGTCTGGATGATCTGCGGCATGAAGAAGACAAGGACGTATCCGCCGGCGTTCTTGGTGAAGTAGGCCAGCGAGAGGAGCAGGACGCGCATGTCGGTCAGGGCGTGCAGGGGGTTGCGGCTCCCGGCGGTTCCCGTCGAGGAGTCGATGTGCTCGGCCAGCCAGGCCTTCTCGGCTCGGGTGAGCCAGCGCGCCTTGTCGGGGCTGTCGACCAGCACCTTCCAGATGAGCAGGCCCACGATGATCGAGGGAAGCCCTTCGAGCACGAACAGGGCCCGCCAGTCTTCCAGGCCGAGGATGCCGTGGGGCCACAGTGAGAGGATCGCGCCTGCCAGTGGGGGCCCTGCCAGCCCTGACACGGTTGCGCCGATGCCGAACAGTGCGATCATCTTCGCCCGGTCACGAGGGATGAACCAGAGGGTGAAGTAGAAGACGACCCCGGGGAACAGTCCCGCCTCGGCGACGCCGAGCAGGATCCGCATCACGTACAGGCTCACCGGTCCCTGCACCGCTGCGGTCGCTGTCGCTACGAGCCCCCAGGTGATCGCGATGCGGGCCAGCCACTTGCGGGCGCCATAGCGCGCCATCGCAAGGTTGCTGGGGACCTCGAACACGAAGTAGCCGACGAAGTAGAGACCGGCAGCCAGGCCGTAGGTGGCCGTGGTGAGCCCAAGGGACGCGTTCATGCTCAAGGACGCGACGCCCAGGTTGGTGCGCTCCAGATTGGCCATCAGGTACGCGAAGGCCAGGACCGGAATCACACGCCAGGCGATTTTGCGCCGGACCGTCTTGCGCATCTGTTCGTCGGCAGGTTCATCGGGCGACGGAGATGACATGTGCGAAGTGAACGCCACAGTGCGCCTCTTCTCATATGTGATGTAACTTCGTTGGCATGAAGCCGGGGCGAGCGCGCGTCACACAGGACAACCAGTCAGCTGGTGGGGAAGCCGGGCCGGCCGGCCCTTCCGGTATGACCGAGGCTACGAAGCCCGCTCAACCACCGCGGGCGACCAAGGAGTTCTCACCGGTCAAGTCAGCGGACCGGGTCATGGCTGTCATGGAGGCTCTGGGAGGCCGCCAGGACCGGCCCACCATGACCCAGCTCAGCGCCGTACTGGGTATCCCGCAGAGCAGCCTGCACGGGCTGTTGCGCACCATGCAGCAGCGGGGATGGGTCGAGACCGACGCAACCGGATCGCTCTACCGGATCGGGGTGCGCGCCCTGATGATCGGCTCCAGCTACGCGCGCGCCGACGAGGCCGTGCTCGCCGCGCGCCCGGTCCTCGACTGGCTCAGCGAGGAGACCGGAGAGACGGTGCACTACGGGCGCCTGCTCGGCTCCGACATCGTCTACCTCGCGAAGCGGGAGTCGCGCTTTCTGGTGCGGGTCCACTCCTCTGTCGGCCAGCGCATCCCCGCGCACGCGGCCTCGCTCGGCAAGGCGATCCTCGCCACCGAGACCGACGAGTGGGTGGTCGACCATCTGCGCTGGCCCCTCGTCGCACTGACCCCCCACACGATCACTGACCGGGAGGCCCTGCTGCAGGACCTGGCCGCCAGTCGCGACCGTGGCTACGCCCTCGAGAGCCAGGAGTCCGACATCGGCCTGGGGTGCGTCGCGGTGAGCATCCCCGGACCGGCCACCGTGCGCGATGCGATCTCGTTCGCGGTACCGGTCGGTCGGCTCGAGGAAGGCCGGCTGACCGAACTGGCCGACCTGTTGCTCGAGGCGCGCGCGATGCTGACCGGGCGCCGGGCGCCGGCGCCCCCTGGTCGGTCCCCGGAGTTCCTGGGCAACCTCAACCGCCTGGAGGGTGAGGGGGCGTAGGGCGGGATTCATCCGGCCGCCACCACGTCACGAGTCGTCTCGATGCGCTCCTGGGCCAGCTCGATCCCGAAACCGGGCCGGGTCGGCAGAGCGAACGTGCCCCCCTTCGGCGTGGGCGGGTCCGCCTCGAAGTGGTGGCGTTCCGGCATGTGATGGAACAGGTACTCCACACGCGGACATGTCTCGGGTGACTGGCCGGCCACCACGTGCAAGGCGGCGTGAATGCCGTGGCCGTGCGGGATCACCGCAACGCCGAACGGTTCCGCCACAGCGCACATGCGGACCAAGTCCGTGACCCCACCGCACCATTCCGGATCGGCCTGCAGCACACCGATCAGCCCATGCTGGAGAAACGGCAGGACATCGTGACGGTCGTAGAGGTGCTCGCCCGTGGCAATCGGGATGACGGTGGAACTGCGCAGCTGCGCGAACGCGGGCACTGCGCCGGGCGGGAAGGGCTCCTCGAGCCAGTCCGGCCGCAGGTGCTCCACACGCCGGCACCACTGGCGGGCGTAGGCGAGATCCCAGCTCATGAACGCGTCGAACATGAGGGCGCAGCTCTCGCCCACGGACGATCGTGCGCGCTCCGCCAACGCGACATTGCGATCCATGCCGTCCGGTCCCTGCCCGGGGCCGTCCGCGAAGAACCACTTCTGCGCCGTGTACCCCTCATCCATCAACTCCGCGGCTGTCCGCTCGACTTCACCTTCGCTGTGGAAGGTGCCGAGGGTGCTTGCGTAGGCGGGGATGCGCGCCCGTCCCGAGCCGCCGAGCAACTGCCACACCGGAGCCCCGAACAGCCGGCCGCGCACGTCCCACAGCGCGTTATCCACTGCGCTGATGGCGATCTTGCGCTGGCCGTGCCGGGCGTGCCGATCGGCACGCTGCAGCAGGTCCCAGATGTAGCCGTGGGCGAGCGCGTCCAGCCCGAGCAGGGAGGCTGCCATCCCGTCGGCCAGCGGCGCGACGGCCTCCCGGTCGATGGGTCCGTAGCGGCCGGTCACGCCCTTCGTCGTGCCGATCTCCAGGTACAGCGACGTCTTCTTCCGGGCCACGCCCGCAGTGGGCCTGCCGGCCGGCCCCATGTGCTGGGAGTCGTAGATGCTGGCGGGCCGTGATTGCGGGGGGAATCCGCGCGGGAAGGGAGTCTCAGGCAGAGTGGTGGTCAGTTCCACCACGCGGACGGAAGAGATCCGGGCGTCGATCATGCCGCGTCCTTTCGCTGGCTTGTCGGTTGCCGTACGGCGGCCCAGGCGGCGGCAGCGTCGAGCACGGGCTCTTCCGGTCCGGCGTCGAGCCGCCAGTTGGCGCGCGGGATCCGGCCCAGGGCCGCGGCTGCTGCCTTGATGCCGGGGATCGCTGGTTCACTGAGGCCGTAGATGTCGAAATCGGCCATCACCGCGCGATGGTGTTCGGCAGAGTCGGGCTGGCCCTTCTCGAGCGCATCGACCAGAGCCACGAGTTCATCGGGGATCACGTTGGCCATGCCGCTGATCGCGCCGTCCGCACCCGCCCACATCGCCGCCGGGATGAGGTCTTCGAAGCCCGTGACGATCGAGAAGTCGGGCCGGTGCGGGCGCGTCGCGGCGAGCGCGGCGGTCACGGCCATGATGTCCCGCACGGTGAGTTTGGCGCCGATCACCCGGGGCTCCTCGACGGCGAGCCTTCGCAAAAGTGCCGGCGTGAGGGGTTGCGCGGTCAGCCCCGGAAAGTCGTAGACGACAACCGGCAGGCCCGCGGCGTCTGCCACGGACACGAAGTGATCGAAGATCCGGTCGTCGGAAACCTTCCAGTACACCGGCGGGAGCGCAAGCACCGCGTCCACCCCGGCTTCAGCCGCGACCGTGGCGTGGTCGCAGGTCTCGACCGTGGACAGGCCGCTGACCCCGGCCAGCACCGGCACACGGTGATCCACGGCCGTCACCACGGTCTCCACAATGGCGCGGCGCTCCTGAGCGGTGAACTCGGTGAACTCGCCGGTCGATCCCAGGGGAACGACGCCGTCGACCCGTCGCAGAATCAGATCCTCGACCAGGGCCGCCAGGGCGGGATGGTCAACGGCACCCTCCTCGGTGAGTGGAGTCAGCAGGGCGGGCCAGAGGCCAGAAAGCTTCATCATCATCGTCCTTCACGTACATGAAGTCACTTCGCCAGTGTGATGGCGCTTGAAGCGTAGGGCGGTGATGCCTCCATGCCAAGACGTTGAACAGGGGCGACATGAAATCGGTCCCAGACCTCGAATCCCGGACACGGCTGTGCGGCTTGTGCCAGCATGTTGATGTTGTTCGGACGCTGCCTCGTAGACACCTCAGCCGCTCAACGTGTCAAGCGGCTGTGGCGAGAGCGGTCGGCAAGGCCGTGTGTTCGTCGAACAACGTGTGGCGCTGGAGGCGGTAGTAGAGCTCGCCGAGCATGCGGTTGAAGAGGGTGGCGCTGGGCGGCGGCGTGCCTGTCTCTGTGGTCGTCGCGGCGACGCCGGTAGTGGGCCTTGGCGCCGGGCGAGGCGGTGATGGAGGCGAAGGCCCAGAGGTAGCCCGCTGCGTTGAGCCGGTCGTTCTTGACCCACCTGCGGGTGATGCTCGACTTCTTGCCGGAGGCCCTGGTGATGGGCGAAGCACCGGCGTATGCCTTCAGCCTGCGGGCGTCCGCGAAGCGGGCCCGGTCGTCTCCGATCTCGGCGAGCGCCCGGGCGCCGAGCTGGACGCCGAGGCCGGGGAAGCTGAGGGCGCTCTCAGCGTCCGGGTGCTGAGGGACAGCCTCTCCGACCGCCTCGGCGAGGTCATCGGCGGCGGTGCAAGCAGCTTCCAGTTGGCGCAGGAGGGCGAGCATTTGCTTGCCCAGTGCGTCCTCGACCAGCGGCGGCCGGTGCGCGTAGTCATCGCGGAAGACGTCACGGAGCCGGTCGGCTTCGGCTGTGATGCCCCGCTTGCGACCGGCGCGCTTGAGCGCGGCCTCCAACTGCGTGCGGGTCAGCCGCGCGACCCGCGTCAGTATCGGGGCCGCCTTCAGAAGCTCCCGGGCCGCCGGCCGACACAGGCCGTTGCTCCAGGACTCGAAGGCCGCCAGGGCTGCCGGGTAGTACTCGCACAGCAGCGAACGGAGCTGGTTGGACGGCTGCTGCCGGTTCCAGAGTGAGTCCTGCTGAGCACGGGCGAGGACAGCGACGGCCCTTCCGCTAGGCATCGTGGCCAGGTGATCGGGAGGCGTCTGCCCGGCGCCCGCTCAGCACACCAAGAACACTGACTGACATCGGCGAAACACCGGCTGTCGCCGCTCTGTGGGAAGGCATCGCTGCCCGGTGTCCGCGTACTCGTTCACGTGTACGCCGACACCCGGTACCAAGCAAGGCGTGCGTTCAACGTCCCGGCGGTTGTCAGCCCGGGTCGTAGGAGCGGCCGAGCGGTGCCGAGCCCCGGCGGAGCGCCTGTGGGCTCGGGTTCAACTGCCTTACGCGCAGCGAGGGCACGCCCCCGGCAGGAGGACGTCGTTGTCGATCATGCCGGGAGCGCGGGTCTGCGGAGGATGCGGGAATTAGGCGGCCGGGGCCTGCTTGATTCCGAACAGCTTCTCTGCGTTGGTCTGGCCGATCTTCACGCGGTCGTTGTCGCTGATCGGTGAGGCATCGAACCACGGAGAGATCTCATCCATGGACTCGTACGGATAGTCGACGGAGAACAGGACACGGTCGGCGCCCACCTCCATGAGCGTGTCCACCAGACCCTGGGTACGGAACACGCCGCTGGTGGTCAGGTAGAAGTTGTTCAGGAGGTAGTGCATCGGGTTCTCCTCGTGCGCACCGTGCGTTTCCGGACGCTGGTGGCGCAGGCGGTGCTCGACGCGCGGCAGCGTGAAGGGGAGCGCTTCGCCCAGGTGGCCGAGGACCACCTGGACGCCCGGGTGGCGGTCGAAGAGGCCGCTGAGGATCAGACGTAGGGCGTGAGTGGCGGTCTCGAAGCCGAAGCCCCAGGCGGAGCCGAGCAGGCCCTCGTAACCCTCGTAGATGCGCTGCTGGTTGGGCAGGGGAATGCGGGGGTGGAGCTAGACCGGAACGCCGAGCTCCTCCACGGCCGCCCAGAACGGCTCGACCTGCGGCTCATCCAGATACTGTGCGCTGTTCTCGTCGCCGATGTTGCTGTAGCCGTTAATCAGGGCGCCGACGAAGCCGAGGTCCTTGACCGAGCGACGCAGTTCCTCGGCCGCCGCCTCCGGGTCCTGCAGCGGCAGGGCGGCGAACGCCTTGAGGCGGCCCGGATGGCGAGCGACGAGCTCCTCGGCGGCATGGTCGTTCATCCGGTGGGCCAGCTCGACGGCCTGCTTGGGGTCGGTGAGACCTTCGATGCCGGGCTGGGTCAGCGACAGGATGTCGATGCCGATGCCGTTGCGGTCCATGTCCTCGACGCGCTCGTCGACCTCGTGCAGCCGGCGCTCGACGTCGGCGAAGTAGTCAGGGGCGGTGAAGTCGTGACTACCAGTGGCAGGGAAGTCCACGGACTCCCAGTGTTCCTCCAAGGCGATCTTGTTTCGCATGACGCGATCATCTTCTTCCGATGAATTTCTATACCAGTCGGTACGTAAATAAATATAGACGTACCGATCGGTACGGTAAAGCGAGAATCCTCCTCGCCAGGCGGAAACGGCGGGTTGGGCTGCTGGGTGAGGTGCGAGATGAGCCGCGGTCGCGCGATCGGGGTGCGTGTGGCCGCGGTAGGTGTCGCCGTGCGAGCCGATGCGGCGCTGAGGGGTCCGCTCGGTCGTCGCGCTGCGGTCGCGGATTAGGACTGCTTCGCCGGTGGGGTTAACGCCGCCCCTGATCGGCTGTCCTGGGTTGGGCGGCTGCGCAGGGGATCTCTGCCGGACGAGTTGGTTGGCGGTCGCGCCGCGGGGTTCCGGATCTCGGCGCGGGGTGCTCGGTGTCCAGTGGGGCGGATCGCTATTACGCCTCGACTGCCGCTTCGATGAGGTGTGAGGCTGCTGCGTCGGTGCGGGCTGCGTCTCCTGTCACCAGGCGGTCCTGGCACAGGCCGCGCAGACCGGAAACGAGCAGGGTCGCACGCTCCCGTGCCTGCTCCCGCCGATGGCCGAGGCGTGTGAAGGCGTCCGCGATCGGGCCGATCATGACCTCGACGGTTTCCTTGGCGAGATCTCCGTAGTCCTCCGGGTCGGTTGCGGCCAGGCTCAGGAGCTGGAGGAGCATGCGGATCGGCCCGGCCTGCTCCCCGACGGTGATCGCGTTCCACAGGGCGTGGGCCGATCGGCGCAGCCCTGCGTTGTCCGCGACGCCGTCGAACAGTGCGTGTGCATCGGGGCGGCTTGCCGCGAGGGTCATTGCCAGCAGGTTCTCGCGGCTGCCGAAGTAGTAGAGCAGCATGCGCTTCGTGGTGCCGATGTCCTCGGCGAGCGGGCTCAGCGAGAGGTTCGCAAGGCCGCGGCGCTGGACGTACTCCACCACCTGGGCGAGGAGTTCGGCACGCTTCTCGGTGTTTATGGGGCGGGCCACATTTTGAATGTACCGGACGGTACACGTATAGTCCATCCCTGTTATTTGTGTGCCGATCGGTACGTCAATTGGTGCGGGAAACGGAGCGCGACACGGTGGAGAGAAGTAAACGGTCACTTGGCAGGGCGGCGAAGGCCCTGTCCGAAGCGGCTTGGTTCCCCGGGGTCCTGTTCCTGGGCATCATCTTCGTCTTCGCTCCGGCCCTGCACGCTCCCGGACCGCACCGTGTGAAGGTGGTCGTGGTGGGAGGCGAGGCCGCGGCGGCCCGGATCGACGCGGACCTGGACGCGCGGTACCCCGGCGGATACGACGTCCACAATGTCGCCGATCCGGGGCAGGCCCGGCAGGCGGTCCTGGACCGGGATGCCTTCGCGGGCTATGCCCCCGACGGGGCGCACCCGGTGCTCTACGTCGCGAAGGCGAACGGGGCGTCCCTGGAACAGACCCTGACCACCGCGTTCGGCGAGGTCGCGGGGTCGGCAGGACGGCTCGCGATCCGCGACGTCGTGCCGACTGCGGGCAAGGACCTGCTGGGTTCGACCGTCCTCTACTTCGCCATCGCCTGGAATATCCCCGCCTACATCCTCGCCACCATGCTGCTGCGCGCCGTCGCTTTCGACCGGCGACGCAAACTGATGGCAATCGCGGTCGTAGCCGCGGTCTTCAGCAGCGTCGGCTATGCGGTGGGGACCGCGCTCGGCTACCTGAACGCCGAACCTGCCGTGATGGGCGTCGCCTTCCTGCTCACCACCGCTGTGGCCACGGCTGCATCCGGGCTCGCCCCCTTCACCCGCCAGTTCCTGCCCGCCGTAGGCATGACACTGTTCATCGTCATATCGATCCCGACGAGCGGCGGCGCGGTGCCGGCTCCGCTGATGCCAGGGTTCTTCCAGGGCCTGCACGCCGTCATGCCGCTGGCGAACGCCGTCGACGCGCTGCGGGGAGTCCTGTACTTCAGCGGCGCCGGGGTCCTCAAACCGGTCCTCGTCCTGTGTGCCTGGATCGCCGGAGGTGCGGGCCTGCTCGGTCTCGATTTCCTGCGGCACCGTCGCGCCGCTGTACGAGACGCGGTCGCCGAACCTCCCGTGGACGATCCGGCCCTCGAAACCGCCGTTCCCACCGCACTCCCGGTGCACCGGCACCATTTCGGCGAACCGATGCCCGTCCTGGCCGGGGTGGTGCGCGATCCCGACCAGGAGCCGGTGCGCGGGGCCGCGGTGATCGTGCTGGACGGCCAGGGGCGGCAGTTGGTCTCCACCATCACCGACCAACAAGGGCGCTATGCCGTCACGGGCTTACCCGAGGACCACCTCTCCGTCGTCGCTTCGGCACCCGGGATGCACCCGCTGGCCCACCGCAAGCTGCTGCGGGCGGGCGAGACGGTCGCCGCGGACTTCACGCTGGGCAGGCGCGAGTCGAGCGTCGAGAACGCGACGTCGGGCGCGGCTGCGACGGTGTCCCGCTGAGAGACTCCTCGCGGCCGGCATCGCTACGGCGGCCGGGTCGAAACCACAATTCCCGAGGGAAGGCTGACCCCGTATCAGCTGCTTTCCCCGGCCGAGGGCGACACCCGGCTCGACGGGTACTACGCCGGTGACGACTCCGACGCCAAGAAGGTGGTCGCCGAACTACTCACCTCGCTCGGATTCCGTCCGATCGACGCCGGTGGGCTGCGCATGGCCAGGGCCCTCGAGGAGATGGCCTTCCTCAACATCTCGCTGAACGCCGGGAACAACTGGTCGTGGCAGAGCGGCTGGGCGCTGCTCGGCCCGACCGCCTGAACGGGAAACGTCCATGAACAACACCCCGTCACCCGACGGGTTCGGCATACCCATCGTCGCTTCACGAGGCGGCACGGACGCGCCGCTCGTCGTTCTGCTGCATGGCCGCGGCGCACGCGAGACCGACATCGTCGGACTGGCGGACGAGCTTCCGGGCCACCTGTCCTACGCGGCAGTGCGCGCTCCTCTCGCGGAAAACGGCGGCTTCGCGTGGTTCGCGAACCGAGGCGTCGGGCGGCCCGTGGCGACGTCGCTGCGGGTCACGATGCACTGGTTCCGGCGCTGGTTGGATGAGGTGGCCCCGCCCGGGCGTCCCGTCTTCCTTGTCGGCTTCAGTGGTGGCGCCGCCTTCGCCGGGGGCCTGCTGCTGGATGATCCCGCGCGGTTCGCCGGCGCGGCGATCCTCTATGGCACGTTGCCTTTCGACGCGGGTGTGCCCACCGGCCCTGGGCGTCTGGCGGGAGTTCCCGTCTTCGTGGCCCAGGGGCTTCACGACGAGGTGATTCCTCGTGACCTGCTCGATCGGACGTGGCACTACGCGACGGTCGAGTCGGGGGCGCCGACCCTCGCCCGACAGGACCCGGTGGGTCACGGAATCGCCCGTGAGGCACTGACGGCACTGTCGGGCTGGCTCGTGGAACACGCCCGCTAGGCCGAACCAGCCGTCGTGTCTGCAGGGTGGGCAAAACCGGCACGCTCCTCGCACAGGTGCGTCTATGTCCCGACGCCAGTTGGGCGATCCTTCGGTGCCGGTGCACGAGCAAAGCGCCTGAGGGTGAGGGAGAGTCTCGTCGTCACTTTGAAGGGCCTGCCCGTGGTGCACAGCGGTCAGTCGGGGTTCACCCGCCCCGGCGCGTGAGGGCGCCCTGGGCGACATTCATGGACGCCTGGCCGAGAAGTCGGCCCCGTTCCGCCTGGTCGGCATATCCCCGGTTTGCCCAGCCATCTGGATCTGGTCGCGAGGATGCGCGGGGATGGCTCTGGGCCGGCACTTCTCGCCTCCCCAGGCTTTCCCGCGTGTCCGGCAGTAGGTGGTCCGTTCGGGTGTTCCACCGCGCTGCGGAGACGGGTGATCGCTCGTCACTCGCGAATTTTGTTGAACATTCACTCAAATGCTATCGTGGCGATAGCTTGAACTTTCAAGTTCTTGTTCTCGTCGCACAGGAGGGCGCATCACTATGACCGTCACCAACCGTCCCGCTGACACCCTTGTCGGCAACGGGTCTGCAACTCCTTCTCCGTATGCCTATGACGTGGGGTTGCTGGTCCTGCGTCTGGCGCTGGGCTTGACTCTGGCGGCGCACGGTGGGCAGAAACTGTTCGGCTGGTTCGGTGGAGGTGGCATCGAGGGCACCGGTCAGTTCTTCGCCGCGAGCGGTTATCCGTCAGGCAAGGCCATGGCGGTGATCGCTGGTCTCACGGAGACGTTGGGTGGCCTTGGCCTGATCTTTGGGCTTCTCACGCCGCTTGCGGGTGCCGCCGTACTCGGCACCATGATCAATGCCCTGGCGGTGAAGTGGAGCGGCGGCTTCTTCGCGCCCGATGGTGTGGAGTACGAGCTCCTGCTGGCTGCGGTGGCGGCGGGGCTGGCCCTGACCGGTCCCGTCAGGTTGGCTGTGGACCGCTATCTTCCCGGCCTGCGGACGCATCGATTGGTGTACGGCGTTGCCGCCGTCGTGCTGGCTGTGGTGCTCGCCGGGCTGGTTCTCCTCATTCGTCACTGACCACCCGTCGGGGCGTCGCACCTCCGTGGTGGCGTGGCCGTCGCAGGCGGGTGCGTCGGTGACGGTCAAGAGTCTGGGTGTCGGGCGCCCCGGTGCGGGGACAGGGCATCGTATCGATGTACATATCGAATCGATGTAATATGTATATGTGCCGTACTCGCGGCGAGGGCAAGCCGCCCGTTCCTCACTCACCTGAGCCAGACAGAAGTGGTATTCGTGAACGACATCGCCTCGCGCACCCCCGAACAGGTCTACGCCAGTCATGGCGCCGCGCTGGTCGCGGAGGACCTCGACGCGCTTGCCGTCAATTTCGCTGAGGACGCCGTGATCGTGACTCCCGCCGGCGTGGTGCACGGCAAGGAAGGGGCTCGCCAGAACTTCAGGCAGCTCTTCGCCGATCTTCCGCAAGCGGAGTGGGACATGAAGACCACCCTCTTCGGCGGCGAGATCCTGTTTCTCGAATGGAGTGCGACCTCGTCGGAGAACAGTGCTACGCACGGCGTGGACACGTTCGTCATCCGGGACGGTCTCATCCGGGCGCAGACCGTGCGCTACGCGCTGGCGCCGAGCTCTCGCTGAAGCGCGGAGCAGTCGGTCGCAAGCCATCGCGTATAACGGTCAGCGACGTCACCCAGCGCCTCGCGACCGCCAAGGTCTGCGGCGTTGGGGCCGACAGTGGAAGTTGAAGTGCGATGCCTGCGGCGTGCAGGATTTCCCAGGCCGTGGAGGGCGCGATCGGGTAGCCGAGGTGGGCGAGTTCGCCCTGGGATCGGCGGCGGCCCCAGGTGCTGTTGTCCCGGGCCAGGCGCAGGATGAGCTGCTTGATGGTGCGTGCGGTGGACGGCCTGCCGCGGCGATGGTGCGGAGGGAACGTCCACTTCCGCGCAGTGAGTTGGCGGTGCCAGGCCAGCGGCGTGACTGCGAATACTGGGTGCCAGCGTTCCCGTGGGACCAGTCGGGAAAGGACGGGCAGCCAGATCCGATCGGCAGGCACGTAGCGGACTCGGGCGATCTGGCGGCGCAGCACCGCGTTCTCGCGCCGTACGCCAAGACTTCTGCGTCCTTGGCCACGCGGCTGCGCAGCGCGGCAGCGGGCGCCTTGACCAGGTTTCGGGCCAACGCGGTGACGATCGACAGTGGCGCCGTCAGATCATCCCAGGCGTCGTGCAGGTCGGCGCCCTGCGCGGAGAAGCTGCAGACCAGAACCAGAATCGTATTTCCGAGCGGGACAAGCGGCCTGAGAGCTCGACCGCAGCGGCAGTGGCAAGGCGCTCGGCCAGCTCGACGACCAGGCGCCGTCGAGCACGCGAAGACGGTGATCGCGCACGCACGGGTACGGCCCCCGCAGCCATAACGCATGAATGGTGCCGTAGGACGGACGTCAGCGTGTCTGCGGACGGACACGCTCCCGGCCGCCCGGTGTGGCGTCACCGCGCCCATAGTGCCCCCGGCCAGGTCTAGGAGGAGCGGCCTGGGTCCGTCGACGTTCGCGCGGGCCGGAGCGACACCGCAATTCAGCGTGGTTCCAGAGCCTGTCGGGCGCGCAGGATGCTGCGGTGTGCGTCCGCGCCGTATATCGCGGACTCGGTGAGCGTGTCCCATACCTTTTCGTAGGCCGTGACACTGTCCGTGGTGTCGAGCCAGAGTTCGGCGTGCCAGTCCTCGACTACGACGAGGCGATCGTCGTAGATCCAGAAGCTGTTTCCTGGTGGGATTTTGAGGGATGCGGTGAGCGGGACGATGCCGAGTCGCATCGTGTTGAGCCCGACCAGTGCGGCCAGTCGTTCCAGTTGCAGGGCGAGGGTCTGGGGTGAGCACATCAGGGCGTACAGGGCGGCTTCCCAGAGCACGACGTGGTACTCCTTGGTGCCCGTGTAGATCCATTTCTGCAGTTCGAGCCGTGCCCGTACGGCTTCCTCGATGTGGGGGCGAACGCTGCGAAGTTCGGTGTAGCGGGTGAACATGGCGCGTGCGTAGTCCGGTGTTTGGAGGACGCCGGGGATGGCGGAGTTCTCCCACATGCGGAACGCGTGGGTGCGTTCGTGCTCGGCCAGGAGCGTTTCCTGTACGGGGCGGTGGCCGCCGGCAAGCTGGCGGCGCCAGGAGCGGGTGAGGGATTCGAACCCGGCCAGCTGTGAATGGAGACCCGCGATGGCGTCCTCGTGACCGGTGGCCTCTGCCCAGGCGGTGAAGTCTTGTGGTGTCGCTGTCTGTTTGCCGTTCTCGAGCTTGCTGACCTTCGACTTGTGCCAGCCGAGCTGTCGGGCGAGTTGCTCGCCGGTGAGCCGGCCGCCGGGGCGGTGCAGTCTCAGTTCCCGCAGTCATACCCCGAGGGCCGTTCGGGCTTGCTGGAAGTCCGTGCTCATGTGTCGCGCACCTATTCAGGCTGGGCGTCCCTGGCGTACCGCGTCGCGGCGTGCTCGTACGGGAAGGCGTGGTGCCAGGCTGCGTCACGCGCCATGGAGCAGCGGACCACCTGGGCGGGTTCGGTGATCAGTTCGACGTCGGTGAGTTCGTCGGCGTCGGTGAAGTTCAGCTTCGCGACGAGGCGTGAGTCGAAGATCCAGAAGTCCTCGTCAGGCAGCCGCAGCCGATCGGCGCTGGCCCGGGTGAGGCTCTTGATCTCCTCGCCGAGGGCGCTGTTGCGGCGGGCATTGTCGAGCAGGTAGCGCAGTCCGACCGTCGGGGGATCGTCAAGGATCCTTACCCGGGAGATGGTGTGGCCGCTGGCGATCTGGGGCCGGATCAGCTCGGCATACGGATCGCGGGGATCCCAGGTCGCCGATCCGGTGGCGAGGAATTCCCGATAGGTCGGTGTGGACTCGTCGCTCGCGTACCGGCGGCGGCTCTCCAACCGCCATGCCGAGTGCTCGAAGGTACGGAACAGGTTCTCGAACTCGTCGAGGCCGATGATCCGGGCCACGCGTTCCATCTCCTTGGGCGCGAAGTCGACGACGACGTGACGGGGGATCACGACCGCCACTTCACCGGGCGAGAGGTGCTGTAGCTGTCCGAGGTCATCCGCGTGCGTGAGCGGCGGTCCGTGGAAGATCACGTCACCGGTGTCCAGGTCCTCGTGGACGGTCGGACAGCCGGTACCGCCGCTTCCGGTGCCGTTGCAGCGCAGTCGTCGCGCCTTGATCTACCCCCTTCGTACGGTTGTGATCACAGCTTGACCTCGCGCCCTGGGCCACGCCACGGTGTCCGCACTCCTTCAGTAGCAACTTCGAGCAACTCACCTAGAGTGTCAAGCAACTTTGAGCAACTTCCACGATGTGAACCGAAGTCGGTCTCTAGCTTCCTGCTCATGGCCTCGTCTGATGAACCGGTCGCATCCCGCGCGGCGGCGGCGGTGGATGCGCTGCGTGAAGCCCTCAACCAGGCGGACATCGTCATCCCCTCGCTCGGTGTCGATGACACCTGGCCGCACCTGGACTTGGTGGAACTGGGACGCATCCGCCCCGCAGTAGCCATACGTCTGGCAGACGTCATTCGGCGAGGAGGTCGTGAGCGTGACGAGTGAATGGCGGATCGGTGCCCTGGTCGTCGACACCGAGGCGGGCGGAACCGGCCGGGTTATGGGCAGCGTCGGCCCGTACCTCCAGCTCCGGCCCCCGGGAGGAGGGCGCGAGTGGGACGCCGACCCCAATCGTGTCCGCTCTGCGGACGCAGCCGAGCGGCAACGCGCACACGTGGTCGAGGTGAGGCTGACGTCGCAGGGACAGGACACATGACGCGAACCGGCCTGCTGCCCGACCCGGCGACTCTCACCGGCGATCAGCTACGCGGCTGGGCCTGTGCTCACTGCGGAGCACGGCTGTACAGGGACCGGTTCTTCGGGACAGTCCGAGATCCGTACAGCAAGGACATGGTGCACATCGAACTCTGGGCCTGCGCCCCCGAGTGTCTGCGCATCGCCGTCCCTGCCCCGCGATGACCTGCCGTCTGGCAAATCGACAGACTTGGAGGGCAGTTGATTGGCCCAAGACTTCACAGTTGTCCGAGAGGGTGTCTCGGGCGCCCGTCGTGATGTCCTTGATGGAGCGGCAGAAGCTCTTGATCACGCTGCGATCGAAGGTCTGCTCACTGCTGTCGGACCAACGCGATCAAGCGTAGATCTGGGTGGCTCAGCGGGGCGAAGGCCATGATGCGGACTTGGATCTCTTGGCCAGCGTGAAAGGGCAGCGAGAAGCTTCGGACATCCCCGTCTGGATGAGCCTGTGCCAGACGTTCGGCCCATAGCTCACGAGCTTCGTGGTTGCTGTCCAGGATGTCGTCGCGCAGTTGGAGGAGTTCTGGAACGTCGGGATGCGTGGCGATCGCGAAGCGGATCTGCGCGAGGAAGGGGATGGCCCAGTCGTTGCGCCAGTTGACGAGCTGTTCCCGGGCCTCCGGATACAAGAAGGCGAAGCGCATCAGGTTGGGCTCGTAGGGCAGCCAGGGGAACCAGTCCTCCTGGGGCTTGTTGTGGGCGACGATGTCCCACCAGAGGTTCGAGACATAGGCCGGATGAGGCAGGAGTGCGTCGAGCACTGACTGCAGATTTGCATAGGACGCGGGGTCCGGCGCTGTCCGGGGCGGCGGGGGCGCGTGGCCGAGCGCGAGCTGGAAGAGGATGGCGCGCTCGGCTTCCTCCAGCCGGAGAGTCATGGCCAAGCGCTGGACGAACTGTTCGGAGACGGGGCGCGGGTTGCCGCCCTCCAGCTGGCGATACCAGGAGCTTGCGACGCCGGTGAGAGAGGCGACCTCGTCCTGAGTCAGCCCGGGCTTCAGTCGTCTGCGCGTGGAATCGATGCCGGTGATCCGCCGGTGGTCGATCCGTTTGCGCCATCGCTTGAGCAGGGGGCCCAACTCTGGAGAAACCGCGTGCTTGGCCGGCGTATGGGCTGTGTCACTCATATGCCGAATGCACCGCTTCCCCGGGTAGGTGGGAGTGTGAGGTTATATCCGGTTATTTTCGCTGGCTGATATGTACGGAGAGCGACATTCCGTATTCGTGCGGAGTGTCGAGGGCGCGACGGGCTGAGTACCGCCACTCTTGGTGGCGGAAGTGGCTGTGCAGGATTACTCGTGCAAAGAATGTGTGAGTGAGGGAGCAGGGCAGCCGTGGTGTTGCGATGGCGTACCGCCAAGTCTGGATCGGTACCGAGCCTTGGCTTGGAGGGGGCTTCCGAGGAAGTGGCACGACCGGTCCCACCTGAGCGGTCGAGCGGGCGCGGCGTACAGTTGTGGACCAGTCGTGAGCTGGAGAAGCGCATTCGGCGCTTGCTGCGTTCGCTCGATGTTCAGCCGCCACTGAGCGTGCCGGATCTGTGTACGGCGCTTGCGCGGCACAGAGGCCGGCACATCGAACTGCGCGCCTTTCCGCTGCAGGCCGATGGCCCGCTCGGGGCCTGGCTCGAGACACCTCATGCGGACGTGATCGTCTTCCAGCGGGAGACGACGGCGCATCACCAGGACCACATCGTCCTGCACGAGCTGGGACACATCCTCGCCGACCATCCTGGACCGCCGGGCGGTGCCGTATGGGAGGCCCTGCTTCCTGGGCTCGGCGCGGACGCGATACGACGTGTGCTCCTTCGCTGCTCGTACGGGACCAAGGAGGAGCAGGAAGCCGAGCTCGTCGCCACGATCGTGGGGGAGTGGGCGGCGATCCTGGATCACGTCACTCCGGCGGTGCAAAGTGATGACCTGTCGGTCCGCCGGGTGCAGTCGGCCTTGGGCGATCGCGCAGGGTGGCTGTAGTGGCGTTCGTCTTCCTTTCTTGCCTCGGCGTGGCCGTGGCCTGGAAGTGGTACCACCTGTCGAAGGCGCCGAGTGACCGACCCCTCCGGTCGGTCACCCTCTGTCTGACGTGTGCGGCCGCGTCGTACCCAGTCGCCATGCCAGGGGGAGCGACGGGCTTGGATACGGTCGCTGGCGACGGCGCTGCGAAGGTCGCGCAGAATCTGCTGCTGCTCGCCACTGTGTACTTCTTGATGTGCTTCTACCTGTACGCGGCTGCGGACGAGCGACGTGGCCGTCGACGGGCCTGGGCTGAGGCGGCGCTCGTGGCCGTGGTCGGCGCCGCCATCACTGCCGCGTCGGCGAGCATCCCGCACCGCCAGCTGGCCGGCAGCTTCGCCACAACCGACATGAGGATGTGGCAAGTTGCCTTCTTCTACGCAGCCGCTGGCTTGTATCTGATGTACGCGTTGACGGTTGCCGGCCGGTGGACCCGCCGGTACGCACGACTGTCCACACGACCGCACTCGACGGGCCTGTGGGCCGCCGGAGCGGGCATGGTCGGCATGGCGACCGCCTGCGCGATGCGTGCCGTTATCGTCGCAGCGCGATGGCGCGGAGCGGCGGTCTCCGACTCGGTCCTGTTCTGCGTAGCCCTGATCCTCGTCTGCTCGAGCCTGCTCTTTGTCCTCGGGATCACCTATCCCGGCGTACGCACCCGCCTGTCCCTGTGTCGGTTGTGGCTACGACACCGGCGCGAACACGCTCGCCTCGAGCCTCTCTGGCTGTTGATGACCGAGGCCGCTCCGCACGTGGTGCTCAAGACCGACTCACCTTCGCGCTGGGACCAGTGGCGAGCGCGGAGCGTCCACCGTCGGCATCACCGCCGGTTCATCGAGTGCCTCGACGGCCTGGTCGAGATCAGCCCCTACCTGGAATCGAATCCGCGCAGCGATGCGGTGTCGCCCGAGACGAACGTTGACGGGGTGGCTGAGCAACTCCGCGCAGCCGCGCACTCCCGTCGTAGCGGGGCGCCGACCAACGCAGCTATGCCTACGACGCCTGCTCTGCCGGGCCCACGCAGCCGGGAAGCCGACATGCAAGAGCTGCTCGCGTTGTCCGATGCCCTGCGCTCCACCAACTGACCCGCAACACAAGGAGAACCGCGTCACATGCTGATCACTGCCGCCCACGTTCTCGCCGGACCGGACCGGAACCCGATCGCCGACGGGGCCGTTCTCGTACGCGACGGCGCGATCGCCCGTATCGGACCGCGCGAAGAGGTTCAGCGCCACGCTCACCCCGACGAGCCGCGCCTTGCTTTCCCGGCCGGCACGGTGATGCCCGGGCTGATCGACGCTCACGTCCACCTCTGCTTCGACGCAGGCCCCGAACCCGTCGCCACTCTCGAGGAGCAGGACGACGAGGCCCTGTTCACGGCGCTGCAGGATCGAGCCGAGCAGCTGCTGCGCACGGGCATCACCACCGCGCGTGACCTCGGTGACCGCAATGGCCTGGCCGTGCGCCTGGCGCAGTCCGTCGCCGACGGCAGCAGTGTCGGCCCGCGCCTCGTCTCGGCCACCACGCCCGTGACGCCTCCGGGGGGTCACTGCTGGTTCCTCGGCGGTGAGGTGTCCGGTGTCGACGAAGTACGCGGTCTCGTGCAGCGCAACGTGGCCGCTGGTGCCAAGGTCATCAAGGTCATGGAGACCGGCGGCGGGCTGACTAAGGGGGGCGCCAAGAGCTGGGAGACCCAGTTCTCCCGGGCCGAGCTGGACGCGCTCGTCGACGAGGCTCACCGCGCCGGACTGCCGGTCGCCGCGCACGCCCACGGCGTCGACGGCATCACCGCCGCGGTCGAGGCAGGCGTCGACACGATCGAGCACTGCACTTGGATGACCGCCGAAGGGTTCGAAGTCCTGGAGGACGTGCTCACCCAGATCATCGACAAGGGCATCTACGTCTGCCCGGCGATCAGCCCTCACTGGCCGATGCTGCCGAAGTTCTTCGGCGCCGAACGCGCCGAGGCCATGTTCGACGCCGTACGGCGCATGGCCCAGGCCGGAGCCCGACTGATTGCGGGTACTGATGCCGGGGTGCAGCGCGCCGGCTTCGACGGACTGCCCTCAAGCCTCCGCTTCTACGAGCACCTGGGGCTGCCCAACGAGCGCATCCTCGCGATGGCCACCACGGAAGCCGCAGGCGCGCTGGGGCTGGGCGACACCACGGGGCAGCTGACCCTCGGATACAGCGCCGATCTCCTGGTGGTAGAGGGCGACCCGCTTACCGACCTCGACTCCCTGAAGTCGGTCAATGCGGTGATCGCGGCGGGACGACACCACCACCTGGACACCAACGAGTAACCGTACGAAGGAAGTTGTTCAGTGCCCGGGGCCGTCGTCGTCGGTCCCGGGCCTTTCCCTGTCGGCCATCTCCTCAACGACCTGGTTCAGGAACGACAGAAGCTCGTCCGACATCCCCTCCGGCCCGAGGCCTCGCGCCGCTACGCGGCCCACCGCGCCGGTCCTGACGGCAGCGAGCAGCCGCAGCCCTTCCACGACCTGCCGGGCCACAGTGTCATCCGCCTGGAAGAACAGGGGCGAGACGTCGAAGACTTCAGCCAGACCGGATGCGACAAGCGGCGGAAGTTCGGCAGTATCGCCCGTTCTCAGCTCGCGCACACCGGTCTCCGTGATGACTTGGCCACCGGCGTGCTCATTGACTCCGCGGGCGATCTCGGCATCCGACGGGGGAGTCTGAGCGCCGGGATACGAATGCTCCAACAGGTAGGTGATCTTCTCGGCCACCGATCGGGGCACCGACGATCTACCGGATGCAGCTGGCACCTCGACGCCGAAGGAGCGCTCTTGCGCCGCGAGGAGCTCCTCGACCGGCACGCCGTAGGCCTTGGCCAGCGGTTCCTGGAACTTCGGACTCAGACGACGCTTGCCGCGCTCGGCATTGGCGACCGGGCCTGAACTCTTGGTGCCGATGAGCTCTCGCGTCTGGTACTGGCTGTAGCCGGCATCGCAGCGCAGATCGGCCAGGTCGGGCTGCTCGCCCGAGGGGCGGGGGAACAGGTCGTCCAGCGGGAGGCCGAAGAATCTGGCCAGGAGGGGCAGCTTCTCACCGTCAGGTGTCGAGGAGCCCAGCTCCCAGCTAGCCACGGTCGAGTCACCCACACCGACCGCGTCCCCGAGATCGCTCTGCGTGATGTCGCGTGCGCGGCGCAGGGCGCGAACTCGGTCGCGGTCGAAGCGACGAGGGGCCATCTGACGGCTCTCCCGATCCTGGTTTCCCAAATCCCGAAAACTTCAGCTTGTTGATTCGATGCTCAAACCGGGATAGATTCAGTTTGGCGATTCGAGGTGTCCAACGTACACCTCCTACGCCCCTGCACTCATGTCGACCTGCCTGTCCCGCGGGCGGCAGAACACGCAGGTCGACTGCTCGCCATGCGTCGGCAATGACGAGTCGGCGTCGAAGTGAAGTCATGGACGCGGTCCGCTGGATCGCCGAAGGCTTCATGCATACGTTGCTGATCCCTCGGCAGCAGCGCCGACCTGAAGAGCAACTCGAAGGTGGTGTTTGGGAGTTAACGCACGCCCGAGATGGCGTCTTCACCGAGGGAAACGAAACCGGCGCCCAGAAGTTCGCGGCTTCCGGACGCCGAGACCGCACCCCGAAGGGGCGGCTTCATAACTGGAGCGGGTCGGCTGACCTTTTCGACGAGAGGGCCGTCCCACTTCATCTACGAGTGAGGAATTCTCGCATGTCCCAGCAGAGCCGTGACAGGCCGGCAGACACTAGTGCTTCCGGCGCCAGCCAAGCCGCCGGTATTCGCCGCATCCGGCTGACGCGCTGCCTCGCAGAGATGATCCCAGGCGCCCGCATCATCCGGGTCACGCTCCACGCACTGGCACGGACCTGGCCGAGCCCCTACGCAACCGCCTACGACGCAGCAGGGGGGCGGCTCACGCTCAACCAGGCCCAAGCCCGAACGGCCGCCCGCTGGATCATCCGTGCCTGCCCCGAGGCGGAGTGGTGCCACGAGCAAGTACTCGACCTGGCAAGCGGATCGATCACCAACGCCGCAGCCACTGCGTACTCGATGGACGGAGCACGCTGACCATGGCCCGCATCCGTACCATCAAGCCCGAAGCTTTCGCGTCCGAATCTCTCGCTGCGGTCTCTCTGACCGCCGAACGGACCTTCTTCGGCCTCCTTACCCAAGCTGACGACCGCGGCCGCTTCCGCGACCAACCTGCCGTCATCGCCGGCCTGCTGTGGTCCCTGCGGCCGGGCCATGGGCCCATGGGGGTCGAGGACGACCTCATCCAACTCGCTGCCGAAGACCTCATCTGCCGTTACACAGGGGACGACGACAAGGCCTACCTCCACGTCGTCACCTGGTCCCAGCACCAGCGGATCAACCGGCCCAGCGGAGTACGCACACCCACTTGCCCACATCACGACCAGAAGCCCGCGGACCGGACCGAGGATGCGAACACGCGACGAGTGCTCACAGAGGACTCAGTGATGGCTCATGAGGCTGACAAGCGACTCTCACCTCACCCTGCGGATGCGCCCGAACGCCTCGAAATAGCAGGCCAGACAGCTGTAGCGGGTGGCTCTGCCCAAGCTCACGCACAGTTCACTGAGCCCTCGGTGCACCCTCACACTCCGGATCTAGGACCTAGGAACCTGGATCTAGGAACTACTTCCCCTTCGGGGAGCGCAAGCGCTCCCACGCCGCAGCACCTCTCCGCCCAACAGCTCATTGCCGAATACACCGCTGCCTGCACACACCGACCGCCCAGCGGCGTTCTGGGACACCTGGGCCGGGAGACGGCCAGACTCCTCTCGGAAGGCATCTCCCCGGCCCATATCCGCTCGGGGCTGAGTCTGCACAGGGCCAAGGGCCTACACCCCAGCACCCTGCCGAGCCTCGTCCACGAAGCGATGAATGCCTCCCGGACCAACTTGGACCGGCCGGACTCCCGACCTAACGTGCCCGCCCACCGGGCCTGGGCCAACCCCGCCGACCCTGCCGCCGCCTACGCCGAGGAGTTGTGATGCGCGACCACGACGCCCAGCCCGTCGGCGGCCTCGCCCGACGCCTCGCGGGCATCCTCGCGGCTCGCGGCCAGGACCCCACCGCTCAACCGTCCTATGAACCAGAACGGTTGCCCGCCCTGGCACTGGGCGAGGCCCGCATCCCCGCCCGCTACCAGACGGCCGTCGCCGATCACCCCGCCGTCGCCGCCTGGGTACACGAGGTCGCCGACAACGGACGCCCCGGCCCCCAGGGCGCCCCAGGACTCGCCGAAGGCCGCTCACTCCTGATCGTCGGCACCACCGGCACCGGCAAGACCCATCAGGCCTACGGAGCGGTGCGCTCGCTCCTGATCGCCGGTGTCCGACTGCGCTGGAAAGCGATCACCGCCGCCGACCTCTACGCCGAACTGCGCCCCAGGCCGGGACACGACGGCGAACGGGAACTGATGGACCTGGCCCGCTGTCCCCTGCTGATCATCGACGATCTCGGCGCTGCCAAGTACAGCGAATGGACCGAGGAGATCACGATGCGGCTCATCAACCGCCGTTACAACGCGATGCTCCCGACCTTGATCACCACCAACCTCGGCATGGTCGATCTGCGCACACACATCGGTGACCGCGCCGCCTCACGCCTTACCGAGATGACCGACCGCGTCATCCTCGACGGCCCCGACCGCAGACGTGCCCTCGCCGCTGAGCGCCACGCCTCAGCGGCGTCCCGCACCTGACCACGCGGATCCACGTCACGCCCGCACCCCGCACCACCCCCTGGCCGCCCCTACCCGAAGGCGCCCAGGGGAGACGGAGATACCCATGCACCACACCACCAGCAGCACCTCGCAGCACCGTGCACTTGGAAACCACGCCTGGCGCGACCGCGCGGCATGCCGCTCGACACCCCACCACCAGATCGACCCCGACCTCTTCTTCCCCGAACCCGATGAACTGGACCGCATCCACCAGGCCAAGACCCTCTGCGCTCAGTGCCCCGTTCGCCAAGGCTGCCTTGACGCCGCCCTCGACAACGGTGACACCGTCGGCATCCGAGGCGGCAGGACCGAAGAGGAACGGGACCCGCTGCACAAGAAGACGGAGTTCCGACTTGACTACAGCCGAGTCAACGACGCATTGGCCGGCCGCGACATCTTCCTCTCTCGAGCCGAACGCCGCGCCGTCGCGCGTGCCGCCTACCAGGCCGACATCCCCGCGGACCGGCTCGGCACCATGCTCAAGATCAGTGATGAGCACGCCAAGAAGCTCTACCGCCGAACCCGCCGCGAAATCCGCAACCGAGCCGCTGAACAGCAGCAGCCGACGGAGGACAACGGCGCAGTGATCCCCCTCGGCAGCACGCGCAAGGCGTCGCGTAACCCGCAGCACGAGGCCTCCGCACACGGCACACGCCAGGGCGCCGCATGAGCCACTCGACGCCGACTCCGGCCCACATCAATTCATGGGACCGAGCCGCCATCGTCGCCCTCGGCGGCGCCGGATGCGCCCTCTCGTACGACGCCCTCCAACAGATGGCCACCGCCATCCACATCCGAGGATTCCTGACCTTCGTCTTTCCCCTGGTCATCGACGGCTTCATCGCCTACGGAGTACGCGCACTCCTCGTCCTGCGCACTGCACCCCTCGCCGCCCGCTGCTATGTCTGGCTGCTCTTCGCCACAGCGACTGCCGCAAGCATCTGGGCCAACGCACTGCACGCAGTACGCCTCAACGAACAACAGCCCGAGCACGCCGGACTCCGCCTCGGTGACATCACCGTCGGGGTGCTGTCCACCCTGGCCCCACTCGCCCTGGCCGGAGCCGTCCACCTGTACATCCTCATCGCCCGCCGGATAACCGAAGCAGCTGTGACCGGGACACTGGACAACCAGAGCACCCGGAGCGGGCGGGACCGCGCTGCCGATCCGGACACCATCCCGAAAGCCACCG
Organism: Streptomyces sp. NPDC107517; assembly: GCF_055582645.1. NCBI lineage: Bacteria > Bacillati > Actinomycetota > Actinomycetes > Kitasatosporales > Streptomycetaceae > Streptomyces > Streptomyces sp. NPDC107517. The sequence goes on along the minus strand of NZ_JBVJPM010000022.1, from coordinate 19,470 downwards.
GCCACGTATCCGCAGACAACGTCTGTCGCCCGACCGTCCCGACACCGGCCACAGAAGTGTCTGTGGAGACCAGCACGGTCACCGCGCCGATCGAAGCCTCCGGACACTCACCGGCCGGCCCGGAACCCGAACGCCATGACCGCGCTGCCGACCTGGACGGAGATGCGGCCGCCAGAACTCGGCCGGTCACCGTCCTGCCCCCGGCGAAAGCGCCAGAGACCTTCGCGGACACCATCCGCGCCCGCAGCCCGGACAACCGTGACCAGAAACCAACGGCGGTCACCGACGACGAACTCCTCGACATCGCCCGCACCGCGGTCACCGACTCCGGACGCGTGACCCGGAAGGTCGTTGGCGACGCCATCCGAAGCCGAAACCACGGTCTGGGCAACGACCGGCTCACCGACCTCATGCGCCTCCTGCGCGAAGAACGTGACAAGGCCCAGCAACAGGTCAGCGACCCGGCCAACTGACCGACAACCTTCTCTCCGGCGGGTGCCCAGAACCGCCACCGAGCCGGGCGCCCCGCCCCTGCACACGAACGGGACGCAGCACGAATGCGCACCACACCAACCACCCGCTTCGAAGCCGACACGTGGATCGCCGTACTCGTCAGGTACGGGCACCTTCACAGCGCAGAAGCCGGAAGCGGACCCGACGAGACCTGGACCGTGAAGCGCACACCCGCGAGCAGGCCCCAGCCCCTTCACCACCCCGTCCTGGCCTTCGACTTTGTCGCCGACGTCCTGCGCGACGTTCACCGCGACGCCTCAGGCCTTCGCCGATGACCCTTCCCGACTCGACCCCGACCCGTCTGGAATCGGCTGAGGTCCACTGCCCGGACCGAGGCCGAGCAAGCTGTAACTTCCGTAACTCCTCCGCAGCCCGTGGCAGCGGAGGAGTTACGGAAGCGCATGCCCCCACTCCTGAAGGGGAGGAGGAGGCCCGGCACCAGGGGGTGCCGGGCTCTGAGGCTGCGACCGAGGGCGGATCGCAGCCTGGGGGAGAAGCAGACCCGACCGCCGCGACACGTGCCCGTCCCCGACTGCGCCAGAGCGTGCCCCGCGACCAAATACGCAGCGTCCGCCTGACCCGCGACGAACTCGACCTCGTCCACCGCGCCGCCGAATCCGTCGGCCTGAAGACCGCGGGATTCATCGCAGACGCCGCGGTCGCGGTCGCCCAGGCCCAAGGCGGTCCGAAATCCTGGCTGTTGGACCAGCGCGGCCGGGTCGAGGAAATGATGGCCGCGAGCACCCAGCTCGCCCGCGCCGGCAACAACCTCAACCAGGTCGCCCGCATCCTCAATTCCGGAGGCCACGTCGACTACGCAGACGAGGCGGTCGCCCGCGTCCTGCAGGCCGCGGCCCGGATTGAGGCTGCGGCCATCAAACTGGCCAGGCGGTGAACCTTGGTCCCCGACATCTCTACCGGCAGCCGTACGTACGGACTCCTCGCCTATCTCTATGGCCCCGGACGCCGGGACGAACACACCGACCCGCACCTCGTCGCCGCCTGGAGGCCGGAACTCGCCCCAGACCCCGGCCGCGACCCGGCCGCCACCCTCAAGCAGCTCACCGACCGACTCGACCTCCCCGTCCTCGCCCTGCCGAAAGACCGACGCCCGGCCCGGCACGTGTGGCACTGCCCCGTACGCACCGCGCCAGGCGACCGGCACCTCACCGACACTGAATGGGGCGAGGTCGCCCGCCGCATCGTCCACGCCACAAGCATCGCCGAGGAGGGCGACGACAAGGCATGCCGGTGGATCGCCGTACGCCATGCCGACGACCACATCCACATCGTCGCCACACTCAAGCGCGAAGACGGACGCAGTCCCCGCCGCCACGAAGACGGCATCCGCGCCCAGGCCGAATGCCGCAAGATCGAAAGGGAATGGGGCCTGCAGGTCCTCAACCAGGGTGACCGCACGGCCGCTCAACGCCCGACCAGTGCCGAACGCTCCAAGGCCGAACGCACCGGCAGGGCCGAACCGCCCCGCGAAACGCTACGCGAACACGTCCGCCAAGCCCTGGCCGGAGCCGCCAACGAGAACGAGTTCTTCCGCCGCCTCACCGATGCCGGCCTCCGCCTGGGAAAGCGCACTGCCCCCTCCGGCGAAACCATCGGATACAAGGTCGCCCTGCCAGGTGACCGCAATCGCGACGGCCAGCCCATCTGGTTCCCCGGCTCCAAGCTTGCCCCCGACCTCTCCCTCCCCAAGATCCGGGAACGACTTGAAGCCGGAACCGTCGACAATGAGCCAGCCCTCGCGGGCCCCGTCCACCAGTCCTCCCGACCAGCCCGCGCACGACGTAACGCCACCCACATCGCCGAGCAGGCGCTCAACACACTCGCCGGAGACCACGACGGAGACATAGCCGCGCAGCTCGTCGGCGTCGGCGAACTCCTCGACGCGGTCGCCCAGACGGCCCCGGCCTCAGCCCGCAAGAAACTCTCCGAAGCAGCCCGCACCTTCGAGCGCGCCACCCGCTCTCACATCCGTGCCGAGCATGCCGACCATCGCGCTCTGCGGTCCGCTGCGCGCGGCATCGTCCGTGCCGGCAACGCCCTGGGCAAGGGCGAGGACGGCGGCAGCACCGCGATGCTCCTGTCCACCATGGTCCTCGTCACCATCGCCGCCATCCGATGGCACTCCGCCCGCGGACACGTCCAACAGGCCGCTGCCGCCCGACAAGCCGCCCAACTTCTGCGCGCCGCGTACCGGACTGCTGCCGCCACCCCTATGAACACGATGCGCGCGCAGGGCCGCCAGCTCCCCGCTCCCGTCCGCGATCGCTACGGCCACACCCTCGAAGACGCCCTTCCCACACAGGCCGACCACCGCCTGCGTGAACCCGGCTGGGACGCCCTTGCCGCCACACTCGCTCAAGCCGAACAAGCAGGGCACGATCCCGAGACCCTCCTTCAACAAGCCATCAAATTTCGCGAGTTTGACACCGCTGACAGCGTCACCGACGTACTCGTCTGGCGACTGCGTCGCATCGGAGAGCTGCCCGCAGCTCCCATCCCAGCCCACGCACGAACGAACCCCCGATTGCCCCCGCAACAGCGACAGGTCCCGAAGCCAACGACAACCGAGTCTGCGGCTCGCAGGAACACGAGCACCTCACGCAGGCCAGGCCCACGGCGCTGACCAGGACCGCAACCGGCTGGACATGCACGGCCGCCGCCTGTTAGGGCTGGTGAAGAAGAGAACGAGGAGACCATGCCGATGCTCATTGAAGACCGCCAGCCCTCGAGAACCATTCCGCCGACATCGGCTGGAGACGCCGACCCCCTGCTGCGGCTCCAGCAGGAAACCCAGCTCGGCGACGGCATCATCCGCCTCCGCACCACCACCCACCCCGAAGAGATCCGAATCACGGGCATCCCTGTGATGTGCTCGAAGTGTGGGGCCCGGCGGGACTGGATGGTCATCTGTGACCGCAGCAGGATCAGCATCCGCTGCCGCTGTGCGCACGAGTGGGTTGAGCCCGAGCTGACTCGCGCGGACTATGAAGCGATGATCGACGTCGGCGGCGTGGACCACCCGAGCCTGGAGGCTGCCGCCCGAGCCATGGGATACGACGGCACGCTGGCCGGCACCTACCTCGCATAACCAGCGGTGTTGCATTGGATGGCAACATACGGCGTAGCGCCCAGAGGGCGTTAAGGTCCGATCTTCCTCGGTTCGTGATCGCTCGATCGTGGTACTGATCGTCGGGTCGAGCACTCGCTGGGCATGTCCATGCCGAGATGCGGGCATGGGGCGAGAGCCGTACCCGAGCGACTTAGCGGACGAGCAGTGGGTGTTGATCGAGCCGGTGATCACGGCCTGGAAGCAGGACCGGGTGGCACGGTCGGCGACCGGCGATCCCGGGTCCTGCGACCTCCGCGAGGTCGTGAACGCGATCTTCTATCAGAACCGGACGGGCTGCCAGTGGCGCTTTCTCCCTCATGACTTCCCAGCCTGGTCGGCGGTGTTCTACTACTTCGGCCTGTGGCGCGAGGACGGGCTTGACCAGCGGATCTCCGAACTCCTGCGCTGCCAGGTGCGGGAGAAGGCCCGCCGATTAGAGGACCCGTCCCTCGTGATCATCGACACCCAGTCCGTGCGCGCGGCCGCGGGTGTCCCGAAGACCACGACGGGGCTGGACGCCAACAAGAAGGTGTCGGGGCGCAAGCGGGGACTGGCCGTGGACGTGCTGGGGCTGATCATCGGAGTCCTGGTGCTGGCCGCGTCCGCCCACGACAACACCGCCGGCACCGTCATGCTCGACCAGGCCGCCGAGCGGTGCGGGATGCGCCTGGAGAAGGCCCTGGTCGACCAAGGCTTCAAGGACGAAGTCCTTATCCACGGCGCCCTGTTGGACATCGACGTCGAGGTCGTCCGCCGAAACCCGGATGACCAGGGCAAAGGCTTCGTTCCGCAGCCGAAGCGGTGGATCGTGGAGCAGGTCAACGGCACGTTGATGCTGCACCGGCGCCTGGCCCGTGGGTATGACCACCGGCCCGACACCTCCGCCTCGCGCGTCTACTGGGCCTCCATCGCGAACATGACCCGCCACCTCACCACGCCGGCCCCCGCCTGGCGCGACACCCTCGAGCTGGCCACGTGAACATCACCGAGCTCCTGGCCGGCCTCCAGGCCAAGCACGACAAGACCGCGGCCCGGTCCGGTGAACTACGAGACAGATACGCGGCGAGGACCCTCGCCCCGCGCATACGGGCCGGCGGCCGGGCCGCCGTGGATCGTTGTGCCACCGGCCACGCGCACCGCCATCCGCCGCACGTCCTCGTCGAACGCGACTCCGCGCGCCCCGGCGCCGGCCCGCCGGGCGAGGTCGAGCGCCGGATGGGAGAGGCTCTCCGGCGACTCGCCGCCCCGTGCCCGGAGCCGCAACTCGTTGGAGGCGCTGTGTACATCCACCATGAGCCCTCTCTACTTCCAAGTCAGCCGCCGCCGGGAAGATGCCCTGGCGGGTGAATGTCGGGCAACTTTTGGAAGACCCAAAAACCAAGACACTCCCCTTCGGTGGCGATCCGCCCCAACTGGCCACGCGGGAACTCGCTGCCCTGCACCGGGCTGCCGAACGGGGTGAGCTCGAACGCCTGACCTATTCGGCTCACTCTGTGGTCGGCCAGCGGATCTCCAGGTCCGTGATCTCCTGGGTCTCGTCCGCGTGGCCCTCCGCCGCCGACAGGTCGACCACCGTCTGAGTGAAGAGGTGATGGGCCCGCGGGTCCGCCAAATCCGTCAGTGCAGCTGGCCCACCGTAACCCCCGCGCAGCAGCCATCCCGGGCCGTCGCACCCGACGATCCGCGTCGGCTGAGGCACACGCTGCCCGTCCTTCACGACAAGGATCCGCGCACGGACCTCGGATCCGAGACCGCTCTCGGCCTCCTCCGCTGTGCCGCCCTGGTCCCGGATCCCCCGGATGATCTTCGGAAGTGTCTCCCTCCAGACCGGCCCTGCGGGAACCCTGAACGCCTGAAGGCTGAAGGCGTGATCACCGAGAGAGACGATCACCCCGACGGCACGCCCGCCAGCCATCAGCGGATGTATCCGCGCACCCTCCAGCCGCGGCACCCTCAGCACGCCGTAGTCGAACCGCTCCACTCCGGAGGGCACCGGCGTCTCGGCCGCGTCCCAGGGCCCGAACTCGCCGTCCCTCACCTGAGGACGGGTCATCTCGCCGGAATCGATCACCTCGGACCAGAGGTCTTCCGCCTCGGACAACAGAACGTCGAGGGCATCCGCCGCCGCATCGGGGCGCCGGACGTACTCCACGAGCCGGGCAATCACCTGCTCCCAGCTTTTGGTCGCGTCCTCGACGCCAAGTTCAATCGCGCGGAAGTCTCCCGAGATCAACCCGTTCAGTAGCGTGTCGTCCGACTCCGCGATTTCATCGGCGAACGCCGGGTCCTCAGCCACGGCAACGCAGAGGGCCAGGCCCAGGAGCATGCCTGGAGTCAGCCTGTCCCAAATACCGAACTCCGACAAAGCATGGCTCTCCGAAGACAGCCGTCCGTCCCTGCCGTACTGCTCGATGATCGCCTTGACATCCGCCACGACCCGGTTCATCAGTCGCCCTCCGCCGCCCTTCGTGCTCTGCGTGCCAGCCTCTTCTTAGCCGCGTCGAACAAGACCGTGGCGGTCACGGCCACCGCGCTGACCGGGTCTGCCACTTGTGCGCCACCACCGATGTGATCACCGATGTTCTGCGCGACGCTGGACATCTCCTCGACCACGCCCGTCTTGAACTCCGCGCGTTCTGCGCCCTCTTCGGCCGTGGCCTCGGCCTCGGCCGAGGCTTCGCCCGACCGACTGGCCACCGCGCCGGGTTGGTGCCGGGGAATGCCGCTGGGGTCGAAGTCCGGAAGATCGCCGGCCCCGCCCGTCGGGCAGTTGTGGACCAGCAGTGGTGCCTCGCCCGCCAGCACATAGTACGTGTGGAGGGTACCGACGGTGAGGTCGTACGTGGTGCTGTGCTGATGGAAGTTGCGCACTCCGCGGATGACGACCGTAGTGCCGTCCGGCTGACGGAGCTTGGTGCCCGGAGCGAGGTTGTGGGCGTCGGTCCAGCGGTGGTGGGTGGCGTCCCAGAAGGGGTGGTGCCAGGTGGTGGTGAGGGTCTGGACGTCGGTCGTCTTGTGCTGAGGTGGGCCGCGGGTCGGTGCCGTGTCCAGGGTGAGGGTGGTGAAGTCCTTGTCCGTCGTGGTGACGATGACGTTCTGGACCTTCTCCGGGGCCGTGACGCCGGTTTGCGGGTCGGTGGCCAGCACCGTGTCGCCGGCCTTGATCTTGCTGATCGGTCTTGATCTGCCGTCCGCCAGGCGGACCCCGGTATTGGGGACGAAGCTGTGCACCGCGCAGCCTGCCGCGTCTTCGGCCGCGCCAGCCCCGGCGCTCTCCGCCTTGCGGGCCTCCATGATGGCGTGTTCCGCCTTGACCGCATCCTCGGCGAGCTTCGCGGCCTCCTCCGCGTCCTTGACCGCCGTGTAGGCACGGTCGAGGGCGCGCCACACCTTGAAAGCTTCAACGCCGACCTTGATGGCCTTAAAGACCTTGCCCCACGGGACCGCTGTCAGGGCTGTGTTGATACAGCCCATGACGTCGCCCTTGGTGAAGCAGTTGTAAGCGTCGGTCAGGCCAAGGACATCCGCGACCAGGCTGAGAAGTTGGTGCTTGAGGCCGGAGGCTTGCTTCTTCGCCGCGGTGGCTGCGGCGTCCGCGGTGGCTTTGGCGCGTTGCACGGCCCGGGCTTCGGCCTGCGGGTCGTATGTCTTCTTGCTGATGTTGCCGCCGCCGGCGCCCCCGCCGGAACCGAGGGTGTGGCCGTCGGAGCACCTGCCGTGGTGGCAGACGGCGGTGTTCCCACCCATCGGGTCGACTGGGCCGGTCGTGACATAGCGCTTGGGGTTGCTCTTGCTGGTGCCGGTGCCGCCGATCGGGTAACCGACGCCGCACTGGTCGGCCATGCACAGGCCCGACGGGTCGGACTCGGTGACCGGGGAGTCGCCGGCGTAGTCGTAGGCGTTCCAGGTCTGCGGGGCGCCGGTGTCCAGCAGGGGATCGGGGCTGAGGAAGCGGCCGATGGAGGGGTCGTACTCGCGGGCGCCGAGATTGGTCAGGCCTGTGTTGTCGTCCTGGGTGCCGCCGACGTACCCCCGTTGACCGGTCCAGGTTCCGGACTGGTCACGCGCTTCACCGAAGGGTTTGTACTGGCGGCGGGTGACCTGCTGGGTCTGGGAGTCGATCGCCAGGGTGCCGGTGCCCTGACGGTCGGGGATCAGGTACGTGAACTTGCCGTCGGAGGAGTGAGTGGCCACGGTCTCGCCGCCGATGGAGATGTAGCGCACCCCGTCGGCGCTCGTGGCGCCGGTTTTGAGGGTGATCTCCTCGTCGCCGGTGTAGAGGGTGGTGGCGTCGGGGCTGTGCCGGATCAGCAGACTGCCGCCGGCGTCGTACAGGTATTTGGTGTCGCCGCTGGAGCCGGTCGAGGCGAGTTCGGACAGCTTGCCCTCGTCGTCGTAGGTGAGGGTGTCGGTGCCCGCGCGGGTGGTGCGGGTGAGGGCATTGCCGTTCTCGTCGTAGGTGTAGGCGTTGGTGGTGTTGGCGGTCGAGTCTCCCGGCGTCACCTTGTTCACCTCGGCGACGGCGTGGGCCGGGCCCTTGCCTGCCGCGACGGGCGTGTAGGTGGACGTCGCATCGTGGGAGGTGTCGCCCGTCGGGTCGTGGTCGACCTGGGTGGACCGGGCACCCGTGGTGTCGTAGGTCCATGTCTGCCAGTACGGCGAGGGGCCGCCCACGGTCGTGGAGGCGCCGGGTGCGGGGGTGGCCGCGCAGGCGTCGGTGGCTGTCCACGCAGTCTTCAGGCGCTGCGCCCAGTCGTAGTTGAAGCACTGGGTGTCGGTGGTGCCGGTCTCCAGCTTGTCGGTGATCTTGGTGACGTTGCCGGACGGCTGGTATGCGTAGTTGGTCTGGTCGGCGATTGCGGCGCCGGACTGGGTGACGGTGGTGGAGCCGGTCAGACGGTGGGTCTGGTCGTCGTAATTCAGGGTCTGCTGCGCGAAGTTGCCCGAGGTGCCGTAGGTGAACTGGTACGGCTCGTCGAACTCCGTGTAGCTGAGTTTGTCGACGTAGTCCCAGCCGTTGGTGTCACCGGCGACGTGCGTCGGGCGGCCGAAGGCGTCGTAGGTGTACGAGACCGTCTCCTGCGGCAGCTTCACCGTGGTCGGCACCGCGTCGGTGTACGAGGAGAGCGTGCCGGCGAGGTTGTAGCGGTTCTGGGTGGTGTAGGTGCCCTGTAGCGCGCCCTCGGCCGCCGGGATCACGAGTTGGGTGGCCTGCGGCCAGCCGTGGCTGTCGTAGCCGGCGACTTTTTCGGTGTAGGCGGAGCCGCTGGTGCCGCCCACGTAGCGGACGGAGGAGGTGGGTTTGCCCTTCTTCAACGTGTCGTACGTCCAGGCGGCCAGCTCGTTCGTAGTCGACGGCGTGGCGCCGCCCGTGGTGTCGTACTCGGCCTTCTTGCGGCCCATCTCGTCGTAGTCGTAGCTGATGACCTTGCCGCGGGCGTCGGTGGTGGTCAGCAGCTGACCGGCGTTGTCGTAGGTGGAGGACGAGTGGCCGGTGTCGGGGTCGGTCTGGGACGTGCGGCGGCCGAGGAGGTCGTAGCCGCTGGACCAGGTGTGTCCCTGGCCGTCGTCCTCGCCGGTCTGGTGGCCTGCCTTGTCGTAGGCGTAGGTGACGGTGTCGGCGGTGCCGTTGGGCGTGGTGCCGTGGTAGCGCAGCAGCTTGACCAGACGGTCGTTCGCATCGGTGTACGTTGTGGTGGGCGTGGCGCCGGCGGGCGGCGTGACGTCGACACGGTCGGCGCCGGGGTAGGCGGTGGTGGTGCGCCAGGTCTCGGAGGCGAAGGTGTAGGCGATCGAGGCGGTCACGCGGCCCGCGCCGTCATAGACCGTGCCGGTCTGGGACGGGGTCTGGTTGTCGGCCGCGTCGACCAGCGTGCCGGACGGAGCACCGGTGTTGTAGTAGGCGTCTGAGCTGCTGACCGGCCAGCCGTGGCTGTCGTAGACGGTGTCGGTGATGGTGCGGCCGCCGTCCACGGTGGCGGTCTGCGTCTCACGTGGGCGCAGCATCGCGTCGTAGATGGAGACGGAGGTGCGGTAGGCGTTGTCGTCGTCGAGGGTCTGCGTGGTGACTGTCGACGGAGCGCTGGGGTTGAGGGCGTAGCTGTATTTGGTGTTGGGGTTGTTGGCGGTGGAGAAACCCGGGTTCCACACTGCGGTCAAGCGGCCCAGCGGGTCGTAGGTGCTGCTGGTGGAGTAGCCGGCCGCGTCGGTGGTCTTCAGGTCCAGGCCGCGGGCCGGGTCGAGCGTGCTCGTGGTGGTGAAGCCGGCCGTCTGGCCGGTGACCTTCGGCTGGGTGACCGTGATGGAGGTGGGGGCAGAGCCGGTCGTGGGGGTGTAGGCGGTGGTCGTGGTGCGGCCGTCGGCGTCGGTTTCGGTGAGTTCGCGGCCGTAGGTGTCGTAGGTGTTCTTCAGCGCCGTGATGTAGTGCGCGGTGCCGCCTGTGGTTACCGAGTCGGCCTTCTGCACCATCGTCACGTCGCCCTTGGTGGGCGTCGCGGTGTTGTCGGTGGAGTTGTCGAAGAAGGTCAGGTCGTCGCTGAGCAGGTCCTGCGGGTAGGTGGGGGTTGCGGAGCAGGCGACGGCGACCTCCTGGACCCGGCGAGGGATCGGCAGCGGGTTGCCTGAGGCGTCCTTCGCGTACCAGGTGCGTGTGCACTTGTCGTCGGTGGACGTCGCGACATCGCCCTGGTCGTCCACGGCGGTGGGCAGGCCGGTGGTGTCGTCGAGCGTGTAGTCGATCTCGGTGGTTTGCTTGGTGCCGTCCGCCTTGGTGGTGACAGTGCGTGCCCGCTTCATGTTGGTGCGGCGCGCCACCAGCGGATCCAGGCCCGCCTTCGTTCGCGACTGGGTGGCTGTCGCCGCCGAGCTCCACGGGTCGGTGACGCCGTCCGACAGCAGCGCGCCGCCGTCACCGTTGTACGACTGAGCCTCGAAGGTCTGGCCGGCCAGCCAGTCGGAGTCCTTCTGCGCATCGTCGTTCGCGGTGTCGTTGAGGGTGACGCTGCGGGTACCGGAGGAGGTCTTGTCGCCGTCCATGCCGCGGAAGAACGTCTCCCTCGACAGCGTGAGCTTGCCGGGGGACGTGCCGGTACGGGCCTCGACCTGTCCGTAGCCACGCCACTGGTTCCAGGTGCGGTACTTGGCCTGGGTCAGCGGGTCGTCGCTGAAGTGCCAGGCCGGATCGCCGACGTAGGTGTAGGAGGTCTGCACGGGAAGCCCGCCGCCCGTCGGATCCTGTGCGGTGACGGAGTTGACGACGAACTTGTTGAACCAGTCCAGCTGCGGCGACGTCTGGCCCGGCGGCGTCCAGTACTGCGGGTAGCAGCGGTAGGTGTTGCCGTCCTCGCTGGAGGGCAGCACCTGGGTGCCCGCGCGATGGCACTGGGGCCCGGTGTAGTTGACCGTGATCACTTCGCCGGACTCGGTGGTGACCGTGGTCATCCGGTAGCGGGTGATCGGCTGGTAGCCGTCCAGCCCGTCCACTCGGTTGGCCAGTGCCTGCCCGGCGAACTTCACCGGAGGCAGATCTAGGCTTCCGCCGTCCTTGCCAGTGTGCACGATCTGGCTCAGCCACAGCGACGGGGTGGTGGTGTCCCCGGTCGACGGGAATGAGTGGGTCAGCGCCCAGGCGTCCACGTTCTGGTAGGAGGTGCCGACCAGGATCTGGGTGCGGATCCCCGTCAGGCGCTTGGCGGTGAAGAAGGCCGGGCCGTGGTTGTTGCAGGTGCCCGAGGAGGCACAGGTCTGGTCGACGGGGACGTCCGGCCAGTGCGAGGCGTTGGCCGTTGTCATCTTGGACGACGCGCAGTCGAAGCTGGAGTCGGGCAGGCAGCGCTCCGAGGAGTCGAAGAACACCTGGCCGGTCGCGAGGGCGGTGCTGTCGTAGACCTTCCCCGCCAACTGCCCGTACTGGATCTTGGAAAGGACGCCGTCGCGGGTGTACGGGGTGGGGGTGGTGGAGTTGTCCCGGCCGTAGTAGTCGGTCTCGGGCGTGTACCAGTAGCTGATGGCGTTGCCGTGCGGGTCCACGGTGTAGTCGAGGTTCCACCGGTAGCCCTGCTGGCACCAGGAGTCGGCGAAGGCGGCGGCGTGGCACGGCTCGCCGGTGTCGTTGCCGTACACGGGCGTTGTGAACACCGAGTTGGTGGTCGCGTTGCCCGACGCCCAGCCCGGCAGGCGGTTCTTGCCGAAGTAGTACTGCGTGCCGTCTGCGGTGGTGACGACGAAGTACTCGTTGTCGTTGTCGCCGTTGACCGTGTCGGTCTTGATCTGGATTTTCTCGCCGCCGTCGCCCTGCGGGTGCCAGGTGTTCGTGGCGTCGTCGTGGACGAGCGTGCTGGACGAGCCGTTCAGCGACAGCGTGAGCGTGTCGACATCGTCCGCCCAGCACTCGTCAGACGTCTTCGGCGTGCCGTTCGCCGCGTCGTCGGAGCAGGAGGAGTAACTGCGCTCGACGAAGCCGGGCGAGTAGTCCCAGCCGTCGCCGATCCACGAGGACTGGGCGTTCGTCGAAGAGGTGCGCCCGTCCACGCTCTGCGAGCTGTAGTCCAGGGAGATACTTGGGGCCAGACTGCCGGGGACGTCGGGCACCGAGACGGGATACGAGTAGCTGAAGGCGCCGCTCGAACCACCGGCCGACCACTGCCCGGACGAGGCCAGGGACGTGGCACCGTAGCTGCCGCCGCCGCCCGAGGTGTTCGCCTCCGCCGCGAGCACCATCGGCTGCGCCGTGGTGGAGGTGGACAGCGAGACGTCGGCCGAAACCGTCTGGGTCTTCGTGTCGTTGGTCGAGGTCAACGGGGTCTGCTTGCGGCATGCGGCGGCTTGCGGGGTGGTCAGCGCGCAAGCCGGCAGCCGTACGAGGCGCAGCCGGCCGGCCCAGTCGCCGCCGTAGGCGTCCTTGAACGCCGAGTAGTCCAGACCCACTTGGGCGGTACCACCCGAAGTGCCGTTGTCCGGCTGCACGGTGAAGACCACGCCGTGCACGCCGAGTTGCTGCGCGGCTGTCTGCCCCGGCAATGACACGTGCACGCGGGTTCCCGCATCCACCCGACGCGCGCCCCTCGCCGACGCAACGGTCACCGGGACTCCGTCGGCCCGCGCTGCGGCGGCACCATGTGCGGGGACCACTACGCCGGCTGCCCCCTTGGCGGGCCAGGCCCTGTGTGCCTGGGCGGCGCTCCAGCGCGCCATGTGCGGCACTTTCGCCGGCTTGCCCTTGACCGGTGAGACGGGCACCGGCCGTTCCTTCTTGGCCTTGACGAGGTGGTTCGCGCGGTGTCCGGCGGCGAGTGCGTCTACGGGCGTGAGAAGCCCGACGAGAAGACCGAGCGTGCCTATTGCGACGATCCACAAAGCAGGTGCCTTGCGTATCCGCATGGTCTTTCTATAAATCCGCCACCATGAATTCCGACGCACTCCGGACCCCCCAATTCCAGCATGGCTGCCGAAGAGATATTGGAGCAGGTCAAGACCAGCCTTCATAGCTCCTTTACATGTTCAAGAGGTATAGATATCGCCACGCATCGCCCTCTGTTCGACCAAAACTGGAGGTCAAATGCATCAGCCTCCCCATGAACGGGACCGATTGCCCAACAAGGGACCCAACTGGCCCACCAGATAGCAAAGTTGCACACATCATCCACACGTCCGGTGAATCCATAACACGGTGTCTCCTCTCCTTGGACAGTTGTCGCCTTGACGTGATTGCGGGTAGCCTCCCTCGCGCCCTTAGGCGCTTTTCACTCGGACTCAATTTGGGGGGGCAGATGTCCGACCGTTTCCGCCTACATTCCTCCGGCGGTCCATTCAGAAAGAGCCCGCGAATACCGGGCCGGCTCCTGGTCCTTGCCACGGTCAGCGCACTCTGCCTGGCTCCACTCGCCGCTCAGCCGGCCGCGGCCGACTCCGTTCCGGGCTCCGTCGCGGATGTCAACGCCGGCCAGCCAGACCTGACTCCGGCACCGGCGGATGACACGAAGCCGCCGGCGCCGAGCGGCTCATTGCGTCCGTCCGACGACGGCCTGACGACAACCGAGCAGACGGCGCTGACCAGCGCCCAGAAGCAGGCCGCAGCAACCGGCGAGCCGGTCCGTGTCGACGCCCTGACCACCGAGACCGCCACCACGACGGCCAACCCCTCGGGCACCGTCACCTACGACTCCAGCCTGCTGCCCGTACGGGTGCGCAAGACTCACCGCTGGGTCCCGGTGGACGCCACCCTCAAGCGCAACACGGACGGCACATGGAGCCCAAGGGCGGCCGCCGAGCCGCTCGTCTTCTCCGGCGGCGGCACGACCCCCCTCGCCACTATGACCAAGGGCAAGGCATCCCTCGCCGTGTCCTGGCCGCACGCGCTGCCGACCCCGCACGCCTCCGGCGCGAGCGTGACCTACCCGGGCGTGCTGCCCGGCGTGGACCTCAAGGTCACCGCCGACACCCAAGGCGGCTGGTCGCAGGTCCTCGTCGTCAAGAACGCCAAGGCCGCGGCCAACCCCGCACTCGCCCAACTCGCCCTGGCCACCCAGACCAAGGGCGTCACCGTCACCGACGACGGCCACAGCAACCTCGCCGCGACCACCCCGGACGGACGGGTGCTCTTCAGCGCCCCGCAGCCGGCCATGTGGGACTCCAGCGGCATCGGCGCGCAGAACACCGCCCCAGAAGCGGGTCCCGCCCCCAAGGCCCGGGTGGCCCGCGTCCAGGGCCGGCTGCACGGCCGGACGCTGTCCCTCGTCCCCGACGCCAAGCTGCTCACCGGCGATCACACCACGTATCCGGTCTTCATCGACCCGACCTGGAACCCGCACTACGCCAACGGCTCCAAGCAGCACTACGTGGAGACCCAGCAGGGCTGCCCCACCGCGAAAAACTACGACTCCACGCAGTACGGCGACCCCGGCGTCGGCTACAACAGCTGGTCCGGCTGCATCGGCGTCGAGCGCTCGTACTTCCAGCTGGCCGTACCCTCAAACATCTGGGGCACGCACATCGTCTCGGCCACGGTGGACGCCAAGGAGAACTACTCCGCCAGCTGCAGCCTGTCGTCCGACATCTACCTCTACTGGTCCGGTGCGATCAGCTCGTCGACCAGGTGGGATGCCAAGCCGTCCTTGACCAGCAAGCTGGCCACCAAGAGCTTCGGCCCGGCCTGCACGAGCGAGCCCTCCGGTGGCTTCTCCGTGACCTCCACGATCGCCAAGGGTGCCTCGGCGCACTGGAAGAGCTGGACCTTCGCCCTGGTCAACAGCCAGAACAGCAGCAGCGACGGCAACTACTTCAAGCGCTTTGACAACAACCCGTCGATGTCCATCACCTACAACCACATACCCAGCAAGCCCGGCACCCTGGCCACCAAGGTCGGCTCCACCTCGCTCGGCTGTGGCACGGCCACCCCGTACCCGATCGTCGGCAAGACCCTGGCCACCACCCCACCCACCCTCAACGCCGTCGTCAGCGACGGCGACAAGGACGCCCTGGCAGCCACGTACTCCTACTGGGTCGGCAGCGGCTCGGCCACCACGACCACCAGCGCCACGGTCGCCAGCGGCGCCAACGCACCCAAGCAGCTGCCCTCCACGTTCATGAGCGGCCTCGCCGACGGCAGCGTGGTCAGCTGGAAGGTCACCTCGACGGACGGCAAGGACACCTCCGCCACCTCAGCCACCTGCCACTTCACCGTCGACCTGCACAGCCCTGCACAGCCGACCGTCAAGACGGCCGACAGCCTCTATCCGGAGGACTCCCCCGGCGCCACCGCGGCCGGCACCCCGGGCAACTTCACCGTCTCCGTGGACCCTGGCACCAACGGCAACAACGCCGCCAAGTTCCTCTACCGCCTCGACGCCGCCCCGCCCACGTCCAACACCCCATCCACGCAGACCAAGACGGCGAGCAACAACACCGCCACGATCACCGTCACCCCGGTCGCACCCGGCACACACACGCTCTACGTCTACGCCGTCGACTCCGCGGGCAACGTCTCCTCGCAGCAGCAGTACGAGTTCACCGCGCTCGGGCACGCCACCAAGACGTACACCAGCCTGCAGGCGGCCTTCAACAACACCGCCACCACCGACGACAGCAACCACACAACCGCCGACGCCGACGGAAATGGCGCCACGCTCTCGCTCCAGGACCTCAAGTCTGCGGGCTGGCAGCCCGGCGGCAAGGTCACCGTGGACGGCGCCACCTTCACCCTGCCCACCTTCGGCTCCACCGGCGGGGACAACGTGATGGCCGCCAACCAGACCATCCAGATGAACGGCAAGAGCGGCCAGGCTCTGGTCTTCCTCGGTTTCTCCACCTATGGGTTCGTCGGCTCCGAGCACCAGGGCGGCGACACCACCAGCCCCGTCGTCCCCGACAACACCGACACCTCGGCCACCAACTGCAGCCTGGGCAACGGCACCTACGAGGACTGCGTGACCCCGACCGGCGCCATCACCTACGGGGACGGCACCGCACAGCCCTACTACCTGACCATGCCCGACTGGGTGTACGGCTCCGACACCCTGGCCGCGGTCACCCTGCTGCACCGCAACACCCCAAGCGCCCAGGAGACCCGCAGCACCAACATCTACGCCTTCGCGGTACCGCTCAAAGCCGGCGCCACCGTCGACTCGGTGACACTGCCCGACCTGGCCGATGCAGCCCGCAAATACGTGCCTGGGCTGCACATCATCGGCATGTCCCTCCGCGACACGACCACGGCCTCGGGCGGCGCCGCCTGGACCGGCACCTGGAGCGCACCCACCGAAGAGCGGTTCCGCTTCTCCGACATAGGCGCCTTCAGCAACCAGACCTTCCGCGAGGTCACCCAGACCAGCGCCGGCGGCGACAGCGTGCGGCTGCGGCTGTCCAACGCACTGGGCACCGACCCGCTGACCCTCGACCACGTCACCGTAGCTCCGTACGGTAACGGCGCCACGGTGACATCCACACCGGTGGACGTGACCTTCGCTGGAAGCAAGTCTGCGGTCATCCCGGAGGGCGGCGAACTCTACAGCGATCCGATCCCCATGACAGTCGCCCAGGGCGGGTCGATCACGACCAGCATCCACCTGGTGAACCAGGTCAACTACCTGGTCATGCACCCCTGGGCTGCCACCGACACGCTCAGCTACGTCAGCGCCGTCGGCAGCGGCGACCACACCACGGACACGGCCAACACGGCATTCAGCGGGACAGGCACAGTCTCGGGCCGCTTCGCCGACATCCTCACCGCAGTCGACGTCACCACCACCGACCACCGGCCCGCGGTCTCCGTGCTCGGCGACGGCCTCATCAACACCCGCACCACCGGCAACACGGCAGGCTACAACACCCCACGCTTCAACCAGTGGATGGCGTACCGGCTGCGCAACAACACCGACGGCGTCCCGGTCTACGGCGTCGTGGCCTCCGGCATCGAGAACAACTACCTCGGCACAGACCAGGGCGCAGGCGCCGGAGGCCGCGCAGCGCTCACCCGCCTGGACCGGGACGTACTCTCGATCCCCGGCATACGCACCGTCGTGGTCACACAAGGATTGGAGGACATCGCCGCAGGCCACGACGACGTCGACATCGACAGCGCACTCACACTGCTACGCGACCAGCTCAAGGGCTGGGGCATCAAGGTCATCTTCACGACACTGACGCCCTGCGACGGCTACAGCGCCTGCACGGCGACAGTCGACCAGAACCGCATCGACACCAACACCTGGATCACCGACCAACTCGACTTCACCTCACCCACGGTGAACTACGTGGACGCCGAGTCGGTCGTGGCAGTCACCGACGCGGCGAGCACGGCAGACCCGCAGGCACTGAAACTGGGCAACGACGCGGCACCCGCGGACTTCGATGCCGGTGACCACGTCAACCTGACATCGGACGGCTACAGCACCATCAGCAACGCCTACGACCTCGCCTCACTCGGGCCAGACGCATAGCGTGCCGACAGCGGCTGGGTGCACCGCAGCGTTCTTGCAGTGCACCCGGTCCGGCCCGCTCTCCCGTGTGAGCCCTGGGTGAGCGGACGGTCGAACACCAGCGCCCAAGATTCGCCTTGGCCAACATGCGACTCGCGACGACCCGGGAGAGGCTGACGACGCGCGAATCAGCGGCGTGCGGTGACCAGCAGTGTGCCCAGGTCTTCGCCGTCGGGAGCGGGCACGATGCCGGCCTGAACCTCGCTGAACCCGAAGCGTTCCAGGACGTGAGCCCACACACCGGGTTCGTACGCCCACCGCCGGATTGCATGCGGCTTCCCGTCCGTGCCGCGCACGTAGACTCCCTGGGGGCCGTAGCACCCTGCGATGGGCGGCTCCTGGGAGAAGGCCAGTACCCCGCCCGGAGTGAGACGTTCATAGATCGCGGGCAACAGGTGGGCCGGGTCGGTGAACCAGAGCGCGCCGAACACCGAGTACACCGCGTCGAACCACGGCGCCGACTCCAGATACGCGAGCGCGTCCGCCTGCACGAACGCCACCCGGTGTAGGCCCTTCCACTGCTCCTGCGCCTGCTCGACGCGGGCGCCGGCGACATCGACGCCGACTGTCCGCACCCCGACAGTGGCCAGATGCGCGGCGTTGCGGCCCGTCCCACAGCCCAGGTCCAGGGCGCTGTCCGGCGTGCCGAGAAGTTCCACGCCGGGTCCGTGGTCCGCATATTGCGTCCAGTTGAACCACGTTGAATCGCCTGCGGAGTTCACTGCCCGCCCTGGGCCTTTGGTCGTTGCGTAGACGTCCCACGCGCCTTGGCTCATGCTCTTCCGCCCTGCCTCATGTTCGGGCCCGTCCACACCCCGGGGAGGGTGCAGGCGGGCGAGGGTAGCGCT
The DNA here is from genome assembly GCF_055582645.1 of Streptomyces sp. NPDC107517. Lineage (NCBI taxonomy): Bacteria > Bacillati > Actinomycetota > Actinomycetes > Kitasatosporales > Streptomycetaceae > Streptomyces > Streptomyces sp. NPDC107517. The sequence goes on along the minus strand of NZ_JBVJPM010000022.1, from coordinate 1,006 downwards.
GCTACTTCGGGCTGTCGTGGCACCCGGCGTGGCACTGGTTGCACTTTTCCGTGAAGGCAGGCCACAACTCCTTGTCCACCGTGAATCCTTGAGCAGTGATCGCGGCGACCGTACGGGTGCGTGCGCTGGCGGCCTCGCTGCGGTCGACGGCAGCGTCCTCGGGAATGTGGTGCACGAAGTGACCGGCGAACTCATCGCACCAGTCGGCGTACTCGCGGGTGTGCAGGATCATCGCGTGCCATGCGAGGTCCACCATCGGTGACGGCGACAGCAGCTCCCCAGTACGGGCGGCGGTGTACAGGTAGGCGAGGCCCTGCTTGGTGATCCGCTCGGCCAGCGCCCGATCGAACGTCGGGTGCTCGTTGACGAGCCGGTCCGTGATGCGCTCGAAGAACTCCTTCGAGCACACCTTGCGGGGGTCGGTCCGCTTGATCGGCGTCGAGGTGTCGGTCATGCCGTCTGTCCCTTCTCGCGGTTGGCGCGGGCACGGCGCATCCGGTAGATCGCTGCGACGGCGCGCGCGTTGTTGCCCAGGTGCCGCAGGTGCTCGTACGCATCGGTGTGCGACATCTGCCCTGGCGGCACGGGGTGGGAGATCAGCCGGTGCGCGGTGGCGAACAACCCTCCGAGGGTGGGGTCGTCCTTGTCGATGACTCCGGACTCGATGACCTCGGCCAACTGTCCGCGCAGGCGCAGGACGCGTGTCGCAACGCGCTGCTTGTCCGGCAGCTCCAGCCGGATCTGGAGCGCCCACTGCACGTCCGCGTCAAGCTGTTCGAGGTCCAGAGGCAGTGCCTCGGCGTGGAATCTTCTTTCCTGCTCAACTTCGATCACCGCGCGCCCCCAAGGGTCGATCACTTCCGGCTGATGCGTTTCAAGCTAGGGAAGTGGCGAGTCGACCCTCTATGAAGTTGCGCGAAGTTGCGCGGGAGTCACCCGAGAGCGGCGATCTGCTCCAGGATCAGGGCGCGTGCTTTTGGCCCGAACACCGCCATGTCCCGCAGGC